>JANLVC010000060.1:0-5438 GCA_031363815.1 Gemmatimonadota bacterium
TGGGGATCGACCACTACCGCATGGACCTGCACCGCACGACCCGCTGTTACAACTCGTCCCTTTCAGATTCCGCTGGGTGCGCCGCTGCCGAAGTGCTTGGAAAACCTGCTTCCGGCGTGCAAGAACCTCGGCGTTACGCACCTCACGAACGGTTGCTACCGGCGGCATCCGATCGAATGGAACATCGGGGAGAGCGTGGGGCGTCTTGTGGCGTTCTGTCTGGCACTGTCATCACCAGTTTGATCTTGGACAGAATCAACGGTTGAGAAGTGGACACATTGGTGGGGAGCGGTCGAGGGCCGCGGCGCCGCCAGGCGTCGCGCCTACGCCGACTCCCCGTGTCCTCATCACGTAGCCGGGGAGGGTCGGGCCGACCGCGAGCCTCCTATCCCCGAGCGTCCGACCGTGCTTTCCAGGGAGCGGTCCATGACCATTCGGTACCGTGCGTCGGAGGGGGAGCAGATCGCCGCCCTCGCCCGCCGGTTCGGCGTGAGCCGCCAGACCATTTATAATCAGCGCGCCCGCGCGACCGCCGCCGCCGCGCCGCGTCCCCGCCGTCCGTCCGCGCTCGACGCGTTTCGTGAGTACGTCGGCGCGCGCCTCGCGTCGTTCGATCTGCCGGCCCCCGTGCTGCTCCGCGAGCTACGGACGCGCGGGGACACCGGTGGCCTCACGATCCTCCGTGACGCGATGCGTCTGCTTAAGGCCGAGCAAATCCGCCGCGTCACCGAGCGCTTCGAGACGTTGCCGGGTCGCCAAGCACACGCCGATTGGGGCGCGTGCGGCACGATCACCATCGGGGGCGAGACGACGAAGCTCTATTGCTTCGTTCTCGTGCTGGGCTACCGCCGCATGTGCTTCGCGCGCTTCACCACGAGCACCAAGCCGCCGGCACGCTTCCGCTGCCTGCAGGGCGCCTTCGAGGCGCTCGGCATTCCCGGCCGAGTGGCTCGTTGATCACATGAAGCAGTGTGTGGACCGCCACGACGTCGCGACGGGCACCGTGCACTGGGCGCCCGCCTTTCTCGACTTCGCTGAGCACTACGCCGTGTTACCGGTGGCGAGTCCGCCCTACTGGCCGAGAGTGAAGGGGAAGGTTGAGCGTGGAGTCGGCTACATCAAGCGTTCATTTCTCGAGGGCCGGATCTTCACGGACCTCGACGCTCTCAACGCGCCAATCACGCACGGGCTCGCGACGGTCGCGAATCAGCGCGTGCACGGGACGACCAAGGCGGTCCCGGCGATCCGTTTTGCCGACGAACAGGCCGTGCTTCGCCAAGCAAGCCTCGTGCCGGTCTACGACACGCGGCCCATCGAGCGGCGCGTCTCCTCGCTCGACGGCCATGTGAGCTACCGCGGCGTGCGCTACCGTGTCGACCCCCTCGCGGCGGGGTACACGGTCACGATCCAGGCGAGCGGCGAGCGGCGAGCGCGTGAGTGACGCGTTCACGATCACGCTCGGCGCGGTGGAGGTCGGGGCGCATCAGCGCCGCGCGAGCGGCACACCTGACGTCACACTCCCGGCGCACGCGGCGGCGGCGGTGCGCACGCTCACGCGCCCAGCGCAGCGCGGCCCGCCGCCCCGGCCAGCATCGTCCGCACTTCGTGCAGGCGCCGGTGGAACGCACGCGGCTGGAGGCGCAGCACGCACGCGAGGCGATTCGTCGACTCGCCCCGGTGGTCGAGACGCCTGCCCTCGCGCTGTATGAGGCGATCGCATGAGTGCCGCCGTCAGTGATGAGCGGGTGCGCGATCCGCTCGCGACGCTCGGGCTTGAGGCCGCGCTCACCTCGCGTGATCCGGTGCTGGCCCGTGGGCAGCAGGACCAGACAGTCGCCGTCGAAGTGCTCGACGAACTGTTCGGCCTCGAACTCGCGGCGCGTTTCGCGCGGCGCATTGCGACCAATCGGAAGCGCTCCGGGCTCCCGACATGCAAGACCCTCGAGTCCTTCGATGATGCCGCACCGCCCGAGGTCCCCAAGCCCACCGTCGATGCATTGGCGACGCTGCGCGTTCTGCACCAGGGTGAGCACGTCCTCCTGCTCGGTCCCGGCGGTGTGGGTAAGACGCACTGAGCAACCGGGCTTGCGCTGATGGCGCTCGCGCGCGGGCACCGCATCTCCTTCCTCACCCTGCACGACCTGGTCACCAAGTCACGCGCGGCGCGCGACCGCAATCGGCTCGGGATGTTCATGCCGATGCGGCTCCGCCCCGCGCTCCTGTCGCAGGAGGCTGGCTTTCACGCGCTTGGCGAGTTCGACTTTCCATCCCGGCTCTAACGTCACGCCGGCGGCCGCCGCGAACGCCTCGATCTGCCCAACGCGGGGGGCGCGCACCATCGTCGCTCACGGGTGCTTGCGGATCGCACGTGGAGCGTGCATTGTGGCCCTGTCGGCGAGATTGACTCGCCGCGCTGGAGACCCTCCACGAATGGGGGCGATCTGTTTGATATTATCTGCCATGGTCTACAGTGGAGGAGAACGAACATGAGGAAAGCTGTACCGTACGTACAATGGGCGCTCGTAGGAAGCGTGATGGCAGCCGCCTGCACCGAACAGCCATCTGTCGTCGCCCCCGACCTTCGGGCACGCAGTTCGGTTACGGAGGCCACGGGCAACATCTCCGTCGTGTTCAAGAGCTTCGAGAACAACGGGGGGATCGTCGAGCGACGCGGAACGGCGAGCGTCGGCCCCAGTGCTGGCGTGCTCGGGGCGGGACCATCGACAGTCACGAAACTGCTGCTGCAGGCTGAGAGCCGGTCCCAACGGCCGGCGAACCTCGCGGCAGACGTCCCGACATTCGGTCTCGTGCCTCAATCAGCAACGAGAAACCGTCAACTGGGCATGTCGCTGCGCATTCCGACACGGCGGGTGGCCAGCCGCAAGCAAGACGGCCATACCGTCGATCTCTTCACGGTGGCCCACGTGGACCGCTCTATCCGCACCCCTGTCGGCATGATCGCTTCGGTTGACGGCAAAGCGAGCGTGTTCGTCGAGTTCGAGAGCTTCGTCCGGGGGCGGCCCACCGTTGCACGCGTGACGCAGCTCGCTGCGTCCGGTCAGGTGCTTTCTGCAACGCACGTTGACATGCGAGATGTTTCGCTGCAAGGCAGATTGGCGGTGCGCGACTCTGACGGGTTGCGCCGCAGCGCGCACCGCCTGCTTCGAGGCTTGAGCAACTTGGTGCTGCCCGACGTCCTCCACGCGCAACAGGTCGAAGATGATCCCTGTGCCGGGACCGAGCAGTTCTTGGCGGGCACCCTCGCGGCCCTCGCGGTGACCGTCGTTGGGACAGAAGTGGCGGCAGCGGGCTGCCTGGTGGCGCTGCCGTTCTGCGCCGCGTACATCGTAGCGCAGGCCCTGACGGGGATTGCCGCAGCGCTGGCCTCGTACGCGCTTGTTCAGTTCGAAGAATGTCGTGTGCTTCACCCCCATTGCTTTCAGGGCGGCTACATGACCAACGGGTCTTGCGACGCGCCGAGCACGGCTACCGGCAGCGGCTCTGGCGTCGGTGGCGGCACTAGCGGCACCGGGGGAACTGTGGGAACCGGGGGCAGCGGTGCGGGAGGCTCTGGAGATATCTCGTGCTATTGGGATACTTGGTGGGGCCCGGGGGCCAACGGGACATGGGTGACGTACAGTGGCCTCGTATGCATCTGAGCACGGAGACCTCATGAGACAGCAGATCGCGCCACGCTCGAAACAATTTCGGTTCGCGAGTGTGGGTCTGTTCAATCTGGCGTTGGTGGCCGTGGCCTACGCGTCCACTCGACCAGAGTGGCGCGAAGGGCTTGGGTGGGTGACGCCAGCGATTGTCGGCTTCTCCTACGGGCTTTTCCTTTGGTTCATTCGCTTGCTCGCCGTGCGAACGTTGAGGATGCCGCTTTACCTCTGGGCGCTGCTCGTTGGCGGCTCGGCAATGGCCGGCGGCATCATGTGGCGTACATGGCCGCACGGCATGGTGGCCGCGGCCACGACAGCATTGTGCTTCTGTGCGCTGTACTTGCGCTACGACGCACGGATTCCTCGCCCGACGACGTAACGGTACCGACCATCCCCCCTCGCGCCTCGCGAGGGGGGGATGGGGCACCCGCCTTTCTCGACTTCGCCGAGCACGACGCCGTGTTACCGGTGGCGAGTCCGCCCTACTGGCCGAGCGTGAAGGGGAAGGTTGAGCGTGGAGTCGGCTCCATCACGCGTACATTTCTCGAGGGCCGGATCTTCGCGGACCTCGACGCTCTCAACGCGCCAATCCCGCACTGGCTCGGTGTCGTGTCGCCGCATCCCAACATCGAGCACCGGGCGTCGCGCCCGGCCGTCACGGTGGGAGCGACGACGATGGAGCGGGCGTTCGTCCCGCTACGGCTCGGGGGTCGGGGCCGTCGCGGCGACCGGTGCGGTCAGGCGCCCGATGATCCACCCGATGGTCGCGCCCACGGCTCCGCCGCCCACGCCAACGATGACAACGGGCAGCAGCAGGGTCATACAGTCGATGTGGCGACATTCGTGGTACACGTACGCGCCGCCCAACCCCGCCCCGACCAGCGCGCCGATCAGCACGTACGGCGGACGCGAGCGCAACTCGGGGGCCGCCGGGATCGCCTCTTTCACGAAGGCGAATTCCGGCACCGGTCGACGGAGTGCGACCGGGTCCGGGAGCGCGCCGAGCACCGGTATCAGGCCACCGACGGATGCGGCGGTGATGGGTGCATCGGCGCGCGTTTGGGCGTCGACCAGCGCCGGCAGCGCCACCAGCCCGATGGTTACCCAACGGATCGTCGCGCGCCTCCTGGTCCAGCGGTGGGGGGCAGGCATAGGTCTGGTATAGTGGGGTGTGTCCCGAACTTCGTTGAAATTCGGTTGAGTGCCTCGGAATAGCCGCTTACGCGGCCGTGGTATTCACGGGGAGTGTGCCGCGCAACGCGGCTTGGAGCAAGGCCAGGTGCGTGTAGCCTTTCACCCGCCGGAAGTTCGTCTCGATGTGTATCAGCGTGGCCGCACACCAGCGCTGTTTCTGATCGCTCGTTCGCCAGCGACCAACGCGGGGGGGCTTCGCTTCGACACGCGCCATGACACGCGCCATGACACGCTCGATCAGATTCGTGGTCTTGAAGCGGGTACCGAGTTCGGCGAACACGCCAAGCCGATGCCGCGTGCGCGTTTCCTCGATGCCTTCCTCGAGACGGCGGGCCGCCGACGCGTTGCGCGTCGCGAGCTCGGCCCCTGCGGTGTGGGTAAGACGCCCTGAGCAACAGGGCCGGCGCTGACGGCGCTCGCGCGCGGGCACCGCATCTACTTCCTCACCCTGCCGGACCTGGTCACCAAGTCACGCGCGGCGCGCGACCGCAATCGGCTCGGGATGTTCATGCCGATGCTGCTCCGCCCCGCGCTCCTCATCCTCGACGAGATCGGATACCAGCCCCTCGAGCGGCACGACGC
>JANLVC010000082.1:0-27828 GCA_031363815.1 Gemmatimonadota bacterium
AACCCAAAACCCACGGCCTCAAGCGTCAAGCCCAGAGCCTCTCGCGGTGGGCGATGGGCTTGAGGCCGTGAGTGGTGGGTACTGGGTGGTGGGTTTGATCGGCTGCGGTGGTGGCGACCGACCGATCGCTCCTACCAGGCACTGCTTCACCGCGGATTACACGGATAGCACGCGAATTTGCTCCGGGTTGACGACACGCGACGGCGCGAGTTCGACGGATCCGGGTTTTTGTTGTTGAACAACGAAAAGCGAACTGCTCTACGCAAACGATCCTTGGCGTGCGTGTTCGTGAGCTTATCCGTGTCGTTTTCCGCGTGAATTTGTGGTCATGCTGTTGTGATCCCGCCGAATCACGAGCGGAATCACCCAGAACCCAAAACCCACGGCCTCAAGCGCCAAGCCCAGAGCCTTTCGTACTGCCTCCGCACCACGATGACGTGGCGCTTCACCCGCCAAGACGCGCGCCGGAAGTTCGGTTATAAAAAGCCACTCTCTAAGCGGTCGCAGTACTAGCGGCCACCGTCGCGGCCGGCGCTCGCCGTTGCCAGAGGAGCACGGCGCCGAGCGTCGCGGCGACTGCCCACGGGAGCACCCCGAGCAGTCGCGCGGTACGCGACGGCGGCACCGCCCGTCGGGCACCGCCCGTCGGGCACCGCCCGTCGGGCACCGGACGCTACGCCCGTCGTGGGCGATGCAGCAAGCGCGCTCGCAAATTCCGCGGCACTGGCAAAGCGATCGGCCGGCAGCTTGGCGAGCGCCATGAGCACGGCGGCCTCGATGTGCTCAGGCACCGTATCGCGCAGCATGTGCAAGGGCGTAGGCTTTTCACTCAGCACCTTGGCCACGATGGCTTGCACGTTGCTGCCCAGAAACGGCGCATCGCCGGCCAGCATTTCGTACGTGACCGCACCCAGCGCGTAGAGGTCGCTGCGGGCGTCGATGGTGCGCTCGCCCATCGCCTGCTCGGGGCTCATGTACTGCGGCGTGCCGAGGCTCAATCCAGTTTGCGTCATGCGCTGGCCGGCGGCGCTCTGCACAGCGAGCACGATACCGAAGTCGGCGACGAGTGCGCTGCCATCGTGCAGGAGAATGTTCTCCGGCTTGATGTCGCGATGAATGACGTTCTGGCGATGTGCGTAATCGAGCGCACTGGCGACTTCGCGTGTGATGCGCACCGCGTCGGCCATCGGCAACTGTCGTTCGCGCTCCAGTCGTGCGCGCAACGTTTCGCCGGTCACGAGCGGCATCACGTAGTACAGCAACCCGTCAGCCTCTCCGCTGTCAAGCAGCGGCAGAATGTGCGGATGTTGCAGGCGCGCAGTGGTGCGAATCTCGGTCAGAAACCGCTCACCACTGAGGGCCGCGCCCAGGTCCGGGTGCAGCACCTTGATGGCGACATCGCGCTAGTGTTTGAGATCGTGCGCGAGATACACGGTGGCCATGCGGCCCTGCCCAAGTTCGCGGCCCACGCGGTAGCGGTCGGCTAATGCCGCGCTCAGACGATCCGCTGGCGTCGGGTTATCGCGCACAGCATTCCCGGATGGTGAACAGGCAAGACGTCGTCATTCTGGGTAATATGGCGCGCCGATGACGCTGACGCCCCCTACGGTTGCCGTCGCAACGCGAGAATCGCTTCCAGCTCGATGAGATGTTCGAGATCCTTCTTGCGTCGCACCGCCTTCTTCGAGGCGATCAGTGCTTCGAGCGTGAGCGCGCGGAACTCGGTCGCCCCGATGCGGACCGTTTCGGAGCCCTTGATCGCGTCAGCGTAGTCGCCGACGCCCGGCACGTGGTCGAGCAGGTCGATCGCGCCCATGGTGCTCGTGAGCGTGAGGAGGGGCGTGGTGCGAAACGTGCGCCGATCGAGAATGAACGGGAGTCCGGGCTCGACGCCACGCAGAGAGGCCTGCCACTCCGTGAGGATCGCCACGAGGCGATCGACGTTGTCGGGCGCCGTGTCGTAGCAAATATCGATGTCATTCGTGAAGCGCGCCGACCCATGAATCGTGGCGGCCACACCGCCCACGAGCACGAAGCGGATGTCGCGCGCCACCAATGCGGACAGGATGATTTCAAACATGGCGCGGCCGCGTGGCGGAGGTGGTACGCTGGACGTTCATCGTGAATGCCCGCATCGCATCCAGCTGGCGGAGTCGTTCGTGCGGGGTCCGGCGCAGGTTATCGCGCACGAGGGAGAGGTCGAGCCCCCATGCCGTCGCGGCGTCAAGCGCGCTGACGCGGGTGGCTCGCGGTCGTCCGCGCACCATCGGCGCGTACGACTCGCGCACGTCAGCCAATCGCACGTTCACCGACGACAGGAGACGATACACATCGAGCGTCAGGGAAACGTCATCGCTTGCGGTCGTTGGCAGCGTGATGCACGCCGTTTCGCCGCGCCATGAGCGGAGTGCCCGACCCGCCATGGCGTACGCCGCCGGCAGCGGCATGCCGGCGCCATCATGCACCGCGCGCATAATGGTGAATCGCTGCGCCCGCGCGAGCGTGTACCGAGGCGCTAGCCCGAGCGCGCGCAGGGTGTTGAGCACCCACTTGGGCGAGGCATCAAGCAGTCGCGCGAAGGCGGCAAGCGTCATAAAGCAAGTCTAACGTGTAGACGTATTTATGGCACTGCGCACGGTGCCCGCTACCGCTTCATCTTCGCCGTCAGCTCCGAAGAACAGTGCAGAGCCGAGTTGGTACGCGAATACCAACAACTCGTGACTAGCGAAGCACGTGCGTGACGGTACTCCCCACGCGATCGCGCAACGACGCCGAGTACTCGCTCGTTTTACGCCGTCGCACACTGTCTGGCTCGAGGCGTGCACCGGCGGCGGCGAGGGCAGCACTCAGCCCCTGCAGTTGCACCGAGTCTCGCAGGAGAAACACGCGCATGTGCGTCCAGGGCACTGTCGAATCGTTGACAGCGAAGGTGGTGACGTCGAGAAATGCGCCTGTGCGCTGTGCCTCGCGGTCGATCGGCTCAGCGCGTTCGCGAACGTAGCGCGAGTATTCCTCGAACTTGCCCGGACGTGCGCGCCAGAAGTAGACCTGCGAGAGTGTTGCACCCGATGCCCGGCCGACGGTGGTATCGGGAACCCGCAACGATCCTGCGCACCCACTGACGAGCGATGCGCTCGCCGCAAGCAACAGGGAGGCGATTGCAGCGCGCAGGGTAGACGATGGCATCGAGAACTCCTCATTCGGTGAATGGTTGGCCGGCCACCGAGTCCAGCAGCGTCGGGATATGCGGCGGCTTGGCTGTGGTCGTGATATCGCTCGAAACGCACGGAGCGGCAAGCGCCGTTCGTTATCGGCAAAAGCGCCGATGTGATGTTGACGTAAATCGTATATAACATATATTGATACTATGTACGATATTCGAGAGTACCACCGTGTCGTGCGGGAAGCCCGCCGCGATGGCTACCTGACACAGCGTGAATTGGCCGATCGCGTCGGCACCTCGCAGTCGGCCATCGCGAGCCTCGAGCGTGGGGATGCCAACCCGACGGTCGAGACCTTGGTTCGCTGTGCCGAGGCCGCGGGATTCTCGCTGCGGTTGGTGGTCGAGCCGTTGCCCGTGGCCGATGCGGTGGTGGCGTGCTATAAACGGGACGTCGACCGCACGTTGTTGCGGGAGAATCTGCGGAAGACTGTTGATGAGCGATTGCGCACGTTGGGCGAGTGGCAACAGGCTGGGCGTGAACTGCAGCGCGCGACCTCGCTCGCGAAGCGCGCGGCCCAGCGATGACACAGCTCGAGCAATTGCTCGCCGCGTTGAGCGACGCGGGGGTGGAGTTCATCATTGTCGGCGGCGTCGCCGCGCGGGCACACGGGTCGTCGCGTCTCACCGACGACATCGACGTTTCCTATGCGCGCACGCCCGCAAACCTGGCGCGCGTGGTCAACGCCTTGGCACCCTTCACGCCCTACCTGCGCGGTGCGCCGCTCGGTCTGCCCTTCGACTGGTCGGTCGGCACTCTGCGCGCGGGACTCAACTTCACGTTGACCACCACGGTCGGTGCGATCGACTTGTTGGGCGAAATCACCGGCGGCGGTCACTATGATGACCTGCTCCCCCACGCGCTCACGATTACCATCTTCGGTCGCGACGTGCAACTGCTCGACCTGCCATGGCTCATTCGGGTAAAGCGTGCGGCAGGCCGGCCGAAGGATCTCGAGGTGATCGCGGAACTGGAAGCGCTGCAGGAAGAGATGCGGCAACAGGACAACGGGTAGGTTCGCGCTACCGCTTCATTTTCGCCGTCAGCTCCACTAGCCAGTTCTCCACGTACACCGCCGTCGGCGACGTGGTCGCCCCCCGCTCGCGAATCATGATGAAGCGCTGGCCATCGGGCGACACGTCGTACTGCTGGCGGTTACGCGTCCGGCGAAATCCGGCCAGCGAGAAGAGCGGGCGCGGATTGCCCGGCGTAAACGTGGGCCCCGCCGGCACGTTGACCACTTTCAGCATGCCGCCGCTCTCGAAGAACAGTTCACGACCGTCGCGCGACCAGCGCGGTTCGGTGCCACCATCGCGTGACACGACGAACTTGATCTGCGCGTCGGGAAACGACATGACGTGCACGTTCACCGTGCCCTCGCTTTCATTCGACGCGTAGGCCAGCCACCGACCATCCGGCGACAGCGCCACGCTGGCCGCAAATTGCACGGAGGGCATATCAAACACCGTGCGCAACGTGGTATCCCCGGTGAGCCGTCGCGCCAGCAGCACATTGCGAGAGCCGGTCACATTCTTTCGCACCACCATCCACGCCCCATCACGCGAGAGCTCGGCCTCCCACAACCCAATGTCGTCGCGCTGCAACAGCGTCGCCCTCGCACTGCCATCCGCCGGCGCGCGATACACCGTAATATCGTCCTTGTTCTTTGCGAGATCGCCCACCGATATAAACACCAGCGATTTCCCATCGGGCATCCATGACGGCCGCAAACTCACCACCCCTGGCGTCACCAGCTTTTGACGGGGGCCATCCGACCGACGCAGCCACAAGTCCGTCGTTTTTGCACGCACGCTGACGGCCAGCGTCTGCCCGTCCGGCGACAGGGCCGGGTACTCGAAATGCTCCACCCACGAGGAATCAAAGGCCGTTTGACGTCCGTCGCGCGTCACCCACACCAAGTGTTTGAGCGTGCGAGCCGCCTCGTCGGTTGTGTAGAGCACACTCCCCGACGCCGACAGCGCGAAGCGCATCGGGTCCACTCCCTCGATCACCGACATCGGACCCGACGTCAGCGTCATGGAGACCGCATCGAAATCTGCGGCGTACAATCCGCCCTCGCGCGCAGTGTACAGAAGATGACCCGTCGGCGCATACCACGCGCCGGCGGCCCCGGGCACCAAGAGCCGGAGACTGTCCGTGGCGAACGCATACGCGTACACGCTCGACGTGCTCGCGCAATCTCCAGGACACACCGTCAACAGCAGTCCCTTGCTGTCCGGCAATAGCGCGATGGACGCCACGGCACCGACCTGAATAAAACCTGGCAGTGCCATCGATGGTCCGCCATCAGCCGATAGGCGCTTGAGGGTAGCTCCCTGGGCGAAATACACGATGCTGTTATCGTCAAGCCACGCACCGGAGTGCATGTCGGGCGCCACGTCCTCGGCCAGCGTCACAGCACCACCACCGTCAATCGGGACTTTCTTGAGTTTGTAATCGTTGGTGAGAAAGGCCACCCACTTACCGTTGGGCGAGAAGAAGGCCGAGCTTGCTCCTTCGGTTCCCGTCATGACCGTTGCATCGCTCGCGTTGCGCAGCTTGCGCTTGAGCACGAACTGACCGTTGGCGGTGTCGGCAAACACGATGCTCGATCCATCGGGCGCGATCGCGGCCTGCGTCGCCATCGCCCGTGCGCCGGGCAACAGCGCGGGCTGGAGGCTGTTCTGCCAGAGTTGCACACGCTGGCGGCTCACCGCTGTCGATGCGGCCGGTCGCACGATGTACAGCGCGGCGACGACCACGCTCGTCGCGACGGCGGCCACCGTGACCCACGTGCGCGGATCACGCGCCAGTGGTCGCGCGGGCGCCGCTACACTCGCCGTGGCCGTAAACGTCGCGCCACTCGCATTGGACAGTGCGGTCGCAAACTCCGCCGCACTCGCAAAGCGATCGGCCGGCAACTTCGCCAACGCCGTGAACACCGCGTGCTCCACGTGCGCCGGCACCGTATCACGCAACGTGTGCAACGCCGTGGGACGCTCACTCAACACCTTCGCCACAATGGCCTGCACGCTGCCACCGGTAAACGGCGCATCCCCGGCCAGCATTTCGTAGAGCACAGCGCCCAACGCATACACATCACTGCGGGCGTCGATCGTGCGTTCCCCCATCGCCTGCTCGGGGCTCATGTACTGTGGCGTACCGAGGCTCAAGCCGGTTTGCGTCATGCGCGCACCACCCGCCTGCTGCACGGCCAGCGCGATGCCGAAGTCGGCAACAATCGCCTGGCCGTCGTGCAGAAGAATGTTCTCCGGCTTGATGTCGCGATGAATCACGCCTTGGCGGTGCGCGTAATCCAGCGCACTCGCCACTTCGCGCGCAATACGCACCGCCTCCGGGATCGGCAGCTGCCGTTCGCGCTCCATGCGCGCGTGCAACGTTTCGCCGGTCACCAGCGGCATCACGTAGTACAGCAAACCGTCCGCGTCGCCGCTGTCAAGCAACGGGAGAATGTGCGGATGCTGCAGTCGCGCCGTGGTGCGGATCTCGCTTAAGAACCGTTCGGCCCCGAGTGCGGCACCGAGATCGGGGTGCAGCACCTTGATCGCCACGTCGCGATCGTGCTTGATGTCGTGCGCGAGGTAGACGGTGGCCATGCCGCCGGCACCGAGTTCGCGGGTGACGCGGTAGCGGCCGACGAGAGCAGCGCTGAGGCGAGATACGATGTCGGTCATGAACGGCTGGCCGTGGCGAGCAGGTGGGCGCTCACCATGCGAGCACGTCGAGACCGGGGATGTCGGCGAATTCGTCGGGGTTCATGGTCACCACGGTGGCGCGATGCACGATTGCCTGTGCCGCAATCATGCGGTCCAGCAGTTTGCGACGTGAGTAGCCGGCGCGCTCGACGATCGAGCGATACGCGTCGGCAGCGGCCTCGTCGAACGCCAGCGTCGGGATCGCGCTCAGCACGGCGTCGAGACGCGCGCGACGCAACGGCGCGTCCTTCGCATCGCGATACACCCCACCTTCCAATTCAACGCGCGTGACGACCGACAGCAGCACCGCGCCGTCGAGCCGGCCCACTCGCTCGGCCACGACCGGGTCTCCGTCGCGCAGGTGGATGGCGACATTGGTGTCGAGTACGAACGACACGCGTCAGAGCCCCCCGCGATCGGCCAGCGGCTCGTCGTCGCGACGCTCGATCTCGCGCGGCGCGGGAGTCGTACGCAGCTGCGCGAGCATCTCGGCGATGCTCGTGGCAGCCGGGTAGATCGTCATCACGTTGCCTGAGCGAACCAGCACCAGCTCCACATCGTCGCCGAACGCGACGTCCTTCGGCAGCCGGAGCGCTTCACTGTTGCCACTACGGAACGTGCGACTGCGGGCGACGGTCACGTTTGCGCCTCAAATGATCGGGATATACAGGTATATACCGCATTGACTTCGGATTCGCCAGCAGCCTCACCGCTTGGCCTTCGCCAGCAACTCGGCGAACCAATTCTCCACGTACACCAGCGTCGTGGCCGACGATTCGCGAATCATCACAAAGCGTTGACCGTCGGGCGTCACGTCGTACTGCGAACGATTGCGCGCGGTCCGGTATCCCTGAACGGAGAACAACGCGCGCGGCAATCCTGGCGTGAACGTAGGGCCGGGCGGCACCGCCACCACCATCATCTGCCCTTTGCTTTGGAAGAACAGCTCGCGGCCGTTCCCCGACCAGCGCGGCTCCGACCCGCCATCACGTGACACCACGACCTTCTGGGTGGGATCAGGGAACGATTGCAGGGCGATTTCCCCATTGGCCGTATAGGCCAACCACCGTCCATCGGGATACAACGCCACCTGCAGGGCGCTGCTGCCTTCGGTTGAGAGCTCGCGCAGCGCGGTGTCGCCCACGAGGCGTTGCACGAACAGCTTGCTCAGCCGGGTCTCGTCGGTGCGAAGCACCCTCCACTCTCCATTGCGGGAGAGCTCCACCTCGTAAAAGTCCCTCGCGGCGCGCACGATCGGTGAGGTGGTCGTCGATCCATCGGCCCGGACGATCGTCGGTACCGCGTGGACGGACTCGCTTTCATCGGGCGAACCGATGGCGACAAAGGCCACTGCGGCTCCATCCCCTGTCCACGACGGGCGCCAATTCGTGGGTGCCGCACTTCGCACTTTCTGGCGGTCGCCCATGGCCCGCCAGATCCAGAGATCCGTGGTCTTGTCGCGCACGCTCACGGCCAACGACCGACCATCGGGTGCAATCGCTGGGTACTCGAACCGTCCGCGCCAGCTCGAATCCACCGGTTCCGCCTGGCCCTGGCGCGACACCCACATCAGTGCCGATGGAGACGCCGCGGTGCGATCGACCGCGTACAAGGCCGCGCCGGACGCCGACACGGCGGACCCGATGCTGCAATTATTGGGGCAGACGCTAAACAGGAACCCGCGAGCGCCAGGCAGCGGACTAGCGGACTGCACGTCGTTCTTTTCGAGCCCTCCGCGGAGATACTTGGCAATGTTCGGAGGAGGCATGGGCGTGCCGTCGGCCGAGACGCGCGAAATCCTGCGGCGCAGCGTGTACACGATACTCCCATCCTCGAGCCACGCGCCAAACTTGTATATCCCACTGCCCATCGATTGCACGAGCGTCACGGCTCCACCTTCACCAGTGGCCGGAAGCTTGCGCAAGACGCCATCGGTCGTGGCGAAGGCGATCCACTTCCCGTCGGGTGAGTAGAAGGGCGACACGCCACGCTCTGTCCCGGCCAGCGGTACTCCCTCGGCCGCATCGCGCGCCTTCCGGAACAGCATGCGTCCACTCGGCGTGGAATCGCTATACACGATGGCCGACCCATCCGGCGCAATGGCCGCTTCGGCGCCAGAGATCGAGGCCCCGGCGTCAAGCGGCGAGGGGAGCGGGACTTTCCAGAGCGAGACCTGCTGACGACTCGTGGCCGGTGATGACGCCGGTGCACGCCGCTGCCCAACCACCACCGCCGCAAGCACCGCCACCGCCGTCACGACCCAGGGCAGCACGCGCGTGGCGCGCGAAACGGGTGCCGCGCGGCGCGCGCCCAACGTGGTGGCCACCGTGGGCGACGCGCCGAGCGCGCTCGCAAACTCCGCGGCACTGGCAAAGCGATCGGCCGGCAACTTGGCGAGCGCCGTGAGCACGGCGGCTTCAATGTGCCCAGGCACCGTATCACGCAGCGTGTGCAGCGGCGTGGGCTTTTCCGTCAGCACCTTGGCCACGATCGCCTGCACGCTGCCGCCGGTGAACGGCGCGTCGCCGGCGAGCATCTCGTACGTCATCGCGCCCAGCGCGTAGATGTCGCTGCGGGCATCGATGGTGCGTTCGCCCATCGCCTGCTCGGGACTCATGTATTGCGGCGTGCCGAGGCTCAGGCCCGTCTGCGTCATGCGTGCGCCGCCGGCGCTTTGCACCGCCAGCGCGATGCCGAAATCCGCTACGAGTGCGCTGCCGTCCTGCAGGAGAATGTTCTCCGGCTTGATGTCGCGATAAATCACACCTTGGCGGTGCGCGTAATCCAGCGCGCTCGCCACTTCACGCGCAATGCGCACGGCCTCGGGGATGGGCAGCTGCCGTTCGCGCTCCATGCGCGCGTGCAACGTTTCGCCGGTCACGAGCGGCATCACGTAGTACAACAGGCCATCGGCGTCGCCGCTGTCAAGCAACGGCAGAATGTGCGGATGCTGCAGGCGTGCCGTGGTGCGGATCTCGCTTAAGAACCGCTCGCCGCCGAGCGCCGCGCCGAGATCGGGGTGCAGCACCTTGATGGCGACATCGCGATCGTGCTTGATGTCGTGCGCGAGGTACCGGTGGCCATGCCGCCGGCGCCGAGCTCGCGCTCGAGGCGGTAGCTCTGGCCAAGGGCCGTCGCGAGTCGATCGGGCACGGGGGTATTGGATGTCACGGGGTGTCGAACCCTTCGCGCGAGGCGGCGTCGCGGAGGCGGTCATCGTAGGTGATGAACGTGCCCGAGGCGCCGCCGCCGCACCATTCCAGCGCGGCACCGAGTTGCAGCGCATCGGCGGCCCGTAGTGGGTGAACGCGGAGCACGCGCATCGCCTGATCGCGCACGGCAGCGCCGGGTTGAATCTCGTACCACGCGGTGCTCAGCTCGGCGAGCATGGCGCGTGCGGCGCGTTCGTCGGGCGTGGACAGTTGCCTGTCTCGATGTAAGCGCGCGATCGCCGACGCACACTCGATCGCCGAACCCCACCACACCATCATCTCACCATCGTCGGCCGCCAAGGTGCGCGCGTGCGCGGACCGCGGCTGCTCGAGCAGCAGCGTAACTAGGGCCGAGGAGTCCCAGAACTTCATGCGGCGCTCACGCGCATTTCACGCGAATCTCGAGCGCAGTTCATCGCCCGTCGGCGCGTTCGTCGAGCAACGCGGCGAGGCTGTGGCCGTCGGCATCGGTGGGACGTGTGCGCGTGAAGAAGTCTCCGGCCAGCGCTGTGGCGGGGCCACGCAACCGCCCGCTCCGAAGCAGCATCTCGCGGCGCCCCTCTTCCTGTTCGGCGTGGCGGATGGGCATGAGGCGCGCGATCGGACGCCCGCGATCGGTGACGAGCACCTCGTCGCCGTCGCGGACGATGTCGAGGAAGGCGCTGAGCCGCGCCTTGAGCTCGGAGATGGAGACGGTGGTCATCTGACCAAACTAGTCATAGTGGAAGGGTCTTTCAAGTCACGCGCTGTTCATCGCGCCGTCTTCGCCCACTCGGCCCGGAGCGCCGCCAGCCACCCATACGCCACCACCAGTCGCTGGCTGTTCTGCATTCGGCGCATGAGCACGACGCGCCCATCAGGCATCACATCGTACGGGGCATGGCCGTTCGCAAACGTCAATTCGAAGCCACCGCGAACCACCGTGTCGCGGGCCGTCACCCTGGGGGCAGCGGTCGTACTCGCTCCCGCCGTAGGCGATAGCGCTGTGAGTGCTCCCGGGCGCGCTCCTCCGGCGATGCCAAGCTTCGCGCGAAGCAGGACACCGTCGCTCGCGACGTAGTACAGCGATTGCCCGTCGCGCGCCCAGACCGGCTGCGCACCGCCCGACTCGGATATGCGGTACGCCGTCTGACCGTCGGGGAACGCCCGCACATACACGTCGAGGGCTGCGGCGGCGTTGTTCGAGCTGTACGCCACCCATTGGCCGGCGGGCGAAAAGCGCGCTTCTCTCTCGCTGGCGGGCGTCGCTGCGAAGGGACGTGATGCGGTGTCGCCGCTCATGCGTCGGCACCGAACATCGGACCCGTTGCCGGTGCCGACGCGGTACAGGAGGTACTGGCCGTCGGGTGAGACCACCCCTTCCCAGATGGAGTTCTTCGCGTCACGGTGCAGCACATCCGGCACCCGGCTTTCGTTGGCGGCGTGCCGTGTGAGCACCGCGGGTTCCGCGCCGGACTGCGTGCGCAACACGAGGGCGCCGTCGGGCGTCCATTCGGGGCGCGAGTACACGGTGGCGTTGGCCGGACCGAAGGTATTGCGCGTGAGCGACCGTGCCTCGAGGTCGTACGTCCGGACCTCTGATACGGCCTCCGAGAACATCACGATCCGCTTGCCATCTGGCGACACCCGCGGTTCACTCGCGCCGTCCAATCCCCCGCGCAACGTCTCGATGGCGCCGCCGGGTCCAACGAGCGTCAGGGCATTGGTTTTGTCGCCGAGGAAATACGCCAGCGAACCGTCGGCGGCGAGGGCGACGCGACTTGCTCGATCTGCGGTATTGCTCAGCAGCCGCGGTTCGCCACGCACCGTACGGCGTTTCGCATCATACGGCACGCCATAGATGGCGCCGCTGGCATCGCCGTACACCAGCAGATTGTCACGCACGCCAAAGGCTCGCGTGCCAGCGATGCCGACGGGCGAGACGGAATCGGAGGCGAGCGAGTACGCCAGCAGGCGCGACGCCGCGGCCAGACCACCCCCATCGGTGAAGAGCACCGTGGTGCCGTCGGCGAGTACCCGTAGCGACTGGATAGACCGTCCCACTTCCACGAGGGGACCGAGCGTCTTCGCGGCGCCTCCGTTCTCCGGGATCACGAGGATCGAACGACCGTCGGGGAAATAGATGTGCCCATCGACAGCCCAGTCGGCACCATATGCCTGGCTCGAGATGTCCGTCAGTGCGAGCGCACTGCCGCCGGTGGCTGGAATCTTCTTGAGTTTTCCGTTGCCGAAAAAGGCAATCCAGGCGCCATCAGGAGAGAAGGTGAGCTGCTGCACACCTTCGGTGCCGTCGAGGCGTTGCGATTGCACATCGGCGAACGCCCGTACGTACACACGCGAAACGCCAGCGCTGTCCCGGGCAATGAAGGCCACGCGGCGCGCGGCCGTGGAGATGTCCACCGAATACGACGCCCCCATGATGCCGGCGCCGTTGGGTGGCTCGATGGTGAACTGCATGGGCGACGCGTCGGATGCGCTGTTGGTGCGCAAGGCGCGCCACCAGCCGACCCATCCGAGCCCGCCGACGATCACGAGGACCGACGGTGCGGCGATACGCTGCGTGAGGTGCGCGTTGTCGCCGCGGTGCCGCCCGTGCGGGCCATGGTGGGTGCCCTTCACGCCCCAGCGCGTCGATGAACTCTTTGGCGCTCTCGAAGCGATCGGCCGGCAGTTTTTCGAGCGCGCGCATGACGGCCTGTTCGACGCCGACTGGTACGGCCTTGCGCTGCACGCCGATGCTGCACGGTTCTTCGGTGAGCACGCGCGCGACGATCGCTTGCACACTGGAGCCGGTGAAGGGCGCTTCGCCCACCAGCATCTCGTACGTCATCGCGCCGAGCGCGTAGGTGTCGCTGCGGGCGTCGATGGTGCGCTCGCCCATGGCCTGTTCGGGGCTCATGTACTGCGGCATGCCGAGCGAGAGTCCCGTTTGCGTCATGCGCGCGCGATGCGCACGGCGTCGACGATGGGGAGCTGACGCTCGCGTTCTAAACGCGCGCGTAAAGTCTCGCCGGTGACCAGCGGCATCACGTAGTACAGCAAACCGTCCGCGTCGCCGCTGTCGAGCAACGGGAGAATGTGCGGATGCTGCAGTCGCGCCGTGGTGCGGATCTCTGACAGAAAACGTTCGCCGCCGAGCGCCGCGCCGAGATCGGGGTGCAGCACCTTGATGGCGACATCACGATCGTGCTTGATGTCGTGCGCGAGGTACACGGTGGCTGCCGGCGCCAAGTTCGCGGGTGACGCGGTAGCTACGGCTAAGGGCGGCGGTGATGCGTTCGATGGTGGAGGTCACCTCAGCAATGTGCAGGCTGAGCGGTGCGCCGTCGAGCCTGCTGCATGCTTATAAGCCGTGCCCGTGCGTCAACGCGTGAGCCCTCGGTGCTCGGTGCTCACTCCATGCTGGAGCCGAACAGGTCGCCCGCCTGTGCCAGCGCAGCCAGCGGCACCGCTTCGATGCGATCATCCAGCGCATATCGCTGTGCCCCAGGGTAGATGACGATGATGCGCTCGAGCGCGAGGTCCTCCATGGCGCTCCGCATCGACGGGGTACGACGCGGGGCGTCCGCGCGCTTGCACTCGATGCCGAAGAGGCGATCGCCACGTCGAAGCACCAGATCAATCTCCGCGCCCTGATGGGTTCCCCAGAACCACGCCTCGTCGTGTGGTTGCGTGAGCAGGACCTGTTCGATGACAAAGCCTTCCCACGAGGCGCCGATCTTCGGATGCGTGAGCAGTGCCTTTTCGTGCGCGATACCCAAGAGGTGATGCAACAGGCCGCTGTCACGGACGTACACCTTGGGGGATTTCACCTGCCGCTTCTTGAGGTTGGCATGCCAGGGCTGAAGCTGCCGCACCACGAGGGCGTCGGTCAGCAGGTCGATGTATCGCCTGCTCGTCGTTGGACTGACGCCGAGGGCCTTGGCCGCCTCGGCGGCGTTCCATGTCTGCCCGTGGTAGTGGGCGAGCATGGTCCAGAAGCGGAGCAACGCGGTGGCAGGGACGCGTACGCCCCACTGCGGCAGGTCTCGCTCCAACAGCGAGAGGACGAATTGCTTGCGCCACGCCATGCTGTCCGCGTCGCTCCGGGCTAACCAGGAACGAGGGAATCCGCCCCGTAGCCACAGACTCGTCAACGCATTCGCGCCCAACTCCTCAAGTGAGAATCCGGCGACATCGATCCGCTCCACGCGTCCAGCCAGACTCTCGGAGCTTTGCTGCAAGAGGTCACCGGCAGCGCTCCCAAGGATGAGAAAGCGCGCCGGCGTTCCCGGACGGTCGGCCAGAACCCGCAGTACCGGGAAGAGATCCGGCCGTCGTTGGACTTCATCGATGACGACCAGTCCGCGAAGCGGATCGAGGGCCGTGCGCGGCTCCTCAAGACGGATCAGACTGACCGGGTCTTCGAGGTCGAAGTAGTTGACGGATTCGGGCGCGAGGAACTCGCGAGCCAGCGTGGTCTTTCCGGCCTGGCGCGGCCCCGAGAGCACGACGACCGGATTCCGTTCGAGCGCGGTGGCGACTCGGGCGTACAAGGCGGTTCGACGAATCACCATGCCGCATTATACCATGAAAAACGGGCTAGTCAAGCCGTATTTTCATGGTATTCTGTCATGTTCCTTATTGCGGCAGCGTCGCCGCGACGGCCGGTTTATCATCGCCCAAGCGCGCGTCCGGAGTTGCACCGCCCGCGCTCACCGCTTCATCCTGGCGCGCAACTCAATGAGCCAGTTCTCGGCGATCACAACCGACGTGGCCGTCCCGGCGGTCCCGGCGCGCGCGCGGGCCATGATAAACCGGCCGTCGGCGGCGACATCCCACGGCGTGTAGAACGTGTACTCCACCTTGAGCAGATCGTCGGCGATGTGAAACAGCGGCGCCGGCGCCGCGATGGAAATCGGCGAGCCGGCGGTCACGCGTGCCGACATCATGTCGGCGCCCGGGCTCACGAAAAACAGCTCGCGCCCATCGCGCGACCACAGTGGCGCGGTGCCGCCACCGTTCGACACCTGATGCTTGAAGGCGCTCGTGTTCGGAAAAGCGCGCACGAACACCTCCGTGCGCCCCGTCTCGTCGGACTGGTAGGCCATCCACCGACCGTCCGGCGAAAGCGCGATCGCTTCCTCGTCGAACGGCGTGACGATGAGCGGGACCTGCGCGGTATCGGCGCCGGTGCGCACCCCGACGATGTCTCGGCCGCCCGTAACGGCGCCGAGAGCGCCTGTCCGGAGCACGAGCCAACTTCCGTCGCGCGACAGGACGGCCTCGTCGACCACGCCTGGCCGCAGCAATGAATCGCCGCCAAGGCCGTCGGCGCGATGCTTCAGCACTCCCGGAAGCGCGGAGATGAAGGACACGAAACCTCCATCGGCGCTCCATCTCGGGCGCATCTCCGGAGCCGCACCGAAGGTGATCCGCGAGAGCGGCCCACGCGGGAGCTGCTTCATCCAGATGTCGTCGCCCGCATCGGTGTTGAGGCCGATCGCCAGGCGCGAGCCGTCCGGCGAGAGCGCCCAGCCGTGGTCGGCGGCGAAGCGCGTGATATCGAATTTCCATGTCGAGTCGACCGGAGTCGTGCGCCCCGTGCGATCGACCCACATCATCTCGTAGGCGCCGATTCCGCCACTGCTCTCACTGCGCGTCACGAGGGTGCCCGACCGCGAGAGCTCAAAGGGCAAGTCGCCGCGCGTGATGCTGTCGGCGAGCACGATCGGTCGGCCGCGCACGGTAAAAGAGCGGTGATCGAACTCATCCGCCATCAGCCGCCCATCCAGCGCGTACACGAGGTGGCCGGTCCCGGCGTAGCGCGCCGATTTGACGCCCTTCAGCACCAGCGTGGCCTTCGTCTCCCCGAGCTCGCCAGCCCAGAGGTCGCACGCGGTGCGGGTGACCGCGCAGCGATAGAACAGCACGGCCCGTGTTCCCGGGATGGCGGCAACCACCGCCGAACGCGCGGAGTCGCTCTCCCACGCCTGGGTGGAGGCGCCGCCATTCGACGACACGCTCGCCACGGAGAGCTGCGGGGCACTGGCGCGCGTGTACACGAGTGTTCCGTCGTCGAGCCACGCGACGCCGGAGTATCCGTCGGCCTCCGCGTTAACGAGCGTGACCGATGCTCCGCCTTCGACGGGCAACTTCATGAGCTTGTTGGCGGCCACGAACGCGAGCCACGCGCCGTCCGGCGAAATGGTGAACGCCTGCGCGTCCACCGTGCCGGTAATCGGTATGGCGGACCGACTCGCGCGGCGCTTGAGCCAGAGCTGCGTACCCGCCAGCCGCCCTTGTACCGGGCCGTAGAAAACGATGAATGACCCGTCCGGAGACGGCATTGGCACGTTCTCATGCCCGGCCGTGCCGGAGAACACCGGTGGCAGCTGCATCTCGTAGCGATGCACGCCGGGTGACGGCACGGGACGGAACCATCCGAACGCGCTCACCGCGACGGCCACGAGCGCGAACGCGCCAACGATCACGGTCGCGCGGCGGCTTCGGCGCGGCGCCGGCGCGGCCAGTCGGGCGTCGCTACCACTCGTGGAGCCGTAGCCAGTGTTTGCGAGCGCGGTGCTGAACTCGGCCGCCGTCGCGAAGCGGTCGGCCGGGAGCTTGGCGAGTGCGGTGAGCACGGCCGCTTCCACATGCGGCGGAATCGTCTGTCGCACGAGCGTCGGACGCTCGGGCGCCGCACTCAGCACCTTCGCCACGATCGCCTGTACCGTGGTGCCGGTGAAGGGTGCGTCGCCGACGAGCATCTCGTACGTCATCGCGCCGAGCGCGTACACATCGCTGCGCGCATCGATGGTGCGTTCGCCCATCGCCTGTTCGGGGCTCATGTACTGCGGCGTGCCGAGCGACAGTCCGGCCTGCGTCATGCGCTGCCCGCCCGCGGACTGCACGGCGAGGGCGATGCCGAAATCGGCCACGATCGCGCTGCCGTCGTGAAGCAGGATGTTCTCCGGCTTGATATCCCGATGAATCACGCCCTGCCGGTGCGCGTAGTCCAATGCACTCGCCACTTCGCGCGCAATGCGCACCGCATCAGCAATCGGCAACTGCCGTTCGCGCTCGAGCAGCGCGCGCAGCGTTTCGCCCGTCACGAGCGGCATCACGTAGTACAGCAGGCCATCGGCCTCACCGCTGTCCAGCAGCGGCAGAATGTGCGGATGCTGCAATCGCGCCGTGGTGCGGATTTCGGCGAGAAACCGCTCGGCACCAAGCGCGGCACCAAGGTCGGGATGCAGCACCTTGATCGCGACATCGCGCTCGTGCTTGAGATCGTGCGCGAGGTACACGGTGGCCATGCCGCCGGCCCCAAGTTCGCGCTCGAGGCGATAGCGGTCAGCGAGAGTGGCGGTGAGACGCATCATGACGTCACTCATTTGGCGGCTCCGTCGACGGCAGCTTTCAGGCGCGTAATGAAGTCGGGAATGAAACGGAGATACCGCGAGTCCGTCTGCTCCGGGCTTTGCGAATAGATAATGCCTCCGTCCCACGACGGGCGATTGGACCACCCCGGTGTGTCGGCAAAGCGGGGGTCACGAGCCCACACGCGCGGAGCGCCGATGAGCGCGCCGCTTACGCGGTCGAAGCGCGCCGAGAACCACGTGACGCCTGATCGGTACAGCAACTCGGTGGGCGAGAGCCACATCGGTTCCACGCCACCGACCGCCACCTGCTGCTGCTGTGTGCCGCGCGGATACGGCCCAACGAAGAGCTGATTGGTTTGCGCCGTGTGCCAGGCGAGTCGCGTACCGTCCGGCGATCGCGTCATGAAGATCGCGTCCTTCGACACGGTGTCGATGCGCACCGAACGACCGGACAGCGTGAGGCGAAAGACCGACGGGATGCGACTGTCGCGCGCCAGGATCGTCGAGTCATCGCTGAAGTCGAGGGCATCGAGTGCATCCTGGTCGCCGACGCGCCGCATGAGCGTGTCAGGGGCGCCAGACGCGTCGGGCGAACCGATCAGCAGCGCCGCGCCGGCGTCGTTCTCCACGCGCACCACGATCCGGTCGCTCCGGGGGCTCCACAGCGGCATGCGGATGATCGGCGCCCGGAGCCACACCTGCGACAATCCACTGCGTAAGTCGTAAATGCGCAGCTCGTCGCCGTCGAGCGTGGCCACCACGGCAGCCAGGCGTTTCCCGTCTCGGGAGAGATCGAAACGAAGAAACGGACCATGCTCCATCGGCAGCGGTACGGCGTCGGCGCCTTCGCGACGCACCACCATCGCCGCCATCCGCTCCGCACCAGCGGGTGCGTAGCCGAGCAGTCCATTGGTCGACAGCTCGAATTGCGCGACGCCACCCACATCGCGGCTCACGCCGCGCACCAGCGACACCGCCCGACCCAGCTGACGCGTGCGCGCGTCATACGATGCCCCGCGGAGCGTGCCATCGAGCGAGAGGTAGAGCATGTAGGCGCCGTCGATGAGCCGGAAGGCGGACCCCGACACCACTCGCCCCGCTTTCCCGTCTTCACCCGTGGTGGTAAGGGGCAGCAGGTTTCCTGACACGGGATCGACCAGCGTGGCGGTCTCGTTGTAGCTGCACAGCAACTTGCGCTCGCTGGCAAGCCACTGGCCCCACACGCAGCGCGCACCCGGCGTTGGCAGATCCTCTGTGACGCCCAGTTCGGGGTCGAGCCAGGTCAGTCGGTAGCCGTCTCCTGCTAAGGCGAAGAGACGCGTTGGAGAGATCCATTCCAGCGTGGACGGGGGACCGCTTTCCATCAGTTGACGAGGCTCGCCGCCACCGACGGGCACGATCATGATGTGCGTTCTGGTCGCGAAGGCGAGGCGCTGCCCATCAGGGGAAATGCGCGGACTGCGGCCACCCGACGTGCCGGTGATCGGCGCCGCCGATGCGGCGATCAGGCTGCGGCGCCAGAGCATGGTGGAGTCGCCGCGCTGCGCGGCGTACACCACAAAGTCGCCGCGAGGCGATACGGACAGTTGGCGACTCGCCGAACCGAACCCGGTGGCTAATATCATCCCCGTTACGCGCGCCATCGGCGCGCTGTCCGGAAGCGCCGCATCGAAGATCGCGGCCGAGGCCACGTCGGGCGTCCGCGCGAGCGCCCACGCGGCCACCGCAAGCGAGAAAATGGTGGTAACGGCCAGTGCGGCGGCAACCGACCGTAGCCGCCGGCTGCGGTCCGTTGGAGCCTGTGCCAACGGCGTGTCCACCGCGTCGTGGCCAACCGACGTGGTGTTTGCGGTGAGCGCCGCGACGAACTCCGACGTACTGGCAAAGCGATCGGCCGGCAGCTTGCTCAGCGCACGGAGCACGGCCTGCTCCGCGCCGAACGGTACGGTGTCGCGCACCGTGCGGATCGACTGCGGTTTCTCGGTGAGCACGCGGGCGACAATCGCCTGCACGCTCGAACCGGTGAAGGGCGCGTCTCCCACGAGCATCTCGTACGTCACCGCGCCGAGCGCGTAGATGTCCGCGCGCGCATCGATGGTGCGTTCGCCCATGGCCTGTTCGGGGCTCATGTACTGCGGCGTGCCGAGGCTCAGGCCCGTTTGCGTCATGCGCTGTCCGCCGGCGGCCTGCACGGCGAGTGCAATGCCGAAGTCGGCGACGATGGCGTGTCCGTTCTGCAGCAGGATGTTCTCGGGCTTCACATCGCGGTGCACGATGCCGAGCGCGTGCGCCGCGCCGAGGGCGTCGGCCACTTCGCGCGCGATGCGCAGCGCGTCGTCGATCGGCAATTGCCGCTCACGTTCAAGGCGCGCGCGCAACGTTTCGCCCGCGATGAATGGCATCACGTAGTACAGCAATCCATCCGCCGCACCCGAGTCGAGCAGCGCCAGAATATGCGGATGCTGCAGCTTGGCGGTGGTCTTGATCTCGCTCAAAAACCGCTCGGCACCAAGCGCGGCACCAAGGTCGGGGTGCAGCACCTTGATCGCGACATCGCGCTCGTGTTTGACGTCGTGCGCGAGGTACACGGTGGCCATGCCGCCCTGCCCAAGTTCGCGCTCGACGCGATAGCGGTCGGCGAGAGCCGAGGTGAGGCGATGCAGCACATCCGTCATGGTGGTGGCGCTCCCAGCGGCCACGGGGAGGTATACGGGCACTCTTTCATCTCGTGTCGCACCAGAAACGCCTTCCAAACGGGTTCGGCGCGGATGCCGTCGTAGGGCGGATAGCAGACGGAGAACGCAATGTTCGGGAGCCCGCCGTCATGCTCGAGGTTATCGACGAACAGGGCGGCCGCCGCAGCGCGATCACCAAACACCAACGCGGAGGCCGCGCGGTCGAACGATCGCACGTCGGCACCGCGCGCACTTACCTGCCGTTGCAACCCGCGCGCGACGTCCCATTGGCCAGCAACCGCGGCGGCCATGATGGCGTAGCCGAATCGGCCTCGGGACCGATCGGACGAGGGGATGCGCCGCGTCACGCGGAACGCGCTGTCCGCCAATCCCGCCCAGATCAGCGGTACCACGCGGTACGTTGAGAATGTGGTGCTCAGCGACGCCGCTCTGGCGTCGTTCTCGTGGGCCTGCGCGAACTGGCGCCGCTCGGTGAGCATGCGTGCACGCGTGTTGAACGTAGTGAGCGAAAGCGGGTCGAGCGTGAGGGCCCGCTCCATCTGCTCGTCGGCGTGAATCGTATCGCCCACTGCATGAAAGTAGATGGCCGACCAATGCGCGGCGATGGCGCTGCCCGGCTCGCGTCGGCGCGCGGTTGCCATTGATGCAGCGGCCTGCGCGAAGTCGAATCGGCGAATGGCCCGAAAACCGAGAGCAGCGTGGGCATCCGCACTGGTGGAATCGAGCACCAGCGCCCGACGCGCCGCGACTTCCGCCTTGGCGTCGGACGGCGCGAAGTCCACGTCGATATTGTAGTCCGAACGAATCACGTACGCCAGGGCAAGCGCGGACCAGCCGCGGGCGAACGTGCTGTCACGCTGTACCGCCGCCTCGAGATACTTCACGGCGCTATCGAGCGGACCGGCGCCACGCTGCGCCCAGTAGTAGCGGCCTTTGAGATACAGGTCGTAGGCCGCCGCATCAGTGGTCCCGCGCGCCGCGACACTCGCCTGTTCCGGCCGCGCAGTCACACCCGCTGCCTGAGCAAGTCGCGGAGTCAGCGCCGCCACGATCGCGGTCGTGAACGCATCCTGCACCGCAAACACGTCGGCGCCGGTGCGTTCGAAGGCATCACTCCAAAGCACCTGCCCGTCACGCGTACTGGTGAGCTGCGCCGTGAGTCGAATGCGATCACCGGCGCGTCGCACCGTGCCTTCCACGATCGCGCTCACGCCCAGCGCCTTGCCCACGTCGGGGGCAAGGATCGGCTTGCCTTTGAACGAAAAACTCGACGAGCGACCGGCCAGACGCAGCCCCGGCAGCTTGGACAACGCGTGTGCCAATTCGTCGGTGAGGCCGTCGCTGAAGTACTCGTCTTTGGCATCACCGCTGGTGTTCACGAAGGGCAGCACGGCCAGCGACGAGAGTGTTTCCGACGGCACCGCCGTCGTGGTGCTGGCCGTCGTGTCGCCGCCGGCAGCGCGGCCCTTCATGAACCAGAGCACCGCGGCACCACCCACCAGTGTCAGCACGACCGCTGCACTGGTGATAAACCGCCTCCTCGATGCCGATGCCGATGCCGTGGGCGCGGCCTGGCCCGCGGCGCTGGGCGTGGCCACGGTCGCGAGTCGCTCCAGCAGCGCGTTGGCCGCAGCGGGACGCTCGATTGGGTTCTTGGCGAGGCACTGCATCACCAGGGCGGCCACCTCGCGCGGTACCTCCGGCGCGCGCGCGGCGAGCGACGGCGGCGTTTCGGTCAGATGGGCGGCAATCAACTGCGACGCGCCGGTCTTGCCTGCAAACGGATGGGCGCCGCTGAGCAGTTCGTACGCCACCACACCCCACGCGTAGAGGTCCGCGCGATGATCCACCGCGTCGCCCACCGCCTGCTCGGGCGCCATGTAGGCGGGCGTGCCAATGCTGCTGCCCGCCTGCGTCAGCGTGCCGTCGTTGGTGCTCGCTGCCGCGCCATCGTGCGTGCGCGCAGCGCTGATGGCCTTGGCGATGCCGAAGTCGGTGACCACCGCGGTGCCGGCCGAGAGCAGGATGTTGTCCGGCTTGATGTCACGATGGATCACGCCTTCGCCGTGCGCGTAGGCCAGCGCGCGACATCGCGCAGCACGTTGAGGCGATCGTGGAGCGACAAAGCGGTGCCACGGGCGAGGAGCACACGCAGCGACTCGCCTCTCACGAATGGCATTGTGTAGTACGGGACGCCACCCGACATCCCCGCCGCCAGCACCGGCACGATGTTCGCCTGTTGCAACCGTGCTGCCGTGGCGATCTCGCGCGTGAAGCGCTCGGCGCTCACACTGGCCGACAGTTCAGGCGCCAGCACCTTCACCACGACCTCGCGACCCAGCGCATTCTCCCGCGCCACGAACACGCGCGACATACCTCCACCGCCGAGCTCGCGCTCGAGGGTGTAGCCGTCACCGAGCGTGGATTGGAGCTGGGCGCGCAGGTCAGTCATGCCGTGGTGCTCACGCGAGCACGCAGTCCGTCTGCGGGAAGTCGTCCCCGACGCAGAGCAGCGGCGCACCAGCCACCACCGAAATCGCGTAGGACATACAGTCGCCGAAGTTCAGTGACGCGGGATGTCGGCCCTTGCCGTACCGGAGCCACGCGTCCATCGCCACACCGAAATGCGCTTCAGTCACGTCGACGACCGTGATGCCACTTTCCTGCAGCACACGCGCCAACAGCCCGCGCGCGTCGCCGTGCAATCGGGACGACAGCACGATCCCGGTTTCGAGCAGCGTTGCCGCACCGATGGCGAGATATGACGCATGGCGCATGCGCTCGAGCAACCGCTCGGCCGCAGGCTCCTGCAGCACAATGGCCACCAGCGCGGAGCTATCGAGGATCACGCGCCGTCGGGTCCGTAGCCGAGGATCTGCTCTTTCTCCGCCTTGCTGAGCCTCGTGCCGCGCACAGCGGCCGGAATGGCGGGCCAGATTTCGCGTTCCAGCAGTCGGCGAAGACGGTCTGCGGGATGGAGTTGCACGGCGCTCCGGGCCAGTCGGTCCCGCCGCTCCTCGAGGGCGCGACGGATCGCCTCGGTCTTGGTCTCACCGGTGAGCGCCGCCACCTCGTCGAGGAGGCGTTCAACGCGTTCGTTCTTGATGTTGACTGCCATATGTCCCTCGAGGGTAGAGATACAGAAAAAATATATAGTTACAGACTACCTCGCAACTTTGGCTCCGTCGCCGATGGCGCACACCGGCTTCCCGCCGCTGGGTGCTGTGAACAGCGTCACAACCAAGCCGAGCATGCGCACGAGGGTGGCGAGGCGTTCGGTCTGCGCGGTGCTCATTGGGGGCGAGTCGGAGACGGCGCATCAGTGAACCGCAGCCCGCGCAGCGCGCGTTGCCCACCCGTTCGAAGGCGCCGAGCACCAAGGTCCGGATGCAGCACCTTGATCGCGACATCGCGCTCGTGCTTGATGTCGTGCGCGAGGTACACGGTGGACATGCCGCCGGCCCCAAGTTCGCGCTCGATGCGATAGCGATCGGACAGGGCGTTGTTGAGGCGGTCGATCATTGCGGACACGCTGGGCGTCATGGCGCTGACGGTGGCGGTGGCGGTGGAAACACCGCATCGACGGCGCGTCGAAACGACGGCGGATCAATAGCCGGAAAGCGAAATAGCTCCGGCTCCATGCGCGCAAACTGCGCCCGCACCTCAGCCGCGCTGATCAGGCCGTGCGCCTGCATGGCCTGCACGTCGGCCAGATCACGCGCATGACCGCGCTCGATTTTGGCGAGAGCCTGGGCGACGAAATCATAACACGTCCCCCCTCAAGGAAGACGTCCACTTCAGCGGTCGCATGACGCGCCAGCGCGGTCATAAACGCGCCAATGCGCTCGCGATCCGCTACCTCGCGCACTGGGCCGCGCGGCGGAAGCTGGTGACACGGCGCAGCAATGCGTTGTAGTGGCTGTGCGCCGCCGCACCGTCGCGCGCCGACAACAGCGAGTACAGTTGCAACTCGGCGTCGGCGATGGGGTGGTCAACGGCGAGTCCTACGTCGCGCAATCCCGGTGCGGCGATGGAAACGAGCAGCGACTCGATGGTGACGGCCCCCGCCGTGAGGTCCGCGAGACCCGTCTCAATCAGCTCTGCTCCTGGCAAGTGGGCGGCGATCATGAGGGAATCATACCGACGAGCAGGCCGCTCGAATAGCCGCGGTGCCGAGACGCACGGTTTTCAGATCGGGCGCGCTGATCATCGATCCGGGAAAGTCGACGTGCACTCGCCGCGGCGCGTACGTCGGGCGGCGTGCCGTGGACAGGTTGACGTCGCCGATCAAGTCGACGTCGCGTTCGCACTTGGCTTCAACGTCGTTCGCCTTCATGACAACGCCACCTCATCAGCGCGCGCACGGTGCACGGAAATCACGCGAATCCGGTGGTCGCTGTCTGGGGTGAGCATCACCTCGTTGAGGCCACGCGCGAGTCGCAGCACGGTGTCAACCACCCCCGTGCCATCCGACCGTTTGCGAAACACGAAGCCTGACCGCACGCTGCTGCCGCCCGTGAACAGCAGCGCACGGCCATCGGGGCTCGTTGCTTTCCCCTGCGCTCGCAACCGCGCGCGTTGGTTGGCGTGGACGGCCGATAGCTAATACCGAAACAGTCGATTGACCTTCACCACCAGCGCGCGGTTCTTGAGTCCGCGCACCGTGGTTGGTGTGGCGTAGCGGTCGTCGCGCACATCGCGTTCGTCGGTGTACACCAGAAACAGCTCGCTGCCCGGTGCATACTCCCAGCGAAAGCGCAGGTTCGTGCTGAACGCCCGGTCGGCCGAGTTGTACTGCACGAGCGCGCTCGCAAACATGAGTGGCGTAAATCCGTAGTCCACGCGCGCCCGCGCAAGCCGCGTGGTGAATGACGACGTGGGTCGCTCGACGCGGGTGATCGAGAACGTCGGCTCCACGGCCAGCCGCTGCATGACGGCGATGCGCGCCGTCGAAAACGCATTCCCCGGTCCGATGGTAATGCTGCGGATCGTGCCATCGTAGAACTGTCCGCCCTGCACCCGGATGGCACCCGATGCGCGTCGCTGTGCGCCGAAGGCATACGAGAGCGAGACATCCGAGAAGCCGTATCCACCCGGTGCGATGGGCACCGATGCGCCCGACGGCGTGAAGGGCCGGCGCAAGAACTCGTAATTGCGCGTGACGTCGAAACCCACCACGTCGCTGTTCGCGAACTCGGTATCGAAGTGTCCGCGCCATACCCGCGTTTCCACGATGCCGGCGCCATTCTCGACGTACTCGCCCGACGCGGTCCCGGTGAACTTCCGCACCACAGCCTGACTTACTGGCCGCGGAGAGAAACGCACTTCGCCGAACGATCGGCTGATCGGCTGATGTCGGAGCGCCGGCGGAAGCCGACCTGCGGATCGAAGTTGCGGCCCACCGAAAGAAATTCGGCCTTCGCCCCGTACCGGTCGACGCTGTAGTCCAACCGCCCCTGATAACTCTGATCGTTGCCGGTTACGCCCGTGGTCTGACTTTGCGCCCAATACGCGCCGGCCGTCAACGCCTGCGAGAGCAGGAACGCCCCATCCAGACCGTACACCGCGTTCGATCCGGCGCCCGACGCGGCCACCGATCGATTGGTGATCATCGCGCCGATCGAACTGCGCTGCAGCACATCGCGCTTCACGCGCACCACGGTGAAGTTGGTCGGCTCAGCCTTGAACGCCGCGTCGCCCGACGTGCCGATGTTCATCAGTCCCACGGCGAACTTGCCAAGCTTTCCCGTGAGCCGGCCGCCGACGTTGATCGGCACGACGCCGCCGTTGTCGAGTCCGATGCGTCGCGTGTAAAACAGTTGCGGTGTATCGGCGCCGCCGCTGCCGCCGAACGCGCCGTTGCCGCCGCGCGCGAAATCAAAAATGCCACGCCCTTCGAGAAAGAAGTCGCGCTTTTCGGGAAAGAATAGACTGAATCGCGTCAGGTTGACCTGTTGCTCATCGGCCTCCACCTGCGCGAAGTCGGTGTTGACGGTGAGGTCCGCAGTAAGATTGGGCGTGACGGCATACTTGATGTCGCCGCCGATTTCGCTGCCCACGCTGTTGTTGATTGGCGGCGTGCGCACACGGTCGGTGGTGGTCCGGGCAATCACGTACGGTTTGAGCTCGATGTTCTTGCCGTTCTCGGGGAGATCGAGTCCCACCAACGTGCCACCGGCCGACACGCGATTAAGCGCCTGCGGGCCGGCCAGAATGCGCGGCACGGGCGTGAGGTAATCCCATTCGTTCTTGTGTCGCACCGAGCGCCGGATCTGCATGCCCCACACCTGATCCAATCCGGCACGATAGCGAAGCGACTTGAAGGGGATCTCCATCTCCACGGTCCAGCCGCCATCGAAGCGTCCCGTCTTCGACGTCCACACTGGATTCCAGTCGGTGTTCGAGGCGCCTTCGTCGACAATGGAGTAGTCGGCGCGCGCCCCGAGCGGATTGGTGTAGAACGCAAAGCCACTGCGGCGATCGTAGAACGTGTCGAACAGCACACCAATGTGTTCGTTGTTGCGCAGGCCGCCGGTATCGCGACGCAGCTCGTTCACGATCCACTCGGCAGGCGGCGACGCGTCATAGCAGCGACAGGACAGGTAGATGCTGCGATCATCGTACGTGATCCAGATGTCGCTGCGCTCGGTGGCTGGGGCACCGGCGTCGGGCGCCACCTGAATCAGTCCGCCGAACGGCGCTTCTTTGGTGTAGACCGCTTCGTCGAGTACGCCATCGAGTGTGAGTGGCGCCGAGAGCTTGATCGCGCGCACGGTGGCGCGCTGTGCGGCGTCGCGGGTGATCACCGCCGGGGCCACCGGTGCCGCCGGGCCATCGATGACGGTGGTCGATTGCGCGCGCACGGGTGCGATGGGGAGGGCGAGAAAGGCGAGTGCCAGGGCCGTGGCCATGCCGCCTTTGCCGAGCTGGCGGAGAAGGCGGTAGCGACCCGCGAGGGCCGTATTGAGGCGTTCGGTCTGTTCGGTCATGGACTCATGAAATCAGGAAACAGCTCGGTCGAGGGAATGCTACTGAGCTGGGGCTGCACGCGCCCCGTGGGCAGGCGTCGTCGCATGAGCGAACGTGTGGCGTGTGCGACGACCGGCGGGCCGGCCCACGGCCTTTGGTGCCGTAAACGACCACTGAAGTATGCCGTAAACGACGAGTACAAGATGCCGGAAACGACTACCATGCAAAGCCGCTTCCCAGCACTCTGGGACGCCGTCCGCCGAGCGTCTCCTCGGCGCGTTGTTCGAGTCGCTCGTGACGCAGAGCGTTCGCGTGTATGCGCAGCATGCGGAGTCGAGCGTGCACCATTTGCGGACGGCACGCGGTCGTCAGGAGGTGGATCTCATCGTGCGCGCGCCGGATCAGCGCGCGCCGGATTAGCGCGCGCCGACGCCCTCGTTGAGCTGGCGAGCGTACTCCGCTGCGTCGTAGTGCCCCAGCGACGCAGCGATCAGGCCGTTGGCGCCGATCGTCCACTCTTCGTACCCGTGGATGCGCACTGCCTGGCCCGTTCCGCCAGGGCCGGTGTTGGTGCCGGTGAGTGTCCAGTGATACACGGGATGCGCACCGGTCGCGATCAGCGAGTCCATTGCCACGATCATGTCAGGGAA
>JANLVC010000092.1:0-5841 GCA_031363815.1 Gemmatimonadota bacterium
GACCTGATTTTCGGGTCGAGCTCGGAGCTTCGTGCCGTGGCGGAGGTGTATGCGCAAAGCGATGCGAAGGAGAAGTTCGTGCACGACTTCGTCGCGGCTTGGACCAAGGTGATGAACCTGGATCGCTTCGATTTGGCCTGACGTTCACGACGGGCGGTATGACGTCTTGCAGCAACAGCGCGACGGCATACCGCGACGGCACAGCGATACCAACGCCGGCGGTGACGGCGTGGCCAGGTGGCTCTGGTCCCGTAGCGTCTGGTGTGCGTGCGGCGTGGGGAGTAACCTTGGGCGCCAGTCCGGTGTACGTTGCCGAACTTCTCTCCCTGCCCTCGAGCCCTCCGCCTCATGTACAGCCGTCGTGAATTCATCGGCACCGGACTTTCTGCGCTTGGTGCCGTCTCGATGTTCGATCCACGCGTGCTCGTGGCAGGGCGCGCCGCCAAGAGAATTCTCATTCTTGGCGGCACCGGCTTCGTGGGCCCGCACGATGTTCGCGAAGCACTGAAGCGCGGGCATCAGGTCACGATCTTTAATCGTGGCAAGAGTGCGCCCGGCATGTTCGGCAAGGATGTCGAGGAGCTTGCCGGCGACCGCGCAAATGATCTCAGTGCGCTGAAAGGGCGAAAGTGGGACGCCGTGATCGATGAATCGGCCTCGCTGGCGAGCGCTCCTGAATGGGTGAAACTGTCGGCCGAGCTGCTGAAGGACAACGTCGATCAGTATGTGTTTATCTCCACGCGCTCGGTGTATCAGGATCTCAGCCGCGTGCCGATGTCGATCGAGGCACCGGTGCTCACGCTTGAGAATTCGCCGATCGAGGCGGGCAAGCCGCTCAGCTACGGTCATGCGAAGGCGTACGCGGAGAAGGCGGCCCATGCTGCGATGCCGGGTCGCGTGACCGTGGTGCGCCCGGGCTTGATCGTCGGGCCGGAAGACGACACCGATCGCTTTACGTACTGGCCGGTGCGCATTGCGCGTGGCGGTGAAGTGCTGGTGCCGGGCGATGGCAGCGACCACGTGCAGATCATCGACGCGCGCGATCTCGTGAAGTTCTGCATCACGTTGGTCGAGAACCGCACGTACGGCGTGTTTAACGTCGTCGGTCCGCAGATGGGGCAACCGTTCAGGGAGTTCGTGTCGCGCATTCAGCAGGGCGTGGGCGGCAACCCCACGTACACGTGGGTGGATGCCGACTTCCTGCGTGCGAATGGCGCCAATCCGTATGGCCGCGAGTTGCCGGTGTTTCAGGTGATGCGTGGACGCACTTCAGGCTTCGCCCGTTTCGACATCACGCCGGAAATCAAGGCGGGGCTCACCGTGCGCCCGATGGAAGACACCGCACGCGATACGCTCGCATGGTGGAAGACGCTGCCGGTCGAGCGTCAGGCCGCGATCAAAACCGGCTTCACGCCGGCGCGTGAAGCGGCGTTGCTGGCGCTCTGGAAGGCTCGCACACCGACGTGAGCGCGGGCACCACACCGACAGACGGACCGCGGATAATCGCGGATAACCGCGGATAACCGCGGATCGCGCACGTGCGCGCCGACAACCCTGGTGCATGTCCATTCAAATAGTCGTTGTTTTTTGATCCGCGTACATCCGTGAAAATCCGCGGTCAGGTAGTTCGTTTGGGTGCAACTCAACCGATTTTGTCATTGAGCCACCAAACCAACAGCCTGGCCGCGGATCAACGCGGATGTCCGCGAATCGCGCACGTGCGCGGCCCAAACCGTGGTGCATGTCCGTTCAAATAATTGTTGTTGTTTGAACCGCGTGCATCCGTGAAAACCGCGGTCCGGTAGTTCGTTTTGGCAGCGACTCACCGCTAGTATGCTTTATAGTACAAAGTACTTGACATAACGGACTACTTGGCCGAGACTTGTGGTCATGCATGCGAAACGAGACGAACAGGGCCCTGGTCCCGGCGCAACGGTGCGCGGCACCTCGCGCCTCTGGGCCGCCGCCGCGGCCGTCGCGGCTTTGGGGGCGTGGGTGATGTTCGATGCGCGGCCAGGCGTCAATTGGCTGGTATGGACCGGTGCGGCCGCCGCGGGACTGGTCGCTCTTCTCCACCCGCAACGCACTGACACGAAGCTGCTCCTGTTCGTGGGCGCTGCGGCCACCCTGATCGCTGGTGCCTCGACCGTCACGGCCAGCGAAGTGCTCCATGTCGTGATCTGCGCGGCCGTCATCCTGCTCCTCGCCATACAGATGCTCCTGGCCGTCGATCCTTCACCGCGCCGCATTACTGCCCGCTTCACCCTGACAGCGCCCGTTGTGGCACTCTGGACGGCGGTAAAGCAGGCCCTCCACCGCACCGCTGAGGCCACGGGACAGATCCGATCGACACGAGCACGCGCATGGGTCCGTGGCCTCGCCCTGACGCTTCCGGTGCTGATCCTCTTTGCGCTACTCCTGGCCGAGGCGGATCCTTCGTTCGCGCGGTGGCGCAATTCTGTCGAGGCGCTCTTTGCACACTGGGCGTTCCTGCCCCGCCTCGTATTTTTCACCGGCCTGTTGGGGCTCGTTGTTGGTGCCTACGGATACGCGTTGACGGAACCCACAGACGCGCCACCGCTCAAGGAGCGCGAAACGGTGTGCTGGCTCGGCTCGACCGAACGCGTCATGCTGCTCGCCGCTGTAACCGCATTGCTCTGGTTCTTCCTCGCCTTGCAACTCGGCTATCTCTTCGGCACACTCCCACGCGCTTCCCACTCGGGCATGACGTTCGCCGAGTATGCGCGACGTGGATTTAGTGAGCTCACGATCGTCGCCTCGGCCAGCGCTGTGCTCATTTTGCTGTCTGAGCAATACGGACAGCGCGAACGCCATGAGCGACTGGCGCGCATCCTCGCCTTCGCACTCGTTGGCGCGGTGCTGCTGGTGCTCGGCTCGGCGTTCCATCGCGTGCTGCTGTACGAAGCCGCGTACGGATTCACCACCGCGAGGCTGTATGCGCAAGCGTACATGACCGTGGTCGCCGCCGCACTCGTGTTGCTGGCGCTCGAGGTCGCGGGTGCACTCGACACTGGCCGCCTCTTCCGTCGCACCGCCGCCGTGGCGACCATCCTGTTCGTGGCGTTGTTGTACTGGAACCACGAGGCGTGGATCGCGCGTCGCAATATCGACCGATTGGTGAGCACCGGTCGGCTCGACGTCGCGTTTCTCAGCGGCGCACTGTCGCTCGATGCACTGCCCACGATATTGAACAAACTTCCGTCACTGCCGGAGCCCGTGCGCTCCGACCTCCGCGCCGCCCTGCAGAAGCGATGGGCCAGGCACCCTGAAATGGCGGCCGGACCGTGGTATGAGTGGAATGTCTCCCGGGCCCGCGCGAGAGCGGCATATCAAGCGATGGCGACCGTCGCTCCGTAGCACGAATTGGCGCATCGAGTGGCAGGCCTTTGGCGCCTTTGGGAATGCGGCCACGGTTTTACTCACACTCGCCTCAGGCAACAGTACCAGCGGGTGGATGGGCCGCGCTCGCCGACGGAGCGCGACCCGTATATGGCACTACGTACGCATCACCGTTTCACCGGCGGGTCTTCCGTCCACCACCACTGCGGCGGCAGCGGCTTCGCGCGCGGCCACACTTCGTCAAGCGTGTTGCCGTCGTACAGGCGACCGTTTTTCATCACGTAGCGCACGGAATTCGTGTTGCGAATATCGATGAGCGGATTGCGATCGAGCACCTGCAGGTCGGCCAGCTTGCCGACCTCCAGCGACCCGAGATCCTTGCCCAGTCCGATCGCATCGGCACCATGCAACGTGCCCGCGCGCAGCGTCTCGAATTCCGTGAGGCCACCGGACTGCATCATCCACAACTCCCAGTGCACGCCGAGTCCCTGCAGCTCGCCATGCGAGCCCAGTCCAACACGACCGCCAGCCTTCACCATCTTGTTGAGCTGGCCCGCCAGCCCCTTGAAGATGTATTGATCGTCGCGGTTGTACGGCACCGACTTCCACGCATCGAGCTCCTCGTGCGGCGTGAAGCGACGCAGCTTGGTGTCATCGTCTACGTTGTACTTCGTGAGCCAGTAGTTGAATCCGATCGGGCCGCCGTATCCCACCACGAGAGTGGGCGTGTAGGTGATGCCACTCTCCGCTTGCAGTTGTACGACGTCCTTGAACAGCGGAAAGATCGGCATGGCATGCTCGAGACCCGGATAGCCGTCCTGCATGAGGGTGAGATTCATCGACAGGTTGGAGCCGCCTTCGGTCGTAGCCGTGAGACCCAGCTCCTTCGCCGCCATGATCACCCACTGCCGCACTTTGCGGTCGCCGGCCAGATACTGCTTGATCGTTTTCGTGTTGTAGTGATCGGCGTAGCGACGCAGCACATCGCGCGCTTCGTCCAAACTCTTGATGTTGTCGGCGGCGAAGATGCCCGGGCCGGTGGAGTACAGGCGCGGTCCGATCAGGGCGCCAGTCTCCATGAGGTCGGAGTAGGTGAGGATGTCGGTGGCCGACGTTTGCGGATCGCGCTGCGTGGTCACACCATACGCCAGATTGGCCAACAGCTGTGTGACCTGATCGCGATGCACGCCCCATCCGAACCAGTTGTGCGCATGGATATCCACGTAGCCCGGGAGGATGGTCTTCCCGTTCATGTCGATTTCGCGCGCACCAGCAGGAATGCTCACCGACCCACTCGCACCAACCGCCGTTATGCGATTGTCGGTGACCACGATGTCACCGCGCTCGATCACATCAGTGCCCTTCATCGTGACCAGTCGCGCGTTCCGCAACACGATTATGCCACGTGGCTTGTCCTTGGCCGCCGAGATCGTCACGTCGAACCGTCGGGCTTCATACGCGCGTTGCGGCGCCCGCGTGGTGTCACGCGGTGCACCGGCGGTCGGTGTACCGGCGGTCGGTGTACCGGCGGCCGGTGTACCGGCGGCCGGAGCCGCACTCGCGATCGAATCCGCCCGCACCACCGAATCACGAATCGCCTGCTCGGCTACGCGTACGTCGTACTGAAACCAACTGCGGCCGATCGAATAGAACGCCTGCGCGCCATCGGGCGACCAGCCGATGAATTCACCACCCACGCGGGTGAGTCGCGCCGTAGGCACCGAACTCGCCGACACGGCTACAGCTGGTGCCTGACCGACCACAGGAGGCACGGCAATCATGAACACGTTGTTGTTGGCGAGCACCAGCGCGCGGCTGCCGTCGGGGGAGAGGACCACTTCATCGGGAAACGGCGGCGGTGGCGGCGTAGCGCCCGGCGGCAGTGGCTGCGCCGGTGGTGGCGGACCCGCCACGCGCACCACCACCTTGCGATCGGTGCCATCGAAGCGCATCGAGATCAGCCCTTCGGTGCCGGCCCACACATACAGTCGCGTACTGTCTGGCCCCACATGCGGCACGTTGCGCCCCTGCTGCGACTGGCCGCTGCCAGTCCAGGTAATGCGCGTCGCCTCGCCACCAACGGCGGGTAGCGTGATGTACTCCAACTCGCCGTTGGCGATGTTGCCAAAATCCTCGAACTGTTTTAGGCGGCTAAAGCGTGAACCACGCACCGCCATAATGCGCGATCCGTCTTTCGTGTACGCGATCTTGTCGTAGAACGCCGCGGCTCGCGTGAGACGCTCGGCCGGCGCACTGCCGTCGGCGCGTACGCGATAGATGTGTCCACCCACCGTATCGCTCCACGTGACGTACGCCAGGTAGCGACCATCGGGCGACCATACCGGCGCGTGCTCCACCGTGGTGCCGGTTGTGAGCCGCCGAGAATTGCGGATTTGTCGCGTGGCCTGCGCCGCGAGCGCCGTGTCGGTGGTCGCGAACGCACCCGTGTATAAGCGGTCCAGCGCGGTGAAGGCGAGCGAT
>JANLVC010000135.1:0-9701 GCA_031363815.1 Gemmatimonadota bacterium
ATTCGCGTGCTATCCGTGTAATCCGCGGTGAAGCAGTGCCTGGTAGTAGCGATCTGTCGGTCGCCACCACCGCAGCCGATCAAACCCACCACCGAAACGACAAGGGAGGTCTGGGCATACCGGCCAAGGATAGGAGCCGCCTGGATTCTCCGACCCTCTGCTTACCTACTCTTTAACCGGTCGCAGTACTAGCGACTGAGCGGGAACCAAGGTCCGGCGGCAGGTGCTAACCTTGATACTTCCTGTTCCTGACTCACTGAGGTTTTGTGTCCAGACTCCCCGAGACCCTCGGCGCCCTTAAGCGCTCCGGCTTCGCCACGAATCGTCCGAAGTCCGTCAAAGACGAAATCCGTCGTAACCTGATCGCGCGCCTGCAGAGTGGCGGCCCGCTCTTCCGCGGCGTGCTTGGCTACGAAGACACCGTGATGCCGCAAATCGTGAACGCGCTCCTCGCGCGCCACAACTTCATCCTGCTCGGCCTTCGCGGTCAGGCGAAGTCGCGCATCCTTCGCGCACTGGCCACGCTACTCGACGAGCAGATGCCCGTCGTGGCCGGCAGCGAAGTGAACGACGATCCGTTCGGCCCGATCTCCAAGTACGCCCGGCAGCTCATTCAGGAGCATGGCGACGACACGCCCATCGGCTGGGTGTCCCGCGATCAGCGCTACGTCGAAAAACTTGCGACGCCCGATGCGACCATCGCCGACATCATCGGTGACGTGGACCCCATCAAGGCCGCCCGCGGTGGACACATCCTGGGCGACGAACTCACCATTCACTACGGCATGCTGCCGCGCGCCAACCGCGGGATCTTCGCACTGAATGAACTGCCCGACCTCGCGGGCAAGGTGCAGGTGGGCTTGTTCAACATCATGCAGGAAGGCGACGTGCAGATCAAAGGGTATCCGGTGCGCCTCGCACTCGATGTCCTGCTCTGCTTCACCGCCAATCCCGAAGACTACACGGCCCGCGGCAAGATCATCACGCCGCTCAAGGACCGCATCGGCAGCGAGATCATCACGCATTACCCCGAGAGCGTCGAACTTGGCGTCGAGATCACGCGCCAGGAAGCGTGGACGCAACGCACCGACGGCATAACAATCCGGCTTCCCGACTTGATCGAAGAAGTGGTAGAACGCATCGCCTTCGAAGCGCGCGACGACAAGCGCATCGACAAGCGCTCTGGCGTGTCGCAGCGCCTGCCGATCACCGCCATGGAGAACGTGGTCTCCAACGCCGAACAGCGCGCCCTGCGCAACGGCGATACTGAAGCCGTACCGCGCGTCGCCGATGTGTACGCCGCCCTGCCCGCCATCACCGGCAAGATCGAGCTCGAGTACGAAGGAGAACTCGTGGGCGGCGCGACGATCGCCAAAGACCTTATCCGTCGGGCGTGCGATGCCACACTGCGTGCGCGGGCCGGTGATATCGACGCCGAAGACGTGATCATGTGGTTCGACGGCGGCGGCGCCCTGCAGGTGGCCGACGAAATCGCGATGGACCTCGTGCGCCAGGGCTTCGAGACCGTGCCGGGGTTGGTGCAGACGGTGATCGCGCTCGGACTCGCCAAGAAAGGCGATGACGCGATGATCGTGGTGGCCTGCGAACTGGTTCTCGAAGCTTTGGTGGCTCGTCGGAAGATTTCGAGATCGGACGAAGGGAAATACGGGCGGGCCGAGCGTGAAGCGCGACGACAGAAAGGGCAGCAGGATTATTTCGGTTGAACGCTGCACTGCCCAGAAGTCAGTGTTCAGAATTCAGGGATCTGACTCTCCAGAATCAAAACGCTCCTCCTTGTCCGTAACACTGTAGTGGCGGTAGTCTCTGGCCCACCCCGCTTTCCTTTTCCGACGACGTGTCTTCCACTCTGGAATCCCTGCTCGCGGCTACGGAATACCCCACGCGCGAGGCTGCGTGGGCTGAGCTCGTAGCGGTGCACAGTCGCTTGCTCCTGCATGTCGCGCGAGACCTTTTTCGCGAGCATGACGGAGCGATGGACGCCTATGCGTTCGTGCTGGAGCGGCTGCAGGAGGACGACTATCGCCGCCTGCGGGGCTTTAAGAACGACGGGCGGAGTCGATTCACGACGTGGCTTACCGTGGTCGCGCGCCGGTTGTGTCTGGACTATTACCGACAGCGATACGGACGTCCGCGGGGAGATCCTACCACGAATGGCTCGGCTGAGCGCTCTGCGGCGCGACGTCGCCTGATGGATCTCACGGCTGTCGATCCCGAACTTGCCGCGCATCTCGCGATAGCCGACCGTACGCACGAGCCCGATGCCGACGTGCGACATCAGCAGCTGCGCGACGCCGTGAGCGCGGCGCTATCTGAATTGCCTGCCGACGACCGTCTGCTTTTAAAGCTCCGTTTCGATGATGGGCTCTCGGGACTCGAGATCTCCCGCGTACTGGGACTCGCCACTCCATTTCACGTATTCCGGCGGCTGAACGCTACCTTCAACCGCTTGCGTGGCTCGCTCAGAGCGCGGGGCGTGGAGAGCAGTGCACCATGACGCAGCATGATAGTGAATCGCCCCGTGAATCGCCCCGTGAGTCGCTCGCGAAGTCGGACTTCTTGGAGATGACGCATGTGGATGCACACGATCTGGCCGGATACGTGGACAACACGCTTTCTGCCGCCGCGCGGGCGGCGGTGACGGCACACGTAGCCGAATGCGATCGCTGCCGTCACGAACTCACGGCGATCCGTCGACTCGTACCAACCGGCGGCGCGGCTCAGCGCCACGCGACGGTCATCTTCGGGGCGGCGCTGGCCGCCGCCGTGGTCGTGATGGTCTTCGCACTTCCCAACGGCACGATTCGTCAGAGTGTATCGGCCTCCGCCGAAAGCACGCGTGCCGCCGAGTATGGCACGCTGTCCGAGGTGGCGGTGCCTTTTCCTGTGGTATCGCCGGTGGCGGATACCGCGATCCCCGCCGAGCAGGTAGTACTGATGTGGCATGCCGTGGGGGCCGACGCGGCGTATCGTGTGGTCGTACAGGATGAAACCGGCGGGATTGTCTTTACGCAGGCCACCGCGGACACCATCGCCCCCGTTCCAGCGTCAGCATTTACGACCCGAGCGCAGCGCTTCTTCTGGTCGGTTGAAGCACGTCTAACCGATGGCCGCGCGATGAGCTCCAGTGTTCAGCGGTTTCGGGTGCGCTGAATGTCGCCGTACCGCAGTGCTGCGCTCACCCGCCGCCTCGCGCTGCTGACGGTGAGTGTGATTGTCGCATGTTCCCCCAGCGATCGGAACAGCGCATCACGGCTCACTTCGGATACGACACGCCCGCGTGTTGATACGCGTGTTGATACGCGTGTTGACACTCTGCTCGCGGCTGGCGACTCGGTATACCGACAATCGGCTGATAGCGCCGCACACCTCTGGGCGGAGGCGCTGGCGCTGGCCGAACGCCGTGGCGACTCCACGCGAATCGCGCGTGCCTTGACGGGCCTCGCGCAGGCAGCCCGCCTTCGCGGCGACTTTGCGTATGCCCGACGTGAAGGCGAGCGGGCCTTGGCACTCAAGCAGCGACTCGATCTTCGGCACGAACTGTTTCGATCGTACAATGCCCTGGGTCTGCTTGCTCGCGACGAAGAGCGGCTGGCCGATGCTACGGTGCTTTTTGAGCGTGCGCTGGAGTCTGCGCGCGCCGACGGCGACTCCCTCGGTGTCGCCAAGACGACCCTGAACATTGGGCTGGTCCTTCAAGACTACGCGCAATTCGGTCGGGCACGACGCGCGCTGGCGGATGCTCGCGATCGCCTCGCGACACTCGGCGACTCGGTCAATCTGGCTCGCGCGCTCAACAACCTCGCGGCCCTCGATATCGCGCTCGGCGATTCACGCGCTGCATTGACGCAGATCAGCAGCGCCCGTGCACTCTTCAAGGTCACGCATGACTCCACCGGCGAATTGAACGCACGGGGACAGTTGGCCACCGCGTTCTCGGCGCTCGGAGACCAACGGCGCGCCTTTGCGGCAATCGACAGCGCGCTCCAGCTCGCACAGCGGTTAGGCGATCGTACGCAAGTCGCCGACAATCTGCGCATCACGGCTGACATGTTTCTCGAGGCAGGCGACACACAGCACGCGCTCGATTATTACGCCCGCGCGGCCGCGCTGAATGACTCGCTTGGGCAACGCGAGCAGCACGCGACCATCCTGCGCAGTCAGGCGCGCGCGCTCTACGCCGCCGGCAATACGCCGCTAGCCTACAGGCGCGGCCAGGATGCGCTGCGCGAGCATCGGCAGGGCGGCTTTCAGTACCCCGCGCTGCTTGACCAGCTGTTTCTCGCAGAGGTTGCGCAGGAGCTGGGCCGGGTCGCGGACGCCGACGGATATGTTCGCGAGGCGCGTGCGCTGGCGTTGTCATTCGATGCCGCCATCGCGATGGCGCAGGTCCAGTTGGTAGCAGCCCGCGTGGCATCGATGCGAAATCAGTGGGCGGCCGTCCTTCGCGAGCTCGACTCCACCCGGTCCGACGCGACGCTTGCCGGAAGTGAAGCGATCACCAACCGGCTTGCGCTGCGCGCACGGGCGCACGCGCGACTGGGCGCACTGCCTCTCGCGACCAGCGATGGCCGCGCGGCGATCGCGGCGATCGAGCAAGTGCGCGGAAGCTACGGCTCAGGCGAGCTACGTACACGGTACGCCGAGTCGAAGGCCGCCGTGTACGCGGATCTCGCGTTGGTACTGCTACAGCAGAACCGAGCCGGCGAGGCATTCGAGGTTGCCGACGCCGCGCGGGGACGCGCGATCCTTGAACATCTCTCGGACGCACGCGAAAGTATTCAACGCGAGCGCGGTACCACTACACTCACGGAAGCCGATGCGCTGCTGCGCCGCATCGACGCGCTGGTGGCGAGACTTCGTGCCAGTGAGTCCGTCGCCCCGCGCGATCGCAGCGGAGCCGCCGTTGGCATCACGCGCAGTCTGCAAGACAGCCTCCGCACGGCGCGTTCGGCCTATGAAGCATTGCGCGCGCGACTCCCTGGCATGACAGGCAGCGCACGGATCATCGCGCCACGTCCTGCGGCAATTACGAGCGTGCAGGCAACGCTGCAGCCTGACGAGCTCCTCGTAGAGTATTTCGCCACCGCCAATCGGCTGCTGGTGTTCGCCATCACCCAGCACGCCTTCACCCTGATTGAACAACCAGTCCACGCTGATTCGCTGGCCGGGCGCGTGGCGCTTGCCCGCGCCCTCATCGGTGACAGAACGGCAGACGATGCTGCGCGTCCGGTGCTGTCGGCACTGTATCGCGAATTGATTGCCCCGATCGTCGCCCGTGGCCTACTGCGGAATATCAACACGATGGTTATCGTGCCGCACGGTCTGCTCACGTATTTGCCCTTCTCCGCGCTCTCCAATCCAGCCAACGGTCGCTACCTGATTGAGGACGTCGCGATCCTCGTGGCGCCGAGTGCAGCCGTGCTCACCGCGGTTCGTTCCGGACGCCGCGCCAACCAGCGCGACACCCCGGCTGGTGCTCCTCGGGCCTACGCGCTCGCGCCCTTTTCCAAGGCGCTTCCGGGGTCGTTGGCGGAGGTGCGAAGCATGCGCGCTGCCATCCCTTCCGCTCGCAACTTTATCGACGGTGCGGCATCGGAAGCACAGCTGCGCCGACTCGTGCGCGATGGCGCCATCGTGCACGTGGCCAGTCATGCGGTCATGAACCCCGGGAATCCGCTCTTTTCACGCATCGTGTTGGCCGCAGGATCAGGCGGGGTGGCGGACGACGATGGCCGCCTTGAAGTTCATGAAATCCTCGGCCTCGAGGTCAATAGCCCGCTCGTCTTCCTGTCGGGGTGCGAAACTGCGGTGGGAAGCGCGTGGACGACACGTTTTGAAGGTCGGGTTGACTTCACATCCATCTCGCACGCGTGGCTGGTGGCGGGCGCCCGGTCGGTCATCGCCACGCTGTGGCGCATTGATGACCTTGGCGCAGCCGAACTCACGAGTCGTTTCTACCAGGCGCTGGAGCGTGGTGGCGGCGCGGTCTCGGTCGCCGAAGCGCTCGCGCAGGCTCAACGCGCGATGATCCGCGATCCCCGACTACGGCGTCCGTACCTCTGGGCGGGCTATCAGGTGGTCGGTGATGGCCGATCCGATCAACGGCGCGCAAAGAATGCGCGCCTGTCCGTATCACCATAGGATAGACCGGAACGTACCCTTTTCACGAGCCCCGGAATGCCACTCCCTATTCTTCCTATCCTCCCGCGCCGCACGCCGTCACTTCGCCGCTGGGCGCTTCGCAGTGTGCTGTTGATCAGCGTTGCCTGCCAGCCAGAGAGCGCTTCCGTTCCCACGCCCAGCAGCAGCCCGGCGTTCGCGCGTCCGGCCGGAGGTGGTCCGACCGCACTCATCAGTGTTACCTCCACGTCGCCGGCAGTTGCGCCACAGGACACGATCATCGACGTCGTGATCAACGGCAGTGGATTCGCCATGGGCGCCGCCGCGACGTGGGCGCTATTGGGTGATACGACCCTGGTGCATGTGTTGTCCACGTCGTACGTGAACAGCAAGCAGCTCAAGGCGCGGGTGCAAGTGCCGGCGGGCGCACCGGTCGGTAAGTATGATGTGCTGGTGTACATCGACGGCAAGAAGGGAGTTGGCGCCGAACTGTTCGAGGTGCTGCTCGGCGATCCGAAAACGATGTGGACTATCCCGCTTGACGACCGCGCGCTGGGGCTTCGCAGTGACCGGATGTACAGCGACGGGAGCGCGTCGGTGTACGACGACGGAGTGTGCGGCGTCTCGTCGCGATTGTATTCCACCACGTCCGCGTCGAACAGCGGCGATGCGACGTTACAGACTGACAATCCCCGCACCAAGAGCGTGAGGTGCGTCGCGTACCCCCGGAAGTTCACGGTGGTGTATGATAACGGCATCATTGATACACGACCGGCATTCATGAATCTGCGAGGCATTGAGAACACGGTGTATTCGATACCCATCGACAGTACGAGGTTGCATGGACTCACGGTGACACTCTCAGGGACGGGTCCAGGTTGCAGCGCGCTCCGCTGGAACAGCATCGTCCAGGGTGCGACGGTAGCCGGTGACCGGCTGCTGGTGACACGCACGACGATCAATACGTGGACGGTGCAGTCACAGCCCTCTCCGAACAATCGCGCGTATTGTGTCGACAACGGCAACAGCTACCAGTTGAACGTTCGATTCACCGTCGTCAAACGCACTCTTCCGTAGCAGGAGTGTCGCATAGGTGTAGCACACCTCACGCGAGCGCAAAGTAACGCGCCGTGTCCGAGTAATAAGGGAGGAGCTGAATCCGCTCCTCCCTTTCCCGGAGACTTCGATGCACGTTCGCCAGTTTTCCCTCTCGCTGATCGCTCTTCTCGCGGCAACCGCCTGCTTGGAACGGCAACCCACTGCCGTTGACATGGAGTCGCCGCTCTTGGCCAGGGCGCCGGCGGTCAGCGACCCAACGACCGACTATTTCTTTCCGTTGACCGCCACGTCGGGTTTCTTCAGTGACGGCGCGCTCGCCAGCAACGGATACTCGGTGTACGCCAACGGCGTATGCGGCGTGACCGGCAAACTCTTCGCGACAACGGCAGCGTCGAACAGTGGCGACGCGACGTTGCAGACCGACAATCCGGTGGCCAAGCAGAGGAGCTGCCCATCGTACCCGCGCAAGTTCACCGTTCGCTATGCCTCAAGCACCGTCGATACGCGCCCCGGCTTCATGAATCTTCGCGAGATTCAGAACACGACGTACAACATTCCGATCGGCTACACGCACTTACGGATTCTCGCACTCACACTCGCCGGTAGCGGGACCGGTTGCAATGCATTGCGGTGGGCATTGGAAGTTCAAGGGGTACCGACAGGCGCAGATCTCGTGAACGTGACTCGCGTGGATTCGTCCACGTGGTCGGTGAAATCACAGTCTGCCACACTGAACAAGGCGTACTGCATCGACAATGGGCTTACGTATAACATTCCCGTCGATTTCGTGGTGAAATCGAGTAGAGCAATGCCGTGATTGGCGAAGATTCGGATATCAGATGGTCAGAGCTCTGACGTCTGATCGCATAGAGTGTTCAGAATTCAGCAACGACAGTGCACAGTGCCGAGCGGTTTCGTGGATCTGGCGATTCACAAAATCTTTGCTCGGCACTCGCTTTTGGCGAAACCCCGCCGATCCCCGCGCTCTGGGCTTCAGAATTCCGATCCGTCGTTAATCCCCCATTAAGGCCAACAGCGCGACCTTCCCCTGCGTAGTTCGGTTACCAGCCCGTTCCTTACGCACTCCCCGTAATGTCCTTTGTTTTCACCCGCTCAAAACTGCTGAGCCTGGCCGTCGGCACGATTGCCCTCGCAAGCCCAAACCTTGCGCAGGCGCAGACCAGAACAGACTCGGTTGCCAGGCGCGACAGTCTCGCGCGCACGCTGGCTCCCTTTGCCGTTCGCGCCACGCGCAGCTCGCAGTCGTCCTTCACGGCCCCGCTGGCTATTACGCACATCGACAAATCGCAGTACGCCGGCAAGTCGGGCTTCGGGCTCAACGATGCCCTTGGCACTGTGCCGGGAGTCCTCGTGCAGTCACGCTACGGCACCAGTGATGTACGGATCTCCATTCGCGGATTCGGAGCGCGCGGCTCGGGCGATCGCAGCAATGCCGGAACCTCGCGCGGTGTACGCGTGCTACTTGACGGCATGCCGGAAACCGAACCCGATGGTCGCACGTCGTTCGACAACATCGATCTCGCATCGGCCGAGGGGATCGACGTAATACGCTCCAACGCGAGCGCGCTGTGGGGGAATGCCGCGGGCGGTGTAATCAGCGTGTCCACCGTGCCCGTGATCGATCGTCCGTTTGCCACCATGCAGTACCAAAGCGGGAGCTACGGGCTGCAGCGCTACATCGCGCAGACGGGTACTCCCATCGGCACCAAAGGCGGCGTCGCCTACGCCACATTCGTGAACACCAATTTCGACGGCTGGCGCGCCAACTCCGACGCCCGTCGCGTGTTGCTCAACACCGGCATCGTGGCCCCCGTGGGCGACAAGACGACCATGCGCGTCCACCTGCTTGGCGCCAACAATCTCTTCCACGTGCCCGGCCCGCTCTCGGCCAGCGAAGTAGCGGCCAACCCGCGCCAGGCCAATGCCACCTACAACGGTCGAGACGAACGTCGCTACAACCGGCTCGCCCGACTCGGCGCCAGTGTGGAACACCAGCTGAGCGACAAGTCGAGCGTATCCGTGGTCACCTACATCAACCCAAAATATCTGCAGCGCTCCGAGCGCGGCACGTTCCGCGATTTCACGCGCTATCATGGCGGTGCCAACGCAGCGTACAACCGCCGGGATGTGGTGTCGCCCACATTCACGAATCGCTTTACCGCCGGCATCGATCAGGCGTATCAGGATGGCGCGCTGTTGTTCTATTCGCTGAGCGCCACCAATGGCCGCGGTACCACGTTGCGCGACAACAAGAAGGAAGGCGCGTACAACAGCGGCATCTTTCTGGAAGACGAACTCACGCTGAACGACCGGCTTGGCATCACGCTTGGCCTGCGCGGCGACGCCATTTCGTACTATTACAAGAATTACCTGAATCCCAAAACCGACGCGAGCCGCACCTTCTCGCAGCTCACGCCCAAAGTGGGCGCATCGTGGCGCGTGTCGAAAACGCATACGCTGTACGCCAACGTGGGCGGCGG
>JANLVC010000139.1:0-5201 GCA_031363815.1 Gemmatimonadota bacterium
CTGTCGTATGCGTTATAGACTGCTGTCAGCTGCGGGATCGTTACCCCAAAACTCCCACGTGCGCCGGGGGGAGGGTATCCGGGGGCAGGACGCAGGTGACCGGCGCGCCGTTGCTGCTTCCTGCCCCCTGATACCCTCCCCCCTGCTGCCTAGGGAGTTCGCAGTTCCACGTTGTCCGTTCTCACACCGCGTACACGAACGCGCACCCCGCCTCTTCCGCCATGACGTTCGCAAATATCCCCGACGGTTGCAGAATCACACCGGGGATCAGAAACGACTTGGCTTTCGCGCGTGCTTCGGCCGGTGACAACTTGTCCTGCTTGGCCACGGTGCCCACGATCTGGTTAAAGGCCAGGCCGCAGCCGAGCACAATGGCACCCTTTTCCATCTGCTGGTCGAGCAGCAGCGCGGAGAATGAGTTTTGCATGTCGGTGCTGGCGTTGGTAAGCATCGGGTTTGACATCGCCCACTTCTTTCCTTTGTCGTCCTTCACCTTGAGCTCCTTGCCCACGCCGTACGTAGACCAATACGCGCTATTCATTGCCAACGGAATCGCGGCATGCCGAATCACGATCACCGTGCTCAAGTCGCCCGGCGCAAGCTTCAGCACTTCGGTGTACTGACGTCCCCAGATGCCGGCGCGGAGGATGCCGACGCCGTCTCTGATTTCCGGCACGTCGAACATCGCTTTGTGCTTGCCGGTGACCTTTTTTGTCCAACTCACATCCCACGTTTCGGTGCGCGCCTGCTGCCACGCCTCAAGTTCCTCGGCCACGACATTCAGCGGCAGGGTAGTCGGTTCAGCGGCGTGAAGCACGGAGCCTGCTGACGCCAGCGCCGCCGCGCTGAGTCCGGCCGTTTTCAGGAAAATGCGTCGGTCGCTGTTCATGGGGGAGTTTGTAAAGAAAGGAGGGTAGGAAAACATTGTGTAAACGATCTGAGTGCTTGGTCCTGTCTTGCTGATGATGGTGTCGGGACTGGTGAAAGTCACGACGTCGCAGCTCCTTCCGTCCCCTTTTCCTAGCCTCCCCATGCGTGTGGGCCCCACCGTTTTCACAGCGCTACTCCTCGCGCTCGCCCCCGGCGCCGCAATGGCGCAGCCTCCGGTGCCACGCCCGCCCGCCGTCCCGGCGACCGCCCCGGATACCGCACAGGCCGGTGCGGTGCGTGTCTACCTCGACTGCCAGGGCAGCCGTTGCGACCACGATTTCTTCCGCGACCAGATGCGGTGGGTGAATTTCGTGCGCGACCGGCTGGTGTCAGACGTCCTGTTGCTGGTCACCTCGCTGCGCACCGGCTCCGGCGGTTTTGAGTACACGATTGCGGCCATCGGCCAGTCGGCCAATCGAGGCCGTGCGGACACCGCCGTGGTGTTCGTGGCCCCCAACGATGCCGACGACGTGGTGCGGCGACAGCTGGCCCGCACCTTCTCGCTGCTGCTGGGTCCGTATGCCGCGCGCACTCCGCTCGCTTCGCGCCTTACGCTGAACTACGCCGCACCCACCACGGCGTCGGCCAGCCCCCAGTCGGTGAAGGACCCGTGGAATTTCTGGGTCTACCGCGTGTCGGCGAACGGCTTCGGGAACGGGGAGAAGCGGCAATCGTTCGTGAACGGATCCGCTTCCGCCAGCGCCAATCGTGTTACGCAATCGTGGAAGGTAAATCTGAGCACCAGTCTCGGATACGATCAGAGCCGCTTCGATCTGGGCAACGGCAAAACCTTCACCAACATTCAGCGCAACTACGGCGGCAACGCGTTGCTGGTAAAGAGCATCAGCGATCACCTGTCGGCGGGTATCACGGCCACCTCGCAGTTCTCCGACTTCAACAACTACGATCTGAATCTGCGCGTTGCACCGGCCGTCGAGTACAATGTGTTTCCGTACAAGGATTTCACGCGACGTCAGCTCACGGCCTTCTACGCGATCGGTGTGGCGTCGATGCGCTATCAGGATGTCACGATCTACGATCGCACGTCAGAAACGCGACCGGTCCACAACTTCCTGCTGGCGTGGAATGCCCGGCAGCCGTGGGGATCGGTGAGCATGTCGTTGTTCGGATCGCAGTATTTGCACAACGTGAGCTACAACAGCTACGGCATTGGCGGTTTCACCGATCTACGCATCGCCAAGGGGCTCGCAATCAACATCGGCGGCAACTACTCCCGCGTGAACGATCAGCTGTATCTGCGTCGTGGTGCCCTGTCGGAGAACGAGATCATCGCGCGACAGCAGGCGCTCGCCACGAACTACCGCTTCTTCATGCACCTGGGCTTGAGCTACACCTTCGGATCGATCTACAACACGGTGGTCAATCCGCGCTTCACCGGTCGCGGCGGTCAGCAGTTCTAGCGCCAGCGCAGGCGTCTATATTTCAGGAATGGTGCCCGTTCTGCTTCTTCAATCGCTCGAGCCCCCCGCCGACTTTTCCGGTGCCTACACCGGTGGCGGCATACCCAAGGGCTTCGTGATGGTCATCGCCTGCTTCGGCGTGTATATCCTGCCGTCGATGCTGGCGTGGAAACGCGGAAGCTCGCGCCGATGGAAAATTACTGCCATCAACGTCCTTCTGGGCTGGACGGTGATCGGCTGGATTGTGTCGATGGTGCTTACCTACGCGTACGAGCCGCCGCCGGCCGGTGAAGCCGACGAGGAACATGTGCCCGGCGGCACGCGATCTCGTTAACGGCCGTACGTCCGTGCGAGCTCGCCCAAGCGCGCCGTGAGCGCCGACGGCAGCTGATCCCACGTAAAGCGGAAGCTCCAGTTGCCCGCCTGACGACCCGGAAGATTCATGCGCGTGTCGCTGCCCAACCCCAGCACATCCTGCAACGGTACGAGGGCGGTATTGGCGACGGAGGCGAAGGCCGCGCGGATCAGCGCCCAGTGGATCTCACGGCCATCGGTGGCGAGGTACTGTCGCGCGAACGCTTTCTCCTTTTCGACATCCGCTGGTGCACGCGTGGAATCGCCGGCGCCGGTTGAATTCCACCAACCGACCGTTGTGTCGTTGTCGTGCGTTCCAGTGTAGACCACCAGTGCTCCCACATGGCGGTGCGGAATGAACGCCGACGTTGGGTCATCGAAGGCGAATTGCAGAATCGCCATTCCCGGATAATCGAACTGCCGGCGAAGCGCTTCCACCTCGGGCGTGATCAGTCCGAGATTCTCCGCCACGATCGGCATCGGGCCGAGCGCTGCGGTCAGCGCATTGAACAGCGCGGCCCCCGGTCCCGGCGCCCAACGACCGTTCACCGCCGTGGTCTCTTTTGCGGGGACTTCCCAGAACGCTTCGAATCCCCGGAAGTGATCGAGACGCACGACATCGAACATCGCCAACGCGGCGCGCATGCGCTCGATCCACCAGCGATACGCATCGCTCGCCACGTTATCCCAGTCATACAGCGGATTCCCCCACAGCTGACCCGTCTCGCTGAAATAGTCGGGGGGCACCCCGGCCTGCACGATGAGCGTGCCGTCGTCGTTCAGCTTGAACAGTGATCGATTCGCCCACACATCCGCTGAATCGTGCGCGACATAGATCGGCACGTCACCCATGAGCTGGATGTCGTGCGTGGCGCAGGCACTGCGCAGTGCGCGGAACTGTTCGAAGAACACATACTGTTCTTTGTAGCAGCGCTCGATCGCGGGCTGCAGCGTTTCGCGCCACGCACGCAACGACTCGGGTTCACGGCGAGCCGCTCCGCGCTCCCACGACGTCCAGGGCGCCCCGTCGTGTGCCTCCTTGAGCGCCATGAATAGCGCGAAGTCGGGTAGCCACGACTCCTGCCTGCGGACGAAGTCGCGCACCGCGTCGGCGTATGGCATGGTGTCGAGCCACGCATCCAGCAGCGCACGTTTGGCCGGGATCACGGTGCCGAAGTCGCACAGATGCGCTGACGCGGGTTCGACTTCGTGCCCGAAGTGCGTGCGTACGTGCGCGGGTACATGAATCAGCAGTGGATTCCCGGCGAACGCCGAGAAGCACTGATAGGGGCTGTCGCCGTAGCCGGTGGGACCGAGGGGAAGGACCTGCCAGATCTTCATGCCCGCGTCGGCAAGCCATTGGATAAAGCGGAACGTGTCGGGGCCCATATCCCCGATGCCGCCGGGCGAGGGCAGAGAGGTTGGGTGCAGCAGGACGCCGGCCGCGCGGGGGAACAGCATGCGAACGTGACTCGTGTCGGTGTGGCGCTGCAGGGACAATCCTGCGAGGCAAGCTCGCGCAGGGATTACCCGTGCGCCAGCGCGTTTGCCCGTCGCAGACGGGTGGCTGCCCGTGATCGCCTTCAGCGTCGTGGCGCGCTTGGCGTGGCGCGCTTGGCGGCTGCGACGCAGCGGCTTCTTGCCGTAACGTTAACAATTTTGGGCTCTTCGTGCTTTTGTGTGGGTGATTTGAGTGGGTCGTGTACGACGATCCGTCGCGCCGGGCGATCGGCGGACATTCGCGTGGATCCGCGGCAAAGCAGTTTCGTTTGGGTTCGCGGAACTGCATAACCGCCGATTGGCGCGAATGCCCGCGGATGACCAGCAAATACATTGATGGGATGGTCGTGTACGACGATCCGTCGAGCCGCGCCGGACGATCGGCGGACATTGGCGTTGATCCGCGGTACAGCAGTTTCGTTCAGGAGCTCGTCGAACAACCTCACCGCCGATTAGCACGAATGCCCGCGGATGACCAGCAAATACTTTGATGGGATGGTCGTATACGACGATCCGTCGCGTCGCGCCAGGCGATCCGCGAGCATTCGCGTTGATCCGCGGTACAGCAGTTTCGTTCAGGAGCTCGTCGAACAGCATAACCGCCGATTGGCGCGAATGCCCGCGGATGACCAGCATATACTTTGGGCTCTTCGTTGAATCCGGTGGGTGATATTCACGCGTTGTGATCGCGCGGAAGGGGTGGCAGGGTGCACGTGTTGTTGAGCCCTTCAACAAACCCGAGGGCCACTGTGTTCTCGGGCTGGCCGTAGGCGGCGATGCAGGGTGAGGACAACCGCTCGGGGATCCGCGTCTGCGTCCCGCACCGCGCGGCTCGGCACCGCGCGGCTCGGCGTAAAGCCTGGAAACCGATACGCGTCCCGCCACTCCCTTGGGCGCCGCGGCTCGAAAGTCATCCACGAACTTTCCCGCGTGCCACCAGTACCGCCAGAGCGCTTTCCCCTCCGAAACGACGACGCGCACCCGCTCACAACCCAC
>JANLVC010000142.1:0-10761 GCA_031363815.1 Gemmatimonadota bacterium
AGCCCACCTTCGCTATGTCCCACGAGGCCAAGCTTGGAGCCGTCGATCTCCGGGCGGGTGCGCAGGTACGCGAGCCCGGCACGGATGTCGTTCGCGAAATCTTCACTCGTGGCCGTGGCATGATTGCCCTTCGACTCACCGATGCCGCGGTCATCCATGCGGAGCGTGGCGATCCCACGGCGGGCCAGCGAGTCGGCAATCTGGCGGAACGGGCGATAGCTGCTGGAGGGGCCAAGCGGCTCGTCGCGCTCCTGACCGCCCGAGCCCGTGACCGTCACGATGGCCGGCACCGGCTTCTCGCGGCTGGCGCCCGCCGGCAGCGTGAGCGTGCCCGCGAGCGTGTGACCCATGGGTGTGGTCACGGTCACGTTTACCGCCGTGTACGGCGCGTTTTTCGGTGCCGAATAGTCGACCGCTGGCGGCCCGTTCACACGCCGCGTGAACGTGACCGGCGCACCCGCGAGTTCGGCCACCAGTTCGTTGACCTTCGACCCCGGCGACACATGAAACTGCACGAAGAACGGGGACAGGACCGGCGTGTCGAACTTGACGCGGAAGTTGTCGGCGTTCCAGTACTCCAACGGCGCACGCCAGTTCGGGCCGAACTGTACCTGTAACGCGCCGCCCTGCTCGGTCATGACCATGTCCCCGTGCAGGCTGTCCGCGAAGGTGCCCGTGTATTCGCTGAGAGAAAGCGACGGCTTGCCACCAGCCACTTTTTGCGGGACACCAGCCCGCTTCTGCGCTTCCGCCGCTCGCGTACGCGATTGCTCAAGTCGCTTGTAGGCATCGTCGCTCCAGTCACGCGCCGGCGATTGCAGTTGCAGATCGAACAGCTTGCGCATGAGGGCACTGGGCAGCCCGGTGCCGTTCATGTTGGTAAGGATCACAATACCAAACTTCTCCTCCGGCATCATGGCCACGAGCGCCGTGAATCCGTCCACATTGCCGCCGTGGTGCACCACCTCACGACCGCGATAGTCCTCCAGAAACCAGCCAAGTCCGTACGACATGAAGTGCGTCTCGGGGTTGAATGCCCGGGATGCCGAATCGTTGCGGATCACCGTTTGCGGGGTGTGCATCTCTTCCACAAGGCGGTTGCTGATTAAACGCTTGCCGCCGATGGTGCCGTTGTTGAGTTGCAGGCGCGCCCACTGCGCCATCTCCACCACATTGGAGTTGATGGAACCGGCGGGGCCGGCGTTGTCGATGTTGCGCCAAGCCACCGGCCGCACCACGCTGTCCACTTCGGCGTGCGGGGACGCCACGTTCGTGCGCCGCTCGAGCCCGCGAATTGTCGTGCTCGATGCGGTCATGCCCAACGGCGTGAGCAAGCGCTGCTGCACGAAATCATCCCAGCTCATCCCCGACACCCGCGCGACGATCTGCCCCGCGGCGATGTACATGATGTTCTGGTAGCCGAACTGCGACCGGAAGCTCCACGTGGGTTGCAGGAAGCGCACGCGACGCACGATCTCGTCACGATCAAAGCCCGAGCCGTACCAGGCGAGTTCGCCGCGCGCCAAGCCGCTGCGGTGTGACAGCAGGTCGCGCACCGTGAGCTCGCGCGTTGCGTACGGATCGGCCAACTGGAAGCCGGGCAGGTACTTCGCCGCCGGGGCGTCAAGCTCGATCTTTTTCTCGTCGACCAGCATCGCAATGGACGCCGCCGTGAACGCCTTCGACGAGGAGCCGATGGCGAAAATGGTGCGTTCGTCTACCGGCGTGCCCTTCGTGATATCCTGCAGCCCATAGCCCTTCGTGTAGATGACCGAATCATTCCGCACGATGGCGATCGCCAGCCCGGGCACCTTCCACCGCGTGATGGCGCCGTTCACATAGGCATCGAGGCCAGGGAATGGTTCTCGTGCCTGCGCCGAGAGCACCGCCGGCTGGACCGCCATCAGTAGAACGGCGGTCCGCAGAACGGCGAGTGGTCGGGACACGCGAGGCCTGGCGCTGCTCATGGCACGATCGGGGTCGAGGTGACGACAGACATCTGGATGTACGACGAGAATGTCGGGGAGCGATAGATGCGCTGGCTGGCCGCGCGGAAGTCCGTCGCCTTGGCCGTGAAGATGTTGGGCACGAACGTTTGCGGATTGCGATCAATCAGCGGAAACCAGCTGCTCTGCACCTGCACGCGGATCTTGTGCCCGGTCTTGAACCGGTAGTTCTGCGTGTGCAGGTCAACCGAAAACGCCGTCGTCGTGTTGGGCGTAATGGCTTCCGGCTTTTCGAAACTGTTGCGGAAGCGTCCACGAAGCACGTCGTTGGCGACCATGAACTGGTGTCCGCCAAGCTTCGGATCGTTTTCGGGATACACGTCGATCAGTTTCACGACCCAGTCGGCGTCAGTGCCCGTGGTGGCGGCATACAGCTTGGCCACGAGATCCCCGGCAATCGTCACGTCTTCCGTGAGTGGCGGCGTCTCCCACGCGACCACGTCGGGTCGATCCTGCACAAACCGCTGGTCATCGGCCAGCCACTGCGACCACGTGGAGCCGCGGCCGAACGTGGGGAGAATCGGCCGCGCACGATACGGCACCGGCTTGTTCGGATCCGACACATACGCATCGTATGGCTTGGGATCGCCGGCCTTTGGCAAATCGTAACCGAGCTTTCCTTCAGGCTGGAAATACAGTCGACGCGACGTGACATGCTGCTTTGGCGGCCACGCGGTATGCGTACGCCACTCGTTGGCGCCAGCCTCGAACGTCGTGGCTTCGGCCAGCTTCAGCGTGCCCTTGTCCTTCAGCCAATACGCGAACCACGGGGCTTCGATGGTCCGGCGGAAGTACGGCGCGGTGGCGCTACCGAAATCGATGTTGCCCAGCGTCTGTCCCGACCGCCCGCGCCAGCCGCCATGATTCCAAGGACCGACGACGAGATAGTTGATGCCCTTGGTGTCGTGCTTCTCGAGCGCCTTGTAGATGGTGAGCGGACCGTAGAAATCCTCCTGATCCCACCAGCCGCCAACATTGAGCGTGGGCACGTTCACGCGATCGAGATACTGCGCCACCGCTTCACGCTGCCAGAACGCATCGAAGTTGGGGTGACCGACGAAGTTGTTCCACGTGGGACGCTCCCCCTTGAAGTACTTCGTATTCACGTTCGACAGTGGACCATTCTCGAGATGCCACGAGTAATTGTCCGCCTTGTCGAACTCGAAGCGCTGCATTTCCTTGCCGCTCTCCATCATGGCCACGAATTCAAAACCGTAGGCCAGCCGGAACGCCCCGTTGTGGTAGAAGTCGTCGCCCAGAAACATCGAGGCCGGCGAGGCTTGCGGTGACACCGCCTTGAGCGCCGGATGCGGATCGAGCATCGACATCACGGTAAGCCAGCCCGGATAGGACACGCCCAGTTGCCCCACCCGACCGTTGTGACGCGGCACATTGCGCAGCAACCACTCAATCGTGTCGTACGTGTCGGTGCTTTCGTCGATCGCCTTCAGATCCTTCCGGTTACGCGGCGGACGCAGCATCACGAACTGTCCTTCCGACGTGAAGCGTCCGCGGATGTCCTGGAACACAAACACGTAACCGTCCTCGGCCAGCTCGGCGTACGACGTGACAAAGTTGCCCGCCGAGCCGCCGATACCGTACGGCGTTCGCGTAAGGATGATCGGCAGCGCCTCCGTTCGTGCTTTGGGGGCGTAGATCTGCGTGTGCAGCTTCACGCCATCGCGCATGGGAATCATCACGTCGGTTAGCGCGAACGCGGCCACCCGCGCGCTGTCGGCGGCGGTGAGCGCTTGTGCGTGCAACACGGGCGTCGTGAACGACAAGTACGAAAGCATCGCTGCTACCGGAATGCACAGGGCAAACCGGCGAGCGTGCAAAGCGATCGCCAATCGCGGCGCGAGCGCCCGTGTGATACACGCAGAAGTGCTCATCAGTTACTTGGCAATATTGGGATTGTTCACGCGCTCCACGTCGGGGAGTGGGAAGCACGACTGCGTGCCGTACACACCACCGCCACCCGGGTACGGCGTTCCGGCGGCCGGCAACAGCGGCAGCCCGTAGCGACGGATGTCACCAAGCCGGTGTCCCTCGAGAAACAGCTCACGACGCCGATCCTCGATGATCGTGGCGAGCACCTGCGCGCTCGTCTGCCCCGTAACGTCGTACGCCGGCACGCCACTCCGCGTAGCGCGCACCACGTTGATGGCGATCGCCGCACCAGCGAGATCACCCGTTACCTGCTTCGCTTCGGCAACGATAAGTTGCGCCTGGGCGTAGCGCGCGATCGGCATCGGCGTGGTCAACAGCGGATACTTGTCCGACGTCCACACCTGAGATCCCAGCGCCGTGCCAACGCGACCGCTGTTGGTCACGGCAACGCGAGGGTCGGGTACTGCGTTGATCGTCACGCCGCGGAACGAGGCGTCGACGGTGCTCCACTGGCTCTGATTGATCGACAGGAACACGAAGTTCTGCCGGCGCAGGTTCACGTTGTCGGTACCGGTGTTTGCCACGAAGGTGGCCGGAATGCGAGCCGCATCAGTGGCGGCCGCGGCGGGCTGCTTGAGGTTGAGCAGCGTCCGGGCACGTCCAAGCAGCGCCAGGTTAAGCGTCGCGGCGTCATTGGCCGCCGTGGCCGCGGTGACCGCCGAGTCGAAGCGGACCTTGGCCTCACCGAACAGCTGCGCCGGGGTGATTTCCGGACCGAGGTTGACGGAGGCCGTACACATGCCTTCGCCCAAAAGCACGAGGCTGTAGCCGGCGTAGGCGGCAGACTGTCCGACCAGCTTGATGCGGCTTACACCCGCCGGCATCTCGGCGTCCGTCCATCCACGAAGGTGCGCCTGCACCACATCGGCAGACCCGCGCGCCGTGGACAGCGTGCTGTAGATCGCCGGCGTCTGATTGGCCGCACACGCACCGGTTCCGTACGCCGCGTTGGTCAGGAGCCGACGCGCGTCGTAGTCGAAGTTGGCCACGCTGCCAATGGCGTTGGAGAGCTCGTCGATGAGCAGCCCGCTACCGACCACATAGCGCGTGTAGGCGCACTCGAAGTCGGAGATGGCACCGTTCACGAGCAGCTGCGCGTTGGCGGGTACGAAAAGCGTGGACGCGGACACCTGGCCGGGATTCACCTGCTCGAGGGCCGTAAGGTCGGTGCAAGCGGTCGTCCCGGCAGTGACGAAGACGACCCCGAGAGTTGCAAGGGTTTGGATGCGCATCAGTATTACCAGACGATGTTGATGGTGGCAGTGAACATCCGGAGCGGCGGCGTGACGGCCTGGTCCAGTGCCTGTATCGTAGTTCCCGCATTGTTCGCGTTCGCCTCTGGGTCGAGGCCGCCATAGTTCGTTTTCGTCAACAGATTCCGGCCGGACAAGGTCACGCTCGCGCGCGACTTCGTCCACGTTTCCGGCAGCGTGTACGTCATGGACACTTCGCGCAGCTTGGCGAACGAGGCATCCTGGAAATACGCCGAGGTGATGCCCTGCGAGGGGGCCGTCGGAACGGCGCCGGCGAGATACACCGGCGAGAACTCCAGCGGGTAGTAGTTGGCCCGGCACAGCTGTGCGCCCACGCCACCGGTGCAGCGCAGCTGCTCGATGGCGTTCTGCACCAGGTTGCCCCGACGGAAATCGGCGAGCGCGTACAGCCGGACCCGTTGGCCGATGTGGACCGTGGTGCCCAACGCACCGCTGACCTTGGGAGTCGGGGTGCCCAGGTACACGAACGGTGCCTGCGCGCAGGTGATTTCCGGCTTGCCCGGGCCACCGTCGCAGCGCACGTTCGTTGCCAGGTTCGTGGTCCCGTCGCGATCGGCCGAAACGACGCGCTTCGTCCAGATGCCGCCAATCGGATAGCCGACGATGTTGGCGAAGCCGGGGCTGGCGACCACGTTGGCGACGCCGCCGAGGTCGCGGATCCTGTCGCCGTTCGTCGCGATGTTGCCGTGGATCTCCCACGAGAACGCCTTGCGGGTGATCGCCCGGTACGTGGTGCTCAACTCGAGGCCACTGTTGTCGACGCGGCCAAGATTGCGGAACTGTGAGCCCGGGAAGCCGCTGGACGGCGCCACCGGCTGGTTCACGATCTGGTCCAGCGTCTTTTTCGTGTAGTACGTGAAATCGATCGTCAACTTCTGGAAGAATCCGGCTTCGAAGCCCAGTTCGATTTCCTTGCCCCGCTCCGGACGGAGGTTGGGGTTGCCCAGTGACGCGGGCGTCACGGCGCTGGACCCGTTCGGGCCGGTGGCCGCGGCGAACGTGCGGAGAGCGGCGAAGGCGGCGGGCTGACGGCCCGATTCACCGTAGGCCGCACGCAGACGCAGCGTATTCACCACGTCCTTCCATGGGAAGAACAACTCTTCGCCAAGCACCCACGATGCACTCAGCTTCGGATACGTGACCCACTTGAAGTCGGTACCGAAGGCGCTGTTGTTGTCGACCCGAACAGCGGCGTTCACATAGAGACGCTCGCGCCACGAGAACTGCTGTTCGACATAGGCGCCGATCGTGGTGTTGATCACTTCGCTCTGCGCCGATGCCAACGGCGTGGTGGTGCCGGACACCACCTCGACACCGGGCGCCGGGAAGGCGAGGCCGGCCAAAAAGCTCGTGTTCAGCGCGGTCCGGTAGAACTGCCCACCAACCGATGTCCGCGACGTGAGCGACTCGGCCAGCTTGACGTTTGCGCTGCCACTGTAATCGGCGCTGATGATGCTGTTGCGGCGTAGCGTCTGGCCGATGCTGCCGGCGGCGGCAGCGGGCGCGAGAAACCGCGCGATCTCGGGGGGCGCGAAACGTTCCAGCGCCCGCGAATCTCCGCCGGTGTAGTCGATACCCACGATGGCGCGCTGCGTAAACCACTCGGTCGGCTTGTTCGTGACGGTCCCGCTGGCCGTGAAGCGGTCGATGCGATCGGAGTTGTCATACAGACGCTGTGGCACCTCGGGCACGGTGGCAAAGAAGCCGCGCGTGGCCGTGAACACGTTGCCGTGACCGACCTGCGCGCCAAGCAGCGGCGACGCGCCAAAGTCGGCGCCCAGACGATTGGACGCCGTGACGTAGTTCAGGCTCGTCGCGAAATTTGTTGACGGGCGGAGTTGCACATCGAGATTCGAGTGCATCGAGAGCTGACGGATCGAATTGTTCGGTTCGACGCCCAGCGAATTCTCGTACGTGCTACTCACGTAGTAGCGCACCGCCTCGCGGCTGCCGGACACGGAGCCCGTGTACTTGCGCAGCTGGCCAGTCCCGTAAATCGAACGGCCGCTGTCGGCCTCCTGCGCGATCCCGTTCCAGGGCACGATGGCACCGGACGCAGGCACTCTGAAGTAGTTCGTGGGCACGCGCGCGGCGGCGTTGGCGAACTCCAGAGTGCCCTGTTCCGTCTGGAAGGTCACCTGCGGCTTTCCACCAAGAGCACCACGCTTCGTGATGATCTGGATCACGCCGTTGGCCGCTTCGGTACCGTAGATCGTTGCCGCCGCCGGCCCCTTAATGACTTCGATGCTCTCGATGTCATTCGGGTCGATGTCGTTGAGGCGGCCGGCAACGGTGGCACCCTGTCCGCCAAGCCGGCCGGAGACCGCTTGCGGCCCGCTGCTGGTGGCGTTGTTCACGCGGACACCATCGATGTAGATGAGCGGCGCATTTTCCAGCGACAGGCTATTGCGACCGCGCACTTCGATGGCCGGACCTGAGCCCAGACGGCCGCTTCGGGCGCGCACGGTCACTCCGGGGGCGCGGGCGCTAAGCAGGCTGGTCACGTTTGGCGAGCCAGACTTTCGGAGCTCCTCGGCCGCGTTGATGGTCGTAACGGCGTTACCGATGGAGCGTTTTTCCTGAGCGCCCGCAGTACCCGTGATTACGACCTGATCCAGCGCGATCGCGCTGGCGTTCATCGCGAAGTCGGCCGACACTTCACCGCCCACGGCCACCGTAATGGTCTGTCGCTTCGCGGCGAAGCCAATGCGTCGGGCCACGACGATATGCGTGCCGGCGGGCACGTTCACCAAACGGAAGCGACCGTCCGCCCCCGAGGTGGCACCAAACGTGGTCCGATCGATCACGATGGAGGCACCGGCCACCGCATTGCCGGACCCGGCATCCGTGACGTGACCGACCACGGTGCCGCCTTGCGCGAACGAAGACGCCGGCGCGAGGAGAAGAAGGGCACCGGCCAACGCCACCGCGGTGCGACGCACGGCCTCGCTGCAGTCGGTGAGGAAGCCGGGGAGACGCCATCCTGGCGAGGTTCGCATGCGTGGCTCCAACGAGTCGGGAGGGGGGAGGGGACGATCCAGTTGCCGCTGCGCGCCGCCGTACGATATACGTTTTCGTATACTGTATTGTATACAACGTTCCGCCAAGATAGGTTTTACTTCTCAGTTCGGCAAGAGCCGAGGTTTCGCTCCCCAACACGCCCGTCTTACCGAACCGTCTATCTGATGATTCTCCCTTCTTACAATCGGTCTGCCCCCGCCCCCGAGGCGGACCGTGTCTCCCACGACGGCCTGATTTTTCGCCGGGTGGAGACGCTCGAGGAATACCTCGAGTGCGGAGTGATCCAAGAGGAAACGTGGGGCGAGAATTTTCGCGAACGCGTCCCGACGGCGATGCTCATGGTGTCGCAGCGTCTGAGCGGCGTGTGTGCGGCGGCCTTCGCGCCGAGTGGGCGCATGCTGGGTTTTGTGTTCGGAATCACCGGCCTGTACAGGGGCGAGATCGCGCATTGGTCGGACCTGCTCGCCGTGCGTGCGGAGGCCCGTGGCGCGCATGTCGGTGAGCGACTCAAACGGTACCAGCGCGAGCTGTGTCTCAGCGTTGGCGTGAAAACGATTTACTGGACCTTCGATCCGCTCGTGGCCCGCAACGCGCACCTGAATTTGCGGCGACTGGGTGCCACGGCATCCGAGTATGTGGTCAACATGTACGGCAGCAACACCGGCAGTCCCCTGCACGGCACGCTCGACACCGACCGCTGGGTCGCCGCCTGGGATCTCACGCTGGAGGATGACCGCACGGCACTAGCAGCTCCACACCCCGACGGGGTGTTCGTCGTGCGTCCGTCGCCTGACCGCTCCATGCCAATCGAAGCAATGCCGAACGGCGAGCAGCTCCCGGCAGCGCCTGTGGTGCGCGTTGCGGTTCCGTTCGACTACGAAGGGCTGTCGCACTCCCACCGCGTGGCGTGGCGACAGGCCACCCGCGAGGCGTTGCTGCACTACCTCGCGCGGGGCTATCGCGTGACCACGTTTCAGCGCGCGCTGTTGGATCAACCGCCGTTCTACGAGCTGGCGAACATTTCGCACCCCTAAACCACCACCTGCTCCATGGCTCGTCTCGATCAGATCACTTTGCGGGAAATCCGTCTGCCGTTGCGCGAGCCGTTCCGGATTTCGTCTGGCGTCATGACGGAGCGACGCATTCCGTTGCTCGAACTGCGCGACGTGGACGGCGTGACGGTGTGGAGCGAGTGCGTGGCGCTCGAACTGCCGAACTACAGCGCCGAAGCGATCGATACAGCGTGGTACGCCCTGTGTGAGTGGGTCGCGCCCCGCGTGATCGGCCGCGACTTTGCGCATCCGCGCGATGTGTATCCGGCACTCGAGGCGGACTTTCGGGGCAACTGGATGGCGAAGGCCGCCGTCGAAATGGGCATGTGGGTGCTCGAGGCAACGCGCCAGGGCGTGCCGCTGGCCACCCTGCTTGGCGGTACGCGTCGCGAGGTCGCGACCGGTATCTCCCTCGGTATCCAAACGTCGCCCGACGCGCTGGTCACGCAGGCGCGCGCCGCACTCGCGCAGGGCTATCGCAAAATCAAGATCAAAATCGCGCCCGGCCGCGACGTGGCGTACGTGCGCGCCGTGCGCGAAGCACTCGGCCCCGATGCGCCGCTCATGGCGGATGCCAACAACGCCTATCAGCTCTCCGACGCGGCAGTGCTCGCCCAACTGGACGACCTCGACCTCATCATGATCGAGCAGCCGCTGGCGTGGGACGACATCGTGCAGCATGCCGATCTGCAGAAGCGACTCCGCACGCCGCTGTGCCTCGACGAATCGATCACGTCGGTCGACCGGGCCCGTGACATGGTGGCGCTGAAGGCGGGGCGTATCATCAACATCAAACCGGGGCGCGTGGGCGGCTTTACCAGTTCGCTCGCCATACACGACTTCTGCGTGGACCACGACATTGCCGTGTGGTGCGGCGGCATGCTGGAAAGCGGCATCGGTCGGGCCTGCAACGTGGCGCTGGCGTCCCTGCCAGGCTTCACCAAGCCGGGAGACCTGTCGCCCAGTGCCCGCTACTGGGAGCGGGACGTGGTCACGCCGGAGTGGACCATGAACGCCGACGGTATGGTGGCCGTGCCGCTACACAGACCCGGGCTTGGCGTAGATGTGGACATCGATCGCATTGACGATCTCACCGTGCGAACCGTGGTGCTGCGGTAGGGTAGATCTCAACCTGAACGAAACTGCTGTACCGCGGATCCACGCGAATGTCCGCCGATCGCCCGGCCCGGCGCGACGGATCGTCGTACACGACCATCCCATTAAAGTATTTGCTGGTCATCCGCGGGCATTCGTGCTAATCGGCGGTGAGGCTGTTCGACGAACCCCTGAACGAAACTGCTGTACCGCGGATCAACACGAATGTGCGCCGATCGCCCGGCGCGGCGCGACGGATCGTCGTACACGACCATCCCATCAAAGTATGTGCTGGTCATCCGCGGGCATTCGCGCGAATCGGCGGTAAGGCTGTTCGGCGAGCTCCTGAACGAAACTGCTGTA
>JANLVC010000161.1:0-16915 GCA_031363815.1 Gemmatimonadota bacterium
GATCCGATAGTAGAGCCGGTGCACCGCGATGCCGTAGCGGCGCGCGAACGCCGCAGGCGACTCGCCACTCCGCCGCCACGCCGCCACGATGCACTGCCCCTCGTCCTCACTCCACACCCGCTGCGTCGCGAGTCGCTGCACGTCGCCATCCATCGTGTCCATCGCCCCTCCTCTCGTTCGTCGTGAACCCACAGAACGAACGAAGATCGCTACCGCACCGCCTCATGGAAACATGGGAAATCCGTACGCTTACCGCCGGATCGCACGAGGCGGCGCGGCGCGCCGCCGTGCTCTATTCGCTGATGCGCACCTGCGCGCAACACGGGGTGCCCCCGCTCCCGTATTTCACCGACGTGCTCCGCAGACTCCGCGAACACGTGCCGGTGACGGATCTCCTGCCCGATCGCTGGCGCGAGCTGTACGGCGCCGCGCGTCCGCAGTAGTCAGCACCACTCTGCGGTGGCGTTTCACGCGTCACAATTCCCACAAAACAACTCCGCTTCGCATCCGACCACCGCCTGACCAACGGTGGCATGGTAATTCCGTACGCTTACCCCACCACCCTCCGAGAAATCACCGTTCGAATCATCTAAGTGAAGAGTATTGGGGCTAGCGCTTCTGATTCGGCATCAATAGAATGACACTCGGAACATTACCTAAATTATTCAACGGACGTCGACGAGCAGCCGAGAGGAGCTCCACCCAAACTGCTGACTCCTTCGGTCTCGGCCATTCCCGACCTAGATCGCGGATTCGGTATACGACGCCTCTAGCACTTCTGTCGCCCGTCGCCGATCTAATCTGCGCAAGCTGTCGAACGGCGTCCCCCAATACACGCTCATTTACCGCTGTTTTTCGTAGCAATATAACATCTAGAACTTCCGCATCGCTGTGCCGAATGATCACCGCCTGTGTATCGCGGTATGGAAATGAATCTGCGACGGCTATAGCGAACGGAGTTGAGTTCGGGAGTGTTGGAATTCGGAGCATCTCTTGTGCAGAGACGCTTGCTGCCGGGAATGCTTGAATGATCGTGGCGACAAGCATCAGAATGACAATGCCGAAACATTTCTTGTCCACGGGAATTGTTTGACGATTCGCGGTGCTATCCGAATCGCGACCGATCGCAAAAAGGGAAATCAAACGCATGTGGTGACCGCCTCGGTGCTAAGGTATTGCCAGTTGAGTCCGTCCCAAATTTCTAAGATGACGAACTCAGTAAAGCACTGAGTACCCGAGCCGCCGCTCCCGCCGCTGTATTCGTACACGCAGTCGTCAGAATCGCTGGTCGCTCCCACAAATATGTCCTGGCTCAAGATCGCCGAATGAACGCTCTGCAAACTGATGTAATTGTCTTGTGATGAACACGTGTGACCAAATGGCTGAGCGTCGGCGCATGAGCGAACGTTGGCGCTTGCGCAATTAAGTCTGATAATGATCGGGATGTCCCATCCCTTGGTGAGAATTCCTACACTATTGACCGTCAAGGCCCAGCCATTCTGGTTGGTCGTCGTTGACGCATACGCCAGCCAATTCGAGAACTGCCGACTCACCTGCGTTTGGCCGCACGCTGGACCAAACGAGCAGTCAGTCTGACTATACGCGAGGCTTGGCGGACTGCTAATCGGAGTGGCTGAAGACGTTGAATCGAACGCCGCCTTCGCAGCGAGATCAGTGGAACGTTCCAGTGCCGCGCGCTGACCGAGGCGAGCACTGGTTGAGTTTGCTGCGTCGTCCGACGTTCGTTGACTGGACAAAGCCTGTCGGAGGTTCGGTGATCCACTTATTCGTTCAACACATCCGGAAATCCCAAACAGCACGAGTGTACCACCAAGAGCCACGAAGCGATTTCCCAATTTGAATCTCTGCACTAGATCTCCGCAAGCGGTTGGTATTTGAAGGTTGTACCGAAGGCCGCCATCGCCGCACCTTACCTAATCCTTATCGTTCAAATTGATTGTTGATGAGACTAAGGCTGCGTACGGAGTTGTTTCCGATGCATCAATGGGACGAGCAAGAAACGCCAGAAACAGCTCGCCATCGTCCGTCGAGCCGAGAGCTGGTTCAGAAACAGAGAGCGCAGGGAACAACATGGTTGGTCGTGTCCATACACCGTTCCACATGGTGTGAAATGCGCGTCCGGATCGCCACCCATCTACGACTTCTCGATACACCACGTTCAACTGTCCGCAGCGATCATACGCAGTAGTCGGCGCAACTGAAACAGCATCTTGGGCTGACAATAACTGCATATCGCTCCAGCGTTGCCCTTGGTCCTCAGAATAGGCGTGTGCGATCGCGCGACCGCCGGAGCTTGTGGTCTGACTCCAGATGATACTGATATTTGCGCGCTCGTCAATGCTCACATCCACGTCGTATGCGGCCAGCGCGCCGGAACGTCGAACCATCACCGGTGAAGACCACGATGCTCCACGATTCTCCGACGCGATAAAGAAAACGCTGTTACGATCCGGCAAACGGCCTTCGACGGCCGACGCGATATAAGCAACGGCAAAGCGGTCTCCACGCGCAGCGAGGCTTGCGTACACCGCGCCCTGTGTTTGTGGGATCGATACTGCTGACGCTTGTACGTTGCCGATTTCTATGAGTTGTAGAGTCGGCGAAGTCTCCAACGTTGGAAACACAAGATATCGAAACCCATCTCTTCCAAGGACCATTCGCTCGGCGGCTCGATTGGTCCAAAGCGGAAATCCTTCGTAGATGCGAATAGGCGTAGTCCACTCGCCAACACCTGACAGGCTCGCCGACCAAAGACTTCTGAGAGCTACTCGCGGCCATCCGGACGGAGGAATAAGCGCAACGTCTTCGGATGGCTCGCCCCAAACCACCGTGAGAACTCCAAGGCGGTCTAGCACCGCACGAGGATATATAAAGAATTTGCCCGCTTCCGGAATATTCGAGGACGTTCCGGCAACTCGGCCCACTGAGAGAAGTTTTCCTGAACGCAGAGTGTCTGAAAAGGACTGAATCGCGTTCCCGACTACAAAGCGTTCACCGCCACTGCTCGTCACGTGCGGAAATCTTACTGTGGCAGCGGTACTCTCGTCCAAGCTGAGAAGTGATTTCGGCGCGCCCCACTGTGCGTCCGGGCAAGTGCTCGGACGAGTCACCTCAAGAGATCTGCGGGCATCTTCTCGCGTGGACAAGAGATTCAACCTATTGGAAGAAATTGAGAGGCCTAAAATACAGAGTGGACCAAACAACGAAAGTGCGGGGCTAGCAAGCGATCTTCTGCCGATCCTTGACCAAACTGTCATCAAACGCTTTGCCATTTTATAAACGTGTTTTCGGACGTGAAGCGCCACAGACGTTCAATTTCAGCGAGGTGCCTCGCTGCGGCGTCGTTGCCGCGACAAAGGCGTTAGCTTCCCCGTCAGCGACGTAAATTGAAAGCGTCAAGCGAGGGCTCGCGACGATTATTTTGAATATAGCGCGTCACCGCGTGGCGCGGGTGCTCATTGCCTGTGCTGCTCGCGCAGCAGTGCGCTCAAAAGTGCTGGATATTTTCAGCCGCGTTGTCGCCGGGTTGTCACATCGATACGGTCGCGTGGCATTTTCCCGTGCGTAGTTAAAACTCGGGTTGGTACCTCAAGCTTACCGGTCAGAGTGAAGAGTATTGCAGCTAGGTGTGTTAGAAGCCCATGTACGCGCGGACCCGGGGCTCGATACGCTCCGGCGTCCAAGGCGGCGACCACACCAGGTTCATCGTGACGTCACCGATGCCGGGGATCGTACGGAGTTGCTGTTCCGCCTCGCCCATAATTTCCGGGCCAGAGGGGCATCCCGGCGACGTGAGACTGATATCGATTTGGACGTTTGAGCCGTTCACGTGCACGTCGTAGATCAACCCGAGATCGACGATGTTGAGGTTGAGATCTGGGTCTTTCACGCGGCGCAGCACCAAGCGCGCCTGATCGGCGGAAATCGCACCGCCGCTCGAGTTTTCCGCGGCCGCTTCGGAACTCGTCCCATGGGAGCTCGTCGTGCTGACCGGCTCCGCGTCAGGCGTCGGGTCTTGGATCTGGTCCATGGAAGAATAATAACCGATCAGTCCAGTCCCTGTTCCGTTAGCGCTTCCTCGTCGTGCCCTGCTTGAGCACGGCTTTCTTCACCGGGGCCTCTTTCTTGGCGCTGATGGACGACTTGGAGGCCGAAGACGTCATCGCTGACGACTTCGCCGTGGTGGTCCGCTTGGCCGCGATCCGTTTGGCGGTGGCGCGTTTGACGGCCGCGCGTTTGACGGCGGCGCGTTTGACGGCCGCGGCACGGCGACGCGAGGTGGCACTGCCAGCCCGGCTCGACCGGAGCGGACGGTTCCAGTCCTGCGCCACGTCGGCGCGGAAGCTGACCGGCATCGCCATGACCCCATTGGGGTCGTCCATCACCGCCAGCACCGCCGCATCCGCGAGGTCGTTCCGCACGTCGGCGATCACCTTGCTGGGACGGCGCGCGCGCGCGGCGTGCACCCGGTTGGTGAGCAAAATGACGAACATCTGTCGGTCGGGATCGATCCAGAGCGACGTGCCCGTGAAGCCGGTGTGTCCAAAGGCGCGCTCCGACATATACTGGCCGCAGCCCGCCCCTCCGTCGCAGGTATCCCAGCCCAATGCGCGATGGCCGGCGGCCCTCGTTGTGAACAGCGCCACGGCCGAATCGGACACCACCCGCACACCGTTGTACACTCCGCCGTCGAGCAGCATCTGAGCGAACACCGACAAGTCTTCGGCGGTGCTGAACAGCCCCGCATGTCCGGCCACACCGCCCAGGGCGTACGCATTCTCGTCATGCACCTCGCCGCGCAGCGGATAGCCGCGCGGCGGCGCGATCTCCGTTGGCGCGATCCGCACCGAGGACATCGGATCCGGACGGAAATGCGTGTCCGTCATGCCCAGTTTCGCGAACACGCTGCGCTCCAGGAAGGCGTCGAGCGTTTGGCCACTGGCGGCTTCCGCCACAAAGCCCAGCAGGTCGGCACCGAGATCGGAATACTCGTAGCAATTGCCGGGCGCGCATTGGATGGGCGAGGCCAACACGGCAGCACGCGCGTCGGCCGGGGTCTTCGCGATACGCCAGAGTTCACGTCCGGCCGGAAGGCCGGCCCGGTGCGTGAGCAGATGACGCACCGTGACCTGATCGCGCAGCCCGCCGGAAAAGTCGGGGAGGTACCGCGACACGGGGGCATCGATATCCACCTTGCCGGCGTCGTACAGCACCATGATGGCCGTGGTGGTCGCCACCACCTTCGTGAGCGACGCCAGGTCGTAGATGCTTTCCTGCGACGTGACCCGGGTCCGTCCGCTCCAATCAAGCGCGCCGAAACCCCGCGACAGGACCGAATAGCCCTTCCGTCCCACCACTACCGAGGCGCCGGGATAGCCACCGGCATCGATCCCGCGCTGGACCACGCGATGAATCGTGGACAGGCGGGCCGAAGACATACCGACTGCGGCAGGTTCCCGTCCAGGGAGCCCGCTGGTGGCCGTCATGTCGGCAGCAGCGATCACGAGTGCGGCGAGCAGTAACACCAGAGGGGGTCGGCCGTGGGAAGTAGAACCAGCGGTGGGCGCAGAAATCCCACCATGGGCATCTACGACGGACCCATGCGCCCGTCAAGCGTAACTACCCCGTTTTCACGATCCGGTTCACGGAAAGCAACGCGGGTTTGGTGATGTCGTGGCAGCAACCCTTTCGCGCGCCCACGTCATGACGGGGAAACGCGAAGTTCAGCACCTCGGTGCCGCGCGTGACCAGTATGGTACGCGGAGCGGTAGCGCCATGGGCTACTTCAGGCTGCCGGCGGGAACCGTGTACAGCAAACGCACGGTGGCGCGGTCGGTCTCGCTGAGCTCACGCACCCGCACGCGCGCCGACATGATGTCGTCGGACGACTCGGCATGATCGAGGCCGAGCAAATGTCCGACCTCGTGGAGTGCGATGGCGCGCATCTGTGGCGGCGTCACGAATCCGCCGCCCGGATGTGATACGGCCAGCTGAATGTCGCTCGACACGAGCCAGTACGCGGCGTCGCGGCTCCAGATGGTCTTGCCGCTGATACCATTGGCGAACGAACTCGTGAACCGCACATGCACATCGGCACTCGCCGAATCGATCACGAAGGTGAAGCGCACGGGAATGCCCGCCTGCACCCACGTGTCGAACGCATCGCGCACCACCGGCAGATAGTCGGGCTTCCATCCCTCGATCGCGTCACCGTCGCGAATGAACACGCGGAGCGGCCGCGTGGTGCGATCGGTCCAGCGGGTGAGCGCGGAATCGCGCGAGCGCAGCAGCGCGTTCATGTACGTGCCGCCCATGCCCGGCGCGAGTCGACGGCGCATCTCGTCAGCTGAAATCGACGGGCGATCCGGACGCCCGAGCAACGAGGACGCGACCAGGACCTCTTCGCCGTGCGGCATCGCGCGCGGCACGATCGTTCCACTGTCCACCGCGATCCGGGGGCCGCGGATAGCGCGTGGGCCGCGCTCGTCGATCGCACCGGCGGCCTCACTTCGCGTGGCGGAGGTGCGCACACCGACACTCTGCCCGCCAATAAAGCAGGCCAGGCCGACCACACAGCAAGCGAGCAGCGTTTCCGCGGTCTTCATGGCGTCGCGTCAGGAGTCTGGTGATCCCTCCGCGAGGAAGGTGTGCACCGCAGCGAAGAACGCGTCGGGGGCTTCCCCGTAGGGGGTGTGGTCCGCCTCGGCGATCGGCGGGACGTCCGCCACTCCCTGCACGACGAGCGTCGGCGTAGGCAGGTCACGCAGCACATCCCGCGCTGGTGCCTTTCGGTGGCGTGCCCGATTGCTTTCATCGGAATACAGTGATTAACCTTAAATTCCTTCATGAGAATACTTCTCAACTAAGAAAACCGTGCACCTCGTCCGCCGAATGCTGTTCTGGACCCACCTCGCTCTCGGCCTCGCGGCCGGTGCTCTCGTGTTCATCATGGCCGTGACCGGGGTTCTGCTCATGTATCAGAAGCAGCTGACTGTTTGGGCCGACCTGCGCGGGCAGAACGGCGCACCGCCGGCCGGGGTGCAGTGGCCGCTCGCGGCCGATACGCTGCTGGCCCGGTTGGCAGCGACGCTCCAGGTAACCCCGACGGCCATCGTGTGGCGCGAAGGGGCGAACACGCCGGTGGAAGTGCAGTTCGGGCGCGAGAAGCGCGTCTTTGCCAACGCCTACACGGCCGAAGTACTCGGCGCGGGTTCGATTGGCATGCGCGGGTTCTTTCGGCAGACGACGGACGTACACCGCTGGCTCGCCGCCAAGGGCAGCACGCGCGATTTGGGGCGGGCGGCGACCGGCGCGGCGAATCTGGCGTTTCTGTTGATCGTGCTGAGCGGCATGTGGCTCTGGTGGCCGCGCAACGTCACGTGGACGTCGGTGCGTAACGTGGCCTGGTTCCGCGGCGGATTGTCGGGAAAGGCGCGCGACTTCAACTGGCACAACGTGATCGGTTTCTTGTGCGCGATCCCGTTGGTGATCGTGGTGGCGTCGGGTGTGGTGATCTCGTATCCGTGGGCCAGCGCGCTGGTATTTCGCGTGGCGGGTGAGGCGCCGCCGGGGCGCACCGCGTCGGGGCCGACGGCGGGCGAGGGTGCTCCTGGAGCAGGCCCGCGCGCGCTTCCCGGTGCGCTGCAGCCCCGATTGTCCGTGGCGCAGGCCCAGATGCCCACCTGGCGCACCATTTCGCTCACGCTGCCCACCAAGCCCAATGCGGACGCTTCCTTCACCCTCGATCGCGGCATGGGCGGCGAACCGCATAAACGCGCCACGGCCGTCATCGCCATCGACGGTCGGGTATCCGCCCTGCAGTCGTTCGCCACGCAAAGCCCCGGGCGCCGTCTGCGCTCGATCCTGCGCTTCGCGCATACCGGTGAAGTGTTGGGCTTCCTCGGGCAAACGATCGCGGGCCTGATCTCTCTCGGCAGCGCCCTCCTGGTCGTCACCGGCGTCGCGTTGGCGCTGCGCCGCTTCGGCGCCTGGTGGCGTCGCCGTAGCGCTGCCGCCCCCAATAGCCAGAACGCAGAACCCCAAACATCAGGCCACGAGCCCGCAACTGGTATTGCCGACACAGCCTGACCGCGAATCACACCGCAACGCACGGAGAAGCAAACGTGCTTGCGCGCTGATTCGCGAAGTTTCGGTGTGATCGGTGGGGCGGCTGTTATTGGCTTTTGTTGCTGTGACCTGTGCGAACATGGCCGAGTCTGGCGGTTGCCGTCGACAGCCCCGTCGTGCGATAGTCAGGGCATGACGTCACCGCTATCAGAGATGGCCGGGCTCCCTCGTCCGAAGGACGGTGAACTCGATCTCTTCGGGATCACGCATCAAGGGCGTGTGCGCACCAGCAATCAGGATCATTTCCTGCTGTGCACGGTGCACCCACAGGTGGTCGTGCGTGCGACCAGTCTGCCCAACCTCGACCACATCACGCTCCGCGGTGAGCGCCTCGCCACGATCATGCTCGTGGCCGACGGCGTGGGCGGGAGTGTGGACGGCAGTGAAGCCAGTCGCCTCGCCACGATCGCGGTGACCGAATACTTCGCCTCGGCGATGCGCTGCTACCACACCGTTGGGTCGGCCAGCGAGCATGAGTTCACGGAGGCGCTGCGCAACGCCGCCATCGACGCACACAATCGCGTGCGCAGCCAGGCCGAGTTGCAGTTCGAAGGGCGTCGCATGGCCAGCACGTTGTCCGTGGCGATCGTGGTGTGGCCGTGGCTGTACGTGGTGCAGGTGGGCGACAGCCGCTGCTACACGTATCATGACGGCGTCCTGCGACAGGTCACGCGTGATCAGACGATCGCGCAGGAACTGGTCGATCGTGGCGCGCTGTCACCGGAACGGGCGCAGAATTCTCCGCTCAATCACGTGCTGTCGAGCGCGATCGGCGCCGAAGAAGCGCTGCCGGTGATTTCGCGGGTCGATGTGGGCAAGCGGGGCACGGTCACGCTGGTGTGTTCGGACGGACTCACCAAGCATGTAACCGACGTAGAGATCGGGTTGGCGATCGGACGGATGACGTCGACCGAACAGCTCTGTCACGAGCTGCTCGAGCTTGTGCTCGAGCGCGGCGGAAGTGACAACGTCACCCTCGTGGTCGGCCGGGCATTGCCGTAATACCCGTTACGTGATCACGGTTGGCTCCGTCCGCCCGGTTCGCGTTTCCATCTCGCTCATCGCGAGTGCGGCCGCGACGAGCTCCACTAATGCGTCGGCCGTGTTCATCGCGAGTCGCGAGGCATCCGTCTCTCTCGACTCGACGTACAGGCGAATGGTTGCCCCTTCGGTGCCCGTGCCCGACAAGCGGAACACGATGCGGGCGCCGTCGTCGAACAGTACGCGAATGCCCTGATTGGCGCTCACGCTCCCGTCCACCGGATCGGTGTACGTGAAGTCATCCGCGCTGCGCACGCGACGCGACGCGATCATCGTGCCGGGTAACGCGGCGAACCGCGTGCGCAGATGCGTCATCACGCCGTGGGCCGCCTCGGTGGGCACGCCTTCGTAATCGTAGCGCGTGTAGTAGTTGCGACCAAAGCGAGCCCAGTGTTCGCGCACGATCGCTTCCACCGTCTGCCCACGTTCGGCCACGATATTCAGCCAGAAGAGCACGGCCCAGAGTCCATCCTTCTCGCGCACGTGATCGGAGCCGGTGCCGAAGCTTTCCTCGCCACAGAGCGTGATGCGCCCCGCGTCGAGCAGCGTGCCGAAAAACTTCCATCCGGTGGGCGTCTCGAAGCAGGGAATGCCCAGCGACGCCGCCACGACATCGACCGCCGCGCTGGTGGGCATCGAGCGCGCCACGCCGCTGAGCCCACGCGCATAGCCGGGCACCAGCGTGGCGTTCGCCGCCAGCACCGCGAGTGAGTCCGATGGCGTCACAAAAAAGTGCTGGCCCAGAATCATGTTACGGTCTCCGTCGCCATCGGATGCCGCACCGAAATCGGGCGCGTCCGGGCCAAAGAGTTCTTCCACCAGGTCATGCGCGTACGTGAGGTTCGGATCGGGGTGGCCGCCGCCGAAGTCCGGAAGCGGCACGCGATTGATCACCGTACCGGAGAGCGCCCCGAGCCGACGTTCGAGGATTTCGACGGCGTACGGTCCGGTGATCGCGTGCATCGCGTCGAAGCGCATGCGGAACCCGCTCGCGAACAGTCCGCTGATGGCGTCGAAGTCGAACAACGATTCCATGAGCGCGGCATATGCCGCGACGGGATCGACCACGTCGAGTCGTAGCGGGCCGATCTGATGCGTGCCAAGATCGTGGAGATTGACGTGTTGCAGATCGGCGATGTTGTAGTGCCGCATCACGCGCGCGCGCTCGGCCACTTCGTTGGTGAACGACTCCGGGGCTGGGCCCCCGTTGCCGGTGTTGTATTTGATGCCGAAGTCGCCGTCGGGGCCGCCGGGGTTATGGCTGGCCGACAGAATGATGCCCCCGTGCGCGCCCGAGCGAATAAGGTGCGAGGCCGCCGGCGTGGAGAGGAGCCCCGCACGCCCCACGATCACATGCGTGATGCCGTTACCGGCCGCCATGCGGATAATCGTCTCGGTCGCTTCGCGGTTGTGATACCGCCCGTCGCCGCCGATGACCAGCGTGCTGCCGGGTGGCAGCGCGGCCACATCGAGCAGCGCCTGCACGAAGTTCTCGAGATAATGCGCTTGCTGGAAGACCGTCGTGCGCTTCCGTAAACCGGACGTCCCCGGTCGCTGGTCGGCGAACGGGGACGTGGTGATCGAATGAACAGTCATCGAATCAGTGGGGATCAGGAAATACTCAGGTCCACTTGAGGTCGACCTTCGAGAGCGGGATCTGACGCACGCGCTTGCCCGTGGCTGCATAGATCGCGTTGATCATCGCGGGCACCACGGGCGGCAACGCCGGTTCGCCGATGCCGGTCGGCGCGAACGCCGTTTTCACGAAATGCACTTCGATGGGCGGAGCCTGACGCATGCGCAGCAGCGGGTAGTTGTTGAAGTTCGCCTGATCGGCCTTGCCGCCAGTGAACGTGATCTCCTGGCCGAACGCCTGGCTCATCCCGTCCATCGCCGCACCCTGCACCTGCTGCTCGGCGTGGTTTGGATTAATGATGTCGCTGCCGACGTCACCCACGGCCCACACTTTGTCGACCTTCACGTCCCCCGCCTTGCTCACGGTGACTTGCACGACCTGGGCGAAGTAGCCGCGGTGACTGAAGTAGAAAGCACATCCCATGCCCGTTCCCTTCGGCAACGTGGTCTTGGCCCAACCCGACACTTCGCGTACCTGCTCGAGAATGCCGATCACGCGCTGCGCGTCCATCTGTCCGGCCTGCTGCTGCGGCGTGAGCGGCGTGGCCGGTGCAATCTCTGCCTTGAGCGTGTCGATACGGAACTGCAGCGGATCCTTGCCGGCTGCCACCGCGCATTCGTCGATGAAGCCCTGAAAGGCAAAGGATAGCGCGTTCGAACGCGGCGCGCGCAGGGCGCCGGTGGGGACGCCAAGCGGCATGACCGACACGTCCATCTTGAGATTGGGCACAAAGCGCGCCGGATACTCTGTGGGTCCGATATCGGCACTCGGCGCAAAGCGTTCCCCTTCGCCGAAGGTGGCGAAGTGATTGCGGAACGCGATCAGTTTACCGCTGGCATCGAGTCCGCCGGTAAACGAATGGTATCCGCCCGGACGGAACATGTCGTGCTGCATGTCGTCTTCACGCGTCCAGAGCAGCTTTACCGGCACCTTGGCTTCGCGCGCAATCCATGCCGCTTCCACCAGCGGGTCGTTGTACAATCGACGACCGAAGCCACCCCCGGCACGCACCATGTGTATCGTGACCTGTTCTTCCTTCAGGCCCAGCGTGGTGGCCACCAGTGCGCGACCGCCTTGCGGCGTTTGCGTGGTGGACCACAGTTCGCATTTGTCGGCGGTGACGTGCGCCGTGCAGTTCTGCGGCTCGAGCGGCGCGTGGGCGATGAACGGATAGCGGTACTCGCTCTTCACCACTTTTGCGGCACGCGTGATGGCCGCGTCGAAATCACCGTCGTTGCGAATCGTGCGGTGCGGCGTGGTCGCGAAGAATTCGGTCGCTTTGGCGGCGAACGACGCGCTGGACTGCTGCGCGGTGGGGTGCGCGGCCCACTCGACCACCAACTTCTTGCGCGCCTGCTGCACCATCCACCAGTTCCGGCCGATGATCGCGACGCCGGGCATGAGTCCCTGCAGATTTGTCGTGCCATCGACCACGAACGCGTGCGTCACACCCGGCATGGCCTTGATCGCATCGATGTTGGCGCTCGCCACCTTGGCGGCGAACACGGGGCTTTTAACGAACGTGGCGTAGTGCATGTTCGGCACCGTCACGTCGATGCCGAACATCGGCTTACCCATCAGGATGTCACGCAGCCCGACGGTTTTCTTGCGCGTGCCGATGATCGTGAACGTTTTCGGATCCTTGAGCGGCACCGTGGCGAGATCGGGCGGCGTTACGGAGACGGCGGCGCTGGCCAGCGAACCGTAGGTGGCCGAACGCTTCGAGGCGCGGTGATGCACGACGCCCTTTTCGGTTTCCAGTTCGGCGGCGGGCACGTTCCACTGTGTCGCGGCGGCCGACACCAGCATGGCGCGCGCGGCGGCACCGACGCGGCGCTGCGGTAGCCAATTCGTGGGCGTTGCGGTGCTGCCGCCGGCGATCTGTGCCTGGTATTTCGTGGGGTCGAAGTCCGCCTGCTCCACGCGCACGTTCGCCCAGTCCACGTCGAGCTCCTCGGCGATCAGCATCGGGAGCATCGTCTTGATGCCCTGGCCGATCTCGGGATTCTTCGCGGTGATGGTGACGATGCCGTCGGGGGTGATGCGCACGAACGCGCTGAGCATCGGATCGGCCAGCGGCAGCAGTTTATGCGGCACGCCAAGTCGATCAAGCGCCTCGAGGGGTTCGGCGTAGCTGGCCAGCAGGATGCCACCGCCGGCGAGCGCGGTGACGCGCAGGAAGTCGCGACGGTTCACGCCCGGCTTGTCGGATTGGGTCGTCATCGTCGTGGCCTCAGCGGTTGTCAGGGGAGCCGTTCTTCGACGGAGTCGATCCACCCACGGTTGGTGTCGCGCCCGACTTGATCTCGGCGGCGCGATGCACCGCCTTCCGGATGCGCAGATACGTCGCGCAACGGCACAGATTCGTATTCAGTGCGGTATCGATGTCGCCGTCGGTCGGTCTCGGCGTTTTCGCCAGTAACGAGGCGGCGGCCATCATCTGGCCGGCCTGACAGTAGCCGCACTGCGGCACGTCGAGTTCTTCCCACGCCTGCTGCACGGCGTGCAGGCCGTCGGGGGAGAGACCTTCGATGGTCGTGATGTTGGCGTTCGCCACGCGGGAGACCGGCGTGTTGCAGGAGCGCGTCGCGACACCGTTCACATGCACGGTGCAGGCGCCGCAACGGGCGATACCGCACCCGAACTTGGTGCCTTTGAGATCGAGTTCGTCGCGGAGCGCCCACAAGAGGGGCATCTCAGCGGGCACGTCGAGCGTGCGCGGCGTGCCGTTGACCTTGAGCGTAATCGGCATGGGACCTGGCGGGACAGGGGCGGGGGCGAACGGTCGGGTAACCGCTCAACCCCTGAATCTCGTGCCGGGGGGACGGCGCGTAAAGAGCTACGGCGGAGGCTAGCGCTTTTTCGTCTGGGCGTGGGCGAGCTGGGAGGTGCCAATGCAGAGGCGCGCCTCACTCTCCGGACCGCAGGGAACAACCAGCTCCGGATCGCTTCGCGCGCGGCGTTGGACTCGCCGTACACGATCCCCTGAATTCGCGAATGTACCGATCCGAAGAGGCACCACATGGCCGGGGAGAACGGGCCGCTACCCGAGTATCCTCCACACGGCGGCGGCGGCGAGCACCATCGCGAGGCCGGTGATCAGCGTCCGCGTGGTCACGGTGATGGATGTCGGGGTGGGCGCGGCAAATGCGGGCGACGCGCTGGCGGCGTCTGCGCTGGCGGCGTCTGCGCCATTCGCGCTTTCAATCGCGCGAATGATCCACGACGCCGAAGCCGGACGCGCGGCGGGGTTCTTGGCCAGGCAGCGCATCACCAAATCCGCGACGGACGGCGGCAACTCCGGACGGAGACGTCGGATGGGCACCGGCGTCTCCGCCAGCTGTGCGGCCAGCGTGGCGCGCAATGACGATCGCGCGAAGGGCGGAGCACCGGTCAACAATTCGTACGCCACACATCCGAAGGCGTAGAGATCGGCGCGGTGGTCGACGACATGCGCGGCCCCGATCTGCTCGGGCGACATGTAGTCCGGTGTGCCGAGCACCGTGCTCACGGTCGTGACGCGTTTTCCGGCGCGCAGGGCGGCGTCGCTGGCGTCGTCGAGCGCTTTGGCCACGCCGAAATCGGTGATCATCGCGATGCCGTCGTTGAGCAGCACATTCTCCGGCTTGATGTCGCGATGCACCACCCCGCGCGCATGCGCATACGAAAGGGCCAACGCCATTTCACGCAGCAGGCGGATGGCTTCTGGATACGGCGGCGTCCCCCGTCGCACCAGCAGCTCCCGAAGCGTCTGCCCCTCGATATACGGCATGCTGTACCAGCGCACCTGATCACTGTCACTATCGGGCGTCACGCAGGCCGCGCTCAGCAGCGGTACCAGATGCGGGTGCTGCAGCCTCGCGGCGAACTGAATTTCACGACGGAACCGCTCGGCATCGACGTCGGCGGTGCGCTCGGGCGGCAACACCTTCAGCACAACAGCACGATCGAGCGCAACTTCCGTAGCCAGAAAGACGTGCGACGATCCTGCACCACCGAGCTCGCGCTCGATGACGTACGTCCCCTCGAGCTGTCGCTGAAGCCGAGCGCGCAGGGCGCCCGTATCGATCGGTACGGTGGACATCACGTCGTTGCTTGGAGAGGGCAGCCCGTGAACAGCACCGCGGTGTTCTTCACTGGCTGAGACGCGGTGGCGGCTCTGCTTGGCGAAAGCTACGCCCCGCCTGAGTCATCGCAATCATTCGCCTCCGTGACGCATATCACAAAGGGCAGCGACCCTCAAGTCCCGCTGCCCTTTGCGTATTCCGAGAACGATCGTTTCGTTACGACGTGCGACGCTTCCGCTGCAGCAGTCCGATGGCGACCAGCCCACTGGCCATCAGCAAATACGTGGATGGTTCCGGTACGACGGACGTGCCGCCGCCACCGCCGCCGCCGATGGTGCCCACCGCGAATGATTCGTTGCCACCCGACACGTTCGTTAACGAAGCCCCGACACCGATCATCGCGCTCGGGTTTGCGGCCAACGCCGTATTAAAGCGCACCTGGTCGCCGGTCGACAATCCAAACAAGAAGCCGTAATTGCCCGTGCCTGGCAACGCGTTGTCGAGCGTCAGCGGCGCCGTTAACGCGGTGCTGCTGAATACCTGCGTGTTGCCGCTGTACAGACGCACGACAGCATTGCCGAGCGTAACGGAATTGTCGTTACCGGGCTCCGCCGCGTTCAAGAACAGGCGGAAGTTGCTACCCGTGAGCCCCGGAAACTCGGTAACGGACCGCAATTGCGATTGACCCGACTGCACATTCGCGTTGGCGAAGCCACAGTCCACGCCGGTGGGACCGATGCAGCCCGATTCGGCAGTGGTGCCGCCGGGATTTTGCAGCGTGAGTACCGTCGCGACGGCGCCGAGTCCGCCGCCGGTCGCGGCCGACTGTCCGAGCAGGGTAAGCTGCGCGTGAGCGAGCGCCGGCAGTGCCGCGAGCATGGCGGCGGTCAAGAAGACCAACTGTGTTCTTTTCATGGAGCACCCTCGTGTTGCGAGTGAAGACGACAGGAGGTGCGCGTCCGATCGTCTCTGTCGGTACGCACCACCCGGCATTCTTTGCAAAACGCGGCCCACCGTTCGTCCCCTTCGTGATAAAAGTCGCTGGCTGCATGCCAACCGTTGCGTGATCATTCCGTGCTACGCAAAACACCCCGGCGATTTCGCCGGGGTGTTCGACCGCACTCCACGTTCAAGCCAACATCAGGTCGATATCAGGCCGCTGGCGCGTCTTCGTCTTCGCCCGGAAGCTCGGCGATCTCTTCCTCGATTTCGGCCACGACTTCTTCCGTCTCGGCGTCCATCTCGATCACGTCAGAGCCGTCGTCGGTGGCCGCCGTAGCCGCCTGCGGCGCCGGGCGGCTCCACTTCTTCACAACCGGAGCGGCACGACGTTCAAGGAGATTGTCGTAGTAGGCCACCATGCGCTGCTGTACCACTTCGAGCGTGTCATCGGCGTCGGCGCGGAACGGCGCATGACGCTGGTGCTGTTCGGTCGACACCTCAAACCACCACCACGGATCCGGTCCTGTTACGCGCGACGCGGCGACACGACACTGAAACGTCCGACCTCGGTCAACGAAGGAAAATTCCTGCAGTACGTCCGGCATGGGCAAAACCTTCGATGATGGGCGTCAAAAAACCTTCTTCCGAAACCTAACCAATACGGCACCCGGGAAGGAGGGTGCCCCCAATGAATTCGGCCGGAAGCGACCCCGACACGTATGCTCGGTCACTCCTCCTCGTCACTTCGCCAGGTCGCGCTCGGGCCGCATATGAGCCGACCGACCTGGCCGCCTTTACCGGCGAGCTCGCCAGTGTTTTCCGGGCGGCCGTCGAGCGTACCGGGCCAATGCTGACGGTTTGTTGCCCACCGTTCGACCAGCCGGTCTTCGTGGACCGCGATATCTGGGAGAAGGTCGTACTCAACCTGTTGTCGAGCGCCCTGAAGTTCACGTTCGAGGGCGAGATAACCGTTTCAATACGACAAACGGGGGCATCGCTGCACTCGTTATCCGTGACACGGGAACGGGCGTTCCGGCAGCGGAAATGCCTCGGCTTTTCGAACGGTTTTACCGGGTGGAGA
>JANLVC010000145.1:0-6993 GCA_031363815.1 Gemmatimonadota bacterium
GCCGCGCTGCGCAAAGGCCAGCGCAACGGCTTCGCCAACCTGACCGGTCCGTCCAACGCCGGTGATCACGATAAGCTTGCCGCTGAAGTCGAGAGCGTTTGTCATGGGGGATCTCATGTTGGGCGAGTAGTCTCGGGATTCGCAAAGCGAAAGCAAATCCCAAGCCGGGAGATCGGCGGACATTCGCGTGGATCCGCGGGAAAGCTGTTTCGTTCAGGAGTTCGCGGAACAGCCTCACCGCCGATTCGCGCGAAAGCTCTCGGATGACCAGCAAATCCTTTGAGGGGATGGTCGTGTTCGACGATCCGTCGCGCCGCGCCGGGCGATCGGCGGACATTCGTGTTGATCCGCGGGAAAGCAGTTTCGTTCAGGAGTTCGCGGAACAGCCTCACCGCCGATGGGCGCGAATGCCCGCAGATGAACAGCAAACACTTTGATGGGATGATCGTGTACGACGATCCGTCGCGTTGCGCCGGGCGATCGACGGACATTCGCGTTGATCCGCGGTAAGGCAGTTTCGTTTGGGAGTTCGCGGAACTGCATAACCGCCGATTATCTTGATGGGATGGCCAAGGAATCGTCGTCTCTCCGCGTCGTGCAGGCCGCGATTCAGTCGCGGAGCTTCGCGCCGGTGTACTACCTCCACGGCGACGACGACTACCTGAAGGATGGCGCGGTCCGCGATCTGCTCGAGGCGTCGATCGACCCGAGCACGCGCGACTTCAATTGCGAAATCCGTCGCGCCAGTGAGCTCGATGCCGAAGCGGTGAGCAGCCTGCTCTCCACGCCACCGATGCTCGCTGAGAAGCGCGCGGTCGTGTTTCGGGACGTGACCGCGCTCAAGAAAGCGGCGCGACAGCAGCTCGACATGTACCTCAAGCGTCCGGCCAGCGACACGTTGCTGCTGTTGGTGAGTCCGGCCGGTACGAAGGTCGACGCAGCGCTCGCGGCGGCATCCGAAGTACTCGAGTTTGCACCGCTCACGCCGGAGCGCGTACGTCGCTGGATTGCGCATCACGCCACGACCGTGCTGGCCGTCAACGTCGCCGACGATGCCGCGCAGCTGCTGCAGCAGGCGGTGGGGAACGACCTGCATCACCTGGCGTCGGAGCTCGACAAGTGTGCGAGCTACGTGCTCGGTGCCGGCGGCGACATCCGCGCCACCATCGATGTGGACATTGTCTCGGCGGTGGTCGGCATCCGACGCGGTGAAACGGTGACCGATCTGCTCGACGCCGTCGCCCGCCAGGACGTCGCCGCGGCGGTGACGCTGGTGGCGCACGTGCTCGGGCAGCCGAAAGTTACCGCGGTGCAAGTCGTGATGATGCTGAGTACGCAAGCATTCGCGCTGGCCTACGGGCGGGCGCGACGCGATGCGGGGATCCCCACCAACCGCTTGCCGCAGGAGTTCTTTGCGTTTCTCAAAGAGACCGGCGGCTATCCCGGTCGGCCGTGGAGCGAAGCGGCATCGGCGTGGACGAAGGTGACGGAGCAGTGGAGTGCGGCCTCGTGCGACAAGGCGCTCGCGCTGTTGCTGGAAGCCGATTTGGCGCTCAAGGAAACGACGGTCTCCAATGCGGAGCAAATTCTGATGTCACTCGTGCTCGGTCTCTGTGCCACGCGTCGCCGGAAGGCTGCCTGATGCGGCGCCCTCGTGTCGGTGTGCTGGTCATGGCGGCGGTGGTGTGCGCGTTCATGTTGCCTATGGCGACGACGGTGTCGGCGCAGGTCACGCCGGCGGTGGAGCGCACGACCGCGCGCGCCCGCGCAATGGTTGATGGAGGCGACGGTGCCACCGCGCGTGCGCTGCTGGACTCGCTCGTGGGTGCGGTGCCGGTGGGTACCATCGATCTTGCCGAGGCGCTGTATTGGCGCGCGGTGCTCGCTGAACGTATCGCGGAAGCAGAACGTGACTGGAAGCGACTGGTGATCGATGTGCCGCTTTCTCCGCGCGCGCCCGATGCCCTGGTGCGGTTGGGTGAACTCGATATGCTGCGGGGACATCCCGCCGATGCGCGCGTGTATTTCACGCGACTGCTGCGCGATTTTCCGGGCGGCACGTATCGCGCGAAGGGATTGCTGTGGCTGACACGCAGCTACTTCGAGGAGCGCAACATGGTGGGTGGCTGCAGCGCGCTTGATTCGCTTCGCGGAATCGAGGTCCCGGATGGTGAACTGCGATTGCAATCGGAGGAACTGCAACGCCGGTGCACGGGGGCAATAACGAACGTGGCGGCAAACGTGGCGGCACACGTGGCGGCGAAGACTATTCCGCCGTCAGCAGCACCGGACAAGAGCGGCCTGACGTCCGCTCCGGTGGCATCGGAGAAGCCCGTGGCTCAGGCGGGACGCTATTCGGTGCAGCTGGCGGCCTACGATACGCGGGAGGAAGCGGCCGACGCCGTGAAGCGCTTTGCGACGCGTGATATCACGGCGCGCATCGATGGTGGGCAGAAGCCGTTCCGCGTGCGCGTCGGCTACTATGGCACGCGCGCGGCAGCGACCAACGCGCTGCATACACTGAAGAAACGTGGGTTCGACGGCTTCGTCGCGGAGCGCGCGCCGTGAGTGGTGCGGCCACCCCGCTGATGCAGCAGTACCGGGAGATCAAGTCACGTCATCAGGATGCGATTCTGTTTTTTCGCATGGGCGATTTCTACGAGATGTTCTACGACGACGCCGAAACGGCGTCGCGGGCGATCGGTCTCACGCTCACGTCGCGCAACAACGGTGGGGCGGCCGCGGTACCGCTGGCGGGCATCCCGGTAAAAGCGGCCGCCGAATATCTGCGTCGGCTGGTGGGGCAGGGATTTCGCGTCGCGATCTGCGAGCAGGTGGAGGATCCGAAGCTCGCGAAGGGACTCGTAAAGCGCGAAGTGGTGGAAACGATCACCCCCGGCGCGGTGTTTGCCGACGATCTGCTCGACGGTGCGCGCGCCAACTATGTGTGTGCGATCGCTACGGGTCGCGACACATCGCGGGACGGTTTGCGCGAACAGATCGGCATTGCGGCGGCGGATCTCTCCACGGGTGAATGGCGCCTGTTTCTGGTCACGCCGATGGATGCGCCGGCGGTTCTGGCACGGTTGGCGCCGCGCGAGCTCCTGGTCGTGCGTGGCACGTCGCATCCCGAACTCGCGGCGGCCATGCACGCCGTGGACAACGTGCTCCTGACCGAGCGCGAAGGGTGGGAGTTCGATGCACAGCTGGCCGGCGATGAACTCGCGCGGCAGTTCGATGTGCGCTCGTTGGAAGGCTTCGGACTGGGGAGCGAAGATGTCGGCGCGATCGGCGTGGCGGGCGCGCTGCTGCGGTATCTGCGGGAATTGCAGCCGGGCGGTTTGCCGCACCTCGCACGACCGGTCGTAGAGCGGCCGGGTGGCGTGATGCCGCTTGATGAGATGACGCGCCGCAATCTCGAGTTGGTGGAATCGCTGCGCGGTGGCGAGTTGGCGGGCACGCTGTTGTCGGTGCTCGACCGCACCACCACCCCGATGGGCCAGCGCCTGCTGCGTCAGTGGCTGCTGGCACCATTGCTCGACCGTGGCGCCATCGAGTTGCGCCTCGATGCGGTAACGGTGCTGGTGCGTGATTCCGTGGGACGCGCTGGCGTGCGCGACGCGCTCGACGGCGTGCGTGACGTGGAGCGACTGGCCAGCAAAGCGGCCGCCGGACGGGCCACGCCCCGTGAGCTCCGCGCGCTGGGTGATTCGCTGGCCCGCCTGCCGCAGGTGGCGGATGCCGTGCGCGCCGTGCTGTCCCATGCGACCCAGGGGAATTCGAGCGGTGGCCTGCTTTCGGCGATGCTTGACGATTGGGATGACGGTCGCGATTGCGCCGAACGACTCACGACCATGCTCGTGGAGCGTCCGCCGATGATGATCGGTGAAGAGGACACCATCGCGCCGGGCATGGATGCCGATCTCGACGCACTGCGCGCGCTGCGCGACGGCGGCAAGGACGCGATCGCGACGATTCAGTCCGCCGAGCGTGCACGTACAGGCATCAACTCGCTCAAGGTGGGATACAACCGCGTGTTCGGGTATTTCCTCGAGATATCGAACGCCAACAAGCATCTGGTGCCCGACGACTATCAGCGGCGCCAGACGCTGACCGGCGCCGAGCGGTACGTGACGCCGGCGCTTAAGGAGTACGAGGAAAAGGTGTTGAGCGCCGCCGACCGCATCGAGACGCGCGAGCGCGAACTGTTCGAAGCGTTGCGTCGCGATGCGGGTGCGGCCATTCGGCGGTGGCAGCAGGTGGCGCGTCGTGTGGCCACCATCGACGTGCTCACGGCGTTCGCCGAGGTGGCCGAGCGCGAACAGTACGTGCGTCCTGAGCTGAATGATGGCTTCGACATGGAGATCGTGGCGGGGCGTCATCCGGTGGTGGAGCGGATGATGGCGCGGGAGAAGTTCATCCCGAACGATCTGGTGTTGAGCGAAGACGGGCAGATGATCGTGCTGACCGGTCCCAACATGGCGGGCAAGAGCACGATCCTGCGACAGGTTGGACTGATACAGCTCATGGCGCAGGTCGGCGCGTATGTGCCGGCGCGTCGGGCGAAGCTGCCGATCGTGGACCGCTTGTTCACGCGTGTGGGTGCGAGCGACAATCTGGTGCGGGGCCAATCCACGTTCATGGTGGAGATGAGCGAGACGAGCGCGATTCTGCACACGGCCACGAAGCGTTCGCTGGTGCTGCTCGATGAAATCGGACGTGGCACGAGTACGTACGACGGCGTGTCGATCGCCTGGAGCGTGAGCGAACATCTGCACGATGCGATCGGCTGCAAGACGATCTTCGCCACGCATTATCATGAGCTCACGCAGTTGGCGAGCGAGCTGAGTGGCGTGCGCAATTTCACGGTGGCGGTGCGTGAAGTGGGCGATCAGGTGCTGTTCCTGCACAGGCTTATTCCCGGCGGTGCCGATCGTTCGTACGGCATCGAGGTGGGACGTTTGGCGGGGTTGCCGGCCGCGGTGATCGCGCGCGCCAAGGAAGTGCTGGCGCTGCTGGAGGGCGAAGGGGAACAGATGGCAGCGCGTCTCACGGCCGACGGCCTGTCCGCACCGAAGAGCGTGCGGCGGAAGGGTCCACAGATGAAGCATTCGGGGGTGCCCACGCCGCAGCTCGGGTTCTTCGGCGAGGCGGTTGCCTCGCCGCCGGCTCCCGATCCGGCGTTGACCCGTTTGGCCCACGCCGTAGGAGCGCTGGAGCCGGATCAGATGACGCCGTTGCAGGCGCTCACGGCGCTGGCCTCGCTCAAGCAGTCGCTCCGTGACTGACGCGCCGTCGCCCAGGAATCCGCCAAAGAGGCCGACCAAGGCCGAACTGGCCGCCGCGGTCGAGTTGATCGTGCCCGACCTAGTCGCGCCGGGGCTGCGGGTGTTGTTCTGCGGGATCAACCCGGGGCTCTACACGGCGGCGATCGGCCATCACTTTGGCCGGCCGGGCAACCGCTTCTGGCCGGCACTGCACGGTGCCGGCATGACGCCGCGGCTGTTCGCGCCGTGGGAGGAGCAGGCGCTGCTGCCGCTGGGCATCGGCATCACCAACATGGTGGAGCGCACCACGGCCACGGCAGCGGAACTCCGCCCCGAGGAGTACGTGGCGGGTGGCCGCCGACTGCGTAGGTTGGTCGAGGCACAGCGACCGCGCGTGGTGGCGTTTCTCGGCATCGGTGCCTACCGCACCGCATTCGGGCAACCCAAAGCCACGCTGGGATTGCAAAGCGAGCGGCTCGCCGACTCGGCGTTGTGGCTGTTGCCGAGTCCGAGCGGCTTGAACGCGAATCACCAGCTGGCCGACCTCGTGCTGTTGTTGCGTGACCTGCGCGAGTGGGTGAACTAGGGCGGATTCGTTGTTATCCGTTGGCCGTTCGTATCCTTTATGGTGTATCCGTCGTTGTCCCCGTTCGTTCTCCTCCTGCTGCAATCCGATCGATGGCCATTCTCTCCGGCATGCGACGTTCGCGCACGACATCAGCCGTCATTCTGTTCGGCACGGTGGCATTCGTATCGACCGCCGGCGCATTCGGCGCCTGTGGCGGGGATCGGGGCGCGGCCAGTGCGGCCAGCGGCGACACGACCGGCACGGTGGTCGCGCGCACGCCGACCTATACCTTCGACCTGGTGCAGAGTTATCCGCACGATCCGAAGGCGTTCACGCAGGGGCTGGTGTGGCATGACGACCGGCTGTTCGAGAGCACCGGTCAGGTGGGACAGTCCAACATCCGCGAAGTCGAGCTCACCACCGGCCGGGTGATCCGTCAGCAGGATCTCGAAGCGCCGCACTTCGGTGAAGGCATCGTGCTGCTGGGCGAGAAGCTGTTGCAGATCACGTGGACGTCCGGCGCGGCGTTCGCGTACAACTGGAAAACCTTCAAACGCACGGGCCAGTTTACGTACGAGGGTGAGGGGTGGGGACTGACCACCGATGGGACGGCGATCATCATGAGCAACGGCACGTCATCGCTCGTGTGGCGTGATCCGGCCACGTTCGCCGTGCAGAAGTCGATCACCGTGTCCGATCACGGCACACCGGTGTCGCAGCTCAATGAGCTCGAATGGGTGAAGGGCGAGATCTGGGCAAACATCTGGCAGAGCGAGCAGATCGCCCGCATCGATCCCGCCACCGGCAACGTGACGGGATGGATCGACTTGAAGGGCATTCTTCCATCGATCGATCGCACCGGCAACGAAGACGTGATGAACGGCATCGCGTACGATGCCGCCCGCGACCGGTTGTTCGTGACCGGAAAGTTCTGGTCGAGGCTTTACGAGATCACGCTCAAGCAGCGTTCGTAAAGCCCGGGAGCACGCAAAGTGGTACGCGCCTTAGCGCAACCACACTAGTGCTGCGACCGGTTAAAGAGTAGGTAAGCAGACGGTCGGAGAATCCGGGCGGCTCCTATCCTTGGCCGGTATGCCCAGACCTCCCTTGTCGTTTCGGTGGTGGGTTTGATCGGCTGCAGAATCACCCAGAACCCAA
>JANLVC010000147.1:0-30139 GCA_031363815.1 Gemmatimonadota bacterium
CGTTGCTCAACGCCCGCTGGGCGATGCGACGCGAAATCTCGCCGGCTTCACCCAGCGCCACCATCTGCGACGCCGTGAAGCCCGAGCGATAGTCGCTCACCACTTTTTCCGCCGACACCACGCGCGACGCAAACTCCGGCCCAATCTCCTTTACGAGTCGATCGTACGACGTCTTCGACAAGCCATCGGCCGCACCGACGTCCTCCGACATATTGAGCGCAATTTTTTTCGGAGTGCGCTCGGTGATGAATGCCTTGAGCGGCGCGAAGCCACGCACGATGTCGTACACCTTGCACTGCTCGAGCAGATAGCCGCTCACGCCGATCGCGGCGCGCTCGATGCGATCACCACCGCGATCGGTGAAGATGTAGTAGCCTACGCTGCCCACATAGCCGCGACCCAGATCCTCGTACATGGGATCGAACTGATTCTCCTTCTGCATCACGATCCACATGTCGACGCCGTTCTCGCGCATCGCACGCGGCAGGATGTTGTCGAATTTGTCCTTGCGGATCTGACACTGGCGTTCCCAGCGCACCCGCGCCGGTTCGGCGGGGGCTTGGGCGGAGAGAGCGGAGGCGCCGAGGACAAGCGCCGCGGCGATACAGCGGAATCGGGGCATGGGGGCGGGTTGGGGTGCGGTAGTATGGGCCCCGGTTCCCAAACTGCCAACTGCCGAGGAGGCAGGGGGCCGTTCACCACCCCTATGGCTTCGCCACCTTCCCAGCGATCCACGCCATCGCCCTCGCATCCTTGATCCGCGCCAGCGCCTGCACCGCCGTGCGCCGCAGCTCTTTGTCGAGCAGCGACTCGGCCATCTTGATCAACGCGGGCACCGCTTCTTCGGCCGGACGTCGGCTGATCGTGTTGATCGCCGTGCGCCGGAGCTCGCGGTCACCGGGTTCGTACGCAATCGAACCGAGGGCGCTCGACACCCGATCACCCGCCACTTCTCCAAGCCAGCTCACGGCATTCGCCTGTACCTCCGGACTGCGCGAGTCGTCCTTGGCGATCCGCAGGAGCGTCGTGGCGGCATCCACCGAGTCCGCGAGCGTGGCCGCCGTCAACGCACCGCGCGCCGGTCGATCGGCTCCGCGTTCGGCCTGTTGCAGCAGCCACACACCGGCGATCACGGCGGACACGGCGCCGAGGTCAGTAATACCAGTGTCGGCGCGCCAACGCCCACCCACGTACGTACGGATCTCCTTGGTGTCGCCGGCCTCGCGCACGACCACCACGCGCACCGGTCCCTGCTCGCAGGTGTTGTCAACGTCATTGCCGCCGTTCCACATGCCGTTGAACTGCCCCGACCGTCCGCCGTCGCGCGAGCGATACCAGCTGTTACCGTTGCCGCACACACCCGACCGCGCGGCGAAGGTCATTCGCACCCGGCCATCGCGCACCGCCTCGATGCGCGAGCCGAGTGTCTGCGACTGGACGGGCGAAGCAGCGAACGACGACGAGAGCACGAGCGTTGCAGCGAGCGCGATGCCCTTCGCCGTGGCGTTCATCGGTCGATGATCTCCTGCAGCAATGCCAGCGCGCGCGGATCCTTGGTGCGCGTCAGCATGCTCACTGCGGCCTTGCGCAACTCGAGATTCTTTTCGTTGCGCGCCACGTCGATCAGCTTGTCGATGCCGGCGTTGTCGCGCATCGAACCCAATGAGCTCAACACCTGACGACGGATTTCGATGTCCGGGGACTTTTCGTAGATCGTCGTCAGCTGCGACACCGTGGTTGACAACGCGGCGGCGGTGTTGAAGTTGGTCGTCGCCACGGACTGCCCGGTGAGTGTGCCGGCTACGCGTGCCGAGGCCCACATCGAATTGCTGCCAATCACCGACACCGCCATGCGTCGGATATCCATCGACTCGCGCGGATTGGTGGCCAGCGTCACGAGGAAGTCGCGCGATTCATCCGTGCGGCGTGACGCAATCTGCGAGAGCACGCGCATCTTGAGTTGCTGCTCGTCGGCTTTGCCGTACATGTCCATCAGAAACGACATGTTCTCGTCGGCGCTGTGACCGGAGCCCGACATGTACCATTGCATCGCATCGCCACGCAGCGCGACCGGCGAGTTGGCATCGAGCGCGATCTCACGCAGCGTCGTGGCGGCGCGCGGCTGCTTCGACCGCGACAGCGCATACACCGCGCGTTTGCGCAGATCCAGATCATCACCACGACGCGCCAGGTCGATCAGCATGCCGGTGGCTTCGTCGGTCGGCACGTTGGCCATCCAGAACACCGCCTGTTCACGCACCTCCTTGTCGGGATCCGTCTTCGCGACGTTCATCAGGATCCCGGCGGCATCCGGCTGCTTCCGAGACGCCACCAGCCAGACGGCGGTACGACGGAGCTGTTGCGTGCAGGGTTCGCGACGCGCCAGCACTTTCTTGAGTATCGGCATCGCCCTGTCGGCGTCCATCTGCGTGACGGCGTTCAGTGCATCAATGCGTTCATCATCGTTGGCATGCGGGCATCCATCACGCGTCGCACTCTCGGCGCGGCCCATGAGCGTGGTGGCCATGGCCTGATCGCCACGACGCGCCAGCACCCCTTCCATACGAGCCCGGAGCGCGGCGGCATCACCACGCGTGGCGGCCTTGGGGAACTTCTGCACCTGCGTCTCAAGTGTGGCGAGTGCTTCGCCGAGATTCTGATCACCGCCGAGACGCTGCAGGGCGAACGCCTGCCAGTAGTAGGCATCTGGCGTGTACGCGCTGTTCGGGTACCGGCGCCAGATTTGATTGAACATGTCAGCCGCCTTGCGATACGCATCGCTTGAGAGCGCCTTGCGGGCCTCGCGATAGAGCGAGTCGGCGGGATCGGCCTGGGCCCACGGCTCCGGCGCCTCCGTGCGATAGCCACGTGAGCGCGACATCGACAATCCCGAGAGATTTACGACGCCGTCCACGGCGGCGAGCGCGCTCATTTCCGAGAGTCTGGCGAGCCCGGACAGATCGGCCATCGGCGCGAGCGCCGCCATCTCAACCCGTATCTCGGCACCATCACTGGTCATTGCGAGCCTCGCGGCGTCAATGCCGGCGCGCGCCGCTTCAACCCCGGCCCGGGCAGCACGCGACACCTCGCGCTGTACATCGGCACGCCACATCGGTTCGATGAACGACCCATCCATCGACCAGATCGACGGCGTCGGTGTTGGAGCCGGACGCGGTGTCGCCGGTGTCGCCGGTGTCGCCGGTGCGACCGGCCCGCGAGCGGGACGGGGCAGACGCGGTGGGTCCTGCGCGGTCAGTGTGCCGGCGCAGAGTGAGAGCGCTGCGGTAAAGCGGACAATGCGAGACATCAGTCTCCTCCGTAGGTCAAACCGTTGATCGTTTCCTCGACCGGACGCGACGCCGTGACGACGGCGCGCATCCGCGGGAGGAGGTTGGTTTCGCGAATGGTTTCCTTCGGTGCGCGTTGCGTCTCCGGCGCGGAGCCACGCGCCTGGATGATCTGCGCGAGCACGAGCTCAAGATCCTGCAGCAAGCGGCGCGTGCGTTCGTCGCGCAGTTGCGGTGCATCGAGCAGGAGGCGCGTGGTGCTGAGCAGATCGCGCGCCCACGAGGACACATCGGCACCTGGCCCCATTGACGGATCGTGATCGCGCACCGTCGTGAGCAGCGCGATGGTACGCGCGAGATGTTCGCCCATCGCCACGCGCACCGGGTCGTTCGATTGCGGCAGCTCCGCGAGGGCATCAGGACCGAGCCCCGTCGCGTTGCGGACACGATCGTTCGAGCGCTGCGCGCTGTCCGTTGCCGCGATCGTCGTGGGCGCGATCGTCGGGGGCGCGGCAGGGACGACATAGCGACCGATCGCGACGCCACCAATCAGCACCGCAGCGACCGCCGCGACACGGGTCCATGGGAACGAGCGCTTCACACGCGGTGACGACGCGCGACGTTCGCGGTTGATCCGCGCCCACATCATGTCGCGCGGCACTACGACCTCAGCGTCGAGGTCATGCACCGCGTTGCGCGCCATTTCAAGCATCCAGAGCTCGAGCGGCGCGTCCTGTTCGTCGTCGCGTCGACTGTCGTTTCGATTATCGTTTCGATTGTCGTGGTGCGGTGGTCGATCGGTCATGCCAACTCCTTGCCGAGCTGCCGGGGGGCGAAGGCGGCCAGCGCCACCCGGAGCTTTTCTCTGGCACGGAAGAGCTGTGACTTGCTGGTGCCGATGGCGACACCGAGCGCCTCACCGATCTCCTCGTGCGTGAACCCTTCCACGTCGTGCATCACGAACACGGCGCGCGCGCCGGCGGGAAGGGCCTCAATCGCAGCCTTCAGGCGCACCTTGAGATCCGGTTCACATTCCACCGACGCCTGTGCCACGGTGATTGCGTCCTCGAGGGGCGCCGCGAAGGCATCGCGGCGTTTCTGAGTGCGCAAACCGTTCAACGTGATCGAGACGGCGATCGTGTGCAGCCAGCTCGACACGGCGGAGTCGCCGCGGAACTGTTCGATCCGGCTGAACGCCCGGATGAAGGTGTCCTGCGTCCACTCCTGGGCCAGCTCCGGACGTCCGCTCATTCGGAGAATGAGTCGATACACGCGGTCCACGTGGCGGTCGTAAAAATCCCGTTCCGCCGTGTGGTCCCCCGTCCTGAGCCGGTCAACCAGGTCCCTGTCAGTCATGGACACTGTCGCCGCCCACTGGTGTCGTCGCGATGCGCATACATGTGCGCTGGAAAGACAGCGGGCCCACGCCAAGGGTTGCATTGGGGTCCCGAGAGATCCCGACGTGAGGCAATGCGAGTGCAGTACTCGCGCGTGGCCGGAGTGCGGCTAGCGCACGTACCGGGGAACGGCGACCGCTTCGCCATGCACCTGCGGCACCGAAAAAGGCTCAGCCGCCCCCACGCCCAGGCTCTTCCCTTTGTCGGACATCACGCGGGTGAGGAATCGCTGCCCCTCGCCGATGCGCTCGACCTCGATGGCGATCGACTCGACAGCCAGACCCATGGCCTCAAGGCGATCGGCCACCTCGTTGGGGACTGGGGCAACGACCGTGGCGCCACGCTTCCAGATGCGACGCGCGTAGGCGATCGAGATCGGCATCAGCACGGCGAGGGTGAAGACAATCGGGATGGCGAAGATCTCGTCCGGCGGTCCGCTTCGCACCGGACGCGGCGGTTCCGCTGTGGCGCCGGGGAGGGCCGACGCCTGCGCGACGGCGGCGTCGGCTTTCGCCAGCTGTTGGTCGACGACACTGATGCGTGCATCGATCACCTTGATGCGCGCGTCTACCCCGGCTCTACTGGCCGCGGTGTTGGCGTTTTCATCGCTGTTGATCTCGTTTCGCAATTCCTGCCGCTGCTCCTCAAGGCGTTCGAGCTGATTCCGCAGCTCGCGCCGCTGCGCCAGTGCGCCCTGATACACCTCGGTCGGCGCTCCCACGATCTGGCCAGTCGCCGTTTGCACCACGAACGGCACGGGCAGTGGCGTGGGAACGGGAGGCGGAACCGGGACAGCGGGGATATCCTGCATATAGTCGACGATTGAGGTGCGTGCGCAGCGTTCCGGCGGGTTCGGACTCCCAATCGGCCGTACGCCAGGCCCGCGTGCCGGTTTCAGCCACGACGGCGTGTTGGCAGATCGGGATAACCTTACCAACCTTGTCTCTCCGCGCGTTGCGCGTAAGGCCAGAGGCTTCCACGCCCCCAATCCTTGGCATGGCCGGCATTGCCTCGTCGTGGCGCTCGCCGTCAGCGCAGCCCGCACAGGTGCCCGAGCATCTCGTCGACCGCTACGCCAACCGGTTTGGGGTCCCGCGGTCGGGTTTGACGATGGGGCAGCTTGCCAGCTTGGTCGGGGTGCTGGTCGGGGACGCGGCGCACGGGGCGATCATTGGCTACGGCGACCTGATCGGGCGAGCGGAGTAGGCGCCCCATCAATATTTGGTTTCCATTAACCGGGAAAACCGAGCGGAAAAGGACCGGACCGCTTGACCTTGCCCCTCGAAACGGTGATCTATTCAGGCTCGCCGAAACAGGCGACCGCATCGCGTGGGCTTTGCCCTGTCGATCGGACCCCCATTTAGAAACGCGCTCCCGCCGGAAATGGTGGCGCATGCTGGAGTTACCATGAAGGAAGGCATTCATCCGCCGTACCATTCGGTGGTGTACAAGGATTCGTCCACGGGCGTGACGATTATTACGCGCTCCACCATGACGAGCGAGCAGAAGATCAAGATGGACGACGGGAACGAGTATCCCCTCATCCTGCTCGAAATCACCGCCGATTCGCATCCGTTCTACACCGGCACGCAGCGCCTCATCGACACGCAGGGTCGCGTCGACAAGTTCAAGAAGCGCTACAACCGCTAAGCCGCGCGATGTGGTACGGAGAAGCCCGCGAGCCATGCTCGCGGGCTTTCCTGTGTCCACGCCCCCGCCTTACGCCCCCGCCTTACGCCTCTGGCGGCTCCATCCCGGTCATCCACGCCGTGACGCCGAACACGCCCCCCGCGATCAGCACCTCCCAGAGCACGGCCTTCCGCGTCGGCGCCATCCCCACCGACAGGCGGCGCCGCTGCGTGGCGCCCATCGCCAGCACTATGAAGGCGAGGGCAATCTTGAGCACGAGCAGCCGCCCGTAGTCCGTCGCCAGTATCTCGGCCGGCCCGCTCGCGCCCACGCGACGCCACGCGCTGCCTACCCCTGACAGTATCACGACCGGCGCCATGATCGTCGCGGTGCGACTGAACCCGCGCCATTCGGCATCCGTGGGTCCCGCATCCCCCGCGCTCGCCAGCACCATCAGCAGCAGGCCGCCGATCCACGCGCCCACGCCCGCCACGTGCATGGCGTCGAACACGCGAGAGGCCAGTGGCCACTGTTCATCGGCGGCCGCGTGCCCGAGTCCGCCCATGCCGGCCGCCACACCGAGCGCCGCCATGAGCAGCAGTAACGAGGTGGTGCGCGTGCTCCGCATGGGCAGCAACATCGCCGACAACGCGCAAGGAATCGCCAACTGCGTCCATCCGCGTCCCCACGTGGTCTCGCGCAACAGCCCCGGCAACTCGGCCGATGAGAGCTCGAGCGCCTGTTGCTGCAGCAGCAGCAGCGCCAACGGCGCGATGATCAGGGCCATCGCGCCAAGCCAGAGCGACACACGCACCGCACGCGGTGAACCGCTCGCGTCTCTGTCGAGAAACGTGAGCGTGCCGCGGCCGATCGACAGCGTCGCGCCGAGGTACAGCAGCAGGCGCGCGAGCGGTGCCGCGAACTCCACCGGTACGTCTCTTACTTCGCGGCGTCTACGCGGAACCCGAAGGTCCCCTTCACCACATGTCCGTCCTTCGACATGGTGCGCCACGACACGACGTAGCCACCACTGGCCAGCGTCGTGGTCACGTCGGCGCGCAGCACCTTCGGCGCTGACGGCTCGCGTCGCAGTGCGCCGAGCGCGATCGGTGCCCCGCCCTGCTTGGCCAGCGTGAGACTGGCACCGGTGAGTTCGACCGCTTCACTGAGCTCGATCGTGACCTTTTCCGGCGACGTGGCCATTACCGTGTCGGCCGCCGGGAATGAGCGCACGAGCTTGAGATGCCGCGCAGACGCCGACGGCGCGATGGCGCCCGAGCGGACAGCGCCCGACGCGAGCGCGGGAATTCCGGCCGCCAACGCGGCGACCACGACAAACGGGCGAACAAGCGAACGACGAATCACGACGGATGCTCCGGAAGCGAGGAATACAGCTCAGGTAATCTGCTACACGAACGCGCCCGGAGAAATGCCGGGGGCCGATGCTCAGACGTGGGCCAACGCCAGCATCGCAATCCGCGATTCGAGATCATCCAGTGACATCCCGACTCCGATAAACAGCGCGGTCGCCTCGGCGTCAGCATGCGGCGACGATTCATCAAGCTGCACTTTCTTGCGCCCCGGCACACGATTCCAGACGAACATGTCGGCCGGCCGATCAGCGAAGCGGACCAGCCCCTTGGCGCGCACAACCGCTGGCGGGAGTGCCTGCACGAAGGTGAGGAAGCGTGTCCGCTCGACCAACCGCGGGAGCGGCAGGGCAACGCTTCCGAAGGGGTGCGTGTGCCCGCGACCGTGCCGGTGCACCTGAGCAACGCCTAGCGTTCGGCGTCGTTCCGTGTCGCGAACCGACTCCGCGAGGGCCTGGAGCGTGCCGGCGAATTCCGCTGGCGTGGTAAAGGCCGCGCGGGCATTCACGGTTGCCACACTCAGCTCCACGGCGCGACGTCGATTGGGGGACAGCCTGTCGGTCCAATTGAGATACACATGCGTGGCCGTCGTGGTCTGCGCTGCCTCGAGCGCGTTGTTCCACCAGCGCTTCTGCCAGCGGGCGGCATCGATCACGGTGAGTTGCAACGGCAGCGTGAAACGGGTAAGGGTCGTGTCGGTGGTGAGATAGCCGAGCAGCTCGTCGGTTTCGGTGGCACCATTGGCTTCGATCAGCATGACGCTGCCCGGATCGTGCGGCACGGACTGCAGCGTGTCCAGCAGCTCGCGGAGCGACCCGCAGCACACGCACTCGCCGTTGAGCGGCGTCACCAGCGCGTCGAGTTCGCCGAGTCTCGCCGCATCGATCTTGGCGTTCTCGAAGTCGTTCAGCACAATCCGGACGCGCACCCCGCGTGCGAGCAGCTGCGGGATGAGGGTCGTGAGAAAACGCGTCTTGCCGGCGCCGAGGAAGCCGGCCATCAGCACGAGCGGAATCATGCGCGGACGCCGCGGGACATCACGCGTGTGTCAGGTGGAGTTCTCCCAGAAAGCCGCGGGCGCCACGTCGCAGCACCGAGGCCGCATAAAGGGCGGCGAGCGCGATGACCGCGAACAGCTCAAGCGGCGACGTCGTATTGAGCGAAGCCTGCGACAATGTCGGCATGGATCCGGCCGGAAGCACCGCGTTCACCAGCAGTCCGAGGGTGATCGCCGCCACGATCATGGCCACCGCGAAGGCGTACGCGAAGCGCACGCCATGCAACCGCGACAGCATGCCGATCGTGGCCATGTTCGTGGCCGGTCCGGTGATCAGGAGGGCGAGGCCGGCGCCCGGTGACACGCCGGCGGCAACCAGCACCGCCACCAGCGGTGTGGACGCCGACGCGCACACGTACAGGGGCAAGCCGATCGCGGCAAAGAGCAGGACATCCACCCCGGCGGGAAGTCGCGTCATCCACGATCCTTCCATGAGTGGCCCCAGCAACGCGGCGAGGATCAGTCCCACCAGTATCCACGGCGCGGTGTGATCCACCATATCGGCGAACCCGCTGCGCATCGCCACGTGCAGGCGGCGGCGCACGGGGAGGGTGTCCGCGAGCTCCGCCACGGGCAGCGAGCGGACCGCGGTGCGAGGCGCCGAGTAACGCGCGGAGAAACGCGCCGAGAAACGCGACATGGCCAACGCCACGACCAGGGCCACGGTGGCGGCGGCCGCGACCCGCACGAGGGTAAACGGCCCGCCCAGCAAGGGGATCGACATCAACACGGCATCGATACCGAGTTCGGGTGTGGCAACAAGAAACGCCACGGCCGCCGACGTCGACACGCCCTGCTTCACAAGCCCTTCGTACCGAGGCAGGACACCGCACAAGCGGATCGGCAGCGGCAATCCGAATGCCATACCGGCGAGGCCTTGGCGAACCGTGGACCCGCGATTCAACCGCGCGGGCTTGCCCGGCGCCACCAACGCGTGCACGAGGCCGGCCATCAAATACGCGACCAGCAAGGCAGGGGCGCTCTCGAGCGCCAGCCCTTCGAAGCTCGTCCACACGGCCCGCATCGACGCGTGCACCTGACCACTCTGACTCAGGTGCAGCACGACCAGCAGTGCGATACCAAACAATGCGCCGACACCGTTGGGGACGCGCGTTTCCGCGTCGAGCAGGATTTCGTCATGCGCCGCATCCACTGAATCCGGCGTCCGATGCGCGTGGGCGTGGTCAGGCGCGTGGTCATGGGCGTGAGCATGGGCGTGAGCATGCGCGTGACCATGCTCCTCATCATGCGCGTGCGAATGGGCGGGATGCGCGATCACGTGCAGCAAGGAGCCACCAACCACCGCTTCGAACCAGACGCCGGCGCGGTCGGGCAGCGCCGCAAAAATCGTGGGCTCCGCGAAATATCCGACGAACGTGGTGAGGGCCATCAGCAGCAAGACGAACCACGTGACCGCGCGCGGCCGGTCGCTGAGCACCCACCACACCATGAGACTGACGGGGAGCTGATGCAGCACCACGCCGTAGCCGATCAGGCTGGATGGGTTTGCCTCCGACTGGGCAAGCGCGCTGCCGTCGAGCGCCGAGTGGATGGCGACGCCCACGAGCGCCAGCAACAGCACCGCCGTATGCGTTTGCTGTACGCCGAACCGGAACAGGCGTTCGGCCAGATTTGGCAGGGTGAAGCCGACGAGCATGAATACCCCCGCCCACAGGTCGCGATGCTCGAGCGCGTGCGGCATCACATCGAGCAAAACCAGCCCGCCAATGGTGACCAACACGAAGCCGTCGATGAAGGCCAGCATCTGGGGCCGAGCCTTGGCGGCGCGCGCCACCAGTGGCCCCGTGCCCAACGCGGCCAGGCTGGCGAACAGCAGGGCGTGCGTCATCGCGCGTGCGCGTGGCGGCCGTGTGATTCGACCATCGACCGTGTGTACGACATGCGCGAATGATAGCCTTATTGCGAAGCGGCTATCAAGTGGAAGGGACGGATGGCGGGGCGATTTCGCGATTGGCCCTGTCCCAGACCCAGCCACCCACCATGACCCCGAGTACCGCCGCCGCCACCGTGTCGCTTAAGAAATGCCCCATCGCCAGCACGCGCGTCGCGGCACACCCCGCCGCCAACGTGTACCACAGCCCGCGCGCGCGCGGATACAGCTGCGCCAGCACCGCTGCCCCGGCGAATGCCACCAGTACATGACTGCTCGGCATTCCCATCCCACGATTGGACAGGGGCCCGTCCGCGAACGGACGGAACGCGTACTCGAACACGTCGGCGTTCGGTCGCAACCGGCGAATCAAGAGCTTGAGAAGTTCCGCGATGCCGCCACCCAGCGCTGGGCCCAGAACCAGTGCCCACGCATACGCCGCTCGCCGCGGGTGGTCAGGTTGCTGCAACCAGAATCCCATGGCGATCACGCCCCACGTGGGGAGATATCCCATGGAGCGAAACAAGCGACCCCAGTCCTTGTCGTTCACGGACAGCAGTCGTGCAGAGCGCCACGCCGTCGCATCGAGCGCATGCGCGATCGCGAGGGCGACGACGGCGAGGATCAGGAGCTGAATCCAACGGGATCGCTCAGAATTGGCGGACGTCATGACCGCGAAATCAACGCCGCGCCAGCCCTGCACGCCACTCGGTCCCCGTACATATTTGAGTGATGGAACGCAACACGAAACAGCGCGATGCGATCCGGCAGGTTTTCGAGGTGACGCCCCGTCCGCTGGGGCCTACGGAAGTGCTCGAAGCCGGTCGGGAGCAGATGGCGACGCTCGGCATCGCCACCGTCTACCGCACGATCAATGCGCTGGTGGAAACCGGCTGGCTGGTCCCCGTAGAACTCCCCGGCGAAGCGCCGCGCTACGAGCGTGCAGACATCGCGCATCATCATCATTTTCGTTGTCGGAGCTGTGCCCGCGTGTTCGAAATCCATGGATGTCCTGGCGATCTGCGCGAACTCACGCCCGCCGGCTTTCAACTGGAGTCGCATGACGTGACGTTGTACGGGCAGTGTGCGCGATGCGCCGCCGCGTGACGTGGCGTCGCACGACGCGCGTTGGCGCACTGTTCGTGGGCGCCGTGTTCTTGGCCGCGTGCGACCTGTCCGGCGGTTTTAAGGGCATGGCGCTGGATCCCCCGCGCGATATGTCCAGATTTTCGTTCACGCGCGCCGATGGGTCCACCTTCAGCACGGCGCCGGAAACCGGTCGGCCGATGGTGCTGTTCTTCGGCTACACGCATTGTCCCGACGTCTGCCCCACCACGCTCGCCGACTGGAAGCGCGTGCGTGCCAGGCTGGGTGACGATGCGAAGGCCGTGCGCTTCGTGTTCGTCACGGTCGATCCTGATCGCGACACGCCGGCGGTCGCCGAGCGATATGCGCGGATGTACGACGCCTCGTTTGAGGGCGTTTCCGGTGATGCCCTCACGACATCCCGCATGATGGACGCTTTCGGCGTCGCCGCCGCGCGCGAGGCGGGAACGAACGCCACGAAATATCTCGTCAGCCATTCGTCACAGGTCTTTCTCGTGGATTCGCACGGCAAGCTGGTGGCGCTGTACCCTTTCGGAACGGGGTGGGACGCCTTGGCGGCTGACCTCGAGCGGTTGCTATGACTTTGCGTGCTAGTCCTCCGTTGCGCCTGATCGTTGTGGCCATAGCCGTGGCCGCGGGCGCGAGCGCGTGCACGACCCGTTCCGCGGCGCCCGTGCCGCGAGTGGAGGTGCGCCAGAGCTGGGCACGGATTGCCGATTCGGGCGCTACGAGCGGCGCATACATGGAGATCGACAACAACGACACCGTGTCGATCACGCTGGTCGGCGTCACCTCCATAAACGCCGCGGCGGCCGAAATGCACGAGACGATGCAGCAGGACGGCATGGTGCACATGATGCCGCGCATCGAACTGCCGATTCCCGCCGGTGACGTTGTCACGATGGCGCCGGGTGGGCTCCATGTGATGCTCATCGACCTGCGCCGTGCACTCGTGGTCGGCGACAGCGTACGACTGCGCCTGCGGTTCAGCGACAGCACCGACGTGACCGTGACGGTCCCGGTCAAGACGCCATGAGCGCCCCGCGCGTGGCGATGCTGTTCGCCGTTGTCACCGTGAGCGTTGCGCTCGCCTGGTTCAGCTGGCCGCGTCCCGACACGCTCATCCGCATAACGCGGGGCGGCGGGTCGATGGTCACCAACGCCTATGGCCGCACGGCAGCGCTAGGCGACACGGTACTCGTTGGCGGCGGTGGAGCGCGGCGCACGATTCGCGTGGTCAACGAAGACACGGTCACGCATCAGCTGGCGATGTTCAACATCCCGGCGGGTGAGCAGACCGAGTACACCGTGCCACCGGGTACCTTTGGTGGCGCCTGCACGGCGCATCCAACCAGCAAGCACCTCACGTTCGTCATTCGGTGAGCAGCCTTATGGTCAACTCCACTGCTTCAGCCGATGCCGTCGAAACACGCGGCATGGAGGCGGCGCTCGACGAGGAGCTGCAGGCGCTGCAAAGTGCCGGACTTCGTCGTACACTGCGACAGGTGCATCAGCGCCGCGCCGGCACGGTGCTGCTCAACGGCGAGCGCATCGCCGACTTCGCGTCGAACGACTATCTCGGTCTCGCGGCTGATCCGCGACTGGCCCGTGCCGCCAGCGCCGTGCTGCAGGCCGAAGGCGTAGGCGCCGGCGCGGCGCGGCTTATCTCGGGGAATCACCCGATTCACGAGGTCCTCGAGCGCGCCTTGGCGCGCTTCAAGGGCTGCGAGCAGGCGCTGCTGTTCCCGTCGGGCTACATGGCGAACGTCGGTGCCATTCCAGCACTCGTCGGTCCCCGCGACGTGATTTATTCCGACGCGCTGAGTCACGCGTCACTGATCGACGGCTGTCGGCTCTCGAAGGCGACGATCCGTGTGTTCCCGCACGCCGACATCAACGCCTTGGCCGCCCTGCTCGAGGCCGACCGCCACCAGTTCCGTCGCGCCCTGATTGTAGTGGAAGGAATCTTCTCGATGGACGGAGATCTTTTCCCGCTCGACGAGCTCGTACCACTGGCGCGTCGATTCGACGCGTGGACATATGTGGACGATGCGCATGGCACCGGTGTGCTGGGCGCATCAGGCGCGGGTTCGGTCGAACATTTCGGGATGACCGGACAGATCGATGTCATCGTGGGAACGCTTGGCAAGGCGATGGGCACGTCGGGCGCGTATGTGGCGGGTTCGCAGCGGTTGGTGGACTTCCTCACCAATCGCGCGCGATCCTTTATTTTCACGACCGGCACTCCGCCAGCGATTGCCGCCGCAACGCTCGAGTCGCTGCGTATCGTGCAGGTGGAGTCGTGGCGTCGTGACGCGGTCCGCGCGCGCGCGACGCGCCTGCGCACACGTCTGCGCGAACGCCTGCGCGGAACCGGACGCGAAGCGCCTGGCATGAGTGATGGGCATATCATTCCGATCATGATCGGCGATCCGATGCATACCATGCGGTTGGTGGCCGATATGCGTCGTCGGGGATTTTTAATTGGCGGTGTGCGACCGCCCACCGTCCCGACCGGCACCTCCCGCCTCCGCATTTCGGTATCGGCGATCCATCCTATGGAACTCGTGGACAACCTTGCGGCCAACCTCATTGACGCCATGCGCGGGATGCCTGAATGAACCATGAGTACGATGACGACGAATCCGACGTGCCGATTCAAACCGTAGCCGAGCTCGTACTGCTGCATGACGCGGCGCACGTGTGGCATCCGTACACGCAGCATCATCAAGCGCCGCTGCCGGTGCCGATCGTTCGTGCCAAGGGCGCCTGGCTGTATGATGCCAACGAGCGCCCGATCCTCGATGCGATTTCGTCGTGGTGGGTGACGACGCACGGTCATTGTCACGACAACATCGTCGATGCCATCACCGAGCAGGCGAAGCGTCTGGATCAGGTCATCTTCGCGGGCTTCACGCACGAGCCGGCCACGGCGCTCGCGGCAGGACTCGTGCAGCGTTTGCCGCGTGGCCTGTCCAAAATCTTCTTTTCCGACGACGGATCCACTGCCGTCGAAGTCGCCATCAAGCTGTCGCTGCAGTCGTTTGCCAATCGTGGCGAGCCGCGGCGCCTGATCGCGGCGCTCGACAACGCGTATCACGGCGACACGTTTGGCGCGATGGCGGCCAGCGGGCGCGGCGTGTTTACGCAGATGTACGAGCCGCTGCTGTTCGAAGTGGCGCGGCTTCCCGACCCGTCGGTGGGCGATACCATTGCGGCGCTCGATGCGCTGATCGCCGAGCGCGGCACGGAGCTGGCAGCGGTGATCGTGGAGCCGCTGGTACTGGGCGCGAGCGGCATGCGCGTGTGGGATGAGCAGGTGCTGCAGGACATCCGGGCGCGCACGGCCGCTGCCGGTGTGCATCTCATCGCCGATGAAGTGCTCACCGGCTTCGGGCGCACCGGGCCGCTGTTCGCCTGCGAGCGCGCCGACGTCCGTCCCGACTTACTGTGCATGTCGAAGGGACTCACCGGAGGTGTGCTGCCGCTGGGCGCTACGGCGGCCACCGAGGACATCTTTGACGCCTTTCGCAGCGAAGACCGCACGAAGACCTTCTTTCACGGTCACTCGTATACGGCGAATCCGATCGCCTGTGCGGCGGCACTGGCGTCGCTCGAACTGTTCGACGAAGACTGCGAGGATGATCGGATTCGCATCGAAGTGGCGCATGCCCGTCATCTCGATGCGCTGCGCGGCCTCACTGGCGTGCGTGCCGTTCGACAGATCGGGACGATTGCCGCCGTCGAACTCGACGCGCCGGCCGGCTATCTCAGCGACATCGGCCGCGAGCTCGCCGCCTATGCACTGCAGGAAGGCGTGCTGCTCCGCCCGCTCGGCAACGTGGCATACTGCCTGCCGCCCTATTGCATCACCGACGAGGAGATCGATCTCGTGTACGCCGTGATGCACCGCTTCCTGGGTGGCGCACGCGCCGACGCGCTCAGCACCGGTGGTCCAGTTGATGACTAGGCCGATCCGCTTCGGCGTGACCGGCACCGATACCGGAATCGGCAAGACGGTCGTGTCCTGCGCGTTGGCCGCGCGAGCGCGCCTGCTGGGCCTGCGCGTCGCGGCGATGAAACCGATCGAGAGCGGTGTCGTGGAACGCCCGGTATCCGAGAGCGGACTGGCCTCCGACGCGGATCGACTGCGGGCGGCGTGTGCGTCGACACTGCCGATGTCTGTAATTCGGCCTTACGTGCTCGAGGAACCGCTGGCGCCGATGGTCGCGGCGGGGCGTGCCAACGTGGCGATTGATTTCGGCGTACTCGACACGGCGCTGGCGCAGATCGAGCAGAACACGGACGTTGTCGTGGTGGAGGGCGCCGGCGGATTGTTGGTGCCGATCACCGTTCACGCCTCGTACCTCGACCTCTTCGCGCGCTGGAACCTCCCGCTGCTGGTGGTGGCGGGAAACCGGCTGGGCGTATTAAACCACGTGCTGCTTACCGTGCGCGCGGCCGAAGCCGGCGGCGTTGCGGTGCGGGCGATCGTGCTCACGGCGCTGTCCGACCGTGATGCCACGGTGGCCGAGGCCACGAACTTCGATGCCCTCCTGGCGTTGCTGCCGCACTACACGATTCTACGTTTCCCGTGGGTCGATCGTCCCGATAATCTCGATGCACTCGCGGCGGCTGCCGAAGCCGGCGGGCTCGACGTACTGCTTGCCCCTCTTTCTCCATGATCTCCATGTCGTCCGCATTCTCTGACTGGCAACTCCTCGCCGACCGCGCCCTGGCCGGTGAGGTCATCTCGCGTGAGCAGGCCCATGCCGTACTGTCCGCTCCTGATGATCAGCTGCTCGACCAGCTGGCGGCCGCGTACCGCGTGCGACGCGCGACGTGGGGCAATCGCGTGCGTCTGCACTTTCTGCTGAACGCGCAGAGCGGCCTGTGTCCGGAAGATTGCGGCTATTGCTCGCAGTCGAAGATCTCGACGGCCGAAATCGAGAAGTATCCGATGATGGCGCAGGACAAGATCATGGAGGCCGCCGATCGCGCCGCGCAGTTGAAGGCCGGTACGTTGTGTCTGGTGATCTCGGGTCGTGCTCCCGGCGAGACGGTCTTCAACAAGGTGCTCGACGCGGTCCGCGCCGTGCGCGCGAAGCACAACCTCAAGGTGTGCGCCTGTCTGGGCCTGTTGAATGAGGAGCAGGTGTTGCGCCTGAAGGACGCCGGTGTGGAGACGGTGAATCACAACCTCAACACATCGGCCAACTTCACGCCGGAAGTGGTCGGCACGCATACGTTCGAAGACCGTGTGAACACGGTGGAAGCCGTGAAAGCCGCCGGAATGAAAACGTGCAGCGGCGGTATTCTTGGCATGGGCGAGAGCGACGACGATGTGATCGATTTGGCGCTGTCGTTGCGCGAACTGGATGTGAAGAGCGTGCCCGTGAACTTCCTGATTCCGGTGCCGGGCACATCATTCGCCGGAGTTCGCGAGCTCGATCCGCGTCGTTGCCTGCGCATTCTGTCGCTCTATCGTTTCCTGCTGCCCACGCAGGAGATCCGCGTGTCTGGCGGCCGCGAAGTGCACCTGCGCAGCATGCAGGTGATGGGGTTGTATCCCGCCAACTCGATTTTCGTGGGTGACTATCTCACCACCCAGGGGCAGACGGCGCGCGACGACCTGCGCATGATCGAAGATGCCGGCTTCGTGCTGGAAACGCCGGATGGCGAGCCCCTGGTGGGCGATCCGTTCGCAGGCGTGCCGGACTCGTATCCGCGGGCCGCGCTGCCGATGGTGGAAATCTGATTTCATGGCCATCGCCGACATCCGTACCGAGTACCGCCGCCACTCGCTCTCCGAGCAAGACGTGGCGGCCGATCCCATGGCGCAGTTCACGCGCTGGTTTGACGAGGCCGTAAACGCCGCGGTGGTGGAGCCCAATGCCATGTGCCTCGCGACCGCCACGCCGGACGCCGCTCCGTCAGCACGGATGGTGTTGTTAAAGGGATTCGATGCGCGCGGCTTCGTGTTCTACACGGACTACCGCAGTCGGAAGGGACAGGAGCTGGCCGACAACCCACGGGCGTCACTCTGTTTTTTCTGGGCTGAGCTCGAACGTCAGGTTCGCATCAATGGTGCGGTGCAGCGGGTCAGCCGCGCCGAGTCGGATGAGTACTTCCAGTCGCGTCCGCTGCCGAGCCGCGTGGGCGCGTGGACGTCGCATCAGAGCATGGTGCTCATCGATCGCACGGCGCTGGAGCAGCAACTCGCGGCCAACGATGCGCGCTTCGCCGGTGGACAGGTGCCGCTTCCCGAGCACTGGGGCGGCTTCCGCATCATTCCAGAAGAGCTCGAGTTCTGGCAGGGACGTGAAAGCCGGCTGCATGATCGCATCCAGTTCCGCCGCGACGCCGGCGACTGGGTGAAACGCCGCCTGTCGCCGTAAAGACACGCGGTCGCTGCATGCGCATCCGGTACCGCGCCGGGCCTGTCGTCGCCATCGCTATCGCGCTGGCGACCGCAACAGCGGCGCGCGGCGCGCGCGCGCAACGCGCGACGCCGATCGCGGCGATCACGTGTGGAGCAGCCGCGCGGCCGGCGGCGTTACCCGCGCTGCGGTGGCAGGGTAACGCCGCGCTGAAGTGGGCCACGTGGCCGACGGTGCTTGGCCCCCAGCGCGTGTCGGTCCGCATCATCGCCGTCGATGTGGATCCGGCGCGCATCGCGCTGAGCCTCGATCTCGCACGCCACGGCAACGAGCTCCTGCCGTGGTCACTCAATGCGGCGCCGGCCGAGGCACTGCTGGCGCTGAACGCCGGCCAATTCACCGACGAGGGCCCGTGGGGGTGGGTGGTCCATCACGGACGCGAGTGGCAGCAGCCCGGCAACGGCCCGCTGTCCGGCGCGTTCGTCGTCGACAGTTCGGGACGCGTCCACATTGCGCCCGAGCGGGCGATCGACAGCTTACGGGCCACCGGACGCATCCGTGAGGCACTGCAGTCGTTTCCTTTGGTACTGGAACATGGAAGACCGCCTCGCGTGCTGTGCGACCCGACCATGGCGCTCGATCGCGCGCACCGCGATATCCGCTTGGCGCTCGGGGTTCGGGCCGATGGCCACGTTGTGATCGCGCTTTCTCGCTACGACGGCGTGGGGCAGTTTGCCGAACGACTGCCGATCGGCCCCACCACGATGGAAATGGCGGAGGTCATGCGTTGGTTGGGCGCGGTCGATGCGCTGATGCTGGACGGAGGACTGTCCGCGCAGCTGCTCCTGCGCGACGGTGCCGTGACGCATCGCTGGGACGGCCTCCGGCGCGTTCCACTGGCGCTGGTGGGACGGCCGGCGGGACGCCCGGCGAGACGCCGTATTGAGTAGCGCCGTGATATCGCGCCGTCGCACTGTGACAGACGCGACGGCGCGCCAAACTTGCGCTGGCTGTCGGCACCTATTGATTGAAAGGGTGGAATCACAGTCTCATTGAACATCAGGAGCCTCTCATGCGTGCTTCTCCCGTTGGTCATCGCGTGGCGCTATCGCGTTTCATGCTTGTGCCCGCGATGGCCGTGTTGCTTGCGGCACCCGTCTCGAATGCGCAAGCGCAGTTCGGCAAGTTAAAAAAGATCGGCGCTGACGCGATCAAGGATAAAGCAAAGGAAAAACTCGGGGGAAAGGAAACGCCGGAAGCCGCCAAGTCCGGCGCCGTCACGGAAGGCCGGAAGTCGCCTGCTGCCGACTCGAAGCCCGTGAACATGACGTTGAACGCGTCGCAGCTCGATCTGATGCTGGCAGCGCTCACGCCGATGGCGACTGACGCTGAGAAGGCCACGCTGGCGCGACGACTGTTGGCGGAGCATACCACAAAGATCAATGCCGCGAAGAAGTGCATGGAAGTTGGACAAACCGCCCTCATGTCAGGCCGAGCATCGCCAAACCCCACCGCCGCCGCCAAGGCGCGGGCGCGCCAGTTGGACAAAGATGTCGATCGCCTGAACGTTGTGCTCGCGGCCGCCTATTCCGACGGGAATCGACGGGGCATCGCCTTCGCGCAGGACAGCCTGACCACGATGCAGATGCAGAGTGCCGTGCTCGAGATGGGACTCGCCTGCACGTTCAACTTCACACCGCCGGTGGCGATGGAATCGCAGGTCGAGACGTACGGCCTGTCGGGCGATCTGCCCCCATCGCAGTCGTCGGTGCCCGCGGAAGCGCAACGCACTTTCACGAAGCACCAGTTTGCGTTGCTGCGCGAGCGGATCGCGCTCTTCGCCCTGCTAAGTGCCGACCCGTCGCTCAAGGTGGGCAAGGAGGGCGTGTTCACCGACGAGGAGCGTGCGGCGCTCACGGCGCGTATGGCAGAGATCCAGAAGTTGCAACCGTACTTTAAAAATGGCACGCTCGCCTGGACGGGTTCGGGCGACCTCTCAAAGTGGTGATAGCGAGCTCGGCGTAATGCTTCTTTACTGAGTTGCGCCTTTCGTGGGGACTACGCCCACCAAGAACGGCGTCATGGTTGGTGCGACCGCACCGGCCGATGACTCCTCGGTGACGGCGAGCAGTGTGATGCCACTGGTCGTGGTCGGCAGTTCCACCGAGGCCACAATGGCGCGCCCGTCATCGCCCGGCGTGAAAAGCTTGAGCGGCACCGGTTTTCCGTCGCGGATCATCCACAGCATATACGCGCGATTGCTGGCGACGGGCGCGAGACCGTACGCGTTCACCACCGCCTTGCCTTGGCGCACGTTCCAGAACACCTGCATGCCGGGCCCGGCCGGCTGCGCCGGATTGAGATTTACCAGCACCACGTTGCCGCGTCCTTCCAGCAGCGTCTGCAGGGTGGTCTCACGTTCGGCCAGCTTGGCTTCCGTGTGTGCAATCCGCTTATCGTCCTGCGCCGCGCGATCTTCAAGGACCTTGGCTTGATTGCGGAAATCGACCGCGACCACGAGCGACGCGGCGAGCGCCGTGGCCAGCACGCCGGCGGTCCACCACGCGGCCCGCGCAGTGCGTCGCGTCGAGAGCTCGGTGATCGCCGTCGGCGGCATGGCCACGCGTGTGGCGCGGCTGGCCGGCGTCTGCCGCACGGTCTCCGCGCGCTGAGGTATCACGGCGGCCGCTTCGGCGCGTCGCGCCATGGCTAACTCCCGCACGTGGTCGGGAATCGACTCGTGGGGAATCTCCATTGCGGCCACCACGGGCGTTGCCACGGGCGTTGCCACGGTTTCGACCGCCGGCGCGACTGCCATCGACGACCGCTTGTCGGCGGCAATGCGCTCCATCAGGCGGGCCTTGAGGCCCGGCGGCGGGGCGACCGGTTGCGCCGTGGCCATCAACTCCGAAGCCGTACGGTGCGTGTCCAGATCCCGATTGAGCGTTGCCGCGTGCTCCGGATTCTCTAATCCACGCTCGAACGCGGCACGCTCCTCGGCATCAAGCATGCCGAGCACGTACGACGGCGCAAGATCGCGCAGCTGTTCGAGGGTGAGTGGTGGCATAGAGTTCATGATACGCTCTCCGGCCCCAAGCCGGACAACGCATCACGCAGCTTCTGCATCCCGAGTCGAATTCGAGTCTTGACCGTGCCCAGTGGTTCGCGGAGACGGTCTGCCACTTCGTGGTGCGTCAGTCCTTCGAAGAACGCGAGCTCGATGGCCTGACGCTGCGGAACGGGCAGCTGGTCGAGCGCCGTCTTCACCGCCACGGCGCGCTCGGTCTCCAGCACGTGAACGTCCGGCGCGGTAAAGCCGCTGCCCATCGCGGCCGGTTCGTCGAGCGTCGCGGTGGCCGTCTCGGTCACCTGTGAACGGCGTCCCCTCGCCCGGATCAGATCCAGCGCCCGCGTGCGGGTGATCGTGGTCAGCCAGCCGCCCACCGATCCACGCGACGTGTCATAACGCGACGCATCGCGCCACGCCTGCGCAAACGCATCGAGCACCACTTCTTCCGCATCGGCCGGTTCGCCGACCACACGCAGGGCGAGCCCGTACATGACGGCCCCGTGGCGATCGTAGAGGGTCGATGCGGCGCGTTCGTCCCCCTGCGCCATAATGACGATCAGTTGGACATCCAGCGGCTCAGCAGCGTCAGCGAGAGGCACGTGTGGGATAGAGAAACCGGTGTCGGACCAACGGCCAAGGCGCGGATAGCTGCGGACAACATGCCCGACGTCATAGTATGCCAGATCCATGCCATTGGATAGGCCGGGCGAGTAGCGCGAAGAGGCGAAGGAACGGATGGCGGCGGTTTGCATAGGCGCAGGTACTACGCGCCCCACGGGCCGCCGGATTGCTGCGCCGTGATCTGTTCTTGCGTTACCCCTGTTCCGCCAGTTCTTCGCGCAGTTTCACGTAGCTCTCGTAGCGCCCCCGGCCCACGGTGCCGCGGCGAATCGCCTCCTTTATCGCACACTCCGGCTCCACGGTGTGCGTGCAGTCGGCAAATCGGCAGTCGTGTATCAGGGGACGGAATTCCGGGAAGCACTGGGCAATCTCTCGGGCCTCGATGCCCCAGAGTCCAACCTCACGCAGCCCGGGCGTATCGGCCACGAATCCACCACCGGGGAGCGGATGCAACATCGCGCCAACGGTCGTGTGCCGACCTTTGTTCACGCTGTCGCTGATCTCGGCCGTTCGCAGATCGAGCCCCGGAAACAACCGGTTCATGAGTGACGACTTGCCAACACCGGAGGGGCCAGTGAGCGCGGAGTCCTTCCCGGCCACTTCGTCGCGCAGCTCCTCAAGGCCTTCGCCGGTCACCACGCTCACGAGGTGCAACGGATAGCCGGCCTTCACAAACTCGTCGAACCGTTCGCGGATCGTGCTCGCATCGACGAGATCGATCTTGTTGATGATGATCCGCGCGGCGAGTCCGTTGGCTTCGGCGATCACGAGAAATCGATCAAGCATGCGCGGGTGCGGCTCAGGGCGCGCTGCCGCAAAGACCACCAGCACTTGGTCAAGATTCGCCACGATGATACGCTCCCCGCGCGCTCCGGCGGGCGCACGCCGCGCCAGTTTGCTTCGGCGGGGATGAATACGGTCGATGGCCCACGAGTCGCTATCGGCGACGCGGCCGATCGTGACACGATCACCGACGGCCAGCTTGAGGGAGCCATGGGCTTCGTGCTTGAGGCGGCCGCGCAGTGACACGTCAAAGAGCACGCCGTCGTCGGTGCGCACCTGCCAGATGCCGCCGGTGCCCTGCATGACCACGCCGTCGAATATGCCGTCGAACGGGGCATCGACCGCGCCACTGTGCATCGTGGAATCAGTCACGGCGTCTGTGAACGAATGAGGCCATCAAGCGACGCTTTCACCGTGCCAAGCGGCATGCCGCCGAGCTGATAGCGCACGACCGCCTCGCTGGATCCGGTGATCAGAAACCCGGTCTCGAGATGTCCCTGCACTTCAGGTGTACCAAATCCCCACTTCACGAACATCAAGTACGCACCCCAAGGCGCCGTGCGGTCGCCGGTTGAATCGGTAAGGATATCCGCGGAGTACGCGTGCCCATCCACGCCTTCGAAGGCGGCAGGACGCTTGTGGACGGCCATGTAGCCGCCCAGCGTGCGCTCGTCCCCCGCGTCATGATCGGCGGGGAGGTGGTGTCCGTGATGTTCGGTCAGCGGGAGAATGACTCTTTCATGATGTTCCCTGCCATGAACGCAATGTTGGCCGGGCGTTCGGCAAGTCGCCGCATGAGATAAGGGTACCACTGACTGCCGAACGGCACGTACACACGAATGCGATAGCCTTCCTTCACAATCTGCTCCTGCAAGTCGCGCCGCACCCCGTACAACATCTGGAACTCAAAACGGTCGGACGCGATGCCGCGTGCCTTCGCGAAGCGTTTCGCCTCGTTGATGATCACTTCGTCGTGCGTGGCGATACCGGGATAATTGCCATGCTCCATCAAGCGATGCATGGCCTCAACATAATTGCGATCAACGTCGGCCTTGTCGGGGAACGCAACCGTGGCCGACTCCAGATACGCCCCCTTGCAGATGCGCACCCGGCACTTCAGTCGATTGGCCCGTTCCACGTCGATGAGCGTGCGACGCAGCGAGCTTTGCAGCACCACGCCCACGTTCTCGGGGAAGTCGGGGTAGAGCTTCTGCTCGAAGGTGTCGAGTGTACGATCGGTGTACTCGCTCGACTCCATGTCGAGGCGTACGAAGCTCTTGTACTGCTTCGCGCGCTCCAGCACTTGGCGAACAACCTCCAAGCCGAGCTCGTCGGAAATGTCCTGACCGAGGGCGGTCAGCTTCACCGAGACATTGGCCTGCAGTTTCTGCTGCTCGATGCGGTCAAGAATCTCGAGATACTGCCGACCGGTGTCACGGGCCTCGGCTTCGCTCGAGACCGATTCGCCGAGCAGGTCGAGCGATGCGGAAATGCCCTTGGCGTTCAGTTGCTCGACGGCGGCAAGGGCGGTGGAGATCGTTTCGCCCGCCACGAATCGCGACGCCATTTTGCGCGCGAAGCCGACGTTCTTGACGAAATCAAAAATGCGCTGTTGGCGCGAGAGGTACAGGAGGGACGAACGAAGCATGCGGCGCGGAGACGCGAAGTTCAACGGAAAGGGATTCGCGCGTCACCGGAGGGTAGAACGAACCAGGACGGCGCGGAAGGGCAGGGAGTGGAATATAGCCAGACCTCTCTCCCGCGAGTGGTGAAACCCATTACCCACGACCCAGAACCCACGGCTTCAAGCCGAAGCCCACGGCTTCAAGCCGAAGCCCACGGCTGTGGGCTGTGAGCGTGAGGAGGTGGGTTCTGGGTTTTGGGTGGTGGGTGAAACAGCGTGGTGAAACCCATTACCCACATCCCAGAACTCACGGCTTCACGCCCGAAGCCCACGGCTTCAAGCCGACGCCCACGGCTGTGGGCTGTGAGCGTGAGGTGGTGGGTTCTGGGATTTGGGTGGTGGGTGAAACAGCGTGGTAAAACCCATTACCCACGACCCAGAACTCACGGCTTCACGCCCGAAGCCCACGGCTTCAAGCCGAAGCCCACGGCTGTGGGCTGTGAGCTTGAGGTGGTGGGTTCTGGGATTTGGGTGGTGGGTGAAACAGCGTATGGAAGAGGGTGGATGTCAGGGATGAAAGCGTTCACCCGATGCCGCCATCGCGCGAAGCATCGCGGCCGGTTCGTACCGGCCCGGATACCGCGCGTCGAGCGCTTCAAGCTGCTGCACGACAGTTGCGGCGCCGAGCGCATCGATGAATCGAAACGGACCACCGCGGAACGGCGGAAACCCGATGCCGAACACCGCACCGATATCGCCATCGCGCGGTGAACGGACGATACCGTCTTCGAGACAGCGCACGGCCTCATTGAGCATGGGGAGGACCGTCCGGCGTTGCATCTCGTCGGCCGCGACGGTACTGCGCCCCCCCGACGCCGGCGTCAGCGCATACACGCGCTGATCCACGCCCAGTCGCTTGCCCTTGTCGTCGTAGCGGTAGAAACCGCGCTTCGCCTTTCGTCCAAGTCTTCCACTCTCCAGCACCCGCTGCAGTGTGACCGACGGGCGCATCCGTTCACCAAACGCCGCCGCCATGATCGGAGCTGATTTGCCGGCGATATCGAGACCGACTTCGTCGAGCAACGTGACCGGTCCCACTGGAAACCCGAACGACACCAACGCCTCGTCGATCGCATCGATCGACGCCCCTTCGTCGAGCAGCTTACCGCTTTCGTTGAGGTACGGCGCCAGAATGCGATTCACATAGAATCCCGGTCCATCGCGTACCACGATCACCGTCTTGCCGATGTGGCGACCGTAGGCGACCACCGTGGCCGTAGTCTGCGCGCTCGTCTCAGGCGTCACGATGACCTCGAGCAGCGGCATCTTGTGCACGGGCGAGAAAAAGTGCATGCCCACGACCTGATCGGCATGCGCCGCCGCCGCGGCGATCTCGCGAATCGGGATCGTACTCGTGTTCGACGCGAAGATCGCGCGCGGCGCGACCGCTTGCACTTCGCGCAGCACCGCATGCTTGACCGCGAGATCCTCGAAGACCGCCTCGATCACGAGATCGACGTTCGCGAAGCCGCTGTACTCGATCGTGCCGCCCACCAGCGAGAGCGTGTCGTCCATCTGCAGCCGCGTCAGCTGCCGGCGCGTCACGCGCTCGCGCAGCACGTCACGCACGGCACGCCACCCCGCCGCTACGCGGTTGAGCGAGGCATCCTTGAGACGTACAATCGTCCCCGCCTGCACCGCGACCGTGGCAATGCCTGCGCCCATAAATCCCGCGCCGAGGACGCCGATCTTGCGCACGCGCAGGGGATCGGCCGTGACCCCATCGGGGAGTCCGCTGTCCTTCTTAAGCGACGTGGTCGCAAAGAAGATCGATACGAGTTCGCGGCACACTTCGCTCACCGCCAGCTCCCCGAACCGACGCGCTTCCTCAACCAGCCCCGCTTCTTGGCCGTGGAGATAGCCGGCCTGAATCACCTCGATGGCCGCTAACGGGGCGGGATAGTGTCCGCGCGTCTTCTTGAGTACCGACTCGCGCGCCTGACGGAACACGATCTTGCGGCCAAGCGCGTTGTCCTCGAGCAGCACTTCGCGTGCACCGTGCTTCCGTGCCCGTCCCGGCATCGCCTCCCCGCGCGCGAGTGCGCGCACGCGCCGCATCGCGACGTCCAATAGCATGGACGGATGCACGAGTTCGTGGACGAGTCCCATCTGCCACGCCTTCTTCGCGCGGATGTTCCGGCCGGTGAGGATCATGTCGAGCGCCGCCTGCAATCCGACCGTGCGCGGCAACCGCTGCGTGCCGCCCGCGCCAGGCAGCAGTCCAAGCTGCACTTCGGGAAGCGCTAATACGGTTTTCGGATGATCGGTGGCGATACGATACCGACAGGCCAACGCGATCTCGAGCCCTCCGCCCAAGGCTGCGCCGTGAATTGCCGCGACAAATGGCTTCGGCATCTCGGCCAGTCGATTCAACAGCCGCTGTCCCCCGCGCGACAGCGCTGCGGCTTCAATGGGCGTGGTGACCCGCCGCAGCTCGTCGATGTCGGCGCCAGCGATCCAGCTGTCTGGCTTGCCGCTTATCAGCATCGCGCCAACGATCGAGGCATCCTGCTCGATGCGCGCGAAGATCTGCTCGAACACCGGCCCCACGCGCGTGTTCAGCGTGTTCACCGGGGAGTTCGGCTGATCGTAGCGTACCGTTGCTACGCCGTCCTGCAGCGACAGCGACACGCCGGTGGCCGCGTCTTCCATGAGCACGACTCCCTGAGATTCGCTCGTGTTGACGCTCACGTGCGCTCCACAATCATCACGTGCCCCATACCGCCGGCGGCACACACGGTGAGCATGCCGAACTGTTTACCGCGACGCCCCAACTCGTTGCACAGCGTGGTGAGCACGCGTGCTCCGGTGGCACCGAACGGATGACCGATCGACAACGACCCACCCATGACGTTCAACCGGTCAACATCCATCTCGCCCACCGGCGCACGTAAACCGGCGCGGGCTGCCCACGTTGTCGACGCGAGCCCCTGAATGTTGCTGAGCACCTGCGCGGCGAACGCCTCGTGCATCTCGATCAGGTCGATGTCCTTGAGCGAGAGTCCGGCGCGCGCCAGCGCGATCGGCGCCGCCAGCACCGGCGCCTGTAGCAGTTGCTCGGCGGGATCGACGGCCGCGTACGCGTAAGAGCGGATGTAGGCGAGCGGCGTGTAGCCCAGTGCCTTCGCACGCTCTTCCGACATAAGCAACACCGCCGCCCCACCGTCGGTGAGCGGCGACGCGTTGCCCGCCGTCACCGTGCCGTACTGGCGATCGAACACCGGTTTGAGCGCCGCCAGCTGCTCGTACGTGGAATCCCGTCGCACCCCGTTGTCGGTCGCGATCATCGTCTCGAACGTGGGCGGCGCCGGAACCGGCACGATCTCGGCGGTCAAACGACCGTCATCGGTGCCGACCGCGGCGTTCATGTGAGAGCGCAGCGCGAAGCGATCCTGCGACTCACGCGTGATCCCGTTGAGTTTCGCCATCTTGTCGGCCGACTGCCCCATTGACTCACCCGTGCTGGGTTCGGCAATCGCTGGCGTGATCGGAATGAGATCTTTGGGACGGAGCTGCGCGAACGTGGCGAGGCGCTGCGACAGCGACTTTGCTTTCGATGCCGCGACCAACAGCTCGCTCATGCCGCGTGAGTGCAGAATCGGCACCTGCGTGAGCGATTCGGCACCACCGGCGATGGCAACGTGCGCATGCCCAAGTATGATCTGGTCGGCGGCATCGGTGATGGCCTGATTGGCCGACGCACAGGCCCGTGAGACGGTGTACGCCTGCAGCGTTTTCGGAAAGTGCGGCAGCAGCGATACTTCGCGCGCGATGTTCGGCGCCGTGACCGCCTGCACGACGGTGCCGAACACGAGCAAGTCGACCGTGGCTCCGTCGAGTGCCGTGCGCTGCACCAACTCGGCAACAGCAAGCTTGCCGAGATCGATCGCGGTGTAATCCCTGAGGAGTGTTCCCGAGCGCGCGAACGGCGTGCGCACGCCAGCGACAATGGCCACACGTCGGCCAGTTCCAAAAGTGGGCATCTATCGAAGGTAACGGTCAATCCCCTAGCGCGGCGAGGGTCCCGGCGGCATCTCTGCAGTCATGCACGAACCGAAAGACACTCTCGTCGCATTGGCGGCCCGAGCAGCGGCGCTGGTGGCGCTGGCGGCCGAGCCATTCGACATGCTGATCGTGGGCGGGGGCATCACGGGGGCGGGGGTGGCGCGCGAGGCGGCACTGGCCGGATTTCGCACCGCCTTGCTGGAGCGTGACGACTTCGCGAGCGGCACGTCGAGCCGGTCGTCGCGGCTCGTGCACGGTGGCGTGCGCTATCTCGAACATGGCCATATCGGTCTCGTGTTCGAGTCGAGTCGCGAGCGGCGCCTGCTGCTTCAGCTCGCTCCGCATCTGGTGCGTCCGCTGGCGTTCACCTGGCCGGTGTATCGCGGTGCTCGCGTACCACTCTGGAAGATGCGGGCCGGGCTCGCGCTGTACGACGCCCTGTCGTTGTATCGCAACGCGCGGCATCGCGCACTGAATCGCGATGATGTGCTCACCGCCGAACCGGCACTCTCGCCCGATGGAATGGTTGGGGGGGCCCGCTACTGGGACGCCGCCACGGACGACACCCGTCTCACGTTGGCCAGCGCGTTGGCAGCCCGAGACGCCGGCGCGACGGTCGCCAATCACGTCGCCGTGGTTTCCGGTATTCATGCCAGCGGGAGCGCATCCCGACTGACCGGTGTGGTGGTCGAAGATCGACTCACCGACGCGACGTTTCCGATCCACGCGCGGGTGATCATCAACGCCACCGGCCCGTGGAGCGATGCGACGGCCGCGCTCACCGGCTCGCCGCAGGGTTCGCAGCTGATCGGGTCCGCCGGCTCGCACATTGCCGTGCCGCGGAACCGCGTGGGCAATAACGACGCCGTCACGATTGTCTCACCGCTCGACGGCCGCGTCATGTTCGTGCTTCCGGCCGGCGTACACACCATCATCGGCACCACCGAGCGTCCCGCGCACCGCGGTCCAGACGACATCCGCGCGACGCGTGCGGAGGTGACCTATCTGTTGCAGTCGGTGAATCGGTGCTTTCCGTTCGCACAACTCACGATGGACGATGTCGTGTCCGCGTGGTGCGGCATCCGCCCGCTGGCTGCGCTCCGCGCCGGTGAGCACAGCGCCAATGCCGCGTCGCGCGAGCACGCCATCACGCATCGCGCCGACGGCCTGGTGAGCATCACCGGCGGCAAACTCACCACGTACCGCGCGATGGCCGCTGATGTGCTGTCCCACGCGCGCAATGAGTTGCCGAAATCAGGGAGGCCACCTTCTCTGCGTCACGAGGCATGGCCGAGCGAATCGACGCCGTTGCCTGGTGGCGACATTGTGTCACGAGAAGCAACGATGGCCGAGGCGCGCAATACTGCGCACGACGCGGCGGTCGGCGAGCGACTGGCGCTGGCCTATGGCAGTCGCTGGCGCAACGTGTGGAGCTATGTGCAACGCGATGCCGCACTCGGACGCCGCCTCTCCGACGACTTGCCGTACCTGCTGGCCGAAGTCTCTCACGCGGTAGAGCGCGAGATGGCGTTCACGTTGTCCGACGTACTCCTGCGGCGCACGCATGTGGGCTTCGAAACGCGCGACAAGGGGCGGGCGGCGGCGCGGCGCATCGCGCCGCTCATGGCCGCACTACTTCATTGGTCGGAACGCGACACCGCGCAGCAGCTGAACGCCTACGACCGCGACGTCGCCCGGTTGTTCACGATCGACGACGACTAGTGCTGCGACCGGTTAAAGAGTAGGTAAGCAGACGGTCGGAGAATCCGGGCGGCTCCTATCCTTGGCCGGTATGCCCAGACCTCCCTTGTCGTTTCGGTGGTGGGTTTGATCGGCTGCAGAATCACCCAGAACCCAA
>JANLVC010000148.1:0-18591 GCA_031363815.1 Gemmatimonadota bacterium
CTGGGTTCTGGGTGATTCTGCAGCCGATCAAACCCACCACCGAAACGACAAGGGAGGTCTGGGCATACCGGCCAAGGATAGGAGCCGCCCGGATTCTCCGACCGTCTGCTTACCTACTCTTTAACCGGTCGCAGCACTAGGGCGCTTCGTGTCCGGCGGTCGCGAATGAATTGGTAGGACGTTCAATATGCCGGCGATGGGAGGTTTGCCCTCCCGCCGCTTGGGCTGTCCGGTCAGATTGAATGGATCAATTCGTCGGCGCACAACTGCCATCCGGCGTTGCACCGACCCCCGCACCAGAGGCCGTCCACCATGCCGTTCTACCACCAGCTGGGCACGGTGCCGCGCAAGCGTCACATCGTCTTTCGACGTCCCGATGGCGGACTGTACGCCGAAGAGCTCATGGGACACGAGGGATTTGTCGGAACCTCGTCGCTGCTGTATCACACGCATCCGCCCACCACCTACAAGTCGGCGCGGAAAGTGCGCGACGTCGTGCTCGAAGCCGATCTAGACACGTCGCTGCGTCATCGACACTTCCTGACGTCGCGCACCACGACCGGCGGGTCGGCCACGCTTGATCGCCTGCCGCTGCTGTTCAACAGCGACATCGTGATGCTGTACGTCGAGCCCGACACGAATGACACGCATTTCTATCGCAACTCGCAGGCGGATGAAGTGGTGTACGTCGTCGAGGGGTCGGGTGTGCTGGAGTCGGTGTATGGCGAACTGCCGTATAGAGCGGGCGACTACGTGGTGATTCACCGCAACATCACGCATCGCTGGCGTCATGATCTTGGTGCCGGTGCCACAAAGTTGCTGGTCATGGAAAGTCGCGGACACATCCGCGTGCCCTCGCGATATCGCAATGATTTCGGACAGATGCTGGAGGGCGCGCCGTTCTCGGAGCGTGATATCCGACGGCCCATGCACCTTGTGCCGCACAACGAGATGGGTGACTTCCCGATTTTCGTGAAGCAGTACGATGCGCTCAACGAACTGGTGCTCGATCACCATCCGTTCGATGTCGTGGGATGGGACGGATATTTTTATCCGTGGATCTTCAACATCAACGACTTCGAACCGATCGTGGGCCGCATTCACCAGCCGCCACCGGTGCACCAGACGTTTCAGGGCGATGGGTTTGTGATCTGCTCGTTTTGCCCGCGTCCATACGACTTTGATCCCGAGGCGATTCCGGCGCCGTACAACCACAGCAATGTCGATTCCGACGAAGTGCTGTTCTACGCGTCGAGCGAGTTTATGAGTCGGAAGGGCATAGAGTACGGTTCGATCACGCATCATCCGGATGGACTGGCGCACGGTCCGCATCCGGGACGCACGGAAGCCTCGATCGGGGCCAAGCACACCAACGAACTGGCCGTGATGATGGACAGCTTCAAGCCGCTCAAGGTCGCGAAGCTGGCAATGGCGATCGAAGATCCGGCGTATCACAAGAGCTGGATCGACGCGCAGCACGCGCAATACAGTCCGCCCACGTCGTAATCCCGTTCTGCTCTCTCGCCTCACGGTCATGCCTCGCCTGTCCAAACGGTTTTCCTCATTTCCTGCCTATCCGCTCGCGCACATTCCGGAGCGAAAGAAGGCCCTCATCGCAGCGGGAGTCGATGTCATCGATCTCGGCGCCGGCGACGCGGATCTCGCGCCGCCCGCAGCCGCGGTGGCGGCGCTGCAGCGGGCGGCTGAAGTGCCCGCGATGCAGCGGTACGGATTCGGTCTGGGACTTGTGCGCTACCGTGAGGCGGTGGCGGCGTGGATGGAGACGCGGTTTGGACAGCGCGTCGATCCGATCACCGAGATCGTCCCGTTGCTTGGCAGCAAGGAAGGATTGGCTCATGTCGCCTTCGCCTTCGCCGGCCCCGGTGACGTTACCATCATTCCGGATCCGGCCTACCAGGCGTATCTGGGCGGCACGCTACTCAGTGACGCCACGCCGTACGTGTACGCGCTGCGGCCGCGCACAAACTTCCTCGTGGACCTCGACGAGATCTCCCCCGGGGTGCTGTCGCGCGCGCGGATTTTGTACCTCAACTATCCCAACAATCCGACCGCCGCGATCGCCCCCCGCGAGTACCTCGAGCGGGTGGTCGCGGTGTGCCGGGAACGCGATATCCTGTTGGTGTATGACAACGCATACTCGGAGATGGGTTTTGACGGCTATGTGCCGCCCAGCATCTTCGAGATCGATGGCGCGCGTGAGGTGGCGATCGAATTCCACTCGCTGTCGAAGACGTACAACATGACCGGCTGGCGATGTGGCTGGGCGGTGGCGAAGCCGGAGATCGCCTCGGCGCTTGCCAAGGTGAAGGCGTTTACCGATACCGGGCAGTACATGGGCATTCAGGCAGCAGGCGTCGCCGCCATCGAAAGCTGGGCGGAGTTCGTGCCGCAAAACGTGGCCGTGTTTCGCGCGCGCCGTGATGCCGCCGTCGCGGCGTTCCGCGCGAATGGGTTTACCGTTGAGGTACCGAGCGCCACGATGTACCTCTGGATGCCGCTGCCAGAGGGCATTGGCAGCGCAGCGTTTGCCGATCGCCTCCGCGAAGAGGCCGGTGTTATCGTGCTGCCCGGCTCAGGCTTCGGAGCGGGTGGGGAAGGGTTTTTCCGTATATCGTTCATCCAATCCGAGGCGCGGATCGCCGAGGCCGCGACGCGCGCCGGCGCGGTGCGGGCCGCGATGCTCAAGGAGCTGGCGTAATGCGTCACAGCGATCGCGTGTCTGCGGGGGCGATGGTGGTCATGTGGGCGATGCTCGCGTGTCGGCCCACGGCGCCGCCGCCCACGCCGGCCGACCCGATGCCTAGGGCGCCTGCCCAGCCCGCGGCCGCCAGAGCTGAGCCAACGCGTCCAACACCGGCGCGCACACCGGGCCGCTCCGCGTCGGCTATTCCCGCTCGCCTGCGTCCTGTGGTAAGCGACGTGGCGCCGCCCTTGGCGCGCGAATTTCGTGGCGTCTGGGTGGCGTCGGTCGCCAATATCGACTGGCCCTCCAAGCGCACGCTGTCCACGGCCGAACAGCAGGCCGAGCTCATTGCACTCCTCGACCGCGCGGCCGCGCTCAAGCTCAACGCGGTGCTGTTTCAGATTCGTCCGGCGGCCGACGCGTTGTACGCGTCGAAAATCGAACCGTGGTCGGAGTATCTTACGGGGGCACAGGGGCGCGCGCCGGTGCCGTTCTGGGATCCGCTCGCGTTCGCGATCACGGAAGCGCATGCGCGCAATCTCGAGCTGCATGCGTGGTTCAATCCGTATCGCGCGCGACACACCGACGCCAAGTCGCCGTTGTCGCGCACCCACATTGCGCGCACACATCCGTCGCTCGTAAAACCGTACGCCGGCTATCTGTGGATGGATCCCGGTGAACCGGCGGTTCGCGCGCGCACCCTGCGCGTGGTGCTCGACGTGGTGAAGCGCTACGACGTGGATGGTGTGCACATCGACGACTACTTCTATCCGTATCCGGAAAACGATCGTCGCGGCCGCGCCATTGCGTTTCCCGATGACCGTAGCTGGAAACGCTACGTGCGCGAGGGCGGAACACTCGGGCGTGCCGACTGGCGTCGCCGCAATGTCGATCTGCTGGTTCAGGCGCTCGACGAAGGCGTGCACAAGTCCAAGCCGTGGGTACGCTTCGGCATCAGTCCATTCGGCATCTGGCGTCCCGGCTATCCAACACAAGTGCGCGGCTTCGATGCGTACGAGAAGCTGTACGCCGATGCGCGGAAGTGGCTGCGCGAGGGATGGGTGGACTACTTCACACCACAGCTGTACTGGCCCACGACCAAGCGTGAGCAGGCATACCCTGCGTTGCTCGACTGGTGGGTTGGCGAGAACGTGATGGGGCGCCACCTGTGGCCTGGCAACTTCACGTCGCGCGCCGGCGGGGTGGGGTCTGGGGCCTTCTCGGTGGGCGAGCTCGTGGAGCAGATTCGCGTCACGCGTTTGCAGAACGGCGCGACCGGGAACGTCCACTTCAGCATGAGGTCGTTCCTGACCAATCAGGCCGGCATGAACGACACACTGCTGGTGGGTCCGTACGCGACACCGGCGCTCGTACCGGCCACGCCGTGGCTCAAGGCGGCGGCGCCGCCACTTCCCACCGTGCGCCTAAACGAGACCCCCACCGGTACGCGGCTGCTGCTGCGCACCACCGGCAGCGCGGTGCCGTGGCAGTATGCCATCCGGCTGCGTACCGACACGGCATGGATTACGATGGTGGTATCTGGATCGACGACATCGTGGGCGATCCCGAAGGGCACGTCGCCGACGTCGTTGTCGGTCGTGTCGCTCAACCGTGTGGGCACCGAAAGCTCACCCGTCACCGTGACGTTCCCGTCGCGAACTGGCGCTGCCACTGGCGCTGCCACTGGCGCCACCGGCACGCTGTCGACACCTGCTCGAGGCCGTTCTGATGCACCCTGATCCCGTTCCGTTTTACTACCGCATCACATCGGGTATTCGTATCACGGTGCGCCCATCGTATCTGCGCGACCGCTCAAATCCGATGCTTGGTCAGTTCGTATTCGCCTACCACATCCGCATCGAGAACGTCGGTGAACAGGCATCGCAGCTTCGCACGCGTCGCTGGCTGATTCACGATGAGTCCGTGGGCGATTCCGTGGTGGAAGGGGAGGGTGTGGTCGGTGAACAGCCGCATCTGCTCCCGGGGCAAGTGCATGAGTACCGTTCGTTCTGTGTGCTCAAGGCACCGCTGGGATGGATGGAGGGCTCGTATCATTTCGCGCGCGACGACGGCTCCTCGTTCGAAGCCATCATCCCGCGCTTTACGCTGGCCGCCGAGCCACGGGCAGACACTGTGTCCTAAGCGGTCAAGCCGCCGGGTTGTTTAGCTCAGGGGGATCGTGTCGCTGAAGGCATCGGTCAGCAGGCGCACGGTCGCGTCGTCCAGGAGATCGCGCACCATCAGCGCCAACAGCGCCGCCAGCGCGGGCTCGGCGATAGGCTCGAGCTCAATCTCTGCTCCCGACTGTGGTGCGGATGCCGATGCCGGCCGCTTCACGAGCTGCAGCAGGGGTCCGCTCAGCGCATCGCGGGCATCCTCGCGGCCGCTTTTTGTGATGACATCCCCCAAACGCGAATCGGCGGCCTCGTACGACCGTGACGTAGCGACGGACGCGAACCGCGCGACGACGGCCGCCCGATCGGTCGCCCCGAGGCCAGCCAGGCGCACGAGAAATCCGCGCACGGCCGCCGTTTGTGGCCCGTATGGCAGCGCGCTCGGGACACTCATGTCGTGCCCGGTGCCGGCGGCACCTGATGGCCAAGCAGGCGAAGGCCGTCGTACACAGACGCGGCGATCGGACGCCATCCCGTTGCCTTCAACGCGTCCACATTGATGCGCTGATTGCTGCGGCCACGGCGCAACGGTGCGACACGATCGATGACCGTGTGCTCCGTCGCATCCATCGAGGAATCCATCGCACGTCCGGCAAGGGTAGCCGCGATGGCCGACGAGCGCAGCGGCGTGCCGTCAGCGCAATTGAATACGCGGACGCCAGGGGCGCGATCGTGCATGAGCAGATGCGTAATCGCCGACACGACGTCGTCGCGCCAGGCGAAATTGCACCACACATTTCCGGCGGCGAGGGCGGGGTCAGCGAGACGCGCTCGGGGATCACGCTGCGGTCCATACAGTCCCGCCGCGCGCACGATGTGCACCGTGGCGTCGTCATCATCGGCGACCGTCGCAATGCGCTGTTCGGCGTCGTACAACGCCTGCCCACGCGTGTCGCGCGGTACGATCGAGCTCTGCTCTGTGACTTCGCTGCCGTCGTGCCGATCGTACACGCCGGTGCTCGACACATACAGCACCGACCGAATGCGCAACGCGCGCGCAAGAACGGCCACGCCGGCTGCCGCCTGCGAATAGATGCCGTGGTCATCGCCGCGCGTCCGCGATGGGGCGATACACACCACGAGGTGGCCGATTGGTCCGGGGAGCGCGGCCTGCACGACGGACTGCAACGCGGCCAACTGCTCCGGTCCGCGAGCCGCGCTTGCGATGTCACCAGTGAGCGCAAGGATGTCGCTGCTGGATGTGCGTGGAGTGCGTTGCAGGACGGCGACGGTGGCACCCAGCGCCGCCAACTGCGCCGCCACGACCTGGCCTAGCCACCCCGGGCCGACGAGCAGGACGGTGGTGTCCAGCCGCGCGGTTGCACGCGGTGATTCAGGCCGCGTCATGTTGCTGGCCCCAGGTCGGCCCTTGCTATCGAGTATGTCCGCATCAGGACGGAAATATGCGTCGACGTCAATCGCCGATGCAGTCGGTCAGCGACGGTCGGTCAGCGACGGTCGGTTAGCGGAGCAGGAAATACCAGACGGCGCCGCCGATGGCCAACGCGGTACCGATGCCGACGCCGAGCAACCCGCCGCGCTCACCGCCCCCCGACTTCGGGTGGCGATTGGACAACGGTGCCCGCAACGGTGCCCGTCTGGTTCGTCCCGAGCGTGTCGCGGCATCCTGCGCATCCTGCGCGTCTCGCGCATCCCGCGCGCGCGTCAGGTCGCGCGCGGTCGGCGGCATGGGCGCGGGCGGCGGAGCCGGTTCGGAGCGAGCGTCGGGTACCAAAAGCGCGACCGGTGGCCGCCCGAAGCCCTGCGCCATGGTGGGCTCCACATGCCGCACCGGTTGGCGCAGCGGTGCGTTTAGCGGCGACAGCGGTTCGTGCACGGCAGGCGCGGGTTCCTCGGCGCGAGCGGGTAACGCTGCCTCAAGTTCGAGCGCCGGTCGATGCGTCGAAAACTCAATCAGCGAATCGGCGAGTGCGTCGTCAAGTTCGAGGCCCATCAGATCGATGCGGGCCTCCAGCACCGGGGCCGGCACGGTGGACGCGCCGAGCCCGTGTTGGATCGTAAAGTCGAGCGCCATAGACGGCGCGCCGTCGACCGGCAGCAGTAAACCGAAATCGTCGGCCAGGTCGAGCGCGATTTCCACCGTCGGCGTAGGCAGGTCGTCGATTGAATCGATCATCGGTTCCACCGGCGCATCCACCACCGTTTCAAACGCCGCGAGAACCTCGGCGTCGTGATTCACCGGCTCCTGAATCGCGATCACCCCCGAGGGTGTGGCGCGTAACAGGATATCGGTGATCGCGACCGCATCACGCAGCGGCTGGTCATCCCACTGGGCCACCGCCCACTGGGCCACCGCAGCCTGATCGTCGCTCGGCGCGGGCGCGTACACCGCCACATCGACCTCGGCCTTCACCACATGTGACGCGTCGGCGGCGGTCGTCGCCTCTGCCGCGAGTGCCTCGGCGCGGCTTGCCTCGGCGCGGCTTGCCTCGGCGCGAGTCGACTCCACGTGATGCGCCTTCATACGATTGGCGTCGGCCCGCGCCCGCACGGCGGCAATCATCGCGAGCAGACGATCGGCACGATCCGTGGACATGCCGTGCGCGTCGAGCAGCGCGTGCAGGCGCAACAACAGCGGTTCCGCGTTGGCCGGGGCGCCCGCCGCGAGCGCTAGACGGGCCGCGTTTTCCAGCATGACCACGAGGCGCGCATCTTCATCGCCCACATGACGTTCGGCGGCGGCGATGGCGCGCTGAATCAGCGCCTGCGCCTCGTCGAGCCGTCCCGAGGCGCCCAGCATCACGGCAAGGTCCATGCGCTCGCGGGCAACCGGCATGGCGTCTTCACCCGCGAGGGCCACGCGGAGCGCACAGGCTCGCTGCGCATGCAGCAGGGCGTCTTCAGTCCGACCAGCGCGGAAACAGGCCTGCGCCAGGTTGCCGAGAATAAGGGCCAGTGCATCGTGCGAGCTGACGTCGGGCGCACGTCGTGCCAACACGTCGGCCGCGGCAGCGAATGCCTCGGCGGCCTCATCCCAGTCCGCCGCAGCGGCAAGGGACAGGCCTCTTGTGTTGTCCTCCATCCAACCGTCGTGCTCGGAGCGCACGGACCCGTGTGCCATCAGAAGCTCATGCATCGCGTGAATTTGACGCGCGGTCGAAACCCACGTCACCGTGGTTCGCGCGATTGTGCCAGCGGTGTAACCTTCGTGCACGGAGCGGCATGGTACGCACCGACTCGCTATGAAATGCTGCGACGTCCCGCCGCTGGCCTGCCCAGTGAATCAAGGCGTACCACGCAATATGGCACGCACCGACCACTGAGTGGCAGGAGCGAGGCGAACCGATCGTGACCCACGACCGACCTCGCGCTCGCGCGTTGACGCGGCGGGCTTGACGCGTAGCTTCCCGCACATGATCTCGACGCCGAATCGATTCACTCGCAACGACTTACGGCCGTGCTCGCCGCAGTCGGTTGGTCGCACCACGTGGAAGCTGCTGCTGCTTTGCACGGTCGCGGCGTGCAGTCGTGAAAAAGGCGTCACGATTTCTGGCGACATTCCCGGACTCGATACGCTCGGGTATCGTGGTGACTCCCTTTTGGCGCAAGCCGAGCGCGGTCCGGTTGATCTGATGAACTCGCTCACAACGATGACCAGCACCACGGAAGTTGCGTCGAGTGGCATGAACGAAGGCACCCTTGCCAACGGGAAGAGCGCCACGCGCGCCAGTAGCACGTTAGGTATGACCGCAGGCCAGTCCATGAGTCTCCGCGCGCAGGCCCGTGGCGATTCGATGGCGCGTGCCATTGCGCAGCGCCTTGCCGGCGGCAGTGATCTTGCCGGGCGCACTCGTGGGGATTCGGTGCGCGGCGTGGTCACAATGCTCGGCGCAGAACCCGCTCGTCAGGTCGTGTTGCGCGTGGATGGCAATAACATTTCGTTGAGCGGGATGGCGACGACGGGGCTCGGTCGCCTGGCCGGAACCGAGGTGATGGTGCGCGGCGTGAAGATTACGCCGCGAGACATCGTGGTCTCCGACTATCTCGTGCGCGCGTCCGACGGCGTGCCGGCCTGGGATGGCACGCTCGACGAAGACGGTGGACTGCGTCTCACCGACGGCTCCGGTCGCAAGCAACTGCCGTCGGTGCCGAGCGCACTGCGCGGCAAGGTCGGCACGCGCGTGTGGGTGGCGTTCAGGGGAGGCAGATCGACCGCCGACTCGTACGGCATCATCGGTCGACGGTAAGCGCCTCCACGCTTCGGGTTTCGCGTTCAGGCGTCGCGGATCGCGGCCATTGGTGTTTCCTTGTACACATCGCGACTGGTGAGCAGTCCGATCGCAATGGTAAGCAACAGCATGACGGCCGCGATTCCGAACGTCGGGCCGATCGCAGGATCGAACGGATCCTTGAACACGAATCTCGTGAGGCCCCACGCGCCCGCGAACGCCAGCACCATGCCCGTGAGTGCACCAAGCGCCCCCAGCGCGCCGTATTCGGCCAGCAGCACGCGCGCCACCTGAGCCCGTGATGCGCCGAGCGTACGCAGCAGCACGCCTTCGCGCAGTCGGGCGCGTCGGGTGGCCGCCACCGCGCTGAAGAGCACGGGCACACCCATCGCCAGCGAGAACACTCCGAGGAAGCGAATGGCAAGTGTGACGCGATCCACGATTGCGCCGATGGTTTGACGCACGAGCGTGAGGTCGAGGCTCGAGATGTTCGGGAAGCGTCGCACGATGTCGCGCTGCACCGCCGCGATTGCCGGCCCGGCCGGCACGTTCGCCACGACGACGTACTGTTGCGGTGCCCGACGCAGTGCTTCAGGGGCGAACACCACGAAGAAATTTGCCTCGAAGCGGGCCCAGTTCACCGTGCGGAAGCTGGTCACAATCGTGGTGACCGGCACGCCCTGTACGTTCCACGTGACCGTGTCGCCGAGTACCACGCCGAGATCCGACGCGAGATCCCGTTCGAACGACACTTCAAACGGCGCATCGGGATTGGTGGCGCGCCGCTTCGCACGCGTGGCGGAGTCGGCGAACCATGTGCCGGCCGCCAGCGCTTCCGAGCCCACGATGGAGTCGCGGTAGGTGCTGCGATACTCACGGCGCAGCGCCCATCCCGCCCGACGTGCACTCGTGTCGGCCATCAGCAACGACACACTGCGTCCGTTCAGGGCGTCGATGCGCATGGTCACGATCGGTGTCTGCTGCACGATGGGGTGCTGACGTGCGCGCAACAGGGAGTCGAGTGGGGCCGCCTGATCATCCTGCACATCAAAGAAGAGCAGGTTGCCGGCCGAGCCGGCGGAGGTGGCTTGCACGCGACTCAGCAAGTTTGCTTGCACGAGGTATACGGTGCTTAACAGAAAGGCGCCGAATCCCAGCGCGAGCGTGACGGCGCGCGTTTGGTTGGCCGGGCGATGCAGATTTGCGATGCCCTGACGCAGTTCGAACGGCCACGACGGCCGCGTGCTGCGGCGCGCCGCGGCAATCAGCAGGGTCGCGGCGATCCAGAGCACCAGCACCGCACCGCCAATCGCCGCGCTGATGTAGAGGCCCTGCCGCACGCTGCCAATGCGCGCTACCACAATGCCGATGATACTGCCAACCAACAACGCGTCCACCGTGAGACGCGTTGGGTCTTTCCACTCGCGCGGCAGTGCGGTGTTATCCATCTCCCGGCGAATCGCCTGCAATGGCGACACGCGACGCAGCGCGAGCAGCGGACGCATCGCGAACATCAAAGACACCCACACCCCGGTGGCGAGGCCCATGATCAACGGTCGAGGCTCGAGCGCGAGTTCGACATCGATGGGAAGGAAATCCGATACCACGCCCGGCAGCAGGAACTGAATGGCGATGCCGAGCAACGTGCCGGCGATGGCGCCCACGAGGCCCATCGCCGCCGACTGGACGACGTACAGCGCTAACACCTGTCGGCTGGTGGCGCCGAGGCAGCGAAGCACGGCCACCGTGTCGATCTTGGCTGACACGAACGCATTCACGCCACTGGCGACACCGATGCCGCCGAGTAAGAGCGCGATGAGTCCGATGATGCTGAGAAAGTCTGCAAGACGGGCGACCGATTCGGTGAAGTCCCGCTCGGTGTCAGCCACGGTTCGCACGCGCACGCGGGTGCGGATGGCACCGGACACGAGCCCCGACGCCGAGTCGGAAGCGGGTGCTGCGGTCGGCGCTGCGGCGCTCGTTGTGGACCGTGGTGTCGAGTCGGTCGCGGGCGCGTCGGTTTCGCTGCCGGGGCCGCGGCGTTCCTCGCCGCGTGCGTCCCGCGCTTCCTGCAACGCGGCCGCCGTCGGATCGATGCGGCGGCGGAGGTCACGCGCCACCCGCTTCGCCGTGGCCGGTGCCGCTAACGCCGCGGGTAGTTTGAGCACCACGTCATACTCGGCGCGACTGCCGAACGCCAGCAACGCCGTGGCGTCGAGCCAGTTGTCCGACATATACACGCGGGGTCCGATCACCGCCGTGATACCGGCGTCGCCGGGCACGTTGCCGAGCGTGCCGGCAATCGCGAACATCATCTGGCCGAGTCGCAGCGAATCGCCGACACTGGCATTGAGGGCGATCAGCAGCGAGGGATCGACGAACACGATCGCTTCGCCGTGCACGCGCGACCACGCGTTGGCGGGCACCGTTTCGATCTCGCCATAAAACGGATACCCGGGCGACACGGCACGCACCTGCACGAGCCGTGTGCCGCCCGACGGTTCGGCCAACGCCATGCTGGCAAACGTCGTGACGCGCGCGGTGGCGATGCGGTCGGCACGCAGGGAGTCGAGCAGCGTATCCACGACGGCGGGGAAAGCGGCACGCGCTTGCAACGCCATGTCACCGCCCAGCAGCGTGCGCGACTGTTCGCGAATCGATCGCGTGATGTTGCCCGCAAAGGAGTCGATGGCCACGAGGGCGGCAACACCGAACGCGATCGACGACATGTACAGTGCCAACCGACGTCGGGCTGTGCGACTCTCTCGCCAGGCGAGGCGGAGCAGGGCCTGCGTGGTCATGAGGCCGACGGGGCGGCGGCCGGTTCGTGCATGAGGTCTTCCACCACCACGCCGTCGCGCAGCCGGATGGTGCGTTGCGTCCGGGCGGCCAGCGCAATGTCGTGCGTGACGAGCACGATGGTGCAGCCGCGCTCGCGATTGAGCGCCTGGAGCAGTTCCACGATGCGCTCGCCGGTGGCGCCGTCGAGGTTGCCCGTGGGTTCATCGGCAAACAGGATGCGAGGCTCGTTCACGAAGGCGCGGGCCAACGCCACGCGCTGCTGTTCACCGCCGGAAAGCTGCTGCGGAAAATGGTGCGTGCGATCACCAAGCCCCACACGGGTGAGGAGATCACGGGCGCGTATCGTGACGTCCCTGGCGGGAACCGCGCCGGAGAGCTCGAGCGGAACCTGCACGTTTTCGAGGGCGGTGAGCGTGGGGATCAGCTGGAAACTCTGGAATACGAAACCGACCTTTTCGCCACGCAGTTTGGCGCGACGATCCTCGTCGAGGCTTCCGAATTCTTCGCCATCCAGCGACACTGTGCCTTGTGATGGGGTATCAAGCCCGGCGAGCAGGCCGAGCAGCGTGGTCTTGCCACTGCCGGACGGCCCGACAATCGAAACGAATGCCCCTTGCGGCACGTTAAACGACACGTCGCGCAACACGGTGAGGCGGTGCGTGCCACTCTGGTATTCCTTGGTTAACCCACGGGCAACGAGCATGCGATTTAGACAGAAAAGGAAAGTCGGTCGCGGGGCCGCACGTGTGGTACTCGTGGCCCTGACGGCATGGGGAACCGCTTGTGGCACCAACGGCGAAACCGGTCGTTCGGATTCAATTGGTGGCGCCGCGGCGTTGGAAGAAAGAACCGGAGAGCACGGCCGGGCGGCAACTGCTGCGACGCAATCCACGGTGAACGGTGCCCGTACCCCAAAGGTGCCAGGACGCTTGCCGTCGTCGCGCGTGGTGTTGCTGGGAACGAGTCTCACGGCGGGATTGGGACTTGACCCCGAGAAGGCGTACCCGGCGCTGTTGCAGCACAAGGCCGATTCGGCGGGGTACGCGGTGCGCATGGTAAACGCGGGGCTGAGCGGAGAGACTTCGGCGGGCGCCTTGCGGCGGGCGAGCTGGGTGCTCGATCAGCCGGCGTTGCTGGTGGTGCTTGAAGTGGGCGCCAACGACGGACTGCGCGGCGTGGATCCCGACTCCACCTACGCGAATATCGTGGCGCTGGTGAAGGTGGTCCGCACCCAGCGGCCGGAGGCCGTGGTGGCGTTGGTGCAGATGGAGGCGCCCACGAATCTTGGTGGGAGCTATACCACGCGTTTCCATCAGGCGTACGTGCGGGTGGCCAAGGAGACGGGCGTGACGCTGCTGCCGTTTCTGCTGGAGGGGGTCGCGGGTGATCCGCGGCTCAATCAGGCCGACGGAATTCATCCGAATGCAGAAGGGTCGAAGCGAGTGGCCGCTACGCTCTGGCGTGGGCTGTCGCCGATGCTCGCCAAGCTTTCGGCGATCGGTTCCGCGGCCGGCGGCTGAGGCGGTGGCCGTTGGTCCCTTCCGGTGATGAGACCGACTGGTTATTTTTCGAGGCTGCGCAGTATTGGCTCACCGGTTGACTGCACCTCGGTGTGCCGCGAATCGCGCGGTATTCCAGCTGGTATCCTGCGGGGGCTCGCCCCCGATGTCCCCTGTTCGAAGGTGTCGTTCGCATGGCCTTTTCTGCGACCCAGATCCGACGTGGTATGGTTCTCGTGTTCGAGAATGATCCGTGTCGCGTCGTCGAGTTCCGTCACCACACGCCGGGTAATTTGCGTGCCATGGTGCAGGCGAAGCTCAAGAACCTGCGCACGGGTTCGAACTTCGAGCATCGGTTCCGCGCGGCGGACACGATCGTGAAGGCGGACATGGAAACGCAGGAACTGGAGTTCATGTACCAGGGCGGCGACGTGTTTCACTTCATGAACATCTCGAATTACGACCAGATCGAGATGGATGCAGAAGCGTTGGGTGATTCGGCGCCGTGGATGCAGCCGGGTATGAAGATTCTGGCCGAGTACTACAACGGCCGTCCCATCGGCATCGAGTTGCCGAACTCGCTGGTCTTCGAGATCGTCGAGACGGCACCGGTGGTGCGCGGTGCCACGAAGACGGCATCGTCCAAGCCGGCGAAGCTGTCGAACGGCGTCACGGTGAACGTACCGGAGTTCGTCGAACAGGGAACGCGTATCCGCGTGAACCCAACTTCGGGCGAATATCTCGAGCGCGCGAAAGAGTAAAGCGCTGCGTGATCGAAAAAGTCGGGGCGAAGAATGGCTGCCCCGCTTGCAATCGGTCTTTCGTCTGGTTACAGTTTGCGTCTCCCGTCGGTTGTCATCCTTGGTCACAACCGGGTGGATGTTGGCTTCGAACGTGTTGGGTGCAAGCACACGCGTTCGTCGATGGTGGCCGTAGCTCAATTGGTTAGAGCACCGGATTGTGATTCCGGGGGTTGCGGGTTCAATTCCCGTCGGTCACCCTGGTCGCACTGCAAGCGCCGGTGGGTCGCGGCGCTTCAGGAGGTCCGTAGCTCAATTGGTAGAGCACCGGTCTCCAAAACCGGCGGTTGGGGGTTCGATTCCCTCCGGGCCTGTTGCTGAGTATGCTGTGTCAGCGTCGGGTGTATAACGGGCGTTCAGAAGCGCTTGAAGGCAAGGACGTTCGGCGCGTGACTACGGCGGTATCGTCTAGGGGACTAGGACACAGCCCTCTCAAGGCTGGAACACGGGTTCGAATCCCGTTACCGCTATTGCAGGTGCAGGTGCAGGTCAAGCAGGATGTAGACTCTGGCTCCATCGTCTATCGGTTAGGACACGACCCTTTCAAGGTTGAGAGACGGGTTCGATTCCCGTTGGAGCTATCAGCTCCCTCTGGAGCTGGCTGATGCAGGTGCAGGACGTTGTTGGGGGCGTAGCTCAGTTTGGTTAGAGCACTCGACTGTCACTCGAGAGGTCGCGGGTTCGAGCCCCGTCGCTCCCGTTGTTTCGCGGATGTTTGGGAGGTTGGTGCCGGTGGAGTTTCCGCGAACACCGATGCAGGACCGCAGGTGTAGTACGCCCTCGTGGTGGAATTGGTAGACACGCTACTTTGAGGTGGTAGTGCTTAACGGCGTCGCGGTTCGAGTCCGCGCGAGGGCACTGTTTACCGCTGGAGAGTACAACACGGCACCTCACCGTGAGATCGAACGCCACAGTAGCTCAGTGGTAGAGCACCCGATTCGTAATCGGGCGGTCATCGGTTCAATCCCGATCTGTGGCTCTGGTTTATGCAGAGCATGTACATAGCAGCAAAAGCAAAGCGGCTCCCGGCATTCGGGGGCCGCTTTGTCGTTGCGCGCCATCCTGTCGTGCGATTGTGGCGTATTGGCACTATTGGCATGGATGTGCAGACATGCCCGGCCGTGCACATTCCCGAGATGGCCACTCCCTCGTCGCAATCGCCCTCGAATGTTGCCGCCATTCCCGCGGAGCAGGGCTCACGCTATCGCTACCTCGTGCTCGCGATGCTGGTCCTCGCGTACACGTTCAACTTCCTCGATCGCCAGATCCTCGGCATCCTCAAGGAACCGATCAAGCAAGAGCTTGGGCTCACCGACACGCAACTCGGGCTCATGGGCGGGCTCGCCTTTGCGATGCTCTACTCCACACTGGCGGTGCCGATCGCCTGGCTCGCCGATCGGACAAGTCGCACCTGGATCATGACGGCGGCGCTGGCACTCTGGAGCGCGTTCACGATGGCCTGCGGTCTCGCGACCGGCTTCTGGTCGCTGTTCCTGGCACGGGTGGGCGTGGGCTTCGGGGAGGCCGGCGGCGTGGCACCGGCGTACTCGCTCGTGAGCGACTACTTCCCCAAAGCGCAGCGGGCCCGCGCGCTCGCGGCGTACTCGTTCGGCATTCCCGTGGGATCGGCACTCGGCATTCTCTTTGGCGGCCTCATCGCCGCGTCGATCAGCTGGCGCGTGGCGTTCTTCATCGTGGGCGGCGCCGGCGTACTGCTCTCGCCCATCTTCAAACTCGTCGTGAAGGATCCCGTGCGCGGTGGGCTCGATGGCGCGACGGCTGCGGCGCCCACGCTCGCCCCACCTTTCGCGAAGGTGGTGGCCACGGTGTTGCCTAAGCCGACCTTCTGGTTGCTGGCGCTGGGCGCCGCGAGTTCGTCGGTGTGCGGGTATGGCGTGGCGTTCTGGCTGCCGAGCTTTTTTATCCGCAGCCTCGGACTCACACTCGTCGAGACGTCGTGGTTCTACGGCGGGATCACCTTGATCGGGGGCCTGGCCGGCATCTGGCTGGGCGGAGCCTTCGCCGACCGCTTCGCCAAGAAGAACCGCGCCGCTTACGCGCTCACACCCGCCGTGTGTTTTCTGGTGGCGTTGCCATTTGCGTACGCGGCCATGAATACCACGTCGCTGCTGTGGGCCTTCGTGTTGTTCCTCGTGCCCACCGGCCTCAATCTCGCCTGGCTCGGTCCGGTGCTCGGCGCGGTACAGCACCTCGCGCCGGCCAACATGCGCACGACCACCAACGCGCTCTTCCTGCTCATCAACAACCTGCTCGGCATCGCGGTGGGGCTTTGGATTTTCGGCTACCTCTCCGACTTGCTCGCCCCGCGCTACGGCGCCGAGTCGATGCGCTACGCGCTGTACTACGGCGCCGGATTCTATCTGCTGGCGTCACTGTTGCTCTGGTTGGCGTCGCGGCGACTGGCGTCCGACTGGGTCGAAGCATGAAGGCCTCGACCGTCACGCTACTCAGGCATCGGAACCCACGGTCGGCTTGCCACCGGTCCGCAGGAACTCGGCAAACTCCGCTGGCAGGCCGGCGTTCAGCAAACCGTTCGCTGTGGCGTCAACGTCGTACGGGACCCGCATGAACTCCACGCGCGGCTCCCCTTCACCAAGCGCCAGCCGCACATAGCCGGCGCGCCAATCGCCGTCTTTCGGGCGCCCGACACTTCCGGTGTTGATGAAGTGGATGCCCTCGACCGGTCGATGCCACGGCTTATGCGTATGCCCGAACGCGATCACGTCACCCGCCCTGAGGCCGATCATCGCCGCCATCTTGAGGCAGAAGTCGTCGGGGCGATCCTCGGTCCAATAGAGGGTGTTCAGCGTCGGCGTGCCGTGCACAATCACCAACCGTGGCCCAGGGGCGTGTCCGCCACGTGGCCGAATGTCGAGGGAGAATGGCAAGCTCCCCAGATAACGCTTGGTATCGGGCGTGACCGTACGGCGTGTGTACTCGTAGCTGATGTGCGCGAGTTCTTCCTGCCGCGGCGTTTCGCTTTTGCAGCCGCAGTGCTTGTAGTCCGTTGCCACAGTGGAATCGTAGTTCCCGGCGATTCCCGCGATGCCTCGCTCGCGCAGTCTCGCGACCACCTCGTTCGGATTGCTGGAGTACCCGACCAGGTCGCCCGCGTGGTACATGGCGTCGACGTCGGCGCGACGGTCGATGTCGGCGAGCACCGCGTCGAGCGCCTGGAGGTTGGCGTGAATGTCTGAAATCAATGCGATCTGCATCGGTCGGTCAGGTCGTCGAGGAAGAAGAAGTGGCGTGTCGCTCGGCGAAGTACCGCTTGCGCGCCCAGAGCGACGCGTAGACCAGCCCGACAAGCGCCGGCACCTCGATGAGGGGACCGATGACCGCGGCGAGCGCCTCGCCCGACGAGATGCCGAATGTGGCAACGGCAACCGCAATCGCGAGCTCGAAGTTGTTGCCGGCCGCCGTGAACGAGAGCGATGCCGTTGTTTCGTAGTCGAAGCCCAGCCGGCGTGACAGCCAGAAGGCGAGGCCGAACATGACGCCAAAGTACACGAGCATCGGAATCGCGATGCGCACGACATCCAAGGGCAGCGACAAGATGCGGTTTCCCTGCATCGCAAACATCAACACGATGGTGTAGAGCAGGCCAAGGAGCGCCGTTGGCCCGAACTTCGGCATGAATACGTTGTCATACCACGCGACGCCCTTCGCGACGACCAGTGACCTGCGCGTGAGGTAGCCGGCGACGAGCGGGACGCCGAGGAACATTGCGACACTCTGCGCGATCTGCCGCATGGAGATATCGAGCGTCGCGGTGTCGGCGCCGAACCAACCCGGGATGATGGTGAGGAAAAACCAGCCGAGCACGGAGTACGTGAGGATCTGGAACACTGAATTGAGCGCGACCAGCACCGCCGCCAGCTCACCCGAGCCGCACGCCAGCGAATTCCAGATCAGCACCATCGCGATGCAACGCGCGAGGCCGATCAACACCAACCCATTGCGATATTCCGGGAGATCAGGGAGAAAGAGCCACGCCAGCGCGAGCATGAGCAACGGGCCGATAACCCAGTTGAGCAGAAGCGAGGTTCCGATCAATCGGGTGTCGCGCACATGCTGCCCAATTGTTTCGTAGCGCACTTTGGCGAGCACTGGGTACATCATCCAGAGCAGGCCAATGGCAATCGGAACGGAGACGCCGTCGATCTGGACGCGATCGAGTACGGTGCCCAGCTCGGGAAACACTCGGCCAAGCAGCAAACCGACCGCTATCGCCACACAGATCCAGAGTGGCAGTAAACGATCAAGCGTTGAGAGACGTCGCAGAATGGGCAGCTCCGTCGACCGAACCACGGGTGGTAACGGCGCAGCGTGCGACGTCACGATGAAAAGCTCATAATGATGGGGGGGGCATTGACCGGCTTGTTCGCGCGCACGAACGCG
>JANLVC010000185.1:0-11806 GCA_031363815.1 Gemmatimonadota bacterium
CAAGCCGAGCTCGGCAACCTCAGCCAGATGTACGATTCCGACCGGCGCCTATTAATACTGCTGTGCTGGTTTTTGTGTGGTGAGCGTGTGGATGGGCGCCCCCCTCGGGGGACCCGCCCTTCTTGTTTTCACGTCCGTGCCGCTTGGGGCTACTCCCAGAAGGCGGTGAAATCGTAGTACGCGGCGCCGGAACGGGAATCGTTGATCCGGATAACAGCGGTGTAGCCGTTCCACGAACTCGGCTGCTGGACTACCGCGATGCTGCCGCGGCCCGAGCGCTGATCAAGGCGCAGGTTCACGTTCCGGTTTGGGAGCCCACCGCCGCGGATGTTCGAGTTCACCTCACTGACGCGGACACCGCTGCGGGTTATTGCGTCAACGCGACGGCCGGAGATCTGAATCTCGACCACGTCGTCGACTCGTCCACTCCAGCTCAGCGCGCCGGAACCGCGCCGGCTGTTGTCGTCACGATCGTCGTAACCGCCATTGCGGTCGTTGCGGTCGCGGTTCTTGTCACGGCCATTGCCCGGAAACGGCTCGCCGTCACGACGGCCACCGCGTCCCCATCCACCACCCTTACCGTTGTTGCCGCGATCGTCGTCTCGCCGATCGTCGGCGCGGCGATCGTCGGTGCGACGATCATCGTCGCGACGATCGTACACGTCGTCACGATCGTAGCGGTCGTCACGATCGTAGCGGTCGTCCAGGTACGCGGTGAGGCGATAATTATCGGCACCGGCGCGCGGGTCGCGCACCCGCAGCACGGCCTGGTATCCGTTGCGGGCCGATGGCTGCTCGATGACCTCGACCTCGCCGCGTCCGTCGTTGAGCTGCACGACCACGTTGGCGCTGGTGCGCGGGAGCGCTGAGCTCACACGGGTCCGGTTCGGGAGCGCGGCATCGAAGCCGCCGGTGCGCACGTCACGACCACGCACCACGATCAAGACTTCGCGATCGACGCGGCCGGTCCAGGTAAACAGCGCACGATCGCCATGAGAGCGCGCACTGGAGCGGTCACCATTGTGTCCGGACACACGGGCGGCAATGGCCTCGAGCACCGAACTGACACGGTTGTCCTGCGGGGCCGGCGCGGCGCCAGCCTGAGTCGCAGCGATGAAAAGCCCGGCAATCACCGGCACGGTGACGGCGGACCGGCGGACACGAGGTGAGGTCGAACGATGCAGTGTCATGTGCTCCTCCAAAGAGCAATAGTCACTGTCGTGCAGTGCATCAGTGGTGCCGTGCGACGGTTGCGCGGCCCGTTTCTCGCGCGCGAGCGCATGAGGCGACGCAAGTGCCTGCAGCTCTTGTTGTTCGTGAGTTCTTGGCGGCAACGAGCGACCACCTGCGCCGAGCAAAGCACACGGCGACTGTCCTCCAAAGCGGACAGTCGCCGTGGTGGCGACAGGACGACGCGCGGAGCGGCGCTACGCGGTTGCGGCGATCGTGCGAAACACCGCGCGTCTGATGCGTTTTATCCAACCCGCTCGCGGAGCCTGCTGCACGTCATGGCTAAGGGCGAACTGCTCTGGCCGATAGGCATGAATGGCCGGCCATTCGCGCGACAGCTTGAGCATCAGCTCAAGCACGCTGGCCAGCAGCTGCTTGGGGCTGGGTTGCTCGCCAAACGAGTAGGCGAGATAGCGATCTTGTGCCAAACGCCAGAACGCGTCGGTCGCTTCGTTAATGCTGACGGCGTCGTGCTCGAGCGCCGTGCACATGAGGCCCCAGAGCACGTGCAGCTCTCGGCCTGTCATGTTGCGCGTGGGCGATTCAGGCGCCTTGTGCCAGTGTCGCAGGAATCCGCGGCCGAGCACGTAGCCGGTGGGATAGCCATGTCGCCAGATGTGCATCGTGCGTCGTCCGTCTGACCGTACTTCGTCGGCCGGCAGATGCGCGCGTCGCGCGTCGGCTACTACTGCGACCGGTTAAAGAGTAGGTAAGCAGACGGTCGGAGAATCCGGGCGTGTCCTATACTTTCGGCATGCCCAGACCTCCCTTGTCGTTTCGGTGGTGGGTTTGATCGGCTACGGGATTACCCAGAACCCAGAACCCAAAACCCACGGCCTCCAGCGTCAAGCCCAGAGCCTCTCGTACTGCCTCCGCACCACGAGTACGTGGCGCTTCACCCGCCGAGACGCGCGCCGGACGTTCGGTTATAAAAGCCACTCTCTAAGCGGTCGCAGTACTACGGGGGCGGCGTCGAGCGCGAGCACCGCACCGTCTTCGGCGATGCAAGGGCCGACGACGCCCAGCGCACGTTGCAGCACCATGAGCTCATCCAGCGTACGGCTCGACGCGAAGGCTACCGCATACGGATGCACGGCGCGCCGCCATTCGTGCGCACTGCACGGCAGTCGTCCGTTGTGATCGAGCAACGTGCCATCGATGTCGGTGACGATCAGTACGGAATCGTGGCGCGTGGGCCTCATGCTGCCGGCGCGGTTTTCCCGTGCCGCGAGATGAGCAGCAACGCACCGGCACTTCCGGCAACAAGCGATCCCGCCAACACGCCGACTTTAGCCGCATCGAGCAGCACGCCTTCACCAAACGCCAGTGCCGCGATGAACAATGACATGGTGAAACCGATGCCGCCGAGTGCGGCCACGCCGAACACACGCGGCCAGTCGGCCCCAGCGGGCAGCGAGGCCCAGCCGGCACGGACGGCGAGCCAGGCGGCGCCGGTGATCCCGAGCGGTTTGCCGACGACGAGACCCAGGGCTGAGGCGAGCAGTGCCGGTTGGCTGGCGAATGTCGCGAACGTTGGTGGCAGCGTGACGCCGGCGTTGGCGAAGGCGAAGACGGGCAGAATGAGATACGTGACCGGCCACTGCAGCCCCCGCTCGAGGCGATGCCGCACGCTGTGCGCGCCACCCGTGGGGATGCGCGTGGGGATCGTGAACGCGAGCAGCACACCGGCGATGCTGGCGTGAATGCCGGACACAGCGACGGCACACCACAGGAGCAATCCGCCCGCCAGATACGGCCACACGCTGCTGACGCACTTCCTGTTCATGAGCAGCAAGGCACCCACCAGCAGGGCGGTGGCCCCAAGTGCCAGCATGTGCACGGCGGGCGTGTAAAAGAGCGCGATGACGAGTACGGCCCCGATGTCGTCGGCAATGGCGAGCGCGGCGAGAAAGACGCGCAGTCCTGTGGGTACCCGATCGCGCAGCACGGCGACGAGGGCGAGGGCGAAGGCGATGTCGGTGGCCATGGGGATGCCCCAGCCGCGCATGGCTTCGGAATCGCGGGCCACCGCCACATAGACGAGCGCCGGCAACAGCATGCCACCAATGGCGCCCACAATCGGGAGCGCGGCCTGCCGCAGCGACGAGAGCGCACCATCTTGGATCTCGTACTTGATCTCGAGACCAACCATGAGGAAGAAGAGCGCCATGAGGCCATCGTTCACGGCGTACAGCAGCGTGGTTGGACCGATGGGAAGGTGCCGCAGCGCGTGATACTGCGGTGCCCACGGCGAGTTGGCCCAGATCAGCGCGAGCAGGGCGCAGCCAAGCAGCAGCGCACCGCTAATGGTCTGCCCGGCGGAGGGAGGTGTGGTGGCAATCAGCCCGGCGTCATCTTCTGCGTAGACCGACGTACTCATGTCATGTTCATCAGTTGCATATGTAAGGCACCGTAGGGGCTTTAAGCGGGGAGGATGCTCATCTATACCCCAGCGGCGCGCATGAAGTGCGCCAGATCGCAACATTCAGGTGGATATCTGGCCAATTGACGGATCACGGCGTGGCGCGTGTAGTATGAAAAGGATTGCTCCACGCGCATTGCCATTCCCACTGGTCCCACTTTCATCATGACGGCTACGACCCGCCTACGCCGATACTGGCTTGCGCCGCTGATGGCGGCGGGGCTGGCCGGTGCGTTTGCGCTGGGGTCGTGGCACGGGGCGCATCGGGTGCGCACGATGAATGAATGGGCCGATGCGCAGCTGTTATCCACGGCAATCGACTCCGTGCGGGCTAATGCGATCGACTCGCTCGGGAGCGATGAGCTGATTCGGCGCGCGGTCGCCGGCATGCTGCGCGAGTTGCAGGATCCGTATGCGGCGCTGCTGCGTCCCGACGGGTTTCAGCGCTATCGTGGCTCAATGTTGGGTGAGGGCCAGGGGATGGGGCTCACGCTGCGTCGCGAGTCGGACGCCGCCGGTGTGGTGCGCGTGGCCCAGGGATCGCCGGCCTTTGCGGCGGGTGTGCGCGCCGGCGATCGCATTCTGATGGTAGACGCGGTCGCGGTCGGCGACGCGTGGACGCGAAAGTCCGCCGACAGCACGCGCACGTTCGGCGACTCGAGTGTGTTGACAGTGTGGCGCGCCCCCTTTGGCGACACCCTGCGTCTGACCGTTCGTCGGACGGCGTGGCACATGCCGGCGATCACGGAGCAGGGACTGCTGGCCGATTCCGTGGGCTACGTGCGACTTGCCACCTTCACGTCGCATGCGTCGGATGAACTGGAGGCGGCGGTGGAGTCGTTGCTGCAGCGCGGCGCCACGTCGCTCGTGCTCGATCTGCGGGGCAACACGGGCGGCCTGTTCGAAGAAGGCGTGAAGTCCGCCGGGCTCTTCCTGTCGCGCGGCCTCGTGGTCGCCTCACTGGCCGGCCGCGGTGGTGCGGCGCCGCAGCCGCACTCAAGTCGGCGCTCACGGTGGCCCTCGTTGCCGCTGACGGTGCTCGTGGACGGCAACACGGCGAGTGCGGCGGAGGTCATGGCGGCCGCGTTGCGTGACTACAATCGTGCGTTGCTGGTCGGCACCACCACCTACGGCAAAGGTGTCGTGCAGCGCGTGGTGACCCTGTCGAAGGATCTGTCGGTGCGCCTCACGACGGCCCGGTGGCTCACGCCCAAGGGCGTCAGTCTCGATCGGCGCACGGGCGCTGGCGCGTTGGCCAAGGGCGGGTTGCACCCGGACGTACTGCTCGACGATGCCACGCGACGGGACGCGTTTGCTGTACCGCGCGAATGGGAGCCGAACGCCGCTGCCCAAGTCATCCGCACCGCCGATTCGCTCGCGATGTACGCCCTGCGTGAAGGATGGTCGACGACGCCGTTGGCGATGCTCGAGGCGCGCCTACGAACGACGCTGGCGCAGTTGGTGCCGCGATCGGCCGGTGCGCCCCTCGCGCGGGCCGAATGGGTCACCGTGAGCACGCGTCTGGCCGTGGTGCGTGTGCTTGAGGTGGAGCGCGCGAGTGAGGCGCTGCTGCGCTACGGCGTGCGTGAAGACGCGGCACTGCGGGCGGGTATCGACGTCGTGGCACCGGGCACTGAAGTCGCGCGCGTACTTCCCGCCACGCTGCCGGTCGCGATCTCCCGGAAGGGGTTGGTTCCGTCGCTCTCGCTGCTGCGACCATGACCGGGCGTGTGGTCGTGCTGCTGGGGGTCATCGCGTGGATCGCAACGCCCGGGGCGGCCCAGCGGGTGGATATGCCGCCGGTGAGTTCGATCGATGCCTGGCTGGTGTCGCGATTCCAGGGTGCGCAATTGTTGACCGACTCGATGCCGGCCACGGCATCGGTGGCGGCCGAGAGCCCGTTGCCACGCATTGAGGGCACGCGCGCGGGACGCTCAGCCGACACCCTCTACGCCATTCACTTCGGCGCCCGGCTGGGCACACCGGCGCTCTCGGTCCATTCGGTTGTCCAGCTGACCGGGCCGACGGGCACGATTACGCCGCTCACGGCGCGCGTGATCGCGCGCCGTGCTTTTCGGGCACCGCGGCGTCCCGATGCGCCCTTCAGCGCTGACGCCGCATGGCGGTACGGTTGGAGCTATCAAGTAGTGATGCCGCACCGCACGAAGGCCAAAGGTTCGGATGCTGGTGCTGTGCCGGTTGCGCGCTATCGGGGGTGGCTGCTGCTGGCGGCTTCCAACGCCACGTCGGCGCATGCGCTCCCGGGCCGGTAGTCACTCAGGCCCGCAGCGTTCCCGCTAGATTGCCCGTCGCTATGGTAAGCCTGACGTGACATCAAACCCTTGGCGGTTCACACGACCGGCGCGTGCGGCGCTGGCCGCTGTTGTGATGGCCGTTGCCGCACCGGCACATCAGGTGAACGCCCAGGGGCACACGCCGTCGTCGGCACCCGCTCGTGGCGATAGGGCGTGGCGCGACACGCTGGCCGATTCACTGGTACGGCGGGCGATCGATCGACGCGGTGTGCAGCTCGCCGACAGTACGTTGTTGAGCTACACCGCCAGCGCGCACGGGTTTCTTGCCTTTCTGGCGCAGCTTGGCGAAGGCGTGCTCATTCCGCCCAAAGTTGTGCAGAGCGAAGAGCTACAGCTCTCGATCGCCTGGTGGCAGCCGGGGCGCAGTGCGCAGCGACTGGTGGGTCGCCGCGACACCACGCTGCTGCCGGCCGACGTGGGGTATTATCGCGACCGCTACAGTGTGGTGCTCGACAACCTTCCCGATCGCATTCGACTTGGCGATGGCCAGGATGTGCGAGACGTACCGCATCCGCTGGCCGCGCTCGCGCCGCGCATCTACGAGTACGCGATGGGCCGTGCCCTGCGCATTCGTATTCCTGGTCGCGAAATCGTGTTGGACGAAGTGAAGTTCCGGCCGCGCAACGCCGCGCAACCGGCGGCGGTGGGCTCGGTGTATCTCGACCGCGAGACTGGCGCGGTCGTGCGATTGTCGATGACGTTCACACGGGCGGCGATCATCGACAGGCGCATCGAGACGCTGGTCGTGACGCTGGAGAACGGTCTGGTGCGTGAGCGATACTGGCTGCCGCGTCGGCAGGAGGTTGAGGTCTCCCGTGGCAGCACGTGGTTCGACATTCCGGCGCGCGGCATCGTCCGTGGCCGCTGGGAAGTATCGGACTACACCGTGAATGAACGCGTGGCGCAAAGCACGATGATGTTGCCGCGATGGAGTGCCGCGCCGCGCGATTCCGCCAAGGCCTATCCCTTCACCGGCCGTGTGATCGATGCCCTGCCGCCAGAAATTCAGATCGCGAGCAGTGAAGAAGTCGTTCAGGCGCGCGTGCAGGCGGAAGCCGCGATTCGCAGTTCCATGTTGTCACGGCCCACGACGGCGTCGGTGACGGGCCGCGGCCTCAGCGATCTCTCACGCTTTTCCCGTACCGAGGGTTTTGCCATCGGCATCGGTGCATCGCATCGCAGCAGCACCGGTGTGCAGGTGGGCGGTCGCGTGCGCTATGGTTTCGGCGACGAGCAGGTGAAGGGCCAGCTGGCGATCGGTCTCGTCCCCGCCTTTGGACGCACGCCATTGATTCAGCTGTTTGCCGAGCGCGAGTACCGCGATCTCGCGTTCGCGGAGCGGGCCGGCGTGACGAACTCGCTGGGAGCGGCGTTGTTCGGCAGTGACTACACCACGCAGGTCGACACGCGTGCCATTGGCGTGCTCTGGCGTCGCAAGCCGACGAGCGCGTTCACCGGGCGGCTGGCCTACGAGCGCGAGGTGCCGTTGTCGGTGCAGGCGTCGTCGGTGTGGGGGCGGTTCGCGCCCACACTGGCCGCATGGGACATCGCTGGTGTGCGCGCCGAGATGCAGGGCACGGGCGGATGGGTGGGGGCCGACGAGCGCGGCGCTCGCGGAAACTGGTCGCTGCAGATGAGTGCCGGCGCCTTCAAGGGGAATGGCAACCCGTCGTTGACCGATCCGTTCGCGATGCAGCCGTTGCTGAAGCCGCTAGTGGCCCGCGCGCAGGGACTGGTGCAGATCACGAAGCCGTTGGGCGGCGACCGTGCGGTGTTTGTGCAAACCTTTGCCGGGGTGGCGGGCGGGCGTGATCTACCGCCGCAGTGGTTGATCTTTGCGGGCGGTCCGTGGTCGGCGCCGGGCTCTGATTTTCACGCCTTCGCGTCGCGCGCGATGCTGTCGCAGCGTGTCGAATTCCGGCAACCGATTCCGGCGCCGTCGATTCCGCTCAAGCGCTGGGGAAAGTCACCGCCACACGTCACGCTCGCGCCCTTCGTGCAATTGCTGGCGACCGCGGGCGGGACCCCCGATCGTCCAACCGCGGCGGCGCTTCGTCCGTCGGCCGGTATGGGCGTGCTGATGTTCTACGATCTGGTGCGAGCCGATGTCGCGCTCGGACTGCGCGACCGACAATGGCGCTTCAACATCGACATCGATCGCGGCTTCTGGGGGATCCTCTGAAAGAACGGTACGACGCAGCGTATTTCGACAAGTGGTACCGGCATCCCACGCATCGCGTGAAGACGGCGGCCGAGCTGGTCCGTCAGGTGTCGTTCGTGTTGCACACGGCGGAGTGGGTGTTGGGACGACGCGTACGCACGGTGCTTGATGTGGGCTGCGGCGAAGGAACGTGGTTTCCGCCGTTGCGGGCGCTTCGTCCCCGCATCGCATATCAGGGCGTTGATCCGAGTGCGTACGCGGTAGCCAACTTCGGCGCGCGCCGGAATCTGCTACAAGGGAGCATCGAGGATCTGGCCTCACTCGATCTGCGCGAGCAGTACGATTTGGTGGTGTGCTGCGGGATGCTGAACTATCTGTCGGTCGCCCAGCTTACCAGCGGCATCGCCCAGGTGGCGCAGCGCACGGGCGGCATGGCCTATCTGGAGCTGTTCACGAAAGACGATCGCTTCGAAGGGGACACCGACTGGCCGGCGCCCAAGCCGGGGTCGTTTTATCGCGGGCTGATGCAGTGCGCGGGTTTGGTTCCCGTGGGGATGCAGTGCTACGTGGCGGAAGCCGGGAAATACCGGGTCTCTTCGTTGGAACAGCTGTAGATTCTGCAGCATGACAGATCGAATTGCCGCGCCGACGCGCTGGTCGACGTTTCTCGAGGAGCTTCGCGCCGAACGCCGCGCCTGTGATGCTCCGCGTCCGCTGCGGGCACTAGCGGAAGAGTTCGCAGGCCGTGTGCTCGCGCTGCTGTTTCCGCAGTTTGCGCATCCCTCGCGGCTGGGGGCGGCTGGCGTGGACGAGGAAGCGGCCCATGTCGAGGCGCTCCTGCGATCGGCAATTACCCCGATGGTGAGCGACGTTGAGCGGGTGGTGGCGACGTTCCTTGACCGCTTACCGGACGTGCGGGCGTCGTTGCAGCTCGACGCCGTGGCGATTCTGATGGGCGATCCCGCGGCCGAGAGTCTGGAAGAAGTGATCGTGGCGTATCCGGGCTTTCTCGCCACGGCCGTGCATCGCGTGGCGCATGAGCTTTACCTGATGGACGTCCCTGTTTTTCCGCGGTTGCTCTCCGAGTGGGCGCACGGGGAAACCGGTATCGACATCCATCCTGGCGCCGTGCTCGGGGCGAGTTTCGCGATCGATCACGGCACCGGTGTCGTGATTGGCGAAACGAGCACGATCGGCGATCGGGTGCGACTGTATCAAGGCGTGACACTGGGCGCGCATGCGGTCAGCAAAAAACTGGCGAACCAGAAGCGGCATCCTACGCTCGGCAACGACGTGGTCGTGTACGCGAATGCGACCATCCTTGGCGGCACCACCGTGATCGGTGATGGGTCGATCATCGGCGGTAACGTGTGGTTGACGGCGTCGGTACCGCCGCGGTCCGTGGTGCAGTTTTCGAGCCGGGTGGAACAGCGCCCGACCGATGACGAACTCGAGTTTCATATCTAGCATTCAACCGCCGAACCTTTCGGTTTCCCTTACCTCTCCAACACATGCGCGCCTCCACGATTCTTGACACCATCGGCCACACGCCGCACGTGCGCCTGCATCGCTTGTTCGATCCACGCGTCGAAGTGTGGATGAAGCTCGAGCGAGCGAATCCCGGCGGCAGCATCAAGGATCGTATCGCGCTGGCGATGATCGAAGATGCCGAGCAGCGCGGTGTGCTTACGAAGGACAGCGTGATCATCGAACCGACGTCGGGGAATACCGGAATCGGCCTGGCGATGGTGGCGGCGGTGAAGGGGTACGCGCTCGTGCTGGTGATGCCGGAGTCGATGTCGGTCGAGCGTCGTACACTCATGGCGGCGTACGGCGCCACGTTCGATCTGACACCGCGTGAGAAGGGGATGAAGGGCGCCATCGAGCATGCCAACGAATTGGCGGCACGCACGCCGAACTCGTGGATGCCGCAGCAGTTCAGCAACGAGGTGAACATCCGCGCGCACGCGCTGACGACGGCGCGTGAGATTCTCGTCGACTTTCCCGACGGCGTGGACTACCTGATCACCGGCGTCGGCACGGGTGGTCATCTCACGGGCTGTAGCGAGGTGTTGAAACAGCACTGGCCGGCGATGAAGACGTTGGCGGTGGAGCCGGCGAAGTCGCCGGTGCTCAGCGGCGGCGCACCGGGGCCGCATCGCATTCAGGGTGTTGGTGCGGGATTCATTCCGGACAACCTGCACCGCGATACGCTGGACGGCGCGATACAGGTCACCGAAGAAGCGGCGTTCGAGTACACACAGCGGTCGGCGCGCGAAGAGGGCATTCTGGTTGGCATCTCGAGCGGCGCGGCACTTGCCGCCGTGGCGCAGAAGATCCCCGACATGCCCGACGGCGCGCGTGTGCTCACGTTCTGCTACGACACGGGCGAACGGTACCTGTCGATCGAAGGGCTTTTCCCTGCGTGATGCCGGTGTCGTCGAAGGTGCCGGGATACCCGCCCGTAGCTCACCGTGCCGGGTGGCACGTAATATCGTTTTATCCGCTCACCGATCCCCGACCCGACCGCGACCGACCTGGCCATGACTGCTGATACTCTCCGCATTGCCGGCGCACAGATGGCGCCGGTCTGGCTCGACCGCCACGGCACGCTGGCCAAGGTTATCGCCGCGATCCATACGGCGGCCGACGATGGCGTGCAGCTTTTGGCATTTCCAGAGGCGTTCGTGCCAGGCTATCCGTGGTGGATCGAGTGGACCGACGGGGCACGCTTCGACGCGGCCGTGCAGAAGTCGCTGCATGCGCACTATCTCGATCAAGCCGTTCAGCTTGAAGCCGGGCACTTGGACGACGTCTGCGTGGCCGTCAGGGATCGGGGGATCACGGTCGTGCTCGGCATCATCGAGCGCCCGCTCGATCGTGGCGGTCACAGCGTGTATGCGAGCCTGGTAACGATCGATACGGATGGGGCGATCGTGAACGTGCATCGCAAGCTCATGCCGACGTACGAGGAACGTCTGAGCTGGGCACCGGGTGACGGGCACGGACTGCGGACGCACCGTGTGGGCGCGTTTACCGTGGGCGCGCTGAACTGCTGGGAGAACTGGATGCCGCTGGCGCGCGCAAGTCTCTACGGGCAGGGAGAGGATTTGCATGTGGCCATCTGGCCCGGCAGTGTGCGCAACACGGAGGACATCACGCGCTTCATGGCCCGTGAGGGGCGTTCCTACGTGATGTCCGTGTCAGGGTTGCTGCGGCGTGACCAGGTGCCGGAACGGACTCCGCACTTCGATCTGCTCCAGCGTGTGCTCCCCGACGTGATGGGTGAGGGCGGCACCTGCATTGCCGGTCCAGACGCCGCGTGGTTGGTGGCACCGGTGGCGCACGAGGAACGCATCATCGCGGCCGACGTGCAGCACGTGCGTGTGCGAGAAGAGCGGCAGAACTTCGATGCGATGGGGCACTACGGACGGCCGGACGTCCTGCAGCTCGAGGTCAATCGCGAGCGGCAGCGCGGCGTGCGATTTCGCGGATAGCCCTGTGAGTTAGTGCTGCGACCGGTTAAAGAGTAGGTAAGCAGACGGTCGGAGAATCCGGGCGGCTCCTATCCTTGGCCGGTATGCCCAGACCTCCCTTGTCGTTTCGGTGGTGGGTTTGATCGGCTGCGGGATCACCCAGCACCCAAAACCCACGGCCTCACGCGTCAAGCCCAGAGCC
>JANLVC010000005.1:0-12360 GCA_031363815.1 Gemmatimonadota bacterium
ACGGCGCGAGTTGGACGGATCCGGGTTTTGTTGTTGAACAACGAAAAGCGAACTGCTCTACGCCAACGATCCTTGGCGTGCGTGTTCGTGAGCTTATCCGTGTCGTTTTCCGCGTGAATTTGTGGTCATGCTGTTGTGATCTCGCCGAATCGCGAGCGGAATGACCCAGAACCCAAAACCCACGGCCGCAAGCGCCAAGCCCAGAGCCTCTCGTACTGCCTCCGCACCACGATGACGTGGCGCTTCACCCGCCAAGACGCGCGCCGGACGTTCGGTTATAAAAAGCCACTCTCTAAGCGGTCGCAGTACTAGCCCCATCGCATGTGGGAACGAAGAGGCGCGAGCGGACGGCTAGCGACTTATCACCTTTTGAGGCGACAAACCCACGCGATCACGGAACAGAGCCAAAGAAATTCTCGACTTCGATGATGGCCATGGCAGAATCGCGCGGGCATTCATGAACGCGGAACTCGACTGGACGAGCTTCGCGCGCGCCGAAGCGTCGATGAACGGCGCTGAACTGCTCTGACCACTGAACACTGATCCGCTATATCCAGCGCCCCACACCCTTACTGCTGTTTCCCCACGCACAACGCCGAACTCGCCGCCCCTACGGCAAACTGCAGAATCGACAACACATCACCCGAATCCAAAATGCCGTTGCAGTTCGCATCCGCACGCGGCATCGGGTTTGGCGCGCTTGCCGGCAGCACTCCCACCAACGCCTGTTGCGCCAACGACGCGTCGAACGCGTTCACGAAGCCATCAGCATTCACATCGCCGCGCAGCACGCTGGCTCCCGCTACGATCGTGGTGGCCCACAGTCCACGTCCGTACGTACTGGCGTACAGATTGCCCGTGGCCGCTTGGTACACCAGATCCAGGACCCGTGCGTTCGGGAACCCCTGATTCGCCACGCTCCACGACGCGCCGTTGTCCGTCGACTCGTAAATGCCCACGTCCGCCGCCACGAACAGACGCGGCGTACCCGGTACCGCCACCACGGCGTTGAACGGGATGTCCGGCAGGGCACCGCTCAGGTTCACCCAGTTCGCGCCGAAGTCATCGGTGCTGTACACATGCCCCGTGCCGGTACCGGAGTGCGTGATCACCGCCCGACCCGCCAGTGTCACATCGGGGGCGATATCGGTGACGGCTCGAAGCGGCAGCGCACTCGACACGATCGCAAACGTGGCGCCGGCGTCTTGCGACAGCTGCACATTGCCGTCACTGGTACCCACCCAGATCACCCGTGCGTCTACCGGTGAGATCGCGACACTCGTGATCGTGCCGCTTCCCTTCGAAAGGTCGGGCGTGAGCACTGCCCACGCGCTCCCCTCGTTGAGCGTGCGCCACAACCGATACGTGGCGTAGTACAGCGTGGCCGAGTTGGTCGGGTCGATCACCATGGGCGACAGGAATTGTTTGCGGTCGCTGCTGGTGAAGCCGCGCTGCGTTTGACTGATGCCGGTACCCAGCGGATTGCGCGTAACGCGCACGATGAAGCCCGTGCCGTAGCTGGTAGTCCAGAATACGTTGGAGTTCGCGGGGCTGAAGGCATTCCATCCGCCATCACCCGATGGTGCCGACATCGTCCAGAAGCCCGAGCCGAATCCCCAGAGCGAGCTGTTGTCCTGCAGGCCACCAGCAATGAAATCGGGAATCGTGGGATGCACCGCGATCCCGGGATAGAACTGGGTGACCGCGATGTTCGTATTGCGGCTCACCCAGCTGTTGCCGCGATCGTACGACGCGTGCACGCCACCATCGTTGCCACCCACGATCACATTCGGATCACTGGGCGCGTACTCGAAGGCGTGCCAGTCCACGTGCAGGTCGTATGCCACAACCGAGAAGCTCTGTCCACCATCGCGCGAGCGGTACATGCGCGAGCCGCCAAGAATCACCGTATTGGCATCCTGCGGATCGACTTCCAGCACGAGGTTATACGTACTCTGTGTGCCAAAGTCGAGTCGCGACTGGCCGCCGTACACCCCTTGCGCCGTGAGCACGGTAGGCGTTGCACTCGCGCCGTCGAAGCGCACCAGCTTGTCCATGCGGGTCGCGACGATTTCCACCGCCCACGCGGCATTCGGCGCACTGGGCGACACCGCCAGGCTAATGCGCTGCACGGTGGAACCAGTGACGTACACTTGGCTCCACGTGGCACCGCGATCGATGGAGCGATACACCCCGTTGGTAGCCGATCCGGCAGTGGCCCGCGCCGCCCACACGATATTGTCGTTGGCGGGGTCGAATTCCACATCGGTAATGAATCCCGATAGCACCGTGGTCCAGGCTGCGCCGCTGTTGGTGCTGCGATGCAGTCCGTTGTTGGCCGCATACAGCACCACACTCGTGTTCTGCGTGCCGGCCGTGCTGGGCGCTACGCGAATCCGGTAGGCGCGCGTGGTCTGCGTGCCGTTCACCGGGGCCAACACACCCGCACCATTGATTTCCGTCCACGACGTGCCGCCGTCGAAGGAACGCAGCAGTCCACATCCGTTCGACTGCGTGGGCTCACCGGTGCCCACGTACACGATGTTCGGATTCACCGGATCGATCGCAATCGAACCCGTAGTCAACGAGCACTGATTGTCCGTGAGCGGCGTCCACGTGGCGCCACCATTGGTGGTGCGCCACACGCCACCGGAGGCCGAACCGGCGTACACGATGCTCGGATTTGTCGGGTGAATGGCGATCGCGCGAATACGTCCGCCGTCGGCATTCGGCGACGAACCGTAAAAGCCGCTGGTCTGAAATCCGAAGGGGCCCACCGAGCGCCACGGCGCCACTTGAATACTGGACAGCGTCCCCGACTTCACACTCGACGGTGCACGCAACGCCGACAGCGCTGCCGCCCGCGCCGCATACACCGGATTCTGCGTGTATTCACCAAACGGATACGCGCGCAACTTCTCCATCCACTCACGCCGCACTTCAAAGCCGGCCTCGCGCTGCTCCTCAACTTGAGCCCCACTCACACTCGGCGCTACCGCCACGAGCACCACCGCGAAGAATCTCCCGGTCGTATTCACTTGATCACCGCCAACGGCAGCACCGCAGTGCGATCACGCACATCGCTGGCATCGGACAAATGCAACTCGCTCAGCTGCAGCGAAAGCGACGCGTACACATTCGCACTCGCATTCGCATACGCACCCACGTCGCGCACCACAAAGCGCACCCGCGCGAATACATCACTGCTAAATCCTGTGGCATGGGCCGCGGCAATCAACACCCGCCCGCGCGTTGCGTTCACCGCCCGCATCGCCCCGTCACTCGGCGACACATCGGCCAGATAGCGCAGCCGCGTCGTGTCGTACGCCACCGCTGCTGTCATACTCACCGCCTTCGCCACTTCGCCAACTCCGTTCAGACCACTCACGCGCACGTCTACGGTGATCACGCTGTCACCGGCTACTGCCGGCGTAACGAGCAATTGCGCGGTAGCCTGCGTACTCGGCAGCGGGTTCACCGCCCCGTCTCCCAGCGTGTCGCGGCAGGCGGAAGCCAAGAGCACCACCGCGCACACCGCCGCGATCGCGCTACGTGATGTTGTTGTCGCTGTCATTTGATCACCACCGGGTATTGCAGGGCCGAAGCACTGCCAAGAAGCGAGGCCTGATTCAGATCGAGCAGCTCCACGTGTCGCAGTACGAATTGACTGCTGCCAACCTGCGTCGGGATGAAGTCAAATCGCCCAAGCGTGATCACGCCGGTAAGGCCGGTCGCGCTGGCAATTGAGATGCGCGTGGTGCCGGCGTTCACGTCGGTGATAATGACCGGCGAACCCACCGTGCCGGGAACCGCCCCGGTAAGTCGCAGCATGGCCGGTGTTCCTTGCTCGGTAGGCCACGTAAACACGAACTGCGCGGCGCCCACCGTGGCACCGCGCGTATCCAGTGAGAGCGTGACCGAGAAGGCCGTGTTGCGCGCGTACTCGAAACGGGTAACATCGGCCCGCAGCATCGGTCCTGTGGTGCGCGCCACGTTCACGAACACCGAATCGAGGGCGCCGCCGCTCACCAATGTTTGCGCGACAATCCACGCCTGACCACCGAGTCGCGCCGTAATGCGACCGTCGGCGGCAACGGTGGCAATCGATGGCGATCGGCTCACGTACGCGATTGCCGGCGTGATCACCGCCCCTTCGCTGTTGACCACCACCGGTGTGAGCTGCAGCGTGCCGTTCACATCGAGCTCGTTCACTTTCTCGGTGGCGAGTCCATAGCGCAGCGCGATCGACGAGGCCACGTTGAAGATGACCGGCAAACTCAGCGTGGGCGCATTGGACGACGTGAGCGCGACGGTGGCCTGATATGTGTTCGTGTTCAGCACCGAGGGATCAGCGCGCAGCGCGAGACGTGCGGGATTGCTGAGCAGCGTGGCCGACAGCCATCCGCTGGCACCGGTGAAGGTGACGCTGGTGCTGAGATTGGCGACTGCGGTGCAACTGCCATTCGTATCGGTAATCGTGAGGGTGTCGACGACCGCGCTGCGGAGTGCGAAGCCGGCCAGTGTACGCGACGTGACCAGCAGTGCCAGCCGCGGCGCACGCGATGCATCGCAGGGGGTAATCGCAATGGGCAGCGTAGGCAGTCCCGACGTGGAAAACTGGATGGTGCGCGCGCCGCCAATGCCGGTTACGCCAAAATTGACGAAGGTGACCACACCATTCGTGGCCTGTGCCGTGGCGCCGGTCAGCGCGCCACCACCCGAAGCAATGGTGGCCGTCACGGTGAGTGCGGCGCTGGTGGCCAGATTGCCCGCGTTATCGAGCACGTCGAGCACTGGCTGTGTGATAAACGCCGAATTGAGACCACCGCCGGCGGGAGCGAGTCGGAACGCCAGCGTGGCCGCCGGTCCCGCGCTCAGGCTGAACGTGGCGGTGCTCACTGCGGTGAGACCGGTGGCCGAGAAGACCAGCGAGCGCGGACCGGCCAGTCCTGACAGCGTGAGCTGAGAGAAGGTGGCGAGCCCCTGCACCGACGTGACCGTGGAGACCCCACCAATCGTGCCAACGCCCGACGCAAAGCTCACACTGATCGGGATGCTGGCCGTGGTCACGAGGTTGTCGAGCGCATCACGCACCTCAACCACGGGGGCGGAGCTGAACGACATGCCCGACGGCACGTTTTCCGGTTGCGTGCGCACAAACAGTTTGGCTGGCGCGCCGGCGGTCACGGTTACCGCGATGGTGCCGGTGGCGCCCAACGACATCGCGCTGATCGTGGTGCTCCCCACCGTGGTCGCGGTCACGATTCCCTCGGGCGATACCACGGCCACGGTGGGTGTGCTCGAGCTCCACACCACGGTGGGTGACGTAACCAGCTGCGCGCGCTTGTCGGTCACGCGCGCCGACAGCTGCAGCGTTGACCCCGCGGCCACGGTCGCGGTGCCGCCGCTGGCCGACAGCAAAACGATAGGCGCGACATCAGGCGTGACCGGATCACCGCCGCACGCCGCCACGAACAGGAGCGCGGCCATCGCGAACAGACGTGGCGCTCGCACCACGCGACTCATCGTGGCTCCTGGATGGTGACCATCACCGGCACACTCGTACCGCGCGCGTTCGACACCGTGAGCGCATAGCGCCCCGCGCTCCACAGCATCGGGGCTGCTCCACCACCACTCGGCACCCGATCCGGCAGCGACAGCGCGATCACCGTGCCGCTGCTGCGCGACGCGACCGCGGTAATACGGACGGGACCAACCGTCACGGTATTCGCGGTCGCGTCGAATCCGGTACCGCGAATCGTGATGTCATTCGGTTGCCCCTCGCGCACCACAATGGGCTCGGGGCGCACCTCAAGCACAGCGACCGACGCCGAAGCCGCGGGCGCCGCACGACGGCACGCCACACCAAGCGACAGCACCAGCACCGGCAACAGCCAAAACGTACGATGGCCAAGCGAGAAGCGGCCAGGGGCGGGACGAATCATGGCACCTCAAGTGAAAACACGGCCATGTGGCCGCGTACTGCCTAGACGTTAGCGCCCGGTACGCGCGGTCCGCCACCTTGCCACGCGCTGAAGAAGTCCTTCGTGCGTTCACCCTCGGCCGCAGTCACGTAGAATCAGGAAGGCTGCGAAGCAGGCCCGGGGGGCGGCGTGGCGCCTGCACGCCCCTTGAGCACCGTGGAGAGCCGCGCGACCTGCTTCGCGGAAAACGCGTCCGCATGCAACTGCTCCCACGAATCCGGTGGATTGCCCGCTTCCAGCATCTCGCCGAACACACGATAGGCGTCCGTCTTGCTCCCGTACGTGCGCAGCGATTCCTCATCGTTGACCCACACGAGCACGATGGTGTGACTCGTGGAGCTAAATCGGTAGAACAGCCGGTATCGGCCGTTGCCCGTCTTGGCGCGGAACCAGTAGTTGCGCTTCACGAGCGTGCCGCCGTGTCGAAACTCCTTGGCGCCGGGGTTGCGCGGAATCGTGTTCGTGATCAGATCGACGAGATGCCCGAGCAGCTTCGTGTTGGCGCCCTGCGCGGGCTGCGACATCGTCGCATGCTCCCGTTCGGACGCCGCGATCAGGCGCTCGAGCTGATCGAGCAGCAGGGGATGCGCCAACACGGTCCATCCGTGCAGCGTGAGCCACTCGCCAGACGCGACGCGAGGGGCGCCAGCGTCCGGTGCGGGCGACGCGCCAAGGCGAAGATCCTGGCTGGACGACCTGCCGTCGTGCGCGCTACCGGCATGCCCGCGTGGGCCGCGTTGGCCCCGGTCTTTCGCCAACTACAGCGCGGTCTCGCCGACGATCTCTGCGTCGTGGTCGATGATGACGCCCGCGGAGAGCGCCTGCATTTGCGCCAGCAGCGCCGGCGGGAACGACGAGAGGAGCTGCGGGTGCGCCTGCGCATCCGCGGCGAGGAACGCGAGGAAGTGTGTGACGAGCGGATCGTCGTGATCTTCCATCGCCGCGTTGACGAGGCGCACCTCGTTGCCCTCGATCACGTACCCCAATTCATCACCCGTGCCGAGATGGAGCGCGTTCTTGACGGCCCGCGGAATCGTGGTCTGCGACCGCTTGGTGATCTTGCTCTTGACGACTGCGGTGGCCATGGGTCTCCTCCAATGCAAATGCCTTGGTGAAGCATAGGTGGTGTCCGTATCGCAATGCAAGTGCATTGCTCAGAAGGGCCGCGGTGCTGAGGAATGACTTGGCCGGACTCAAGAAGGTGGCGGACGCGGACCCGCCGGGTCTGCATGCCCTTCAGCGCTGGATTGAAGAGGTGAGTTCCGTGCTCAAGTAAGAAATCGAAATAGGTTTCGGCTTCCACCTCATCGCCCGGCTGCTTCACCGCGCCACGACCATCACGATCCGCGGCGAGCGCTATCGCCTCCGCCATCGCCGGCAGGCCGGACTGGCCGGCCCACCACGCAACGCGGGATCGGGGTAAGCTCACCCGAACGAACGCGCAACCGCAGGCGGCGACGACTCCGGCAGTCGCCGCACCAGCGGTGACGCCATGCATCTCCAGGCAGCGTCTGCCGTGGCACCCCCCTTCCGTCTTCAGTGTGAAGGTCTCGCGCGCGAGGCGCTGCGGGCCACCCCGCTGCTGGAGCGTGTGATGCTGGCTTGCTGGAATCGTTGGAGCGCTCGCGCTCCACGCGTGCTGCAGTGCGCCGATATCGCGCGGCAGACACGGGGGCGCGTCGCTCTGCCAGAATCGTCACCATCTGTCCTTGACGGATGGTCATTCGGTTCCCATATTGGGAACGATGGGATGGCATCGACCCGCCTGGGACTTGAGCCTTTATGCATATCGTCACGCGAAAGCGGTTGATCGATTTTGGAGCGCTCCATGCCGACGCCGATGGAGCACTTCGCGAGTGGGAGCGGATCGTCGCCACGAAGCGCTACAAAAGCTCGGCCGAGGTGAAGGCTGATTTTCCCTCGGTGGATTTCGTCGGACCGTACCGCGCAATCTTCAACATTTGCCACAACGACTATCGGCTGGTCGTGGATATGCGATTCGATCTCAGCCGAGCGTTCATTCGGCATGTCGTCACGCATCGCGACTACGACCGTCTCATGAAGCGAGGGACGCTCTAGGGCGGCGCGGGCGATGTCGGTCCGTGGGGCCATGCGGTGTACGTCGCCGGTGTCCGTAGGAACAAAGATTTCCCCCTGCTTCTGGAGTTCACCCGCATGCCCACGACGCTCGATTTTACCATCCCGCACGTCCTTCGCAGCACGGACGAGTATGACGCCGCCGTCGCGGAGATTGATGCGTTGCTCGACGAGGGGGCCGAGGCGGGCACGTCCGCATGGGAGCGCCTCCGATTTCTTGCGGTCTTGGTCGAGGCCTACGAGGACGAGGCCTTTCCCATCGAGGAGCGCCTGGTGGGATGTACGCCGCAATCGGCCGTCGAGTTCATGCTCACCCAGCGTGGGATGTCGCGCATGGATTTGGAATCGGTCTTTGGCAGCAAGAGCCGGGTCTCGGAATTTTTTAGCGGACGACGTCCCCTCTCGAAGTCGCAAGTGCTCGGCTTGCGGGCCCGTCTGGGTATCTCGGCCGATCTGCTCCTGTCCACCTGATCGGCCGACGGGACGATGGACTTACCCCGAAAAAGTGGACGCGTACGTGAAAGGAACTACGCGGCCTTCGGTCACTGCGCTTCGTACTCCGCCGGACTGACGTACCCCAAGGTCGGGTGCCGGCGCCTCCGGTTGTACCACGTCTCGATGTACCGGAAGATGGCGCCCCGCGCCTCCTCCCGGGTGTGCCATCCGTGCATCATCACCAGCTCGAATTCCAGCGTCGCGAAGAAACTCTCGGCGACGGCGTTGTCGTCACAGCTGCCCTTGCCGCTCATGCTCGCCAGCATGCCGTGTGCCGCCAGTTCCGTGCGATACGCCGCGGCTGCGTATTTCGGCGATGTCGATCACGCATTTCGGACCTAAGCGATCACGCGTTTCGGATCACGTCGATCAGCAGCCAACAGCCACGTGCTATTCTCCGGTTGCCAAGACTCCGTTACGGATGCTCGCTTGCAGGAGACTCCAGCGTGTGAGCACGGCGTCTCGCACCGCGGGACGTTGAATGCCCGCGATGAGGACACCCACCTCACCGAAGAGGCGCGCCATTTGAGCCGGGGGGCTGCGTCGGCGAGCCCCCGGTTCCGACGGCGCGAAAGCGACGGGAAGTTCGATCTCGGGGAGATACGCAAAGGGTCGACCACGGTGCACCGAGGCGTACATGGTGTCCACGAGCGCTTGCGCCGGTGTCGCGAGCGCAAAGCGGCCCCACCGGTCGCCCGGGACGGTGTCAGGCGCACGGGAATGCGTAAGGCGATGAAACACGTATCGCGCCACGGGGGTGTCGAGCGCCCGGCGCTGTTGTGGCACGGCGACGTGAATCTCCCGCGGAATCTGGGAGAGCATCCCGTGGAGGTGAAGCGCCGACACGAACGAGACATACCCCGCGCGGCTCGCGTCCAGATTCGCCGCCGCGACATCAATCGGCGTACTCCACGGCTCTGTTGCGCGCTGGATTTCGTGATGACACCACGTACTCACAAAGTGGAGCCTCCTGTAATCCCGGCGCGGTTCAGTCGGTACGCGACCGCTCATCGAGGAGTCGATTCAGCATCTCGATTTGCTGTTGCTGCATGGCAACGTGCGAGGACCATTCACGTTCGCGCAGTTGATCGAGCTTGGCGTGCAGTTCGCGGATCTCCAGCTCTGCTTTCAGATTGATCTGATAGTCATACGCGGCCCGGCGCCGGTCCTTCTCCGACTGCCGATTCTGGCTCATCATGATGACGGGTGCTTGCAGCGCCGCGATCATGGAAAGAAGAAGATTGAGGAAAATGTACGGATAGGGATCGAACGCCGAACGCGGTCCCAGAATCTCCGTGTTCAGTACAATCCATCCGACAAGTATTGTCAGAAACACCAAGATGAATGACCACGACCCTCCAAGCCGGGCAACGCGATCCGCGAGGCGCTCCCCGAGATTCTCCGCCAGTTCACCGTCTTGTTCAATGGCGCGCGCGAAAGTCGGATCGAGTGCCGGGGAGGGCATGAAGATTCTCCAGAGAAGTGGGGTGAACGCGAACACGTTTTACAGAAACTTACGGGCACCGCCGCGTCGACACTCACGCGGCGCTGCCCGGCACGCGGGCCAGCAGTCGAACACGAACCTGGTCGATGCGGCGTCCAGCCATGCGTTCAACAGTGAACCGCGCGCCACTGTGATCGACCTGATCCCCGGCGATCGGCAGCCGTCCGAGCGTAGCCATTACGAGTCCACCCACTGTTGTGGATCCGCGTCGCTCGACGGCGCTGCGTGGATCCAGGTCTATCAGCGGCTCCAAGTCATCAACGGCGGTACCGCCGTCCACAAGCCATGAACCGTCGGGCTGTCGCACAATCTCGAGGTCCGCGCTGGATTCCTGTTGCGGCAACTCCCCCACGAGCGCCTCAAGGATGTCGTCGAGCGTGACGACGCCGGCGACACCGCCGTACTCGTCCAGCGCGACTGCGGCCTGTTGCCGCGAGCGGCGAAAGGACTCCAGCAACGCCAGCACCGGCATCGTGTCCGGCACGAAGAGCGGCTCAACGAGGACGGCGCGGAGGTCGACGCCCGCGCCGGTCAGACACCGCTGTAGCAGGTCGTCCGGGTAGGCCACGCCGAGGACGTGCTCGACATCCTCCTCGCAGACCAGGATGGGCAGTCCGCGACCACGGTACCCGGCGCTCAACTCCGCGCCGAGCTCGCCTGCGGTGGCCGTCACGTCAACCCATGCCATGTCGACGCGCGGGGTCATGATCGCCGCCACCTGCCGGTCACCGATGCGGAATGTGTTCTCCACGATCTTGTACTCGGCGGGCTGCACGGCGCCCGACTCGGCGCCTTGTTCTACCATCGCCCGGATGTCCTGCTCGGTCACGCGCGTATCGACCGCGACGCGGATGCCGAACAGTCGAAGCACCAGGTTCGTCGAGCCGGTGAGGACGGAGACCAACGGCGCCCCGACTCGCGAGATTGCCCGCATGGGGCGGGAGACTAGCGACGCGATCTTTTCTGGATGTTTGAGCGCCAACCGTTTCGGGACCAGCTCGCCGATGATGAGCGATAGGTAGGTGATCGCCGTGACGACGAGCCCGAGGGCCAGCGGCTGCGCGTAGGGCGCGAGCCAAGGCGCAGTGCGGAAGCCGGCGGCGAGTTGGTCGCTGATGCCCGCGCCACCGAACGCGCCGGCGAGGACGCCGATCAGGGTGATGCCGACCTGCACCGTGGAGAGGAAGTTTGTCGGATGGGTCGCGATCTCGAGCGCGGCACGCGCCCCCCTGTCGCCCTCCGCGGCCAAATGCTCGAGCCGCACCTTCCGGGAGGCGACCATGGCCAGCTCGGACATGGAAAGGATCCCGTTGAGGATGAGCAACAGCAGGATGACGGTGATCTCTAGAACGATGCCGGCCATGGCTTCGGAATGGGGCAGAGTGGGGGGCGGCGCCAGCTATCGCCGAGCGGTGCGCTCGTTTGAAATTCGTTGTCGCGCAATCGCCCTTGCGGAATGTACGTGGCGGCGGGCCTCGCGCTGTGGCGTGGACCAGCGGCGCAACGACGGCGTCCCTCGCGCCGATGTCGACGCTGTGGGTGCGCTTGCGAGCGGCGATGATCGCATGCACAGAACTCAGCCGATCGCGAACGCGGGCACCGCGCTGTTCGTGCTCCTTGTGACCACCGTGCGCTCGATCTACAGGCCGCGCGGCGTCACGCCGTACAGGCAGCGGACGTAGCACCAAGCGCAGGCACTCTGATCAACCGTCGGCGAGTGCCGTGACCTGCTGTCGCAATCATGCAGGAAGGTCACGCGCATGTCCGGTTACTTCCGTCACCATTGGGACGACTAGTACTGCGACCGCTTAGAGAGTGGCTTTTATAACCGAACTTCCGGCGCGCGTCTTGGCGGGTGAAGCGCCACGTCATCGTGGTGCGGAGGCCGTACGAGAGGCTCTGGGCTTGACGCGTGAGGCCGTGGGTTTTGGGTTCTGGGTGATTCCGCTCGTGATCCGGCGAGATCACCACAGCATGACCACAAATTCACGCGGAAAACGACACGGATAAGCTCACGAACACGCACGCCAAGGATCGTTTGCGTAGAGCCGTTCGCTTTTCGTTGTTCAACAACAAAACCCGGATCCGTCGAACTCGCGCCGTAGCGTGTGGTCAACCCGGAGCAAATTCGCGTGCTATCCGTGTAATCCGCGTGAAGCAGTGCCTGGGAGTAGCGATCTGTCGGTCGCCACCACCGAAGCCGATCAACCCCACCACCCATTACCCACCACGCACGGCCTCACGCCCATCGCCCACCGCGAGCGGCTCTGGGCTTGACGC
>JANLVC010000006.1:0-3903 GCA_031363815.1 Gemmatimonadota bacterium
TCATGCCGGTCATTGCCCGCGATCAATTGGGGCTCGGGGCGGGCGGCTACGGCACGCTGTTGGCCACGGTGGGCGTGGGGGGGCTGCTGGGCGCACTGCTGGTGGCCGGGCCGATCTCGCACGCGGCCAATAAGGGTCGCACACTCATGATGGCCGGGCTGGCCTTTCCTGCGTTGATGCTGGGCTTTGCCTACACGACCACGCTCCCGATGGTGTACGTGGTGCTCTTCGCCATCGGTATGGCGATGATCACCTTCAACGCCCTTTCCAACGGCGTGCTGCAGCTGCTGGTGCAGGAGCAATACCGCGGTCGCCTGATGGCCTTCTACAGTCTCGTATTCATGGGACTCTCACAGGCCGTGGGCTCCTTCGCCATTGGCGCACTGGCCCGCGTAGTGTCGGCGCCGCATGCCATCGCCCTCTCGGCCGTGGTGTTGCTTGTCGCGACGCTGTACGCCCTCAAGTACTCAGATTTTTGGCGACGGGTGTAGTAACAGGGTGTTTGTTGTCCTTCGCGTCTCTTCGCGTTCTCCGTGCACCGCGCGGCCTTCGCTCATCGTGCGCCGCTCACCGCCACGCACTGGCGGGCGGCCGCCAGCACGCGTACGTTCCGTACGTCCTGAATGTTTTGTGCGTTACGAACGGACGTTGGGGTCGTATGTATGGCACCCACAGTGCGACCGTCTTTCATGGAGGAGTGATGGGAAGCGTCATCGATCACGTGCTCAGTATCGAGGAGGTTCGCCAAGGGATGAAGGCCGTCACTGAGGCGGCGCTCCATCAGGGCGCGGTCATCCACTACGGCGAGCGTGGAGCGGATCAGCTCGTGATTATGTCGCGTGAACTCTGGGAGGCAGTCCTTGCGGAGCGCCCTCGGGCGGCCGCCGAGTGCCCCGGACCGTACGCGGCGTTCAGCCGTGCCGTGGCGGAGGGCCGGCTTGGTCAGGGATCGGAGGAGGCAAAGCCCGCCGCCCGCCCGCGGCGCGCGACGGATCTGAATGAGACGTCGACCATTCCCCTCGCGCAGATGGTGCAAATGGGGCACGACATCAGCGCGCCGGCGCGTCGTCGCCCCGCTGCGCCTGCGTCCACCGCGTCGCAGGCCTGACGGACATGGCTCCTCTGGTGTTGCCGGGAAATGCGCCGTTCTTCGAGCCTGTGCATCGGGAGCATCTGAGCCAAGGGGATGTCTTCCTCGCCCCCAGTGCGGCACTCTACTGGGCAGAGGATGCCGCGCCGGCGCCCGTCGGCCCTGCCGTGCCACCCGCCATAGGGCAAGCCGTCACGGTGCGGGCGTGGGGCCGACCGGGGCTCGGTTCGACGGCAGGCGCACCGCCCGTTGCCGTCCGCATCGCGTGGACACCGGTGATGGTCCTCAGCCACGACTGCGAGATCGACAAAGAGTTTAACGAGCAGGTGGATCGGCACCTTCGGGAGAACCCGACGGTGACCGAGGAGGCGGCCGTCGCGCACTTTGCCAGCCGCACAGACTTGGATCGCCACGTCCTCGTCACGCCGCTTCTGCCGTACGATGAAGCGGTCGTGCCTACGTGGAAACACGAAGGCATTCGTCAATCCAACCGGGTCGGCTACATCCCACTTCCCCCGATGCCGGATTACGAAGGCGCCGAGTTATTCGTCCATCTCGCTCGCATCAGTACCGTAGACCGGCAACTCCTCGCGACCCACTACAAGGTGGTCTCGCTGTCCGAGCCCGCGCGCAGCCTGGTGCGCTTCAAGCTGGCCGAAGCGCTGGCGTCACGGAACCTCAGCGTGGTCAGCAAGTTGGAGGCGGCGGTGGGACGCCATATCGTTGATGTGCGCACACTCAAGACACGCAGCGCATCGGCGACCATCGCCCTCGTTCTCGACAACGGCGATGAGGTGCAGGTGGACGCCAAGATAGATCGGCCGAGCGGACCGCCGACTGAGCGACTGCGCTAAGGGACCCGCGCGTAATCGCCACCACCGGACGCAGGGCCCGAATCCCTCACCGACGGCTCCCGTTCTCCGCGTCTCTTCGCGGAGGCGCAGCGGCGGTATGCGTCCCACCACGGCTACGCGACTTCGAGAGTCTGCGTGCCTACGAATTCGGTGCTGAGCGCGGGCTCGCCGTCTTCGAGCAGCATCTGCACGACCTCGTAAAGGTTCGCACGTAGCTCGTCGAGGCTCTCCCCTTGCGAATGCGCCCCAGCCCAGCCGGGGACGTACCCAACATAGAGGCCCGTGGATTGGTCGCGTTCAATGACGGCGGTGTACGTGCCCATGTCTTCTCCGTTGTCGACACTCGGAATGTTGCCTGCCGCCTGTTTAAGCGCAAACCGAGTAATCAGTGGCGTTTGGATCCCTGACGCGGATTCCGACCCGACACGGTCACATTTCCGCTCAGCTTCGCGCGACGGGTCGCGACGAACTGCAAGTGCAACTGCTGAAAACTGGGAAATGGATTGTCGTCGCTACGAAAGAATTGGACGGTGATCGACGAAAACATTTGACGCGCCATGATCGAGACGGTGGCGCCGGCCCCATTCGGTGAGCATCTGGCTCCGTGATGGCTCTCCCAGCAGCACTCGCATATGCGAGTTGCATTTGCTAGTTGCATATGCGAGTTGCATTTGCTACCTTCTAGGCAGTCGTGCAGCATCCCCTAGGAGGATTTATGGCAACGGAACTGCAGGAACTGGAGGCACTGGAGCGCCTGCGTGGCGAGTTCGGCTTCACCTACGATGACCTGGCCACCGCATTGGTGACGAACGCGAGCACCCTGCACCGGTGGCGGGCCGGGACCGAGCCGACGCCGATCTACCTGCAGCGGCTGGCTGCGTTTGCGAGCTTCTTGGAGGAGCTCGATGCTTTGCTTGTGCCCGAGGCGCAGCGGCCATGGATCGATAGCCCGCGCGAGGTCTTCAAGGGGGCGACGCCGCGGCAGTTGATCTTGGCGGGCAACGTCGACCGGGTCACGGGCGTCCTGTACGCGATGAACGCCGGCGCGCCGCTCTGACGTATCGCGACACGTATCTAGGGCGCCTCCGAACCCAATACCCAATACCCAAAACCCACGGCCTCAAGCACCAAGCCCAGAGCCTCCAGCTGTGGGCGATGGGCTTGAGGCCGTGAGTGGTGGGTAATGGGTAATGGGTTTGATCGGCGGCGGAGTCACCCAGAACCCAATACCCAAAACCCACGGCCTCAAGCACCAAGCCCAGAGCCTCCAGCTGTGGGCCGTGAGTGGTGGGTAATGGGTAATGGGTTTGATCGGCGGCGGAATCACCACGCCCGTTCTCGCCGCAGCATTCGACCGCGTCATGCCTCGGTCGATCTTCGTCGTGCAGGTCCGCCTGCGCGCCGTCCTTGGCCTGTCGACCCGCGTCGCGCTGGATGCGTGGGGACTGCGGGCGGACAGCCTCGCAGCCGACGATTTCGCGCCCTGCCAAGAGGTGGCGACGTTGGCGGCCAAAAACGGGGCGGAAGGCGTACGATGGGCATCTGCGACCGGGGCTGGCGAGAGCGTCGCCCTCTTTTGGGACCAGCGCCACGCCGGATCCCATGTCGATCTCGTGGACGAGTTTCCCGTGGAGCGCCACTGGTTTGAGGACATCGTGAACGGCACGCTGGTCTCACACTTTCTCCCAGCACTCCACGACTATCCCCGCTACGCGCTCGACTCGGCCAGCCATCCCTAGCGTGGACCGAAGGTGCAGCCGCCGCTGGCTTCCGGCTATCGCGCCCGCGCGAGTTCGCGGACACGCTCCCGCAACGGTACCACGGCCGGCGCTTGATGTGTCCTATAGTCCGGTATAGCACAGTATGATACACCGGAGTATGTTAAGTCCATGACGATCAACGCAATGCCCGCCATGATCGGGCGCGAAGGGGAATGGGAACGCCTGAAATCCTTTGCCA
>JANLVC010000036.1:0-65137 GCA_031363815.1 Gemmatimonadota bacterium
TGTATCCGGGCCCGCAAACGGAAGGCGTCAACGCGACCTTCGTTGCGGGTGGCGTGCCGCAGCAGCTCGCACAGCTCGGCTTCATCGTGATTCAGATCGGCAACCGCGGTGGCACACCACAGCGCTCGAATGCGTACCAGAGCTTCTCGTACTTCAACATGCGCGACTACGCACTGGCCGACAAAAAGGCCGGCATCGAGCAGCTCGCGGCGCGCAACCGCTTCATCGACATCAACAAGGTCGGCATCTACGGTCACTCCGGCGGTGGATTCCTCACCGGCGCCGCGATGATGCTGCCGCCATACAACGACTTCTTCAAGGTCGGTGTCTCGTCGTCGGGCAACCACGACAACAACATCTACAACCAGAACTGGAGCGAGTGGAACCACGGCGTGAAGGTGGTCGCCAAGGCTGACAGCGCCAGCAGTGCTGTACGCGCCGGTGAAACGGCCGCGCGCCGCGGGGGACCGGGCGCCAATACCGCCACGCGTGAGGTGGTGCAGGATTCCACGAACGCCGATAAGATCACGTTCGAGATCCGCGTGCCCACCACCGACGAGCTTGCCGGCAACCTCAAGGGCAACTTGGCCCTCGCCACCGGTGACCTCGACAATAACGTGCACCCGGGCGGCACCATCCGGTTGGCCAATGCGCTGATCAAGGCCAACAAGCGCTTCGACTTTTTCATCTATCCCGGCGAGCCGCACGGGTTTCGTGGCACGGGCCCGTACAACCAGCGCATGCTCATGGAGTACTTCGGCGAGCATTTGCTGGGCGACTACTATCGCGGCAACGGCGAGATCAAGTAACGCCCGCCTGCCGAACAGACGAGGGGCCGTGTCGCGTAAACAATCGCGCGACACGGCCCCTCGTGGCATCTCATGCACGACAGGCGAGCCCGTGCTCAGTCGGCGGCGTCTGGGATCTCCACAAATTGACCCCCCTGCAACGTCGTCCCGTCATAGTGCACGAACAACGCCCGCACCGGACGACCATCGCCATACAGAAATCGAATCTCGTTCAGTCCGTCGCAGAAAAATGCGTTACAGATGTCGGCCCGCATCTCCCGCGGAAGCGCACATCCGTCGGCCCGTTGGTAAATGCAGCCCTCGGACATCGTCCGTGACGGTACGTAGCCGAGAAAGTCGGCAATCACGGCATCGTCGTCTCGACCAGGGTATCGACGGAGATACTTCACCATCGAGTCTTCGCCCTGATACGCATGGTCGCCGCCGCCACGGCAGCAGTTTCCGCGACACGCGCCGCACCCGGCCCCCAGAATTGCCAACTCAGCCCGTCGCCGCGACGTCAACGGCTCCTCCGGCGGTGCCTCCACCGGCGCGACCGACAGCGCGACCGACGGCGCAGCACCCACCGACAACCGTTGTCGCGCGCCCGCCAGCCTCCGGCGCAGGTGTGCTTCGAACGCCTGCCGTCGTCGTACCGGCAGACGTCGTACACGATCCAGATTCTTCGGAATCACCGAGATGGCGAAACTGCGGCCCTCCTCGACAGTGAGTCCATGCGCTGCCGCCGCCTTCGCCTGATAGGCCGGCGCGGTCGCGAGAATCGTCGCCCGCGCCTGTCGACGCGCCGCGGTCGGACGCTCCACCAAGAGCGTATGTCGGCATCGCGCACTGCCGCAATGCCGCTCCGCCCTCAGAAGCGGCGGAACCGGCCTCGTGCAGAGCACACACTTCTCCTGCGCCGGCAGCGCCGCGAACCGGAAGCCGCACAGCGGCGATTCACACACCACGCCCTTAGCCGCGAGCCACGTTGGCAACGTCTTCCCGCACATTGCACACCCCGGTCGTTCCATCAGCATCAGTCGTCAGTCGGGGGAATGCCTGGAATGCACCGGCCGGCATTGGGCAACCGCATCCCCTCAATGTGCGCCCGAAACCCGGATCCCGCAGCGGCCATTCACGTGCGAGATTTCGGCGATGCAGCCAGAGGTCCGAATCTCCGCCATCGCGCACGTCATTCAGCTGGCGATCGCGCCCGTGTTCATGCTCACCGGCATCGCGTCACTGCTCGGCGTGCTGACGAATCGCCTGGGGCGCATCATCGACCGCGCGCGCGCACTCGAAGACCGTCTCATCGATGTGACCGGCGAGCACAAGCATGTCATGGGCTCAGATCTGTTCATGCTCGCGCGCCGCGCCCGATACATCAATCACGCCATCAGTCTCTGTACGATCGCCGCGCTGCTCGTCTGCCTGATGATCGCCATCCTCTTCATCAGTGCGTTCTTCTCCGCCGATGTGTCGCGCATCGTGGCAACGTGCTTCGTCCTGTCGATGGCCGCGTTGATCACCGGACTCGTGAGCTTTCTGCGCGAAGTGCAGCTCGCCATGCGATCACTTCGCATCGGAGCGCACTGAACGCACAAAGGGCCACCGGACCCTTCCGGCCCTGCACGATGTCGAATTCGGCACGCTCGCCCTCGGCCAAGGTGCGGAACCCGCCCAGCATCCGATGCGCCACTGCAGCTCACGCAGAATGAACCCGCATGTAGCCTGGCCACCGACGTCACCTGCTGCGCGTATCCCGCACGGTGGCGCGATTATGGTGCGTCGAAGGCCCAACACCGCAGCGTCGGCGTGGTGGAGTATCAACAGGATGTTTGAAGGTCCTTACAGTGAACGACAGCCCTGCTGGACGCCCGTCGCGCCGCGCCCCAGCTTTAGGCCATGCCGATGCCGAATGCTGGATTCCTGCGGGCGATGCTGGCGCTCCTCTTCCTGCCCCCGTCCGTCGGGTCTGCCCAAGGCCTGGCCGCACCGCGCCTGATGCGCGCCGGCGACGTGGACACGGTGCCGGTACGCAATGAGGGCGTGCGCATCGCGTACGGACGCGACTCGCTGCAGTTCGGTGAACTGCGCCTGCCCGCTGGTGCGACGAACAGCAACCGGGCACCGATCGCCGTCATCATTCACGGTGGCTGTTGGTACTCGCCGTACGCGTCGGTACGGAACAGCGCACCGCTGGCCGACGCCCTCGCGCTGTCTGGAGTCGCTACCTGGAACGTCGAGTACCGACGCTACAACAATCCCGGCGGCGGCTGGACCGGCACCTTCCGCGATGTCGCTGACGGCGCCGATTACGTGCGAATGCTCGCCAAGCTCTACCCGATCGACACCACCCGTATCGTGCTCGCCGGACATTCCGCCGGCGGTCACCTCGCGCTCTGGCTGGCCTCGCGCCATTCGCTCGACCGCGACAGCCCGCTGTTCGGCGGCACGCCGCTGCACGTGCGCGGTGTCGTGTCGGTTGGCGGCATCGCCGATCTCCGTGAGTTTTACAGTCGCGAACGCACCACGTGCGGGAACCCCGCCGTGGAGTCGCTCCTGGGCGGCACGCCCGACAGCGTGCCGGCACGCCTTCGCGAGGCGTCGCCCATCGAACGCCTGCCGCTCGGCGTGCCGACGGTGCACATCGCCGGTGATCGCGATGTGATCGCTCCGGTGGCCGTGCGCGATGCCTATGTCGCCGCGGCCCGTGCGCGCGGCGACAGCGCGCGGGTGGTCACGATTGTGGGCGATGGCCACTTCGAAGCCATGACGCCGTCCAGGGCCGCCGGGCGCGCCGTCATCAACGCCGTCCGCGCCCTGCTCGATCTGCCGCCATCCGCGCCCTGAGCATGTTCGGCCCAGACACGCAGGGCGCGATCTACAGCGCCGGTATATCGGGCACGCGTAATCGTGTGCCCACCGCCATGCGCGAACTCGAAGCGCAGGCGATGCGGGCCATGTCCCCCGAGGCGGGTGCCTATATCGCCGGCGCGGCCGGACGCGAGGACACGATGCACGACAACCTCGCCGCGTTCCGTGCCTGGAAAATCGTGCCGCGCGTGTTGCGTGACGTCGAGCATCGCGACACCAGCACTACGCTGCTCGGCATGACGTTGCCGGTGCCCATGCTCACCGCCCCGATCGGCGTGCTGGAGATGGCGCATCCCGATGCCGATCTGGCCGTCGCACGCGCCGCCGGCCGCGCCGGCATTCCGATGATCTTTTCCAACCAGGCGTCGGTGCCGATGGAAGCGTGCGCTGCCGCGCTCGGTGACACGCCGCGGATGTTTCAACTGTATTGGTCACGCTCCGACGCTCTCGTCCGGAGTTTCGTCGAACGGGCCGAACGCTGCGGCTGCCGCGGTATCGTACTCACACTCGACACGTCAATGCTCGGCTGGCGTCCGCGCGATCTCGATATGGCGAACCTGCCATTCCTGCGCGGCATGGGTATCGCGCAGTACACCTCGGATCCCGTGTTTCGCCGCGAACTCGATCTGCCGCTCACCGGTCGCGCGCCTGATAACGCCCCCGCCACGCGCATCACGTGGCAGGCGCTCGCGGTGCTGCGCGATCTGTTGCGCCGCACACCGGGACCGCTCGCCGAAAAGCTGAGTACCGACTGGCCTCGCAAAGCGGTGCGGCGATTTGTGGCCACCTATTCGCGTCCAAGTCTGCAGTGGAGCGATCTCGCGCGACTGCGCACGATGACGTCGCTGCCTATCCTGCTGAAGGGCATCCTGCACCCCGACGACGCGCGCTTGGCTGTCGAGCACGGCGCCGATGCGATCATCGTGTCGAACCACGGCGGACGACAGATCGATGGTGAGATTGCCACCCTCGACGCGCTCCCGGCGATTGTGGCTGAAGTGCGCGGCCAGTGCCCGGTGCTGCTCGACTCCGGGATCCGCGGCGGCGCCGACGTGTTCAAGGCGATCGCATTGGGTGCCGCCGCGGTGCTGCTCGGTCGACCTTATGTGTACGGACTGGCCCTCGCCGGCGAGACGGGCGTGGCCGAGGTGCTACGCAACGTGCGCGCTGAATTCGACCTGACGATGGGTCTGGCCGGCTGTACCAGCGTAACCGGGATCACCGTCGGTTGCGTAACCCGCGGCTAACGCCGCCGCTCTCGCCGATTCCGTCTTGCCCATCGGCCTTTACAGGCGCCTTCGGCACCCGCAACATCAAGGAGCCCCCAACCGGAGTGCTCATGAAGGATTCGCAGCTCAAGGCGTTACTCAGGAAGACGGCCGCCAAGGCGTCGCAGCAGAAGAAGCCGTCCCGCAGTCTGTTCGACCCTACGCTCGAAGCCACACGCGGCAAGACCGAACCGCTGGAGGGCTCTGAGGCCGAAGACATTTTTAAGGAAATGAAGCGCCGCGAGTTCTGACGTTCGTCGCCATCGCCCTCGCATCCTTCTTCTTGATTCTCGGGGAGAAAGCGGGGTCACTCGGGCGAGGCCTTTTTGTCGGTCTGCTGCAAGGCCAGTCGATGCTGGCCGCCGCGGGCTTGCGCTACACGGGGGCGAGACGCTGCAGGCTAAGCTCCGCCTCATGACGTGACTGCCGCCGCCCGTCATGTGCACGAAGTGCCTCGCCGCCGTGCGCCAGACGGCGCAGTCAGCGCGTAGTTCCACAACTTCGTGCGGAAACCGCTCACCACGCAGCTGGTGGGGCAACTTGCCGGAGGCCCGGCAACGATGGCCCCGCGCGAGCGCCGGAAGCGATCGCCTGGCGTCGCCAAGCGGTCGCGAGATCTCCGGAAAGTAGCGACGTCTGCGCGCGGCTACGCGCCCCAACACGCCACGCGAGCCGCCGAGGCCAAGGGAACCCTCGTGTGCGAGCGCGCGGCCGTACACGGGCGCGTGGGGGCCCCTCTTGCCGCCCTCGGGCACCCGGCTCGACCTGCTCCGCCTGGACACCGGCACCACGCGGCCGGGAACCCGCTCCGAGTAGCTCGACGTCATACGGGATCGACCGCGCCGGGGAGACGCCGTGCGCGATGTGGAACTGGCGCGCGCCCGCCCAACGATCGTGCCGTCCGCGACGCACACAGCATCGCCGACGTCGACACTGTCCGCACGACTCGCGTCGGAGTCGACGCCGGTGTGAGATTGCGGAACGGGCGCCTCTCGTGCTGCCCGCTGATCCCAAACCCGATCGCCCATGACTCCCTCGAAATTCCTGCGCGTTACCGCGCTCGCCTGCACGGCCGCCGTCGCGGTCACCGCCGTCACCGCGTGCGGAGACCGGAAGGCGGCCGCCGTTGCCGACAGCGCGACCGCGACCACCACGGCATCAGCCGCCGACACCGTGAAGCTGCAAGGGCTCTGGTCCGACAGCGTCACCGCTGAATCCGGCTACATGGCCGAATACGTGAACAACAAGCTCGTGGTCATCGAGGAGCAGATGCTGCTCGCCGACAGAACGGTCTCGTCACGCGCCTACTTTTACGACGCCACCTTCGCACCTACCCGCCTCTTCGAACACCGTGCGCTCACCGCCGCCTCAAGCAACAGCACCCCGAAACTGCTGCACTCGCTGCTGAACATTTATCTCACCGGCAACAAGGTCGACTCCGCCACCAAGAAGGTGGACTTCGTAGCGAAAACGGTGCAGCCATACGAGATCGAGAACATGCGCAAGCATGAACGCGAGATCTTTGCCCGTGTCCCCATGACGTACACCGCCCCCCGCACCGACCGTTGACGATGGCCGATTTCGAGACCCTGGGCGCCTTCTATATTGGAAAGCGCTACGATCTGGCTACACGCACGCGGCAAGATGATTTCGTGCTGTACGATGCGAAGGACCTCACCACCCATGCCGTCATCATCGGCATGACCGGCAGTGGAAAAACCGGTCTCGGAGTCGGCCTCATTGAAGAAGCCTTGATCGATCACATCCCCGTGATCGCGATCGACCCGAAGGGGGATCTCGGCAATCTCGCGCTGCGATTCCCGTCGCTCGCCCCAGCCGACTTCCGTCCGTGGATCGAACCGCAGCAAGCCTCGAATGCCGGACTCTCCCCCGACGAATTCGCCGAAAAGCAGGCCGCGCTCTGGAAAGACGGACTTGCCGGCTGGGGCGAAGACGGTGCACGCATTCAGCGACTGGTCGACGCGGCCGATGTCACGATTTACACGCCGGGCAGTACCGCGGGACAGCCGCTGTCGCTGCTGAAGGCGTTCGTGGCCCCGCCGCCAGTTATTCGCGATGACACCGAAGCGATGCAGGAGCGCGTGAATGCCACCGCCACGAGTGTGCTCGCCTTGCTCGGCATCGACGGTGATCCGATCTCCAGCCGCGAACACATTCTGCTCGCGAACTTGCTGTCTGCCGCTTGGAGCGACGGACGCGATCTCGATCTGGCCGCACTGATCGGCGGCATTCAGTCACCGCCGTTCAACACCGTCGGTGTCATGCCGCTTGACACGGTGTTCCCGCCGAAAGATCGGACCGAGCTCGCGATGAAGCTCAACAACCTGCTGGCGGCCCCAAGTTTTCAAACCTGGATGCAGGGCGAACCACTCGACACGGCGACGCTGCTATTCGATTCGAACGGCAAGCCGAAGTGCTCGATCGTGTCGATCGCCCATCTCGCCGATGCCGAACGCATGTTTTTCATGACGCTCCTGCTCGCGGATATTCTCGCGTGGGTACGCACGCAGCCGGGCACCGCTTCACTGCGCGCGATACTGTACATCGATGAACTGTTCGGCTACATGCCGCCCGTTGCGAATCCGCCGTCGAAGGTGCTGCTGCTCACACTGCTCAAGCAGGCGCGCGCGTACGGACTCGGCGTGGTGCTCGCCACGCAGAACCCGGTGGACCTCGACTACCGCGGACTCTCGAACACTGGCACCTGGTTTATCGGGCGGCTGCAAACTGAACGCGACAAGATGCGCGTGATGGAAGGACTCGAAGGGGCCTCGGGTGGACAACCATTCGACAAGTCCGCCATGGAGCAGACAATTGCCGGACTCGGCAAACGCGTATTCCTGATGCACAGCGTGCACGAGTCGGCCCCGATCACCTTCGAAACACGTTGGACGATGTCGTATCTCGCCGGCCCGATGACGCGCGAGCAGATCAGGACGCTCGGTGCGCGCACCGGCGCCGCGGGCAGGCTGACTGCCAGCGCGGCGCCCGCGCGTCCACTCGCCAGGCCGACCAGTCCTGGAGGGAGCACGAGCGACAGCGGTGGCGGCAGCGGTGGCGGCAGCACGTCGTCGCTCGATCCGTCGGCGTCGGCATCGGCGCCGGCACCGGTGTTGTCCGCCGATGTACCGCAGTACTTCCTGCCCGTGCAATCCAACGGTGGCCCGGTCAGCTATCACCCGGCGGTATTGGGGGTGGCCGATGTGTCGTTCGCGAGTGCCAAGTACGGCGTGACCGAGCAGCGTCGCGTGGCCCTGTTAGCCACCATAAACGATGGTCCGATCACGCTGGAATGGGACAACGCGGAACGTATCGACCTCGATCCATCCGTGCTTGATCGCGGCCCGACTCATGGGGCGGCGTACGGCGCACTGCCGAAGGCGGCGAGCAACGCCAAGAGCTATCCCGCGTGGAGCAAGGCGTTTCAGAAGTGGATCGTCACGAATGAGCGCGTGTCGTTACTACGCAGCGCCGCCTTCAAGCAGACGTCGAACCCGGGCGAATCGGAGCGTGCATTCCGCATTCGTTTGCAGTTGATGGCGCGCGAGGCGCGCGACAATCAGATCGAAACGCTGCGTGGCAAATACGCCGCGAAGCTCGCCTTGTTGCAAGAGCGCCTCCGACGCGCCGAGCAGGCCGTTCAGCGCGAACAGGCCCAGGCCTCACAGGCGAAGATCGACACCGCGATCTCGGTTGGCGGCGCGATCCTGGGCGCGCTCTTCGGTCGCGGCAAGATGTCAGCCGGCACGATCGGGAAGGTCGGGACGGCGGCCCGTGGCGCCGGACGCGCGGCGCAGCAGCAGGGTGACGTCACGCGCGCCAGCGAAAGCGTACAGGCGTTGCAGGCGCAATACGCCGAGCGGGAGGCGGCGCTGCAGCAGGACATCGATGCGCTGGGGGCGACCTACGACGCGCAACTCGATGCGCTCGAGGCGATCCCGATCAAGGCCAAGAGTGGCGACGTACACGTGCAACTGGTGGCGCTCGCGTGGGTGCCGTTTCACCGTGATGCGGCAGGAATGACAACGGCGGCCTGGCGCTAAGCCGGGCCGCCGCGGGCACGCGAAACGCAGAACCGGCCGCGCGACCGGTCAGAACGCGTTGAACGCGTAGGCGACCGCGTAGGCAATCAGGAACGCGAGTCCGCCCTGGGCGAGCGACTGCCTGTCGAAACGGATCGAGCGGGCGCGCGTGAGATGCGGGGGAACGGGACGGTGCATGGGCGGCTCCGGGAAAAAGGCCTGTGCATTTCGACGCGGGAAGCACGGCCCGCGTAACAGCCCGAGGTGAGCAGTACCGTTGACACGGGGAAGTCAGCGTGGACGCACCAGCGCGTTGAGGGCCCAGTCGAAGGAAATCTCCCGCATCCCGAAGCGACCGGATGCCAGTCGCTTCTTGGTCTCGCCGTCGAACCACGTTGCGAGATACGAACCGAGCTCCGAGCGCGAGGTGCCGAAGTCGACCATGTAGTACGTGAAGATGGGACTCAGGCGAGGGTACCGCGTGTCGATCTGGTTCCAGGTGGTGTCCGTCAGGAACCGCTTCCCTTGGTCGAACAATTGCCGCTCAAGCTCCGCACCCGTGTACGCCTCCGATCGCAGCGGCGGGCTCCCCTTGGCCGCCGACACCAGCGCAAAGTGAATGCGTGGATCGTGGAAATCCTTGCGGATGATCCGATGCTCCACTTCGTCGAGCGTCAGCGTGCGTCCCGCCGCGCGCACGAGCGGCTCGCTCCACGGCCCTTTCAGGCGCAACACACCCAGCGTCCGGTTGATGTTGCGGATGCTTTCGCGCTCCCCGTGTGTGACGATCAGTTGGATGGTGTACGCGTTGTGAACGTTGAGCCAGAACGCCAGTCGCTCGTCGTCATCGGCACCGGTCAGCGACGCGCGCGCGAGCGACGTGAGATAGCGGCGGAACGCAGCGGCGTCACGAAACGCGTCATAGTCCACAAGCCCGTCGCGCACATGCGCGCGGAGCAACGTGTCGAACACGGCGTGGTCGACCGTCACGCGAGCGGGCAGGGTGTGCGCGGGCACCGTGTGCGCGGGCACCGACTGGCCGGCGAGTGGTGCCGCCGTGAGGAGCGCGACCAGCGCCCACCGGCGTGCGACCTCCAAGGCCCTGCGCCGCGAGAGAGACATTGGGTATAGTACGACGATGAGTACCGACTGGTTGTTGGGCATCTGGCGCCTCATGCGCGCCGACGCGTCACTCGACTTCGCCCCGGGTGTGCGCATGGAGTTCCTCCTCGACGGCGTGCTCCGGTACCACGTCGACGTCGGCGGACAAGATCAAGTCGTCGATCTCGTCTACCGCGTTGACGGCAACGTGCTGCACACCGACAACCCGGATGCTCCGCACAGCATGAGCGTTCGCCTCGAGCATGGTGTCGGCGACGTGCTGCTGCTCGACTTCGGCAGCGCCCGGGCGTTGCTCGTGCGCGAAGTCGAACATCCCCCGCACTACATCCAGTAGGCGTACTGCTTGGTCACCATCACGAAGCCGGACAGCGCGGCGTTCGTGACCGCGTGCACGAGCACGAGATCTCCCAGCGACTTCGTCTTCCACATCCACCAGTTGTAGATGAAGCCGCAGAGAAGCCCGACTTCCCAGAACGGACCGTGCTCGCTCGCGAACAGCACCGCCGTGGCCACAAACGCCATCCCGTTGAACGTACCCAGAGGCACCTTCTGCCAATCGTTGTTCACGATCCAGCGGGGCAGCCAGCCGCGCCAGAACAGCTCCTCGAGAATCGGCACCAGCAACGCAGCACGCACCACCCGCAGGATGACGACCAGCGGATCCGCCAGCTCCGACGGGGCGATCGTGGTTTTCACCGTCCCGGTGATGCTGTTCTGAAAGAGCCAGTGCTCGCGCCACCCGGGAAATATCTGGTCGGGTGCAACCCACATCGCGCACACCGCCAACCCAAGCAGCACACTCGGAAGCATGTGGCGCACGCGAAGCGATAGCACCACGTCTCGTGAGATCGTCAGCATCACCGCGACCAGCACACCGACGCGCAGAATCGATTCCCATGGTTGCGGGATCGGAAGGGAGGGACCGATCGCCAACAAGATCATGAACACCGCAAACGGCGCGATCCAGGGGAGCGACGGGTACTGCCGCATCAATGCATGTTCTGCCATGCACCAATTGTATCGCCTCGGGGGCCGTGATGGCTCCCGCGAACGATCACGGGCCGTACACGACCGGAGAGGAGCCCCGCTTGATGTCGCGCGCGCCCGCGGCCACACCCGAGCCGACCGCCAATCCCGCGGTCAGTGCCGTACCAAGCCCCACGAGGGGAAGAAACGGCACGACGACGGCGCCCACCAAAAACGCCGCCCCACCAGCGGCCCACGGCGCGATGCCCTTCTGCACGGAGTCCACATACCGCAGTCGACTCCGGACAAACCGGCGCGTGGTACCATGCAGCACGATGGCCAGGATGCTGGCGATCACGAACGAAATGAGCAAGAACACGGGAACCTCCTGAGTATTCGGGAATGGCGCGCGTCACGCAGCCCTTGGCGTCGTGCTTCCGCCCATCCTCTGACTCCCTAACGAGACGACGGGACGGAGGTTTCAGCTCCGTCCCGTCGTGGCAATCTGGCACGGCCTCACCGTCTCGCCGTCTCGCGGTCTCGCCGTCTCGCGGTCTCGCGGTCTCGCAGCCTCGCAGCCTCAGCGCCGGCGTGGCATTCCCATCGCGTGCCGCACCAAGGTCCACACGTAGGAAAACCCATTACCCAAAACCCATTACCCACCCCCCCAAGCCCACAGCCCACAGCCCGCTGTTACGAACAAGCCGTGAGCTCAAGGCGTTGACGGCGAAGCCGTGCGTTCTGGGTAATCGGTCACCCCAGCGCATTATCTCCCCCTCCCCACCTTCATGTAGGTGAGGGGTACCGAGAACAGATCGCTGGCCTGCTTCTTCTTCTCGATCTTCACGACCTCGAGGGGAACGCTTCCGTCGGGCATCGTGACCTTGAGTGGAAAGCCGCCATCGGCGGTGAGCATCCGTTGCCAAGTCGGCTCGCTGCTCCGTTGCATCGACGCCAAGGGGTTCACGTAGCCGCCAAGTCCTTTCGCCATGCAGATATCGACCGTCAGCGCGGCGCTTGCCACCGTCACGTGCTCACACGCGTAGCCGGCCACCGTCTCCATCCGGCCGGTGTGCGTGATCTTCGCGTCAGCGGCCGTTTTCGCCGCGACACTCGACGCCGCATCGGCGATCGGCATCTCCATCGTACGCGTGCTGGGCGGCGATCAACACGTACACTTTCTGCTCCTGCGGCACCGATAGCAGCGACATCGCACCGGCCCGTCCACCCATCGACACGCGCACCTCTCCGTTGCGCACGAGATACTCCATCTCCGGCAACGGCAGACCGTTGGCGCCCATCGCCGACAGGCGCATGGTCACCGCACCTTCGAAAGGTTGCGCCGCGACCACGCGCGGGAAGACGACCACACACATCAACACCGCGGCCGCAGCGAGGGTGACCAGAGACACGCGATGCATCAGAACACTCCGGTAAACGACGTCAGGCAATACCGTTTCGCATCGCCGCGAGCACGAGCTCGGCGAACCGGTCGATCTCGTCCAACGTGGTATACACGTTGGGTGTGACACGGATCCCGCTGAACTCCGCATGCACGATCGGCGTTTGCACCACGCGATGCTGCGTGACCAGCCAGTGGCCGAGCTTCACCGGATCGAGCCCGTCCACGTTGAAGAACCCGATGCCGCCGCCCCACTTGGAATCGAGCGGCGTCAGCACCTTCACACGACCCTTCCCCTCGGCCAGCAGGCGCTTCGCCCAGCGGTCGCGCAGGAACGTAAGACGCGCCTGCTTGCGCGCCGCGCCGATCGCACGATGAAACGCCAGCGACACGGAAATCGCGTTGTGATTCGCCGCCGGATGCGTGCCGATCTCCTCGTACTTGCGAATGTCGGCATCCTGTCCGGGGTTGCCCGCCATCAACGGCCACATGGCCTCGATCTTGTCCTTGCGCACGTACAGGAAACCCGTGCCGATCGGCGCCAGCAGCCATTTGTGTAAACTGGTGCCGTAATAGTCCACATCGAGCTCATCGCGCGTGAACGGGAACTGCGCGAACGCGTGCGCGCCGTCCACGAACGTCGCCACGCCCTTCGCACGCGCCATCGCGATCAGCTCCTTCACGGGCAGAATCTGGCCGGTCAGGTTCGTGATGTGCGTGATCTCCATGACTCGCGTGCGCGGCGTCATCGCGGCGGCGAACGCGTCCACGATCTGCTGCGGCTCGATGCACGGCACCGGAAACGATACTTCCTTCACCACGATGCCGTCGCGACGCGCGCGCTGCTTCCACGCGTGCAGCATGCGCCCATAGTTCTGATTGCTTACGACGACTTCATCGCCCCGCTTGAGATCGATGCCGAAGATGAGCGTCTCGAGTGCTTCCGATGCGTTGCGCGTGATCGCCATCTCGTTCGTATCGCAACCGAACTCGATGGCCAGTTCACGTCGTACAATTTCGATGCGCGGCTCGAGCGTCTGCCACATCTCAATGACCGGCAGCTGGTTTGAAAAGCGCAGGTCGCGCTCAAGCTGCGCCATGACATGCGAAGGGGCAGGCGAACAGCCGCCGTTGTTCAGGTTGATCCACGTACGATCGAGATCGAACGCCCGTTGAATCGGTTCCCAGAAATCTTCGTCGCTGGCGAACGCCTCCGCCTGTGCCGCGTCGCCTCGCCAAGCGGGCGCCGACGGATCGAAGAGGGCGACGCCGCGATCTTTCGCGACCTCGGAGGCATCGAGCAGGCGCCGGATCGCCTGTGGCGAAAAACGCGGCGAGAGCGCGGCGGCAAGAGTGGGCACGGCGGTCGCCCCGGCCACGGCTGAAACGAAGAGTCGGCGGTCCATTCCCCAACATGCCGACAAATTCTGCCGACCGCGAGGGTGAACTTCCCATCACAAAACTCGCAATTTTCGCGCTGAATCCACTGGTCGAGCTCGCATTCCATGACGATACGGTTAAGCCTGTCACAGGTTGGGACCTACGTCACACAAACTGCGCATTTCGCCGTGCCGATCGACCAGAGTCATCCGTCACTGCTCGACTGCACGACGCACGAGGCGCCGAAGGCGGTCACATCATTTTCGACCCGTACCCACCGATGTCTCTCTTTTTGCGCGCCTCCACTTGCTCCCTGCTGCTCGCGGCTATCTCCCTCACCGGTTGCTCCGACGCCATTGATGTGACGACTCCCGACGTGGCCGCAGCCGCTCGACTCGCTGCCGCCGCTTCCTCCAGCGCTGCCGGTGACGACAGCACGCAAATCGATTACATCGTGACCTTCGTCTCGACTGAAACCGATCCCACGGGACGGGCTCGCGCCCTTCTCGCCCAGCAGAACGGAAAGCTCAAGCGCGAGTACAAGTTCGCGTTGAAAGGCTTCTCGGCTACGCTCACGCCCGCCGCCGCCAAACGACTGGCGGCCGCCGACGGCATCCTCCGTGTTGAGGAAGACGGCAAGGTGTTCATCACCGAGACAGTCAGCGCCTCGTCATGGGGTCTCGATCGCCTCGATCAGCGCCCCCTGCCGCTCAATGGCTTGTACAGCTTTGCCGGCAACGGGGCAGGCGTCCGCGTCTACATCGTCGATACCGGCATCCTGACCGCGCATGAGCAGTTCACAGGCCGCGCGTTGGCTGGCTTCTCGGCCTTCGGCGACAACAACCCCGAAGACTGCAACGGACATGGCACGCACGTCGCCGGCACCATCGGCGGCAGCACGACCGGCGTCGCACGCGGCGCCAACGTCGTTCCGGTTCGCGTGCTCGATTGCAGCGGCAGTGGACTGTGGAGCGGCGTCATCGCCGGCATCGACTGGGTAACCGGCCAGAAGACGGCCAATAGGTCGATCCCGATGGCCGCCAACATGAGCCTCGGTGGCGGCTATAGCGCCTCCGTGAACGACGCGGTCACCAAGGCAATCGCCGCCGGCGTGACCTTCGCCGTCGCCGCCGGCAACAGCAGTGCCGACGCCTGCAACACGTCGCCGGCCAGCACGCCAAACGCCTTGACCGTGGGCGCGACCGAGTCGAACGACTCCCGCGCCAGCTACTCAAACTTCGGCAGCTGCCTCGACATTTTCGCCCCCGGCAGCGGCATCTATTCGTCGTACATCGGCTCGACCAGCGCCTACGCCAATCTGAGCGGCACCTCGATGGCCTCACCGCACGTAGCCGGTGTGGCGGCATTGATCCTCGGCACCTACCCCACGTACTCGCCGAGCCAGGTCCGCAGCGTCATGCTGGCCGGCGGCACGGCGAACCTCGTGGTGAGCCCGGGTTCCGGCTCGCCGAATGTGTTACTCACCAACATGTTCTCGGCTGCGGACACGCTCACCGCGGTGCCCAAGGACACCACCACGGTGACGCCGACGCCGACGCCAGTGATCACGCTCTCGATCGCCCGGCAGGTCACGAAAACCCAAAACACCGCGAAGCTGTCGTGGAGTGGCGCGACGACCAGCACCGTCGACATCTACCGCAACACCGTTCGCTTCCTGACCACCGCGAACGACGGCCTGTACAACGACGCCAAGCTTCCGAAAGGCTCGTTTACGTACAAGGTCTGCAACGCCGGCACCACGATCTGCTCGCCGGATGTCACAGTCGTCTTCTGATCACCGAACCGCCGGGAAGCACCGAGTCGCGTAACAAGAAGCGCCCGAAGGCAGTGAGCCTTCGGGCGCTTCTTCGTACCGGGACGGCCGGTCGCTTAGAACAACGAGCGGAGTCCGAAGCTCAGCGTGCGGCCGGCGGTCACCGTCGCATTATCCGGCGCGCCGCGTTGCACGTTCAGCAGATTCTCGCCGCCCAGCAGTACCGACAGGTCGCCGCGCAGCCGGTAGCTCGCATTGGCCCGCCAGCGGGTCACCGCGCCGTAGTTCAGCCAGTAGCGACGCAACAACGGCCCGCCGAAATCGTACGCGTGCGCGGTATTCGCGACCGCTTCACCGATGGCGGTGCGATCGTAGCCGATCCAGTTCGCCGCACGCGTGGCGGTCGAGCTCAGACTCCACCGGCGGGCCGCCCACGTGGCGGACAGACTCACCGTTGATGCGGGCACGTCGAGCATGCGATCGCCGACGCGAAGCTCTCCGCGATAACCGTTGGCCGTGCGGGCCACGCGGCTGTTTACCAGCGACAGCGTGCCGGCCAGCTGCACACGGCGTCGACTCGCCGTGGCCTGCAGCTCCCATCCACGATTCGTGATCGCCCCGACGTTCTGCAACGTGTACGACAGATTCCGCACGATACGGCCATTCGGGCCCACCGCCGTCGTCATTGAACCGACGGGCTGGATCAACCCGGACGCTTCCTGATCGAACCGCGTGACGTGCAGCGACACGCCATGCGCAAACACCAGATCGGCCCCCGCTTCGATTCCGGTTTGCTGCTCCGGCTGCAGCCCTTCGGTGACCGACTGCGCGCCGCGCCCCATCCACGAGGTGCCGCGCGCCAGCGTGCGCGCCGGCCGAATCCCGGTGCCGAACGCACTGCGCAGCTTCAACACCGCCGGCCCGTAGTCACGCACATACGCCGCGCCGACCATCGGCAACAGCGCGTGCTGCACGGTAGCGGTAGCACCGCTCGTGCGCTCCGCACGGCCACCGGCCGAGAGGTACCATCGGTCCTGCCAGGACAGCATCGCCTGCGCCGACACGCCCGCGTTGTTGATCCAGCTTCGCGCGAGACGCAATGCCGTAGGCGACGAGGCAATGGTTGGTGTGAGTGCGCCGCCGCCCGGGCGATACCCCGATGCGCCGACCAGCTCCGACGCCACATCGCGCGTCAGCGCCTGCTCGGCCGCGAACGTTACCGCGAGCAACGTGCCCTCGGCGACATCGTAGCGACCGACGGAGCGCAACCGCACCGTGCCGCGATCGGCTGAACCCTGCCCCTCTCCCAACGCACTCGTGGACGATACCGGCGTCGGCAGCGAGGCGGCGGAGAGTCCACGCAGTCGATAGCCATCAACACCGACAATCACCGTGTGCGTCCAATGCAGGTTTGGCATCACCGCCATCGTGCCGCCCACCGTGTATTGCGACAGCGACTGGCCCGTGGCGCTGTCACCGGCAAACGGCACACGCGCCGTGGTATCCAGCGGCGGTCGAGACCCCGTCAAATCCGGTGGCGCGGAACCGAGTTTGCTGGCCGACGTTTGCATTCGTGATGGCCACAGTGGCGTGGCCGACACATCGGCGCTTGCCGTCAACGACGACGACGTGGCACCGCCGAAGATCAGGCTCGTGCTGGCATTGGCGCGCTGCGCGGAAAAGCGCGCCGTGCCGGTGAACACCGCGTTCGAGCGCGCCACACGGACATCGGCGTCGGCCAGCAGCCGCTGCTCTGAGGCACCGGGCACGTAGGCGCCGACGGTTCCGATGTTGAGCCCGAGCCCGAGGCTACGGGAACTGCTGCCGCGGCGATACGACAGCGCGTGGTCCTGAACGAACGCATCACGCGGTGCGTAGGCCGTGGCCGAGAGTCCCGCTGTCGTGGATAGCTGCACCACCGCCGCGCCGGTCGGTGTGCCATCATGACGCGTGAGGATATTCACGACGCCGCTGATCGCATCGGCACCGTACAATGCCGCGCCCTGCGGTCCGCGAATGACTTCCACGCGCTCCACGCGGGCCGGATCGAGCTGCGTGACCAGAAGTGGATTGGCGACCTCGATGCCATCCAGATAGATCTTCGGCGCACTCACGCCGAACGAACTGGCCCCACGGATGCTGCCATACCGTGCCGACAGGGTACCGGCGCTCGCGGTCCACGACCACACGCCGGGCACGGCCAGATCCAGCGCCTCACCAAGCGTGCCCACGCCGTGTCTGGCGAGCGTCGCCCCGTCGATGACATCGAGCGCGAACGGCGAGCCCCGTTGCGGCGCGCCATCCGGTGACCCCGTCACGACGACGCGATCGAGTACGCTGGCCCGCCGCGACACGGCATGGGTGGTCACCGCACTCGACAACACGGCCGAAGTACTTCCTGTACCAGCTTCCGCCACCAGGCCCGCGCGCGTCGGCGCGAGCACCACGTGCGTGCTTCCCAGCACAACCGATCGCAGCGACGTGCCCGCGAGCAAGGATTCGAGCACCGCACCGACCGGTACGCGATCGAGCGTGAGGCAGACGCGCTTCTCCGCCGGGAGCAACTCCGCGCTGTACGAGAGTTCGATCTTCGCCACGACGGCCAGGCGATCGAGTGCCTCACGTAGTGGCACATCGGGCACGTGCAGGTTCACGATGCGGTCCAGCGGCGGCGCCCACAGCGAGGAGCGTTCCTGCGCGCCAAGTCGTACGGCACAGACCGGATCTGACAAAGTCGGAGTTGTCGCTGCGCGAACAACAGCCGTGGGCGCGATCAAAACTGCGATCGCGCCCACGGCCATCCCGCGCACGGCCATCCCGCGTCGTATCACCTGCCACCGCCACATGCGCGTCGATCGCCTCACTCAGGGATTCGGCCTTACACCCGGTCCCTGCGGCTGAAGAAGTATCGTATCGCCACGCTGCACCACATCGGCACCAAGCGCCAGCGCAATCACCTGCACCACCTGCGCGGCCGAATCGCCACGGAACGACGCCGTCAGTGTACGCCGAGCGAGCACTGTATCCGACACCTGCAACTCGATGCCGTACCAGCGACGCAAATCCGCCTGCACTTCGGCCAGCGGCGCGTCCCGATACGCCAGCTGTCCACGCGTCCACGCCATGTCTTCGTCGGTGACCGTGCCGCGCGCCACCGCCACCGTGCCAGCCTGCAACACGCCGCGATCGCCCGCGCGCAACTCCACCGGCGCCGCGCTTCCCGCCGTCGTGTCCCGTAACGCGACGATGCCATGCATCACCGCCACCGCAACGCGACCGTTCGCATCAGTATTCACCGAGAAGGCCGTGCCGATGTCGCGAATTTCCGCGCCGCGCGAATGCACCACGAACGGGTGCCTACCCTCGTGCATCACCTCAAAGAACGCCGCACCTTCCAGCGTGACTTCGCGATTGCTGCCGTTGAATCCCGAGGCCACGGTAAGCCGGCTGCCGGGAGCCAGCACCACGGTACTGCCGTCGGGCAGCTGCACCGAATCACGCTGTCCCACCTGCGTGACATACACCTGCGTGGCATTCCCCTGTGTGGTATACCCCTGTGTGGCATACCCCTGCTCCGGGCCCGTGCTGCGGCCGCGCCACTGCGCAATGCCCACCACGGCCATCAGGGCGGCAGCCGCCGCAAAGACCAGCCCACGCCAGCGACGCCGCGAGCGCCCTGCGGAATGCTCCGCGAGCACGGTGGGTAACGCGCCCCCACGATGCACCGTCAACGACGGAGTCTCCGTCAAGCGACTCCGCACGGTCGCCAGCGCCTGTTCGGTGTCCACCGAAACCGCCGACCGGGTCGCTGCCCGTTCAGCACGCGCCTTAACAATAGCCGCCACCGCCGCGTCTTCCGGATGCGTCGCGAGCCACTCAGCGACGGCCGCCGACTCGACAGCGTCGCTCTCTCCCGCCACCCAGCGGGAGATTGCGTCCCAGTCGGCGTCGGGAGTGGATGCAGCGGATGGACGGAGTTCGTCGGACATACCCCAAAAGACACGAGTGGATGACGAGACCCTACGTCCCCGCCTTTCCTGCCGGCCCAGCGCAAAAGCGCCGCGATCCGATGTAGTATACGCTGCAACCGAGGCCGACAGGACTCCGCGGAGTCGCGTCGACCGTATCCTGTCCCAGTCATTTTCCGACCCCACGCCCCTCGTGTCCGACGCTGACTTGCTGGCCCGCCTTCGGGGCGGGGATCACGCGGCGTTCGATGCGATCTTCCGACAGTGGTATGAGCCCGTCGTGCGCTCGGCCAATTACGTGCTGCACGATCCGGGCGTGGCTGAAGAGCTCTCACAGGACGTGTTCCTCGAGCTCTGGCGCCGACGCGAGACGCTCGCCCCCGATAGCAGCGTCGCCGGCTATCTGATGCAGGCGGTGCGGAATCGCTCGCTCAATCATCTGCGACATCTGCAGGTGCAGAAGAAGTCCGCCGTATTTGTCGAAGCGCTCAGCGAGCCGACCGAACACGCCGACGCCGACACCCACGCCGGCGAACTGCAGGACGCGATTCGCGACGCGATCGAGGCCCTTCCGCCGCGCACGCGCGAGGTGTTTCTGATGAGTCGCGAACGCAACCTGCGCTACAGCGAAATCGCCGAGCAGCTTGGCGTGACCGTGAAGGCGGTGGAAGCCAATATGAGTCGGGCGTTGCGCCAGTTGCGAGAAAAGCTTTCCCCCTTTTTGCCGAGGGCCGGCGACTAGTGCTGCGACCGGTTAGCGAGTGGCTTTTATAACCGAACGTCCGGCGCGCGTCTTGGCGGGTGAAGCGCCACGTACTCGTGGTGCGGAGGCAGTGCGAGAGGCTCCGGGCTTGGCGCTTGACGCCGTGGGTTTTGGGTGATTCCGCTCGCGATTCGGCGAGATCACAACAGCATGACCACAAATTCACGCGGAAAACAACACGGATAAGCTCACGAACACGCACGCCAAGGATCGTTTGCGTAGAGCCGTTCGCTTTGCGTTGTTCAACAACAAAAACCGGATCCGTCGAACTCGCGCCGTCGCGTGGCGTCAACCCGGAGCACATTCGCGTGCTCTCCGTGTAATCCGCGGTGAAGTAGTGCCTGGTAGTAGCGATCTGTCGGTCGCCACCACCGAAGCCGATCAAACCCACCACCCATTACCCACCACTCACGGCCTCAAGCCCCTCGCCCACCGCGAGAGGCTCTGGGCTTGACGCGTGAGGCCGTGGGTTTTGGGTTTTGGGTTCTGGGTGATTCTGCAGCCGATCACACCCACCACCGAAACGACAAGGGAGCTCTGGGCATACCGGCCAAGGATAGGAGCCGCCCGGATTCTCCGACCCTCTGCATACCTACTCTTTAACCGGTCGCAGTACTAGCAGATAGGGTATGATAAACGAGGGGTGTCTCCTACTTCGAACGCCTCGACGAAACACTCGCGACAGTCGCGAGGTTCGACAGGCCGCCCTTTCGAGAGGTCCTACATGGCACGATCCCGTATTCTGGCACTGGCCGCGACCGCGACGCTGCTCGGCGCGGCTGCTTGCAGCCTCGATAACAGCAACGCGCCGAACGCTTTCATGTCCGATCTGGCATTCAGCACGGCACCCGCTGGATTCGACCTCGTGTCCAGCAGCTACGCGCCGTCGGACAGCAGTGGCATGCCGTGGGGAGGACCGGGTCGTGCACATGGCGGCGGACCTGGCATGGGCGGCTTCATGGGCGGCGGGCTCGGTGATGCGTTCAGCGGCGGGGTGGCGCCGGGACGTGGTCCGCACGGGGGACCGTTCGGCATTCGCATCGACGCCAGCTGCGTGTTCTCGGTCGGTACCGGTGATCTGACCTGCGGTCCGACGGTCAAGAACAGCCTCACCGTCATGGCGATCTACACCATCAAGAACGCTGCCGGTACCGCGCAGTCGGCGATCGACAGCCTCACCACGAATTCGGTGCGGGTGCGCACCACAGTGACCGGCACGGCAACCCGCAGCCGCGAGGGCAGCGTGAACGCCACGGTGAACAATAGCGGCGATCGCACCGTCACCGGACTTGCCGCGAGCAGCACGCAGCGCACGGTAAACGGCACGTCGCAGGGCAACGAGACGGCTACCGGCACCAACCGTGACGGCAAGACCTTCTCGTCGGTGCGCACCGCGTCGGACACCACCACGAGCCTCGTGATTCCGGTGTCGGCCACGACGCCAACGTATCCGACCGCAGGCACCGTGATTCGCCGTATGAAGGTGATCATGACGATCGACGGCACGAGCTCCACCAAGGAACGTCGCGAAGTGCTCACGTACGACGGGACGACGACGGCCAAGCTGCAGATCACGGAAGGCGGTACCACCAAGAACTGCACCGCGGCACTTCCGCGCGGTCGCCCGAGCTGCTCGTAAACGAGAGGTACGGCACGATGTACAGAGTGAATAGCGCCATGCTCCGCGACTGACACTTTAAAGATCCATCGCGTGAAGGCGGTGGTGTGAGAGCGCCCCGGCACCGGATCAATTGATCCGATGTCGGGGCGCTTCGCATCGTGGTGTGCCGCGCCGATGTCTACTCGTCGAGAGCGCCCGGAATGCGCATCGCACGCGGCGCAGGGCGACCTCATCACCAAGAACTGTTCGGTCGAGAGAATCGTCCGTCACGCCACGTCGCTCTTGCGGATTTTGTCTTCGGTCTGTCAACTGAACGGCATGACGCCTCCCCCCGCTAGCGCGATCGCGCCGGAAGACTGGCAGCTCGGTCCCGATGTCCCGCAATCGCACCGCGCGTGGCTGCGCGCGTTGGGTCGCACTCTTCTCGTTCGGGCCGGCTGGCGTTTCGAAGGCCGGATGCCGAACGTGCCGCGCTTCGTCGCCATCCTGGCTCCGCATACCTCGAACTGGGATTTCCCGATCGGTCTGGCAGCGAAGTGGGCGCTCGGTTTCGACGCCCACTGGTGGGGCAAACACACGCTTTTCGTTCCACCGCTGAGCTGGTTCCTGCGAGCGAATGGCGGCATTCCGGTGGATCGCATGAATTCCCAGAATGCCGTGGAGCGCACGATCGAAGCGTTTCGGTCGCACGATCGATTTGCGCTCGCCCTCGCCCCCGAGGGCACGCGTCGGAAGGTGTCGTCCTGGCGAAGCGGATTTTGGCATGTCGCCAAGGGCGCGAATGTCCCCATCTGCTGCGTCGCCCTCGATTACCGACGCAAAGTGGTACGGCTCGGACCAACCACGATGCCCGTTGAAGACGATCCCGCCGCGGGAATCGCCCGCATCCGGACGTACTACGCCGACGTGGACGGATACGACCCCTCGCAACAGACCTGATGCGTGGGTCGCCGCCACGCCGATACCGGTCGACCGTCCACCGCGTTGACCCAGCCACCACCGAACATGACGCCAGCGTCGTGTTTTTCGTCGCCTCCCCTTCCGCTCGGCCCATCCGCGGCAGAATTTGTGAGGGTCCCTTACGGAGAGAGTTCCGAATGCGTATGACGACTGTGGGCGTGGTGGGCGCCGGGGCCATGGGGAGCGGCATAGCCGCTCTCGCTGCCTCGGCGGGCTGCCGTGTCGTGTTGCTCGATATTCCCGGCGATAGCGACCCCAAGTCGCCGAACCGCAGTGCGCCCGCCAGAAACGGGTTGCAAAAGGCGATCAAGTCCAAGCCCGCCTCGTTCATGGAGGCCGCGACCGCCGCTCGCGTGCGAACCGGCAACACCGAAGATCATCTCCAGCTCCTCGCCGACTGCGATTGGATCTGCGAGGCGATCGTCGAACTCGCCGAGCCCAAGCAGCAGCTCTTCGCACGCATCGAAGCGCTGATGAAGCCCACGGCGATCATCTCGTCGAACACATCGGGCATTCCGATGTCGGTGCTGCTCAAGGGACGTGGCGAAAAATTCCGTCGTCGCTTTCTTGGCACGCACTTCTTCAACCCGCCGCGCTACATGCACCTGCTCGAGATCATTCCGACTCCGGATACGGATCCGGCGGTGATCGGGGCCACGCGCGAGTTCGCTGAGCGCACGCTCGGAAAGGGTATCGTCATCGCCAAGGACGTGCCGGGCTTCGTGGCCAATCGTCTCGGCGTGTACGGCATGGTCAGCACCATGCGCCGCATGGAGCAGCACGCGCTCACCATCGATGAAGCGGACGGCCTCACCGGCTCGTTGATCGGTCGCGCGCGCACGGCCACGTTCCGTACGGGTGACCTCTCTGGCCTCGACGTGCTCGCGCACGTGACCAAGGGCATCGGTGGCGCGACGGGCGAAGATTTCGCGCTCCCGTCGTGGATGCTCGACGAGCTTGTGGCCAAGGGAAAGCTCGGCGACAAGACGGGGGGCGGCTTCTACACGAAAACGAAAGACGGCACGCAGACGTTCGACTGGAAGAGCAAGAGCTACGTATCGCAGCAGCGCCTCGAAGGAGGGGAGATCGGGCAGGCGATCCGCATGCCGATCGCGCAACGACTGCCGGCGGCGGTGGCGATGACCGGCGCGCACGGCGCGTTTCTGCGCGATCATCTCGTCGATGCCGCGCACTATACGCTCACGCTTGCCGCCGAGCTGGCGTTTGACATCGTGGCGATCGACCGCGCTATGGAGTCGGGCTACGGCTGGGAAGCAGGTCCCTTCCGGATCATGGACGCGCTCGGCATCGACTGGATGCGCGGTGAGTTCCGCGCACGCGGCAAGAGCATTCCGTCGCTGCTTGAGATGGTGAAGGGCTCGTTTTACAAAGACGGTGAGTATCTCACGTTCGACGGGACCTACGAGCCCATTCCCGGCATACCCGGCCGCCTTTCGCTCGCCAGCCTCGCGAAGCACGGGCGCGTGCTCGATGACAACGGTCTCTCTCGCCTGATCGATCTTGGCGACGGCGTGGCCTGTTTTGAATTCCGCTCGAAGATGAACAGCCTCGGCGAAGGCGTGCTCAAGGGGCTCGACACCGCGCTTAGCAAAGTCGAGAAACTGGGCTTCAACGGTATGGTGATCGGCAACGAAGACGCGCGCGCCTTCAGCGTCGGCGCCGATCTGTCGCTGGTGTCGTTCGCGGTCTCGGCCGGCGCCTGGGATGACATTGCACTGTCCTGCAAGATGTTCCAGGACAGTGTGATGTCGATTCGCCGTGCGCCCTTCCCGGTGGTCGTCGCACCGGCGGGAATGACGCTGGGCGGCGGCGCAGAGTTCACGCTGCAGGCGGATGCCGTGCAGGCGCACGCCGAGACGTATATGGGGCTGGTGGAAGCCGGTGTCGGGCTGCTGCCCGGCGGTGGCGGCACAAAAGAACTGCTCATGCGCTTCACCGCCGAATTGCAGAACTACGAAGAGGTCGATCTGTTTGCCGCCGTGAAGCGCGCATTCAAGCTGATCGCGTTTGCCACCACGACCACATCGGCGTACGAAGCGAAAGCGTTGGGCTTCCTTCGCGAGAGCGATCGCATCAGCATGAATCGCGATCATCAGCTCGCCGATGCGAAGGCGCGCGTGCTTGATCTGGCACGCGGCTATCTCCCGCCCCTCGAGCGCACCGTTCGCGCGCTTGGCCGTGAAGGACTCGGCAATCTCGAGTACGCGCTCTGGGCGGCGAAGGAAGCGGGTCAGGCGTCGGCGCACGATGTCCGTGTCGGTCGCGCCATCGCCTACGTACTGTGCGGTGGCGACGGCACATCGCGTGACGTCACCGAGCAGGATCTGCTCGACCTCGAGCGCGAACAGTTCCTCAGCCTTCTCGGCACCAAGGAGACGCAGGAGCGCATCGCGTACACCCTCAAGACCGGCAAGCCGCTGCGCAATTGAGCGCGCGGCAGGAGAGATAGAGATGACCGAGGTCGTAATCGTGAGTGCCGTCCGCAGCGCGGTCGCGCGCGGCAAGACGGATGGTGCGCTCGCCGGAGTGCATCCGGTAGACTTGTCGTCCACCGTCATGAAGGCGGCAATCGATCGCGCGGGAATCGACCCCGCGATCATCGAAGACGTACAGTGGGGCTGTGCGATGCCTGAAGCCTCGCAAGGTCTCAATCACGCGCGCTTGGCGTGGCTCCGAGGTGGCTTTCCGGTGGAGACGGCGGCGGCTACCGTGAATCGTTTCTGTTCATCGGGGCTGCAGTCGGTCGCGTACGCGGCGCAGGCCATCATCGCGGGTCAGGGTGATGCCGTGATGGCCGGTGGCATCGAGATGATGTCGCAGGTGCCGATGTCGGGCTACAACGCCCGGCTCTCTCCGGCGATCACGGAGAGTTATATCGGCATGGGCTTTACCGCTGAACGCGTTGCGAAGCGATGGGACATCTCGCGCGCGGCGCAGGACCAGTTCGCGTATGAAAGTCAACAGAAAGCGGTATTGGCCATTCAGCGCGGCGTATTCACCAACGAGATTGTCCCGATCCATACGCCGCGCTACACTTGGAACGGCGCCGAAAAAACCGTTACGGACCTCGTCTTCTCTACCGACGAGTGCCCGCGCGCCGACACCACGCTGGAAGGACTCGCCAAGCTGCGTCCGGCGTTCTCGCCCACGGGCACAGTAACGGCCGGTAACGCCAGCCCCTTCTCCGACGGCGCGGCCGCGGTGCTCGTCATGAGCGCGGCTAAGGCGAAAGAGCTTGGCCTCGCCCCGCTCGCGCGCTTCGTGAGCTTCGCCGTGGGCGGTGTGGACCCAGACATCATGGGCGTCGGCCCCATCAAGGCGGTACCCAAGGCACTTGCCCGCGCCGGACTCACCCTCGCCGATCTCAAACTCATCGAGTTTAACGAGGCTTTCTCGGCGCAGGCCTTGGCCGTGATCAAGGAACTCGGAATGGACACCAGCATCATCAACGTGAACGGTGGCGCGATTGCGCTGGGGCACCCCCTCGGCGCAACCGGTGCCAAACTCACGACCCAGCTCGTGCACGAGCTGAAGCGCCGCGGCGGTGGCCACGGCATGGTCACGATGTGTATCGGCGGCGGGATGGGCGCCGCCGGGATTTTCGAGGTCTACGCGTAGGAAAACCCATTACCCAAAACCCATTACCCACCCCCCCAAGCCAACAGCCCACAGCCCGCTGTTACGAACAAGCCGTGAGCTCAAGGCGTGGAGTGCGAAGCCGTGCGTTCTGCGTAATTGGTCACCCCAGCGCCAGACGGCATGCGTTACCCTCCGCCGCGTGCCGAACCGAGTTCCACACGTAGGTAAACCCATTACCCACCCCCCCAAGCCCACAGCCCACAGCCCCCTGTTACCAACAGGCCGTGAGCTCGAGGCGTGGAGTTTGAGGCCGTGCGTTCTGCGTAATCGGTCACCGCAGCGCCTTACACCCCCCCTCCTCTCCGCCGCCTGCCGCCCCAAGGTCCAGCGCAGCAAAACCCATTACCCAAAACCCATTACCCAAAACCCCAAGCCCACAGCCCACAGCCCCCTGTTACCAACAAGCCGTGAGCTCAAGGCGTTGACTCCGAGCCCGTGCGTTCTGCGTAATTGGTCACCCCAGCGCCTTACACCCCCCTCCTCTCCGCCGCGTGCCTCGCCGCAACTCCCAGCGCTTTCACCACCTCCCCCAACCCCCCAAAGCGAGCGTCGCTGGTCAGCCCCTGTACATGGCGCGCGTAAATTTGCTGCGCGATCACCGACACCTTGAACAAACCAAACGCGTAATAAAACGGCGCATCACTCACGTCGCGGCCGGTCTGCTGCCCGTACGCCTGCACCAGCTCGGCGCGCGTCATGTTCCCAGGCAGCGCCGTAATGCCGAGTCCGAGTGCGCGAAAAATCGGCGCGTCTCCCGCTTCGACCCAATACGCGAGGCTTGTACCGAGGTCCATGAGCGGATCGCCGACGGTCGCCATCTCCCAGTCGAGAATCGCCCGCACGCGCGAGAGATCGGGCTCGAGCACGAGGTTGTCGAGCTTGAAGTCGTTGTGCACCAGCGTGGTCGCGCGATCGGGTGGACGATGCGCCTCGAGCCACTGCGCGATCCAGTCGAGCTCCGGCACGTCGTCTGTGCGTGAGGAGAGCCATCGTTTCGTCCATCCCTGCACCTGCCGCTGTACGTAGCGATCGGGCCGCCCCAGCGATGCGAGCGGTTCGGCCGATACGTTTACAGCGTGCAGTCGTGAGAGCGACTGCACAAACGTGTGTGAAAGCGCCGCGAGCTTGACTGGCATTGCGGCCGGGTTGTCGGTGAGCGATTCCGGCGGCGTGCCGCGCAGGATCACGCCGTCCACATGCTCCATCACGTAGAATGGCGCGCCGATCACGCTGGCGTCATCGCATCGCGCGATCGGTCTTGGCACCGGCACTCCGAGTGGATGCAGCGCCGCCAGAATGCCGTGCTCGCGACCCATGTCGTGGGCAATCCCCGCCTTCACCCCACGCGGAGGACGACGCAGGACCAGCGCCCGTTGCCCATGTTCGTGCTCCACCGTGACCAGATAGGTAAGATTCGAAAATCCCGCGGGGAACTGCCGGATGAACAGGCGAGCGCCCGCCGACACCAGCTCGGGCGCGGTTTCCGCCAGCCAGGCGAGTAGCGCCTCCGCGTCGACCTTCTCGCCCTCGCGCAGGGCAATCGTGCCGTCGGTCCCGTCAGTCAGGCTACTCACGCGGTGTCCGCGGCTGGAGGTACGGCTTGAGCGCACGGCGGGCGATCACCGTACGATGCACTTCATCGGCCCCATCATAAATGCGCGCTGCCCGCTCGTGCCGATACCACCACGCCAGCGGTGTGTCGTCGGTCATCCCCAGTGCGCCGTGTGCCTGAATGGCGCGATCGAGTACGCGCTGCAGTGTGTTTGCCACGAACACCTTGATGTACGCGATTTCTTCGCGCGCCGCTTCTTGGCCCAAGTGCGCCATACGCGTGGCTGCATCCATCACCATCAATCGCGCGGCATGAATCTCGATGCGCGAGTCGGCGATCCAGAACTGTACCTGCTGCTTGTTCGCCAGCACCTCGCCGGGCGCCACCTCGCGCGCCACGGCGCGACGACACATGAGATCGAACGCGCGTTCGCAAATGCCGATCCAGCGCATGCAATGATGAATACGCCCCGGGCCGAGGCGCTCCTGCGCCAGCGCGAACCCATGCCCCTGCAGGCCAAGCACCTGCGTCACCGGCACCCGCACACCATCAAAGCGCACCTCGGCGTGACTGGCCCAACCACCGCCACGCTCTCCCATCACGGAGATGTTTCGCACCAACGTGTACCCGGGCGACGGAAGCGGCACCAGAATCTGACTGGCGCGAAAATGCGCGCGCGTTTCGTCCGGATTTGTCACCGCCATCACCACCGCGAACGACGCGCCGTCGGCGCTACTTGTGAACCACTTGTGACCCGTGATCACGAACTCGTTGCCTTCGCGCACCGCGCGCGTGGACATCATCACCGGATTTGATCCCGCGTGTTCCGGCTCCGTCATGGCGAAACAGCTACGGATCTCACCACGCGCCAGCGGCTGGAGAAATCGCGCTTTCTGTTCGTCCGTTCCGAACTGCAGCAGCAGCTCCATGTTACCGACATCCGGTGCCTGGCAATTGCACACGTAGTGGCCGAATGGTGTCCAGCCCAGCACCTCACTCAGGCGCGCGTAGGCGTCGAGGGGCAGGTTCCGTCCACCCAGCGACGCCGGCAGGAAGGGCGCCCAGAGTCCGAGCGCTCGTGCCTGCTCGCGCAGCTGCGCCAACACCGGCTCGTTCTGCGCCCAGGCGCCTTGCAGCAGCTGCGACTCCAGCGGGACCAACGCTTCGCGTACAAACGTACGAGCGGTGGCGAGCAAGGCCTCGAGCTCGGCAGCACTCGGACCGATGCCGCGCGTCATGTGAGATACCCGCCATCAACCATGTACACGCCGCCGGTGCAGTACGACGACGCATCGGACGCGAGAAAGAGTGCGAGCCCTGCCACGTCGTCAGGTTCGCCGATGCGCCGGATGGGCTGATGGCCGAGGACCTGATTGGCGATATCCTTGTCCTGCCAGAGCGCCTGCGAAAAACGCGTTTTAATGAGCCCAGGGCAAATCACGTTGGCGCGGATGCCGTCGGCGCCCCATTCCTGCGCCATCACCTTCGTGAGTGACACGAGCGCCGCTTTGCTCACGCTGTACAGCCCGAGGCCGGCTTCCGGTGACACGCCGCCGATGCTCGCCACATTGACGATCGCACCGCCGCCGCGCTGAGCCATGACCGTGTGTGCCGTCCGACAGAGCTCCAACGGTCCTTTCACGTTCACCGAGAAGATTTTCTCGAACGCGTCGTCAGTGGCGAGCTGCAGCGGTCCAAAAATCGGGTTCGTGGCGGCATTGTTCACGATGATATCGATACCGTCGAAGTGCTCCACGGTACGCGCGGCCAGTTCGTGGGCGTCGGCTGCCTTCCCCATGTTCGCCGGAATCCCAACGACCTCAAGCCCTTCGCTGCGCAGCACCTTCACCGCCGCGTCAACATGCTCTGCCTTGCGGCTGGAGATCGCGACCTTGGCGCCGGCACGCGCCAGCGTCGTGGCAATCGCGAGCCCGATGCCTCGTGTGCCTCCGGTGACGATGGCGACTTTACCATCCAGACGCAGACGCGAGATGGCGTCGGCAGTGCGCGGGGTAATGGGCTCGTGCATGGTGATGGGCCTGTTGGAGGAAACAGAAGTACGCCGTGGTTAGCGCCGATCGAGACGCGTCACGCGGCCGATCGGCGGCGGGACGATTCAGCCATGCATTCGCTCAAGATGCCGCAGCACCAGATCGGCGGTGCGCGGACGCGAACCGGGATTGGCATCCAGCGCCGTGCACGCGGCCGCCGCTTCCGGAATACGATACCCGTCGCCGCTGCGACACGCCGGGTACGTCACGATCGACACCAGCAGCGAATCCCCGGCGTCGATCGGGCGCGCGTCATCGCGTGTGAGTGCACCGACAACCCGCGCGCCACTGGGAAGCGTGGCATCGAAGCGAAAGCGCACGCCAGTCAGCTGCAGATACGGCCCGTTGCCGAGGCCGTCACGACCAACACTGATCTCGAGCAGTTCGCGCAGCCGCGCTCCACGAAGTGGGAAGGTCACGACACGCGTTTCGTCGGCAAACAGAAACACGCCCTCGATCATGTGCCGCGTGATCGGGCCGGCCGGCATCATGTCATCGAAGCGCAAGGCACCGGAGTTGATCAGCGCCACGTCGGCATTCGTTCCGCCATCGTACCATTCATAGGCGGAGTTCTCCGATTGAGTACACCGTGTGACGCCCTCAGAGGTCCGTGTCGACGCGCTCGCCACGAATGGCAAAAACGCGCGCGACCGCTTGTCCTATCTTATTGTTGGGCGTGCTGGCGCCGGCGGTTATGCCAATGCGCAACGCGCCCGTGGTGGGCAGCCAGTCGGTCACTTCGTCTTCGTGATGATGCGGCCCCACGCGGCGGATCCGCACCGCATTCCCCTCGACGTCGATCTCGTCGGGATCGGCGATGTGGAACGTCGGCACCTGCTCGGCGCACAGTGCCGCCAATGAAATCGTGTTGCTGGAGTTGTAGCCGCCCACGACCACCATAAGGTCGAGCGGCTCCGCCAGCAATTCAACGACGGCGTCCTGACGGTCCTGGGTGGCACTGCAAATCGTGTCGAACGTGCGAAAGTGCTCCGAGCGGTGGGCGTCGCCGTAAGCGCGAGCCATGGCGACGCCCACCGCCGCGCCGATCGCCAGCGATTCGCGCGCCAGCATCGTCGTTTGATTCGCGACGCCGATACGATCGAGATGCAGGTCCGGGTCAAAGTGATCCGACGCCGCCTTCGCGAACTTCTCAAGAAACGCCCCCCGCGAGAGCGGCGGACGCGGCGTCGGCTTGCCAGCCCTCGCCTCGATGTAATCCATCACGAGATCCGCTTCCGCCATGTCGCGCACCACGATGTACTGACCGCCCGGATACTTCTCCACCTGCGAGGCCGTGGCGCGTGTTTCTTCGTGGTAGAATTTACCGTGAATCAGCGAGGTGAAGCCGTCGCGCGCATACACCTCGACACGCTTCCACACATTCAGCACCGATCCGCACGTCGTGTCGACCACCACGCACCCGAGCTCGCGCAGCGTCTGGAAGTCCTGGATCGTCACACCGAATGCGGGCAGTATGACGACATCGGCCGGCGTCACCGGCGCGTAATCAAATCCTTTTCCGCTGGCCGACAGAAACACCACGCCCATCTCGCGCAGCTTCGCGTTCACGTGTGGATTATGGATGATCTCACCCGCCAGAAAAATCCGCTTGTCGGGAAATTTGCGTCGCGTTTGATATGCGTAGTCCACCGCACGCTCGACGCCGTAACAGAAGCCAAATTCCGTGGCGAGGCGCACGGTGGTCTGTCCCGCCTGCAACGTGTAGTCGTGCGCGCGAAGCATGTCCACCAGCTGACCGGTGTAGTCGGCCGCGAGGGTGTCCTGTACCTCCGCCTTCAGGCCGAAGCCTTTGCGTACGTACGTCATGTCTGACATACCGACAATCTAGTGCGTTTCGGGCGCGCCGGCCCGGGCTTCGTCCACCGTCATCACGTACGGCGCCAGCGATTCGCGGGCGATGCTCGGCAGCGGGCGTTTCGCGAAGCTGTCCACCGTGACACAGACGACGACCATCGTCGCGGCGGCGATCAGGGTCGTGCGCGCGGCGTGGCGCACATCCACCTGTAGCGTGAGCGAGGTGGTGCCCATGCGCGTCACGTACGTCACGAGCGCGAGCTCATCGTCGATGCGGGCCGGCGCAAAATAATCAATGGCGAGACGCCGGCGTGGCATCCAGACGCGCGGATTGTCAAACAACATCGCGTAGGGCAGCCCCACGGCCCGCAGCAGCTCCTGCTCGGCCACTTCCACAAGCCGCGTGAAGGCGCTGAAACGCATGATCGACACGAGATCCACATCCGCCCAGCGGACGCGCTCGTGCGTGACAAAGGGACGCGGTGCCGTCATGAGGTCCGTGGCAGAACGGTGACAAACTATCGGGCGATCCCCTCTGGCAGGATGGCTCCCCGACGTGCAACATCTTGCAATGTACAAGACCATTCTCGTGCCGTTCGACGGCTCGGTGCTCAGTGCCCGTGCCATTCCTGTCGCCGTGGCGCTTGCCCGCCGAACGGGTGCCCGTCTGCAGCTGGCGCTGGTGCATGATCCCAGCGCGTATATCCCCTTTGTGCCGGGTGAGGTCGCCATTCCGGTCTATGATGCCGAACTGGTCAGCGAGCACCGGACGCAGGACCAGGCCGCGCTGAATGCGGCGTTGGCCGAGCTCACGGCGCAGGGCGTGTCGGCCACGGGGGTGCTGCTCGAGGGCACCGTCGTCGAGGCCTTGGTCGAACATGCGCAGGCGGCGGGCGTCGACCTCACCGTGATGACCACGCACGGACGCAGCGGCTTTGAACGCCTGCGCCTCGGCAGCGTGGCCACCGCCTATCTCACGCGCGCCACCGCGCCGGTGTACTTGGTGCGAGGCGCGGGCAGTGAGGCACCGCCGGCACTTCCCGTCGGCACCCTGCTCTGCATGCTCGACGGCTCCCCGTTCGCCGAGGCCATTCTGCCGCATGCGAAGACGTTCGCCGAAGCGAGCGGGCTCACGATGGCGCTCCTCTCGATCGCGGTGCCGCAGTCGATGCCGATGGCCCCGTTTGGTGCCGAAGCGCTGCTCGTCGACGAGCGCGCGATCGAGGTCGAAGAGTCCGGACGCCGTGCGTACCTCACGCGGATCGCGGCGCAGTGCCCGGCGGGGACGGTCGTCCACACCGTGACCGACATGAGCGTGTCGCGTGCCATTGTCGACGAAGCCACCCGGACATCGGCCGGCGCGCTCGCGATCGCGTCACACGGACGCGGCGGACTCAAACGGATGATGCTCGGCAGTGTGGCAGACCAAGTGATCCGTCACACACACACCCCAGTGCTGGTTTACCGACCGTCCTGATTGTCGGTGCGATCCGCTGGCGTGAAGAGCGCGGGCGCCAACCACGGCGCCAGCGCGTAGGCTACCATCGGCTCGTACGCCCCTTGCCGGTCGATCAATCCCGCCGTGAGGATGCCGACGGCTCCACGGCCGCGCTTGGTGCCTACCGCGTTGGCGATCGCGTCCATCGCGTGCCCCAACTCTTCGCCGGCTCGGATTCGCGCCGCCACGAGATCCGGCAGCGGCATCGACAGCGAGCCGCCCATCCCCTCACGTCCCTGGCGGTCGACGACCACCGCCCACGCGCAGCTGCGCATGCGGCCGTCGGTGAGTTCAACGACGCCGCCCTCCAATCCGACCGCCAGCTCGGCCCCCGTGAGACGGAGCGCCGCAATCGCCCGGTTCCGAGCGCCGCACTGTGTTTCCTCGTCGCCCATCGGCTGATCGGGCACACCCGTCGCAACCTCGATGCCCTCCAGCCGCAGCGCCGGCTGGACACGCACAAGTACCGCACGCACGGCGGCGAGCTTGACCGGATTCAGGGAACCGACCGCAACGTGCGCGAAAGGGAAGCTCATATTCGGCCAAATCGCAGAAGAAAAGGGTCGAGGTTGGTACGCGGCGCTTGCTCGCAGCCACGTATGCGCGTAACCTAGCTCTTCTGACCCCACGATATGCCTGTCTCCCTCTCCGGCGCGCAACGGGCCAACTCGCGCAATCGTCCACCCGGACCCGTGCCCCCTCGCGCGCGACTCTGGCTTGACTTCGTCAACACTGACGCCGCCGCGCAATCGCCCGGGGGCGATTTGTTGCGGGACTTCGAGGCACTACTGGTCTGGTTTCAGGAGCAGGGAGCGATCGACGAGGAACGCGCCGCAGGCATTCGTCGTCGCGCAGTACTCCAGCCGGCGGCGGCGGCGGCCACGCTGGTCGATGCCCGACGAGTGCGGGCGGCTCTGCGTGTACTCGCCGAAAAGGGATATCTCACCGACCGCGTGCGCGACGACGCCGTCATGGAGATCAACCGCGTGCTCGGCCGCAGTGCCGGCACGCGCCGACTCGACCAATGCGCCGAAGGCGGTTACGCGCGCGCCTTCGTGCCAACGGGCGATGCGTTTGCCGGCCTCATGATTCCGATCGCCGAATCGGCCGCCGACTCGCTGGTGGAAGACGAGCTGGCGCGCGTGCGGCGCTGTGCCGATCCGCGCTGCCATCGCGTGTTTCTCGACAGCACCAAGAACGGGCTGCGTCGCTGGTGCGACATGGGGACGTGCGGCAATCGCGCCAAAGCCGCCCGTCATCGGGCGCGAGCGGCGACGCGTCGTTGAACAACACGCCGCGCGCCTTCGACGCCGTCCCCCGCCCGGAGTCCGATCCGGACCTCACGTTGGAGCGTGGTTTCGTCGCGTCGTTGCGGTGGCTCGTCTCAGAGGGCGATGCTCGTGGCGTGCGACGCATCGCGGTCGAACTGCGCGCGCTCCGCGAAGCCCTCGCCGCGCTCGATGAAACACGCGCCGCGCGTGATGATTTCGAGCGCCGCGCTCACGAGCTCGACAAGGAACTGCAGGCCGCACTGGCGGTGCTGGGCCCCGGCACCGCAACCAACGGCAACGGATCGCTGGTGCAGCGTCTGGCGCGGCTGCGCGAACGACTCGCCGAGGACACGGCCTCGCGTCGCCAGCTCACGATTGAGCGTGATGCGTGGCGCGCCATGTGCACGTTGCTCACCCAGACGCGCGCCCGTGTGCATGAGCTCCTCGAGGAGGCAGAACGCGAGCGCGACTCGCTCACGGGCGCACTCGATGTCATGAAGGCGCGCGTGATGGAGCTCAGCGCGCTACACGACGATGCCGCACGAGATGCGGCCGCCAGTCGTGCTGAGCTGGCGGCCGTTCGGGAAAAGCTGCGTCGGTGGAGTGGGACGGTGGAACGCGCGCTGCATGAATTGGCCGGCGCCGCCGGCTCACTCGCCCGCGACGCGTAAGCGCCGACGCGTAAGCGCCGGCGACCACCGTCACGTGCGGCGTGACCGCCGCGCGAACGACAGACGCGGTCAAATAACCCATCGCCACCGCGTAGTTCGCGAGCGTGCGCTGCAGCAGGCGACGTCCGCGAACGAGACGCGACTTCACCGTACCCTCGGGATCAGCCTCGCCCACCGCTTCGAACAGCGCCCAGCCTTCGGTGTCCTCCGGCTGCTGCACTTCACGCGCGTCGGTCCGACGCTTTCGGCTCACGAACACATGATACAAGATCGTGAACAGCCAGGCGCGGATGTTCGTGCCAAGATGGTATTGCTCCCACCGCTCCAGCGCACGCAGCAGCGTGTCCGATACCAAATCCTCGGCATCGTCACGCGAGCGCGCCAGCTTCAAGGCGAACGAGTACAGCGCATCCAGATGCACGAGCGCCTCACGATCAAACTGGGCGCGACGTGTGGCACGATCGCCGTTCCGGTCGGCGGCGTCGGACGCGTCACGCGCGACGGTCGCCAACAGCATTACCTCGTTGTCTATGCTCACCATGATCCTGCTCTGCATGATCTGCGCCGTGCGCAGGAGTCGCCGTCGTCCTGCCATTGAAGGAACCGCCATGTTCCCCGCAACGCCGTGCCGTGAGGATGCTGCTTACTCGAGATTCCGGTGGACTTGCAACCCGGCGCCGTCACGCACATGCATGGCGATGAACCGCTTCAGATCCGCGGCGATGCCCTCAAGCACCGAGAGATCGCGCTTCACGCGCGTCATTAACACCGCCCCTTCCAGCGCAGCGATGATAAACCGGGACAGCCGCCCTGCGTCGACATCGTCGTGCAGCTGCGGACGCGCTTCCCACAGCAGCGAACGGATCTGACTGACCCACCGCTCGAACACCGCCTCGATCCGCACTCGGAACCCGTCGTGGGTGTCGGCCAGCTCGGCCGCCAGAATGCCAAACGGTGAACCACCACGGCCGCCACGTTCCGACTGCAGCGCCACCACGGCGTCGATAAACAGGTTGAGCCGCTCGAGCGGATCGATCATCGGCTCCCGCAAAATGGCGAGACCACGCTCGGCGAAACGCTCAAACTGACGGTTCAGCACTTCATAGCCGAGTTCTTCTTTCGACTTGAAGTAGTGGTAGAAATGGCTCTTGCCACTGAGTTTCGCGCCTTTGATGACGTCGGCCACCGAGGTTGAGGTAAATCCTCGCTCGGAGATCAACGTCGCGGCGGCGTCCAGGATTTGAGTTCGGCGGTCTGACATCGTTTCGTAAAGTTCGGACCGAACGGTCTAATACGCAAGACCAACTTGGCAACTGGTCTCAAGAGACTACTTGACAAAGCTTTACATGAGTTGAAACGTTCTCATATGAGCGAAATTTATCGCAACGTTCCTGAAAGAATAGGACCGAGTAGTCCTACTACCGGGCGACCGGACTCCGCCTCGAAAATCTGCGAGGTGACGAGAACCTATCTCGAGATATCCTCCCGTCAGCAATTGGTGCCTGGGCAATGCCCCAGCGTGCCGGCCACGCTCGAGCGCATTGACCCCTGCTCGGTCGATGCCTGGCAGGCGTTGTACCGGCAGATCGGTGCGCCCTGGCACTGGCACGACCGCGACGCGTGGGACCAAAGCGCACTGGCCGCGCATCTCGCGCGCCCGGAGATTCGGATCTTCCGCGTGACGGTCGACCTCGGCTCGGAGTGGACCGACGACGCCGGCTTTCTCGAGCTCGAATGGCACGGAGACGGGTCGGTCGAGATCGCCTACATCGGACTTGATCAACGGGTGCTTGGGCGCCGTCTCGGCGGATGGCTGGTATCAGAAGCCGTTCGCACGGCCTTCGCGTGGGGGGCCGGGCGGGTGTGGCTGCACACCTGCACGCTCGACGCGCCGGCGGCGCTGCCCAACTATCTCGCGCGTGGATTTTCGGTCACCCGTGTCGAGACTTACTTCACAACAACCAGTTGAATGTGCCGGACAGCACGGTGTCGCCACATTCCGAGGCGCATGGCGCGGCGGTCGCCCCCGGATACCGACGCGTAACGCCGCCGGTCAGCGTCGCCGTCGCCCCTTGCCCGGGTGCCGGTGGCCGCCGGGCCCGCGCGAACCACCTCCACGTTCTCCTCCACGTTCTCCTCCACGACCGCGCTCGGCACCCTTGCGCGGTGCGCCCGTGCGGTCGGCGCCCTTTCGCGCATCACTGGCCTCCGTGCTCCGCGTGCGTTCGTCGTCGGTGAACGGCAGGTCGAGCTTGTGCTGCAAGTCGTTGAGCGTATCCGCGCGTACCGAGCCGCGTTGACCACGCGGCACGACGAAACGCACCGGCCGATCGAGCGACGGCACCTCCTCCTGCACCATCGTGCGGGCCAGCTTCTCGGGAACACGCAGCCGCACGACTGGCACCAAGCGACCGTCGTGCTCTTCGACGTCATAGTCCATCGGCACCGTGCGATCGCGAATCTCGACCGCCCCAGGCAACGCCCGCGCCGCGGCCACCTGCTCGTGGCTCACGAAGTCTCGCCGATCGAGCAGCATCGGCAGGTTCCGGATCATCTCCCAGTTGGTCGCCGTGCCCATCTGCGTTTCATACCACGCCGTGAGCTCCGCCTGCCCGAGGCGCGGTGTGACACCGCCAAGGCGACGCCACACTTCACGGATCTCCTCGACGACCGGCTGATTGCGCCGCACGCCCGCATGCCGCAGCTCATTGCGTGCCCCCGCCTCGGCGAGCAGATGCCGCGCCGCCTGCGCATGCTCTGCCGGAAATTCGTCCAGCCCTTCGCTCTCTCGCGCGAGCTCGAAGCCGAAGTACGTGAGCCGACGACCCAACAGTACGGGCGAATGCTTGCGGTCGGGATCGAGGGCCAGCTCGGGCAGATGACGCTGCGCGTACTGCTTGATCAGTTCGATCGAGAGCTGCGTGCCTTCGATACTCGCCCGCGGTACCCCGAAGCGATCGGCGAAGTAGCGCAACGATCCCGCCACCGCGCCCCAGCTGCCGCAGACACTCGTCTTCGACACCCGCGCTTCCTGGCCGTCCGGCGTCTGCTCCTCGATCACCAGAGCGAACGGCATGAAGCGCGCCAGCAAATCACCGAAGCGCTTGTGCAGATCGTGTCGGACCAGCGGAAGCGTGGTCGGCAGCGGCATACCGACCGATCGGTAGACACTCGCCATCGCGAGTGCGGCATCTTCGAGCGCCTTCACCAGCACGCCGCGTTGTTCGGCCCAGTGCACAATCCGCTCGGCGTCGAACATGTGACGCGGCAACCCGTACACCTCACCGATGTAACCGGCCGCACGAAAACCGTCGGCGTACACGTTGTAGGCCGTGAGGTGATCGCTGCCGCGCACCACCAGCCCTTCCAGGTCGCGCCCATCGCGCGTCATCCGATGCAGCGAGTCGATGCCGCTCATGACCGCCAGCATGGGCAGCAATTCGTCATCGCCGTTCACGATGAGTTCACCCCACGCCCGCTCCACCGGCAACGCTTCCACCGCCTTGCCGTACGTGGTTAAACGACCGTGCTCAATCAATCCGCGCGATTCGAGATGCGCGATCGCCTTGCGATACGCCACGCGATCCAGCGGCACCGGCAGATCGAGTGCGTCCGCCTGCACGCCGAGGCCGGCGCAGGTGAGTGCCACGCGCTCAGAATCACCCGCCAGCTGAAAGTCGGGCGCGGTGGGTTTCAACGATGCAAAGCGGATGTCACGGTCGCTGAGAATGAACACCCGACCATCCGCCACGCGGCCATGCACGCGCCCGGCCATCTGCAGAATTTCGTTCGAGCCCAAGTGCACGCGCGTGAGCACATTGCGCCCGCGGTCGATCACGTTGGTGAAGCGGGTGTCGTCGATGATGACCGTATCGAGCCCCGGCACGTTGAGCGCGCTTTGTCCGGCTGCCGTCATGGCCAGGAAAAACGGCTTCGGCACGACGCCCTCGAGAAACGGACGGATCACGCGAATCGGCTCGCCGCCATGATAGTGCGCGGCCGTGATGCGTGGATAGCGTAGGCGCACCCACTCGGCGGCCTCTTCCACCGACGCGCGCGTGGGCAAGAAAATCGCGACGCCTCGTTCGGATCGGGAGACCGCCTGCAAAAACTTGTCATCGAGAAAATTCAGCGGCTGTTTGCGCTCGACTTCAACCTTGGCGGCCTTGGTCGCATCGAACGCCGACACCTGCAGCACGTCCGCGCTCTCAAGATAGCGCGCGTAAAACGTCGGATCGACCGTCGCCGACAACCAGATGAAGCGACACCCCACGCGCTTGCCCAGCGCGAGACACAACTCGAGTTCCGCGCTCGTCTGGTGGATCTCGTCCACGACCAGCGTGTCCGAGGGCTGAATGTCGCCGTCCTGAAACCATCGACGCGCAATGCCGGTGGTAACCACCACCACATTCCACGACGGCGTTTCCGGCGTGGCTTCACGTTCGCGATTGACGACGCCGGCCTTCAGCGCGGTGGTGCCAAGAATCGTTTCGGCAATCGGACGGATGGCGAGTGTTTTGCCGGTGCCCGTTCCGGCCACGATGCCGAACCCCTGCCCACTCGCGGCGAGGCGCCGCAGCTCCTCGCCGCGCGTGCGTTCGAGAAACGTATCGAGGTGCAGGCCGACGGCCAGTTCGATCGTCTCGCACGCCGCGCGCGTCGGCGCGATGACGATAACGCGCCCGGTGGGCGGCTTGGCCGCGACAAAGGCGTCGCGGTCCTGGGGTAGGTAACGATCACGTGGAGTGCGCACCCGCGAAATCTACTGCCGAGACGGCTGTCGTTGGATCAATCGGCTGCGCACAGGTAGTATTCACGAGTGAACGCTCCGGCTCGCTGCACCTGGCCCGTGAAACCGCTTGACGTGGAGTATCACGATGTGGAGTGGGGCGTGCCGGTACACGATGATCGAACGCTGTTTGAATTCATCACGCTTGAAGGGGCCCAGGCGGGGCTGAGCTGGTCCACGGTGCTGGCCAAGCGCCCGCACTATCGCGCCGCCTTTCACGCGTGGGATGTCCTCGCCATCGCCTCCTTCACGCCGGCGCAGGTCGACGCCCTTATGCTGAACGCAGGGCTGGTGCGTCATCGCCAGAAACTCGAAAGCACCATCGGAAACGCCCGCGCGTACCTCGCGGTGCAAGAGGCCTTCGGCACGTTCGACGAGTATCTCTGGCGCTTCGTCGACGGCGTGCCGATCGACCGGCAACCGACCGAGTCGCGCGCTCTTCCCACGCAGACCGCGCTGTCCGATACGATCTCCAAGGACCTGAAGGCGCGCGGATTTCGTTTCGTGGGCACGACCATTTGCTATGCCTACATGCAGGCGGTTGGGCTGGTCAACGATCACCTGATGTCGTGCTTCCGACACGATCAAATCGCGATCCACCTTGCCAACAACGCCCGAGCACCGCATCGTCCCGATTCAATCCCCCAACGCTTCAGCACCGCAGTGGCCATTGTTCCGGAGATGCTTACGTGATTTCTCGACTCGTCGCACGCACTGTCATCACGCTCACGCTGGCCAGCTCGCCGGCCATCGCCCAACGGGGCAAGCCCGCAACGAAGGCATCGTCGGCGCCGTTTTCCGTGGTCGAAGCCAGTATCCCGGCGCTGCAGGCCGCGCTCGCCGCGAAACGCGTCACCTCTCGGCAACTCGTCGAGCAGTACCTCGTGCGCATTGCGATCTACGATCACCAGCTGCGCGCCACGATCTCGGTAAACCCGCGTGCACTGGCCGACGCGGACATCCTCGACCGCGAACGTGCCCAGGGCAGACTTCGGGGTCCCCTGCACGGTATCCCCCTCGCGCTCAAGGACAATATCCACACGGTCGGACTCCGAACGACCGGCGGCGCGCTGGCGTTTGCTGATCTCGTACCTCCGTATGACGCGACACTGACGAAGAACCTTCGGGCTGCCGGCGCGATCATCATTGCCAAAACGCAGCTCACCGAACTGGCCAACTGGGCGGCGAGCGACATGCCCGGCAACTATTCCACCGTCGGGGGGCAGGGCCTCAATCCGTACGATCCGCGACCGGATCCGCGTGCGGGCTTCGACGATGGTCGCCCAGTGATGGGGACGGGTGGATCCTCGAGTGGAACGGGCACCGCCGCCTCGTTTTGGCCCGGCGATGTGGGTACCGACACCGGCGGCTCCATCCTCTCACCGGCCAACGCAACCATGCTTGTGGGGATCCGCCCGACCACCGGTCGGCTCAGTCGCTTTGGCGTTATCCCCATTACGGCCGACCAGGACACGCCGGGACCGATGGCGCGCAGCGTTACCGATGTCGCCATCATGCTCGGAGCAATGGAAGGCGCTGCGCCAGACCCCAACGATCCGGCCACGGCGGTGTGCACGCCGCCGACAGCACGTGACTATACCAAATTCCTCGACGCGAAGGCGCTCAAGGGCGCGCGCATTGGCATTCCGCGCGCCTTTTTCTACGACACCATCACCGCCGGCGCGAGCACCACGCCGCGCGGCGGACTTTCCGAAGTTCAGCAGTCCGCGATGCGTGAGGTCATTGACGTGCTGCGGGCACAGGGCGCGGTCGTCGTCGATCCAGTGAACCTGCCGAGCGTGATGGCACTCGACACCGAGAACAACTTCACGGACTTCCCGTTTTGTCAAACGGCCGACCACGCGCGCAGCCGTGACGCCAACTGCTCGTCTGTGTTCACGTACGGCATGAAGCGCGACTTCAACGTGTGGCTCGCGAGCCTTGGTGCTCGGGCACCGGTCGCTTCGCTTACCGCGCTCCGCGAGTGGAACGTCGCGCACCAGCGTGCGGGTGCCATGAAGTTCGGGCAGACGCGCCTCGACCTGTCCGACGAGATGGACCTGAACCGTGACCGCGCACGCTACGAGACAGATCGCCGAAAGGACCTCCGCCTGGCGATCACGCAGGGGCTTGATGTGGCACTCAACGGGCAGCGACTCGACGCACTCCTCTTTCCGGGGACATCGGGGCAGGATATGGCGGCGCGTGCCGGCTATCCCTCGATTGCCGTGCCGTTTGCCATGATCCCCACCACCGCACCGGCCAATTCGCCATTCCCTGTGGGCTTCGATCCGAAGCCAAGGCCATTCGGAGTGCAGATCCTCGCCGGCAAGTGCGCAGAGCCCAAAATCATTGCGTTGGCGTATGCCTTCGAGCAGGCAACGAAAAAGCGCGTGCCGCCGCCGGATTATCCGTAAACAGTTAGCGCTGAATCAGTTTTACGCGCTGGCCGTTCTTGAAAATCTCCACCCGATCGGCGCGGCCATCGCGATTCACGTCGGTCCACACTTGCAGCAGTTCGTTGCTCTGATCGAGAAAGATGGCGCGCCACGGCACGCCGCCGCGTCCCTGATCAGGCACGCGCACCGTAAACTCGTTGGTGCCAAGCCACTGCATGATGTCCGTGCTGGGCCGTCCCTGCAGTACGTCGAGCACAGAACGCATAGGTGGGAGCACCTGCGGATACGCCCGGGACGCGTACTCCGGCAAATCATCGCAGCGACCGTCCTTGTCAGTGTCGTTGCACACCGGCGGACCGTAGCGCTGATCATCGCACCATCCGTCGCCGTCGCGATCGAGACAGGTTGCCGAGCCGTAGCCGGGCGGACGGACGCCCGGTGCCTGGCTGAAGTAGCGCGGATCGCTCATCGCCCCCGGCACTACCACGCCACCAGGCGTAACGTACCCGCCATATGACCCTGCGAGCCCCTGCGGTGACACCGCGCCCCCCGGATACGACGACGCCGACGAAGAATTCGCCGGCTGATCTCCGTGCAACTGCGCATCCGTGATCTTTTTGGCTTCCCAGGCGTCCCTCGCCCGCGGATCCGCCTGAGAGAGATCAGGCGGAATCAATGGAGCGCTCTTCTTGTCTCCCGGTTTCGCGAAGTCCTTGATCGGCAGATCCGACTTCTTGCCCTTCGCCGCGTCGTCACCGTAGATCACGCGTCCGTTCGCCGGCTTGTTCCGCACGGCACTGGCACAGTCGGTTGGCGCCGGCTGCTGTGCCGCAGGAACACCGTCCACCCACACGCGGCACATGCCGCCGGGCGGGCGATACTCCTTCGGAATATCCGTCTTATTGTGCTTCTCGCTTCGACCCTGCGCGCTTATGCGCCCCGCCCCGAGCGTCAGGCTCAGTACGGCAGTCGTAGCAAGGATTCGCCAATTCGTCTGAAACATGCCTTTCTCCTGCAGGACTTCGCGCGCCGTCCACCACGGAAAGCACCGGAGGTCCCGATGCCTTGTAAGGGCAGGGTCTATGCCAAGACGGATCCGACCGCCGGCTGGCGCGCTGCTGCGGTGTAAGTATCGGCACCACGGTACCCTACGGACAGGGGGACCCTTCGCGGGGTAACAGACAGCGTCCGCAAGCGAGGACAGTAGGTGTCCTCCAAATAACAGCAAAGTATGGGGTATGGAGTTCGGGGTAGAGATCGCGTGACTCCCTACTCCCTACCCCGTCCGCCCTTAATCCCCGAAGCTGATACCCATCATCCGAGCGGCCTGCACCACGTCGTGGGCGGGATCGACGCGTTTGGTTTCTTTGAGCACGTCTTCAATTGGGATAGTCACCAGATTCGGCGACTGCAGCGCCACCATGTGTCCCCAGCGCTTGTCGGCCACCGCTTGCACCGCCGCCGCGCCAAAGCGCATGGCCAAGAGCCGGTCGTAGCCCGTGGGTGAGCCACCGCGCTGCAGATGCCCCAACACCATGGAGCGGGTTTCCTTGCCGGTGATCCGCTGAATATCGTACCCCAGCCGTTCGGCGATACCACCCAAGCGACGATCCTGCCCCGGCAGCGACGCGCCGATGATCGACTCCATTCCCCCCTTGGGCTTCGAGCCTTCGGCGACCACCACAATACTGAAGCGACGTCCGGCCGCATCGCGGTCCATGATCTTCTCACAGACTTTATCAATCTCCCAGGCGATTTCGGGAATCAGGATCACGTCGGCCGTGCCCGCCACACCCGCGTGCAGCGCGATAAATCCGGCATCGCGACCCATGACTTCCAGCACCATCACACGGTCGTGCGACTCCGCCGTCGTGTGCAGCTTGTCGATCGCTTCCATGGCCGTGTTGACGGCCGTGTCGAAACCGAACGTCGTCACCGTGCCGGGGACGTCGTTGTCGATCGTCTTCGGCACGCTGATCACGCGCATGCCCTTGGCGGCGAGCTGCGCGGCAATCTTCAGCGACCCGTCGCCGCCGATCGAGATGATCGCTTCGATGCCCAGATTGCGCGCGTTCTCCACGAGCTCATCAGAGCGATCCATATTCTTCCACGTCCCATCGGGCTGCAGCATCGGATACGCGAACGGGCTGCCACGATTTGTCGTTTTGATGATCGTGCCGCCCTGATTGGCGATCCCCCGCACGCTGTCCTCGGTGAGCGGGACGATCTCGTCCTCGCCAAGGAGCCCGGCGTAGCCGCGCTTAATGCCAAGCACATCCCAGCCGCGGGTACGGGCAGAAAGCACCGCAGCCCGAATGACGGCGTTGAGTCCCGGGGCGTCGCCGCCGCCGGTGGAAATCGCAATCCGCATGTCAGAAGAGATGGATCGAGTGGTTGGGAGGGATCACAATAATCTATCGCGCGATGACGGATTCAGGGCGTTGGGAATGCGCGAGCAGGTATCGGTACCCCGGCGCCCGCGGTGAGTTGTCGCACGATCCGGTCCTGATCCGCCAACGCGTCACGCCATGACCTCAGCGGTACGGACGTCATCGAATTGTGGCTCTTCGTGGAATCGTGTGGGGGATCTCCGTGTCCTCCGTGTGCTGGCTGTTAGCGAGCTTCGTGTTATGGCTGTCAGCAAGCTTCGTGTGCTGGCTCGGCGAGCAACAGCGAACAGCGAACAGCCAGAACACGGAAATCACCGAAATCACCCACACAAAAGCGCGAAGAGCCCGAATTGTTTCCCTGCCGTTCGCGCATCTGCCGGCCGAGGTCCAACACGCCTTGTCCTGTGTTGAGTTCGCTGAAGAGGCTAAGAAACCGCCGCTGCACGCGGTGGCGGCGCCTACGCCGACCGCCGTCATGGCAAGAACGTAAGGTAAATCGGCGACACTGGCCGACTGGTCTGCGGTGCGAGGATGACGGCGGCGCAGTTCGGATGACACCGTTCGACGGCCTCGGACTGATCGTGTGATCCAACGCGGTGAGCGATGTCCTACTCCACGCTACAAGCGCCGCGCCCCATCTACGACTCCCTCGCCGCATGTCGCCCACTCCAGCACTGCCCTTCAACGCTCGCCCTCGCATTCGGCGCTCCGCACCATACACGGCGAATGAGCGATCGCGTCTTCGCCGCGGCGCGACGCTCGTGGAGCAACTTTGGCTATTGGTGCTCACCGGCGGTCTGGCGGCCCTGGCGCTGACGTCGGGCGCCTCGCTGTTCGCGGCGCTCGACGTGGCGATGGCCGCGCAGGAAACCGTGAATCTGCTCGCGCTCGCGCGCGACCACGCCATCGCGACCGGTGATCGCACGGCGGTGCGGTTCGATGTCGTGGCCACACGCGTCGTCGTGCACGCAGGTCGCGATACGATCGCCGTCGGTGACTTCCACGGCCGCGGCCTCACGCTCGAGGCCACCCGCGATTCCCTCAGCTACGCCCCCTCAGGGCTCGGCGTCGGCGCGGCAAATCTGCGACTCGTGCTCACGCGAAGCGCCCGAGCCGACACCATTACGGTGTCGCGTCTCGGGCGCGTGCAACGACGATAATTTAGACGGGAACGATCAACGACCAATAGTCGCGCGCTCAGGTGCCGAAGTCGAACCCCGGCACGCTGACGCGCGGAATTTCCTGACCGATCATACGCTCGATCGTGCGGACCATGCCGATCTCTTCCGCCGACATGAACGTATACGCGTCGCCGGTGCTCGCCGCTCGGCCGGTGCGGCCAATCCGGTGCACGTAATCTTCCGGCTGCTGCGGCACGTCGTAATTGATCACGTGCGTGATGCCGGAAATATCGAGACCGCGCTGCGCAATGTCGGTGGCCACCAGCACGCGTAGCTTGCCCGACTTGAAATCTTCAAGCGCCGCCATGCGTTCGCGCTGCGACTTGTCGGCGTGCATCGCGCCGGCCTTCACGCCGGCCTTCTCGAGATCGTGCACGACGCGATCCGCACCGCTCTTCGTGCGCGTGAACACGAGCACCGAATCGTGCGATTCCTTGGTGAGCAAATGCACCAGGAGATCGTTTTTGCGATGACGCGGCACCGGGTACACCGCGTGCGTGACCGTGGTCGCGGCCGACGAACGCCGACCGACCTGCACCACGACCGGCTTGCGGAGATACTTGCGCGCGAGCGCCTCGACTTCGGGCGGCATCGTCGCGCTGAAGAGCAGCGTCTGCCGATAGCGGGGCACTTGATCAACGATGCGATTGAGCTGCGGCGCGAAGCCCATGTCGAGCATCCGGTCCGCTTCGTCGAGCACCAGCGTCTCGAGATACGAGAAGTCGACGTTGCGCTTCTCGAGATGATCGAGCAGACGTCCCGGCGTGGCGACGACCACGTCGACGCCGGCACGAAGCGCGCGTTCCTGCGGCTCGTAGCCAACGCCGCCGAACACCGGGATCACGTCCACCGGCGCGTACTTGGAATACTTGCGGACACTCTCCTCGACCTGGAGACAAAGCTCACGGGTGGGAGTGAGTACCAGTACGCGCGTCCGGCGCGGTCCGCCCAACAGTCGATGCACCATCGGCAGCGTAAAGCTGGCCGTCTTGCCGGTGCCCGTCTGGGCGAGACCGATCAGGTCACGGCCTTTCAGCGCGACCGGAATGGCATCGCGCTGAATAGGCGTGGGACGCTCATAGCCGACATCCGAGAGTGCGGCGAGCAGGGGTTGGGCGAGGCCCAGATCGGCGAACGTTGTATCGTCGATCAGCGTGTAAGGGTCGATTGCAGTCATGTGTTGACCGGAAAGCTAATCGGTCAGGCCGTCCGGAGTACTGGGTAATGGTCGTGGGTAGTCAGCGACGAGGGAGTGAGATCCGCCCTCTCCCCCATCCTTTAAAACCCAAAACACAGTACCCAGAACCCAGAACCTCAAGCCAACAGCCCAGAGCGCTGGGGGTTGTGGGCTATTGGGCTTGGGGTCATGGGTAATGGGTAGTGGGTGGTGGGTTCTGGGTAATGAGGAACGGGAAGCCTAAACCAGCTCGATCTCTCGACCGCACAGCTGGGCGATCAAGGCCAGCCGGAAGGTGACGTCGGCCGAAAAGGCCGAGTCGGCAGGTTGACCGAACGTCGGATCAGAGAGCGGCAACAGCGGCCACGACCACACGGGCGCGCGTTCCGGCATCACGACCGAGCGCGGCGGGGTCCACACGTGCTTCCGGTCCCGGTCGTCCAGGAGGCGATCGAGGAGCTTGCACCAGCCGTCGTGCTTTTTCAGGTAGCCGATGCGCGCCATGACCTCAAGCCACCCCAGCGACGAGGCCATGTCGGCATCCATCGCATTGCGGGTGGGCAGCAAATCTCCCAGCACCAGATGCGGCTGCTCGAGCAGGTGCGGTCCCACTTGCTGCACGGGCTGTTGGCGCGGCCAAAGCTGCGTGAGATACCCGAAAAGCCGGTCCATGAACTCGTAGTGCTCGCTGCGGAAATGCGGCATGTAGGCCAGCATCACCAGCAAATGGAACGACGGCGCGGTGACGTCGGCGGGGAGCACATGCTGGTTGCCTAGCCGGACCCACGGCTTCTGCGCCAGTGGCGATTTCAGGAACGTCATGACGCGGTCAACCAATCGACGGGCCGCGCCGCGGAGCCGCGGATCACTTTCGTAGCCCGCCTGCGCCAACGCCGCGGCCGCCGCCTCGCGCAGTAACAGGCGCCCGCGTTTGATCAGATCGTCGTCCCACTCCTTTGGCATCATCTCGGCCAGAAACGACGGATCGTCGTCTTCAGCCAGTAGACGGAAGAGCAACCGCTTGGTCAAGCTCAAGGCGGGGCTCTCAGGGTCCCAGCCCAGCTCGAGAAGCCGTCGATAGGCGGGGATCGTGCCGATGCCCTCGAGGGACAATCCGGCCGGCACCGTGAGCATGCCGCCCGGCCACTGGCCGTCGCCATCCTGCATCAGCAGCAGGTGCCATCCCTGCCGGCTGGCGTAGGGAACGGTGGCCCAACCCGGGTCCGCCGCGGCTTTCGGCCAAAAGGCTTTCATCGCGCGGAACTGTACCGAGGGTGACGCGGTGCGGAGCAGCCAACTCATCGGAACCGTCACTCGCCCCAGCGGCGGCGGCGGCGGCGGCGGCGGCTGGTACAGCGAGAGGCGCACGTCCGGGGGGACGGGATGAGAATCAGCCACAGGTGGCGGCGAGATAGAGTGCGGACGGGTCACAATTCTGCAATTGTACCCCTTGGAAGTCGTTCCGCCAGAGGTTGAGGGACGAACGGTATCGTTTTGAGACGGCCTCATCGATTCGTCCCGCCACCCTTAACACTTTGGCGAACGTCGACGTCTCCCGTGTGACCAACGTCTGCCGCGCGACCGCGCCGTGAACTGTACTGAACGACCCACCGAGACCCCTGCTCATGAAGACCACGATCCGCATGCTTGTGGCGGCGGCTGTTCTCGCGATCGCTGTGCCTGCCTACGCCCAGGGTGGTGGCGGCGGTGGCGGCGGCATGCAGATGTCGCCCGCTGAACGCATGGCTCGCCAAAAGGAACAGTTGTTCAAGGACATCGCACTCACGGCCGCGCTGTCGGCCAAGGCCGATACGATCATGCTGCTAGCCGGCACGAAGCAGCAGGAAGCGATGGCGGCCGCGCGCAGCGGTGGCGGCGATATGGCCGCCATGCGCGAATCGATGCAGAAAACGAACGCCGAGCGCAACGAGGCGTTGAAGGCACTGCTGACCGACGAACAGAAGAAGAAGTTCGACGAGAACGTCGCGGCCATGCCGCAGGGTCGTCGCGGCGGTTTCTGACCGACAATCCGGCAGCGAAACGAAACAGCGGGGGTGCCGTTTGCGCCCCCGGTGTTTGTTGTTGTTGGTCGTCGTCGCTTGTTCGCGAGCGCCATGCCGTCGAAATTGACGTCGGCTCATGACTGGACTCCTCCGCTCCCGTTCGCCACATAGCGTGGCGCACCCGACACTTTTCGCCGCGCAACACTGATGCGCGGCGAGTTCGTCGATCTGGGAGGCGTGCGCCTGTACTGCTACGCGTTCGGCGAACGCGGCGTCGGCGAACCGCTCGTCCTGATTCACGGGGCCTTCACCTCGTCGCATCTCTGGCAGGACGTGCTTCCGCGGCTGCCCAAGGGGCATCGGGTTTTGGTACTCGACCTTCTCGGACACGGACGGAGTGACCCGCCCGGCACGCAGCCAATGACCGTGGCCGGACACGCCGCGCGCGTGGCCGCGCTGCTCGAGGTGATGGGCGTGCGTCGGGCGTCGCTGGTGGGACACGGCATGGGCGCCGCGATCGCCGCCGTCGTGGCCCACAAACACCCGGAGCGCGTGTCGCATCTGCTGCTCGTCAATCCCACCATGATCGGCCGTCAGCCCGGCGATGTGGCCTTGAGTGGCCGTGTGGGGCGACTGGTACCCTTCCTCCCGCTGTGGCGGCGTCTGTCTCCCGGATGGCTCGCGTCGGCACTCCATGCCGCGTTGCTGCCTTGCTATGCGCACCGCGATGTGGGAGCACGCTCCCTCGATCTCTACCTGAAGAGTTTCCGCACCCGCGACGGCCGTGAGTCAGCATGCGCGCAGCTCGCGGCGCTCGCGGCGTCGCGAGGCGATACGGCAGCAACCCTGGCGCCGGGGGCGATTGCCTGCCCCGTACTTCTCGCCACCGCCGCCCGCGATCCTTTTGTCCCGACCGCCCGAGCGCTCAAACTCGGCGAGGTCCTGCGACTCGCCGCACCGCAGGGCCTCGAACTGCGCGAACTCCCCGGTGTCGCACACGTCGCACCCGAAGAAGCACCCGACCGACTCGGCGCACTTGTCGCGGAACTCCTGACTCGCTGATCTGTCAGAGAAAGAGATTCACGAAAACGTTCCGCCGTTGTCGATACCCGCACCTTCTACCCGCCCGACTTTTATGACCGATCGTCTCGCCACCATGCGCGCCATGGCTGCCAAGCAGCCGAACAATCCCCTCGCCCTCTTCGGTCTCGCCAACGAACTGCTCAAGGCCGGTTTGCTGGACGAAGCGGAAGTGGCGTTGGCCGCGTATCTCGCGGGACACGATGACGAAGGCAACGGCTGGCTACGCTACGCCGATACGCTTCACGCGCTTGGCAAGCAGGATGCGGCACGCGCGGCGTGCGACAAAGGCATTGCGGCCGCGACACGGCATGGGCACGCGACGCTCGTCTCGGAATTTGAAGAGCGGGAGTATTGATGACTGCCTTCTGCCCGCTGGGCTGTTCAACCGCGCGGCGCCTCAGAGCCGCCTTACTTCGTCCACCGCGCTCAGCACGTGCTCCAGGTCTCTCGACAACGCTCTCGCTTCCTGCGTGGCATTCGTGACATCGTGAATTGCCGCGCCGACGCCCATGGTGCGCAGTCTTACGATATCGAGGCGCAGTGAGCGCAGCGCCATCGACGCGCTGTCGAGTTGACGCTGCATGGTCTCGCGACGCGCCACGAGTTCCTGTAGCGACGACAGCTGCCGCGTGAGCAGCGTGCGCCGGCGTTCCCGATCGGGAGCCTGTTCCGGTTCGGCTTGCACCGCCGCCACACGTGACTCGAGGTGCGTGAGCGCATCGGTTGGCAGATCTCGCTGGAGCCGTTCAAGACCGCTGGCGAGTGTGCTGATACGCTCCAGCAGGGCATCCGCGGTCGGCTCCACATCGGGCACGAGTGACTTGTCCGCGTCGGTGAGTTTCGCCGTCACGTCTTTGATCGTGAGTCGATCGTCAACCGCGTTGCGCAGCAGTTCTCCGTATGCCGACGCCAGCAGCTGATCGCCGGCGACCAGCGCGAGTAGCTCGCGCATCTTCACGTCGTACGGACGGTCGTCCGATAACGCCGCGATCGCCTGCCACGAGCCGTTCCACGCATCACCGGCCGACACACCGAGCCGGCGCAGGCGCATGAAGTCGCGTGCGAGCATCTGCGCGCCGGCTAGCGCCGCCAACCCGGCGCCCACCATCGGGATGATCATCGGCCTGAGATCCAACGAGGCACCGATTACGAGGCTGCCGAGCGAGACGGTGGCCGAGCCCATGACCCACTTCGCGTGCCTCACGAACGCTTGCGATGCATCGGCAATGCGCGCCGGCTTGCAGCGAGGATCGGCGGCGGGCTCCGGCGTACGTGGATGCAGGGCGCGCTCGCGTGATGGCGCGGAGTAGCTGACCGGTGCCGCCGCCCGCGACGGTAGCGGCGCAGGTGCTTGGTGCACACCGGCTTGCATCGAGCCGTCGCGCTGCACTGTGCGCAGCGCATCGCGCAGCTGCAACGCATTGTCCCAGCGATCCTGCGGCCGCTTGGCAAGGCAACGCTCCAGAATCTCTACCAGCGCGAGCGGCGCATCGGGACGCACCGCGCGAAGAGGCATCGGTGTTTCGCTCACATGCTTCATGAGCATCGCCGGGGTCGTATTTGCCTGGAACGGCAACCGTCCGGCCAGCATGAGGTACCCAACGACACCCAGCGAGTAGATGTCGCTGCGTCCATCAATCTCGCGGTCACCGGTGGCCTGCTCGGGGCTCATGAACGCCGGTGTACCCACCGCGATACCGGTCTGCGTGAGTCGTGATCCGCTGTCCGCCGCACGGGCGATGCCGAAGTCGGTAACCATCGCGCGACCGGAGTCCTTGTCGATCAGCACGTTGTCCGGCTTCACGTCGCGATGCACGACATCACAGGCGTGCGCGTAGGCGAGCGCATCGGCCACCTGCGCCAACATCTGCGCGATGTATTCAAAGCTCGTTTGCGGTTCACGCACGAGGCGCGCGGCCAGACTTTCGCCTTTCACGAGCGCCATCGCAAAGCACACCAACCCGCCTTCCTCGTGCACCGCATAGATGGGCACGATGTGCGGATGATTGAGCCGCGCCGCGGTCTGCGCTTCACGCACGAAACGCTCGCGGACATCACCGCGAAAGGCCAGCTCAGGAGGCAATACCTTCAGCGCCACCGGCCGTTGCAAGCGCACGTCCTCGGCGGCAAACACCACCGCCATGCCGCCACGACCGACTTCCTGCCCCACGAGATACCGATCGCCGACCGCCGCCGTGACGCGGTCGCGCAGGAGATTGGATTCAGCCTGAGTTTCCGCCGCCTTCAGGGCCGCTCGCTGACCGTCGGGCATCGTACGGCCGGCTTACGCCGAACCGGAGCGCGAGGACGTGGCCTCGCGCACTTCGTTGGCGGCCTGCACGGCGATATCGACATCGCGGGCCAACTGCATGGCCTGTTCGGCGACCAGCGTGACGCTTTGCACCGAACTGCTGCCCGTACGCAGACGTACGAGATCGAGACGCACATTCTCGAGTGCAATACGGCAGCTCTCCAGCTGCGCGCGACGCAGTTCGCGCTTGCCGAGTGCATCGGCAACGGCCCGACGATCACGGCGGAGCTGTGCCAATCGGCGCACGCGCCCTTCGCTGCGTTGCGTATCGAGTGGGTTGGCCTCAGCCTCGAGCGAACCGATTTCCACGTCGATGCGCCGTGCGGCATCGGGACCCTGTTCGCGATCCACGCGCGCGATATCGCGGGCAATGATCTCGACCTTGTTTACCAGATCCACCGCGGTGCGTGCGACATCGGGAATCCGCCGGCGCTCCTCAGTCGGCAGCGTGCCCAGCAAACGGCCAATCTCTTCCCGATCGGCGCGTGCCGCCTTCACCAAACCCACGAACTCGCCGAGTTCGTCATCGCGTGACGGTGCGTTTGGCGTCGCGCCACCAGCGCGCAGCGTCACGGGCGCCGATGGTGTGGGCGACAGCACGCCATCGAGGCGATTCCGGAGTCGGCCCTGTGCGCGCAATTCTTCGCGCTTTTTTCGGCTAAACGTCGCCATCAACTTGTCGCCGAGGTCGGAGAGGACCTCACCGAGCATTCGATGCTTGGGCTGCTTCAGCACATCGGTCCAATCGAAGCCGTCGGCCCAGAGCTTGGCGTACTTCCATGCGATGTACACCGTCCACAGCGTGGTCAGCCCCAGCATGTCGCGGCCGGTGAAGATGCTGATCACGAGGATTGCGCCGTTCACGAACAGATACGGGGCCAGCTTGCGGCGGAAGGCGACCACGGGCGGGGCAAACCAGCGCGCCTCGTCTTCCGCCGTCGCGACGTACACATCGTCGCCCGAGTTCGGCTGCTGGTACAGCGGATACGGCGGCGCTTGCGGTGTGACCGCCGTGCGCGACTGATACGTGGGCGGCTGATAGGCCGGCGGCGTGTAGGGTGCGGGCGTATACGGCACCGACCGGGCCGCTGGATTGGGCGACCCCATACCGCCCATCGGCATGCCACCGATCGGCGAGCCATTGAACCGCACTGGTGCGCCGGTGGCCTGCGGCGCGGCCGCCGGATTCGTTGGTGGCGGAACGACGCCAGTCTTTAACGCCGTGATCATCTCGCCAGCGCTCTGAAAACGATGCTCCGGGTTTTTCTCCAGCAATCGCATCACGATCTGCGACAGATCGTTGGGCGTGTCCGGGCGGCGCAACGATACCGGCACCGGGATTTCGGCCAGATGCTTCACCAGCAACGCCGGCGTCGTGCCGCCGGTGAAGGGCGGCTCGCCGGCCAGCATCTGATACGCCACGACGCCCAGCGAATAGAGATCGCTGCGGGCGTCGAGGTCACGATCGCCAGAGGCCTGCTCCGGCGACATGTACGCGGGCGTACCGATGGCCATACCCGTGGCGGTGAGCCGCGACGTGTCGCCGCCGTCGCTGATGGCCCGCGCGATGCCGAAGTCCGTGACCAGCGCCCGTCCGTCGATACTGTCCAGCAGGATGTTGTCAGGCTTGATATCGCGATGAATGACCCCGCGCGCGTGGGCATACGCCAGCGCGTCGGCCACTTCGTGCAGCCAGCGTCGTACGTCGTCGACGGGGAGCGGACCACGCTTTTGCAGCTTCGTGGCGAGATTGTCGCCGTCGATGCAGGCCATCACGAAAAACACGAGATTCCCGACCTCGTCCACCGAATAAATCGGGACGATGTTCGGATGACTCAGCTGCGCCGCCGTCTCCGCCTCACGCAGAAAGCGCGTCCGGATATCGCGCCGGAACGACAGCTCCGGCGGCAGTAGCTTGATCGCCACGAACCGCTTCAGTCGCTTGTCGCGGGCCCGATACACGATGCCCATACCACCGCGACCGATTTCCTGGTCCAGTTCATAGGTGGCACTGAGCGCCTGCTCTACATGGGCGCGCAGTTCAGCATCTTCGGGGGATGGCGCTACGGAATCGGGCACTCGCGTGGGAATCGGGGAAGTCGCATCGTACGTCTAGTGTAGCACCGCAAAGAAACCGGCAACAGCATCCCTACGTGCGTTGGGTCGCTCGCCGTACGGCCCGCGCTCGCTGGGAGTTGCAACGCGACCGGCGTCCGTCTCAAGCAAGCAGCCATCGGTCAACTTGACCGCAGGTCACCGTCCGATTCCGAGACCGCCAAATCGGCGGACCAGCGTCTGGCGGGTAACGTCAAGGTGGCATGGCTACCCCAGTCTGCTTGCAAACGCTGCCGCGATGGCGTAATCCAGACGGTGTGAAACCTGCCGTTTGGCTGGCGGTATTCCTCTTCCAACAGGATCGTACGTTATGGGCCAGCGCCAAACGCTTCCCGTCCTGCCGCTTCGCGGGACGGTCATGTTCCCCGGCATCACCGCACCGATCGCGGCGGGCCGACCCGGCACGTTGAGAGCCATCGAAACGGCACTCAAGGGCGATCGGCTTGTCTTTGCGGTCGCCCAGCGCGACAACACGGAAGATCCGACGTCGGACATTCTCTTTACGACGGGCGTCATCGCCCGCATCGGCCAGATTCAGCGCGGTCTGGGCGGTGTGCAGCTGCTCCTGCAGGGCGAGCAGCGCGCGACGGCACTGCAGTACGCCGAAGTGGACGGATATCTCCAGGCGGTAATCGTTCCCGCGGAGGAGATGATGCCACTGGATCTCAAAGACCCCGCCTTCGAAGCGCTCCACAAGGAGACGCGGGAGCGCGCCGCCGAGCTGGGCGAGAAGCGTGGTCTTCCCGAGGAAGTGGTGCATCAGGTGCTTGACTCGGTCGACGATGCCGGAAAGTTCTCCGATCTCGTGGCCGGCTACATCGAACTCACGGTGCCCGAAAAGCAGGGGCTGCTGGAGACGCTCTCCGTGGAGGAGCGCCTGCGTCGTGTGCTCGTGCACGTGCAGCGTCAGATCGGACTGCTGGAGGCACAGGAAGACATCAAGTCGCAGGTCCAGGAAGAATTGGGCGAGCGGCAACGCGAGATGTTCCTGCGTGAACAGCTCAAAGCGATTCAGAAAGAACTCGGCGATGACGACCAGTCGAAGGAGATCACCGAGCTCCGCGAGAAGTTGACGAAGCTGGAGCTCCCGAAGCAGGCGCGCGTCGAAGCGGAGCGTGAATTGGGTCGCCTCGAGCGCGCGGGTCGCGAATCCATGGAAGCACAGGTGATTCGTACGTATCTGGAGTGGATCGCCGAGTTGCCGTGGAGCACACGCTCGGATGATCACCTCGAACTGGCCCGTGCCGGTGAGATCCTCGAGGAGGATCACTACGGCCTCAAGGACGTCAAGGACCGTGTGCTTGAGTTCCTTGCCGTGCGTCAGTTGCGCGCGCAGCAGGTGGCCGCCGAGGTCGAGACCACGGGTGAATTTCCGGTGTCGAAGATCAAGGGCGACACCAGCGACGCGAACGCCACGCTCGGCAACGGCAACGGCGACCGCCAGATCACCGACGCGAAGGAAGCCAAGGCGCGCGCCATGGCGAAGGGGCCAATCCTGCTGTTCAACGGCCCGCCTGGTGTAGGCAAAACGAGTATCGCGAAGTCGATCGCCCGCGCGCTGGGCCGCGAGTACGTACGCGTGGCGCTCGGTGGGGCGCGCGACGAGGCGGACATTCGTGGGCATCGTCGTACGTATGTCGGCGCCATGCCTGGACGCATTATTCAAGGCATGAAGCAGGCGGGCAGCAAGAATCCCGTGTTCCTGCTTGATGAAGTGGACAAGTTGGGCACGTCGTACCAGGGCGATCCGTCGAGTGCACTGTTGGAAGTGCTCGATCCCGCGCAGAACGACTCGTTCACGGACCACTATCTCGGCGTACCGTTCGACCTGAGCGAAGTGCTGTTCATCGCCACGTCGAACTTCATCCAGAACATCCCAGGTCCGTTGCTGGACCGTATGGAAGTCGTGGACTTCAGCGGCTACACCGAGCGAGAGAAGTCGGAAATTGCGAAGACGTATCTGATTCCCCGTCAACTCGAGGAGTCGGGACTCGGTCCGCGCGATCTCAAGTTTACCGACGACGCGGTCACGAAGGTGATCAGCGAGTACACCCGCGAAAGCGGTGTGCGTCAGCTGGAGCGTCAGCTGGGGGCCGTGGCGCGCAAGGTGGCGCGGCGGGTCGCGATGGGCGATACGGCGACGATTGACGACAAGGTGATCAGCAGCAACGAAGTTCGCGAATTGCTGGGCCGTCCGAAGGTGCATCCCGAACGGGTAGCCGAGCACGACGAGGTCGGTATGACGACGGGTATGTACTACACACCGATGGGTGGCGACATCATGTTCGTCGAAGCGAGCATTCGTCGCGGTGCGTCCACTCCAGTCAAGAGCGACGACGGAGCGGAAGTCGTTCGGGTCGGTCCGATCTCGCTGATTCTTACCGGTCAGCTAGGCGACGTGATGAAGGAGAGTGCGCGGGCCGCCCTTACGTACGCTACGAACAACGCGGCGTCGCTGGGGATTCCCGCCAACCGCGTGGCGTCGGCCAGCGAGGCGCATATTCATGTGCCGGCAGGCGCGATTCCGAAGGATGGTCCGAGTGCCGGCATTGCGATTGCGCTGGCGCTGATCAGCGAGATGTCGAACCGCAAGGTGCGACGCGATGTCTCGATGACGGGCGAGATCACGCTGCGAGGTCGCGTGCTGCCAATTGGCGGCGTGAAGGAAAAAGTGCTCGGCGCCCACCGCGCCGGCATCAAGGAGGTGATCATCCCGAAGGCCAATGAGGCTGATCTCGAGGATGTGCCGGAGGAAGTGCGTCAACAGCTCATCTTCCACCCGGTGGAGACGATGCGCGAAGTGCTGGCCATTGCGCTGGTGGATCAGGGGCGGGCGGCCCCAGCCGAGGTGGACGAGCTGGTTGGGGTGTAAGGGCGACGCCGGGAGTAGGAAGTAGGGGCGAACGGGCGATTCTGGCCTGTCGCCCCGTGCTACGTCACCTGACTTATTCCGTTCGCGTCTCCCAGGGCGCAAGTTCAGGCCATGACAACGCCCCAACAGTCTTTGCGCGGCATCGTCCGTCTGGCCACCGAGGCAGACCACGATGCGATCCATGCCTTGAACTATCGGACGTTCGTGGAAGAGATCCCCCAGCATGCGCCGAATTCCGCGCGGCGTCATGTGGATCGCTTTCACGACGAGAATGTGTATGCGGTCTACGAATTGGATGGCCACATCGTCGGCATGGTGAGCGGACGGACACAGCGGCCATTTTCGCTCGACCAGAAACTGGGAAGTGTCGATGACTACCTCCCCGCCGGGCGGACGCCGGTCGAGATCCGACTGCTGGCCGTCGAACCAGAATTTCGCGCGAGCCGCGTGTTCGCACAGCTCGTTGGCTTTATTACACGACACTTTCTGGCCAACGGTTTCGACCTCGGCGTGATGTCGGGTACCACGCGTCAGTTGCGCCTGTACCGGCACCTCGGCTTCCATGCCTTCGGTCCTCTCATCGGCACCGAACTGGCGTCTTATCAGCCGATGTACATCACCGCGGAGGAACTCCTCACCTGGCCGGACGCGATCAACACCAGTACGGTCGCGCCGACCACCGGTGCAAACTTTCTGCCCGGTCCGGTCGGCATCAGCGATGCGGTGCAGCGAGCGATGCAGCGCGGCGCGATCTCGCACCGCGCCGAATCGTTTCATGCGCTGTATCGCAACGCGCAGCAACGGCTGTGCGAGCTGGCAGACGCGCGGCACGTCACGATGCTGCTGGGCTCGGGGACGCTCGCCAACGATGTCGTGGCCGCGCAGATCTCCCTGCTCGACGCGCCCGGGGTGATCGTCAGTAACGGCGAGTTCGGCGAACGGCTCGCCGATCATGCCGCACGCATGCGGATCCCGCACACCGTCGTGCGCACACCGTGGGGTGATCCGCTAAACTACGCCGCGCTCGCGCAAACGCTGCACGACACGAAGGCTCGCTGGCTCTGGGCCGTCCAGTGCGAGACGTCCACTGGTGTGATGAACGACCTCGAAGCGCTGACGTCGATCGCGCAGTCGCACGGGGTCAAGCTCGCACTCGATGTGATCAGTAGCCTCGGCACGGTGCCGCTGTCATTGCGCGACGTATGGCTGGCGAGCGCGGTCAGCGGCAAGGCCCTGTCGGCGTTCCCCGGCATTGCCATCGTGTTTCACGACGGCCAGACGTGTTCAGCGAGCAACCGCATTCCGCGCTATCTGGACCTCGGCTTCGCCGTGGAACAGCAGGGCGTGCCCTTCACACAGTCGTCGAATCTGCTCGATGCGCTCGGCACGTCGCTGGCCGAGATCGACTGGACCGCACGCTTCCGACGACTCGCGAAGGACGGCGCGTGGCTGCGACGCGCGATGGAGTCACGTGGATGGCGCGTGCTCGCGCGCGCGGACCACGCGTCACCGGCGGTGCATACGCTCATCCCGCCCGCCGGCGTGAGTGCAACGGTGCTCGGTGAACATCTCCGTGACACCGGTTGGCTGGTCAGCTTTGAGAGCGGCTATCTCTGTGAGCGGAACTGGCTCCAGGTGTGTCTCATGGGGCACTATGCGCCGGATGCCTTGCGCGCGTTTCCGCTGGCCATTGATCATTTCGCAGCCAAGATCACCGTACGGCAACCCGAACAGGCTTTCCCGGTGGCGGAGTGTGCGACAGCCGGACCGCGGCTGACGCAGACAGCACAGCAGGCATACGGATAAGCCGTGTGCTCGGACCACGGATCACACCGATGGACGGAAGAAGCACAGACACGAAAACGGCGCGCTACGCCGACTTCGCCGTCGGCTCGCGCAGAAGCAGATGAGTGACCCGGCGCGCCATGACATCAGCGGCCTGCTCGGCGTTCGAATCTTCGCCGGCGTTCACCGCGTGCGACTCAAGCGCGGCGCGCCCCTCGTTCACAGCCCGCTGTTCAAGCAGCGCCAACCGGACACCAACCTGCCGTCGGTGCATCGCGCTGGCGAAGCGAGCCAGTTCGCGCTGCAACGCGATGTTGGCGCGCGCCGCGACATCGGCCGTGCCGATGATTTCGCCCGCGTACATCGACAGCCAGTCGAGATCGACGTACTGCACCGAGGCCGGCAAGTCGGCGGCGTTCCCGACGTTCGACGGCACACCAAGGTCGATCCAGATCGACGGCGTTACGCGCGCGCGCAACAACGCGCGCGCCTGCACCGCCGTGACAATCGGCGTCGTCGTATGGGCAGCGAAGATCACGACGTCCGACGTCGAGATCGCTTGCTCGCGCGCGCTCCAAAGCATGTGCGACACGCGGTAGGAATGCGCCAATGCCCCGGCGCGGCTGTCGGTGCGGCTGGTCACGCAAATGGCGGGCGCAATGGCTTTCTGACCATCAGCCAGCGCCGAGACGACGGCACGCGCGGCATCACCCGCGCCAACAACCAGTACGTTCAACGGCACCGACGCCTCATGTAAGGTCGGTGCATCACCGCGAGTCTCGATAAAATCTTTCAACGCATCGCGCACGCGCATGCCAAGCGAGGCATTGGCTTGGGTACCGATCGCCGCGCGAATGTATCGCGCGGCATCGACCGCATGCCGGAACATGCCGTCGAGCAGCGGATTCGTGGCACCGACGTCGCGGGACGTGCTCCACGCGCGTCTCACTTGCCCGAGAATTTCCGGCTCGCCAAATCGTGCCGAGCACATGCCCGCCGCCACGGCGAACAGGTGGCGGACCGCGAGATCCGCGTGCTTTTGCTCGACCTGTACGCCAGCCACGTCACGCTCCGCCAGGAGCGCGCCGAACCATGCCGACGGATCGTGGTCCCCCCACCAATAGAGCTCCGTGCGATGACACGTGCTCACGAGTACCGCGGGAATCCCGAGCGCGTGCAGCGACGCGAGCTGCGCCGGCAGCTGCGCCGGGAGAACGCGCAAGCGCCCTATCGCATCCACGTCGTTCTGTTCGTGGGAGCAGCCGATGACATGGAATGGCACGAGGAACACGCTAGCGACTCGCCGCAGGTTCCACGGGAGCTGCGCACGTAGCGGATTTTGCCATCTTCGACGGCAAGCTACGACAGGCGGTGTTCGTGCACCCCGGGCAGTGCTGCTTGTACTGTGAACTGTGCGGCTGCCCCGACTCGAGATGGCGATTCACGATATCGGCAAGGGCATCGAGAAAGTCCGTGCGCGCATTGAGCGACGGCGAGCGGCGGAAGCCAGTCATGCCGAGGGAGTGGGCGAGTTCACCGTACTCGATGTCGATTTCCGACAGCGTCTCGATGTGATCGCTGGTGAACGCGATCGGCACGACCAACACATTCTTCTGCCCGCGCGCCGCCAGTTGCCGAATCATTGCCTCAGTGCTTGGCCCCATCCACCGCACCGGACCGACGGAGGACTGATAGCAAAGCAGGTACGGGTTCCGCAGCTCGGCCGCCTGTACCACGCGGCTCACCGAGGCCGCGATTTCCGCGGGATACGCGTCGCCACGGTCGATGACCTTTAGCGGCAACGAATGCGCGCTGAAGAGCACGAGCACGTCATCCCGCTCGTGCTCCGGATACTGTTCGAGGCCGTCGTCGATCGCGCTGGCCATCGCACGCACGAAGCCATCGTGCTCCCCCCACCGATCGATGATGCTCCAGGTGAACGCGTCCTGCAGTCCGGTGCGATCGAGCGCGCGCCACAGGTCGTTCAGGCTCGAACCGGTGGTCGAGCACGACCACTGCGGGTACTGCGTGAATGCCACGGCGCGTGTGATACCATCGGCCTTCATCGCCTGCAGCGCATCATCCGCAAAGGGTGTCACATAGCGGAACGACACGTAGAACTTGTGCGGCGCGGTGCTGGGCGACATTTCATCGAGCCGGGCGCACATCGCCTGGCCCTGCGCCTTGGTCCACGTCAGGATAGGCGACCCGCCACCGATCGCGTCGTACAACTTGCGCACCTTCGGCGCACGTCGCGTCGCGATGAACTTGCCGACCACGTCCTGCCACGGCAGCTGAATGATTTCCGTGTCGGCGAACAGGCGGAGCAGAAACGGCTCCACTTCATCGAGTGTCGCCGGTCCCCCGAGGTTCATCATCACGATACCGGTGCCACCGCCGGCGCGAGGCTGCTCGTGCGCGTCCTCGTGGGAACTCAACGGGCGATGGAACGGGAGAATATCGGAGGGCGTCATGTATATGAATAGTCGACACGCGCATCTCTGCAGTGCATTGGGGAGAATACGTAGACCACCCCTCCGTAACATTACGGATCAGGACAACGAGCCGCCCCCCTCCCGCTCGAAACGGTGCACCATCATTGCTGGATTCTGAGCACTATACGCAATCCGCAATCAGCGCTCTGAACATCTGATGCGCGCAATCCACCCAACATCCCGCGCGCGTTCAGTACCCGATCGGCCCCAACCGAAACAGGCTCCAGGGCCATACCGGGGCTCCCGGCTCCGTCCCCGCCATGAACCACTCGACGAACCGTCGCTCACTCGGCGTCGTCGCATTGGACGGCTGCCCGCTGGCCCGGTCGAGCTCCACCGGCACCACCCCCGGCGGCGGGGTCCAGACTCCGCTGGTGCGGTTCGCGTAGGCGGCCGCGATGATCTGTCCCGCGATCGGGGCGGCGAGCGTTCCGCCCGCGGCGCCAGGGGCGATCATGGCCGGCTTGTCGAAGCCGAGCCATACGCCGGTGACCAGCTCCGGCGTCATGCCCACGAACCAGACGTCGGTGTTGTCGTTGGTCGTGCCGGTTTTGCCGGCCACGGGGATGCGTGACGGCACAATCTTGCGCAGCGCCGTCGCGGTGCCGCGCGTGACGACGTCCTGCATCATGTCGCGCATGATGAAGGCCACCCGCGGGTCCATCGCGGGCCGTGCCGGTGGGATCTGCGGCGTGAACACCGTGCGTCCGTTGCGATCCTCGATGCGCTGCACGAATCGCGGCTCGACCGCGACGCCGCCGTTGTCGAACGCGGCATACGCCGCCACGAAGTCGAGGGGTTGCACCACACTCGCCCCCAACGCACTCGACGGATACGGCGAGATCGGTGCGCGCAGGCCGGCGCGGCGCGCGAGCGCGATCACCGAGTCCATCCCGACGGCGAGCGCGAGCTGCACCGCCACCGAGTTGCGTGATTTTGTAAGCGCCTCGCGTAGCGTGAGGGCGCCGAGGAAGGCGTTGTCGGCGTTGTCGGGACTGTAGTACTGCCCGTTGTCGAGACGGATGCGCAGCGCCGTGTCGGCCACCATCGCGTTGGCCGCCAATCCCTGGGCGATCGACTGCGCGTAGACGAACGCCTTGAAGCTTGAGCCGGGTTGACGATTGCCATCCACCGCGCGATTAAACGACGAGCGCGCGTAGTCACGGCCGCCGACCAGCGCCCGCACATCGCCGGTGGTGGGATCGAGTACGATCGCCGCGCCTTCGAGGCACGCGTCGACTTTAACCTTCGTTTGCGCCGGCGCTGCGGTGTCACCGGGCACGCGGGCGCAGCGCTGTCCGCGGAACCCAGGGCGGGTCTCGATTTCATCGAGCCCGCTGGTGAGCGCCTGCTGCGTGGCGCGCTGCAACGCGGCGTCGATGGTGGTGTGAATCCGATAGCCGCCCTGCATGACCGCGATGCCCGCCCGTTCGGCCTGTACGCGCACCACGTCGACCACCCACGGCGCCGGCGAACGGGGGGTGGTCACCGTGCGTACCGGCTCGCGTTGCGCCGCCGTCGACTGCGCGGCGGTGATGAACCCCTGCTCCGCCATCAGGGCGAGCACCGTATTGCGACGCGTGCGATTGCGATCGGCATAGCGCGCCGGATCGTACTGCACCGGACTCTTGGGCATTGACGCCAGCGAGGCCGCTTCGGCCAGCGTGAGGTCGGCCGCCCCTTTGCCGAAAAACTGACGTGCTGCCATCTCGATGCCGTACGCACCGCGTCCGAATGAGATCTGATTGAGGAACGCCTCGAGGATCTGTTCCTTGTTGTAGTGACGCTCCATTTCACGGGCCGCCTGCTGCTCGCGCAACTTGCGTCCGGGTGAGACATCCCGACGGTCGATGAGGTCGGGGTGCATGTTGCCCACCAGCAGCTGCGTGATCGTGCTGGCGCCGCGGAGATTGCCCTTGATCACCGCATCTTTGATCGCGCCGGCCACACCCACCAGATCCACGCCATCATGCTGATAAAAGCGCTTGTCTTCCACGGCCACGAAGGCGTTCCCCACGTACTTGGGAAGCGACCGCAGCGCGACGTTGATGCGGCGCTCTTTACCGAGTTCGCCGATGAGCGAGCCGTCGCGACCCAGTACCAGCGTGGCCTGTGCCGGCGTGATAATCTGCCACGCCTCTCCGGTGGAGCCCGACGCGCCCTGTGCCGCCATGGCGCCCGGCACGAAGGCTAGGGCGATGAGCACCCACCGCAGGGACGCCAGTATCATGCAGGAGCTATCGTGTCGGGAATTCGGAGGACGCATGGGGGAATTGTACACACTCGACGCGGCGCCGGTTCATTGCGGGTGGCACTCGGATGCGGAGGCGGCAGTATCCGTCGCTCGAAACATCGCCTCTCCTCCTACGGCCGCAACCCGAGCGTCACGCTCCACAACGTGCGGTCGCCGCTCGGCTGCAATCGCGACGCCACGGGTGTTCGCGCCTGCGCCTGCTCCATCCGGAGCGACAGCCAGAATGGCGTTGCCCCTCGGCGAACTCGCACCGTCGCCCATGCCGCGACCGCGCGTGAATCAGCAGCGTCGCCGCTTCGCCCACGACGACCGTGTCGCCGTTGGGCGTGACGGCATGAACGGTTGGCTGTACCTGACCGGCGTACGGAAATGCCTTGCGGCGCGGCAACTCGCGCGCCTTAGGGCGCAGAGCGCGAACCTCAAGCGCAAGGATGACAATGACGCCGAGCATCACTGACACCGAACCGTCACTTAAGAATCGACGTGCGGACACCCTCATACGATTCCACCTTCGGCGGAGTGAGACGCATGGGGTGCTCCCACTACCGTGCAGCGAGGCGTCAAGCTGAACTGTGACTTTGTCAGGGACGAGTCGACTTTTGGCCGGATCGAGCGCCGCGCCGCCGACCGTAGGCGATCCGAGCCCCTCCTCCTAGTTTGCACGTATGCCTGGTGATCCGATTCGTCCGCTGACGCTGGCCCTCTGCCAGTTCGCCCCCCGAAAGGGCGACGTAGCCGCCAACCTCGCCCGTATCGGGCGCCTGTGCGCGCAAGCTTCCACCCTCGACCCGCGCCCGCAGGTCGTGCATTTCCCCGAGACGGCGCTGTCGGGC
>JANLVC010000046.1:0-4846 GCA_031363815.1 Gemmatimonadota bacterium
CACCTGCGCCGTCGCGGGGCGGGACCGTTCCCCGCCGAAGGTTGACGTCGCAGCCTTCGGCCAATACGCTCCAGTAGGGTTTTATCAAGGGTTGGTCAGGGAGAGGCTATGGCGGTGAAGGCGAAACAGGACGCCGAACGCGAGATTGTGCTGCTGCAGCGCGCAGCAGCGGTCGCGGCGTTCAAGTCTCGCATTCAGGTTGCTGGGATGACGCGACCGCGACGTTCAGTTGAGGAGCGTGCGTTTCTCGTGAGCATTGGAGCTTCGATGCCGTTTCGAGAAACCGACGAGCCTCTTAAGGGCCGATAGCCGGACACTACTTCGATTCGCGTGCAGTACGTTATGACAGCCGTCTCACGCGACCATGTGTGAGACGGCTTTGCTATGTGCGGCAAGGACTTGAAACGCGTGGCAAGGTGGCGGACCGCTGTTGACACTTCATCGCGGCCACGTTTGCGCTCCATGACGCGTGCCGCGCAACGCGCGCTCGAGCCGTGGCGCCTGGAGCGCGCCCAGCGTCACGCGACTGCAGCTAGCGAGGGACCGGCTAAGCATTGTACGCTCGAACGCAGACGTACAACCGCTCGCCCAATACAGAACGGCCCCGCACCGCTGAGAAGCGCTGCCGGGCCGGACTGAGACCCGCGACCGTGATTCGCTCGCGCGCAACCAGTGGATCTTTGGGCTCCGTAATGCCACCACGCTAAAGATGTTCGCCGCAGTGTCCTATGCGTAGAATCGGCGGCGCATCCTTTGCCACCTCCGCGTTCCAATGCACGCGGCAAAAGTTGGCGACCGTGAACGCTCCGCCCAAGTTCCACTTGAGGTGCATGCTGAAGTCTCGCTTGACGGTGTCCTCGCAGATCCACTCGAATGCCTTCTGCGCTGCGGAGTCGCTCACGTCGAAATTGACATGGCCGACGAGGTGGGTCAGCGCCTGCCACGTGTTCTGGTGAAGGGCGCGTTGCTTGCGGGCGCGGGCGTGATCGCGGCGCTTGGCATCATGCCACGCGACGACCACGCGGTACAGCAAATGTAGGCTACCCAGCACGAGTCGAGGCTCGCGGAACGCGCCAGCATCTTTCGCCGCACTAACCGCTCGGTTGAGCGCAATCACGTCGCCATGGCGCTCCAGAAACATCGCGAGGGCATCATCAACGTCGACGGGGCGCGCGGACGGGAGTACGCCAAAATATTCGAGGTGCGGGCGCAGTGCCTCGGCAAGATCACCGTGGCCGGTAGTGACCACCTCGACGACCGGAAACTCGTAGTCGAACGTCTCACGTATGTCCGCCACGTCCTCCGCACGTAAGTCGATGACGAAGAGACACGCCGCGGTGACCGTCGGCTGGTGCGCCTTGAGCGTCGCGAGGATCTTCAGACCATCGATCCCAGGCCGATGCGGTGGCTTGGCGGGCGGCGGCGTTGAGACGGGAACAAGGCGGGTGTTCCAGAGCCCCCGGATAGGCATCTGAGAGCGCCTTCGCGTGGCGGTCCATCCGCTTCGAGTGGATGAAGGCGATGAACCGGTGGGGCAGCGGCATGCGTGGGACGCAGAAGCCAAAGGGTGGAAATGCAGAACGGCGCGGATTGGAATCCACGCCGTCCTGGGGCCACGAAAGTCACTCGACTAAGGAACGTGCCGGCATACATTCCCCACAACAGGCCGCGCGACCTGCCATTGGCATCGAGCAACGCCCGGCTCTCCCGCACCGGATCCTGTCTCAACCAACCCGCGCCGGGAGCCCTCAGTGACGAGGGGGCGGGTACTCGATTGATCCATCGTAGTGAGTATACGGATGAGAGGCGCCTCACGCAACGATTCGCTCTCCGTCCACATATCGACATGTATAGTTGGATCCAACGCCAGAATTCATTGGGTGGGACCGTGGACCCGCGCGATCCTGACAACCTGCAAGTCACCCATTAGCAATAGCTTATGGCACGGAACGGCCGATAGAAATCCCTTCAGTGCTCGACGGACATGGCCGCCAAACTACACAACGCTTTCTCAACGCCTGCCGAGACCGCCCCGAGGGTTCGGAAGCGGGCCACAGCGGGCCGGGCAGGTCGGCGCTCGTCCACTACTCTTTGGCGCGGTGATGCCACGCCCCATTGCCAGCACCTTGCGAGCGCGGAGCACCAAGCCCAGATCCTCTCGCTGTGGGCGAGTGGCTTGAGGGCGTGAGTGGTGGGTAATGGGTGGTGGGTTTGATCGGCGGCGGAATCACCCAGAACCCAAAACCCAGAACCCACGACCTCAAGCACCAAGCCCAGAGCCTTCAGCTGTGGGCGATGGGCTTGACGCCGTGAGTGGTGGGCGAATGGACGACGCACATAGCCGATGCCACCACCACCGGTGGCGCTCCCGAGCACGTGGGCTCCACCGTGCTGCTGCAGGGCAGTCCCGACGCCCAGGAGATCGACGTCGTCGTGGCATCAGACGACCACGGCGCCGCCCCGCTCACCATGCATCATGTCCGTCGCTTGGAAACGGCGCGCCGCACCGTGGGCGAGCGAGCACGACACGCGAAACTGCTGCTGTTTGGTACCCACTTCGAGCAAAACGTGCGTGAAGCCGCGACCGGTCGTTCCGATCTTGAGGTGATCGACCTCGACCGGCTCTACAACGGCCAGTAGTATCGAATCTGCCATGAGGCGGCAGGAGATCCGCAAACCGACGCCACGCTTCATCATGGACGAGCGGATCCAGCGCTTGACGGCCGCGAAGGCCCGGGCTGTGCTCATGGGGAACACGGCCGAACTCAGCCCGGACCGGTGCTGCCCGAATTGCGGGGCTATGCTCAACGCGGCGTAGCCGCGTCCGCTCACGGATGGGCACTCTCCATCGCGGAAAGCCGCGGGTGCCTCTTCGCGCGGGCTCGACCGAGTTCGGCTGGGAAGGCCAAGCGCCCCCGGCGAAACTGCCCTCTGCGGCGGGAGCGCTTGATGGTCGGCCCTGAGCGCATCGCACCGGCCCACCCTACGACTGCGTGCAGAATATGGGAACTGTTGCACCGCAGAGAGTGACGGCGCCACTCCTCCGACACAACAATAGCTAGTGAAATAGCTAGCGATTCACTAGCTATTTCACTGGCTATTTGCCGATGGCTTCGCTGCCAGGCAGAGCGAGGAGCATCGTCACCCCACGCTCGGAAATCTGCCACTTGGCCCCCGGACCGCGGCGACGTGGGCTGATCACCAGATCGTGAAGCACAAGCTGGGAGAGAAAGAATCGGAGGTTAGAAACGCTCATTCCAGCGTCGAAGGCCACCAACAGTTCGGCGACCGACTGCGGGCCCTTCCGGAGAGCCCGGAGGACCTGCATCTGCCCTTCGCTTAGGTCCGGTAGCGACGGCGCTCCGCCCGCCGCACTAAGAGGGATCGACGAATTGAGTCGGACGCCGACTGTCCCCGGCCCTAGGAAAAACTCCGGCGCCGGATGCGACGCTTCCAGGCAAAGCCGGTGGATAGAGCGCGTCCCGCGCCCCCATTCGTCGATCAACTTTCGCTGGTAACACACGCCCGCGATGATCGGGTTGCGTGCTTTTGATTCGTGGAGCTCGAGCAGCAAGGCGACAGTCCAACCATGCGGCAGGGAACCGGGGTTGATGATCTCGATCCGATCCGCGTAGATCGCCACGCTCACCGAGCCGTCTGCCTGCGAGTAGTCCCGATGCGCAAACGCATTCGCCAGCGCCTCTCGCAACACGCGAACCGGGAAGACGGGGTCGTCTTGGCGCTCGAACAGCCCTGGCACCATTCGCCCGGCAACTGGGAGACGCCGCCGCAAGAACGCTTCGGCCGCCGCGATCAACGTGAACACCGCGCCGGTTTGCGGCGCCGGCGCATCCAGAAGATCGCTATCCTTGTCGATTCCCAAGAAATGCGCGAGACGTAGTCGGCACTGTGGATACTCGATGACATCAGGTCGCCCAAACAACGCGACCGCGGCGTTCAAGAGAACGCCGTCGCTACGAAGCACATGAAAGTTGCGCAGGACGACGTCGACCGGATCCAGGGCAGCTTCTGCGGGGATTCGTTCCGCTGCAATGCCAAGCGCCACAGTGCGACGGATCTCTGTCTGATCCAGATCGGCGAGCCTGATGTGAGACGACGCTGGTTGCACCTCCCATCGTCGAGCCGCACTCCCCCTGCGCATGAGCTGCTCCTCGAAGACCGACTGCGGCATGACGTCAGTTCGATTGGCGTTTCGGACGTAGGCGCGCCCCTGATACTGAAACGGACGCTGCTCTGGCATCCCGGCCTCCACGCGGAGCATGTAGACCCACCTGCCGTTCGCAAGAGCAACCCGCTCTTGGGCAATCGCCACGGCCGGCTCGAAGAACCGAAACACGTCGGGGAGACTACGGACATTCTCGTCTGTCAGCTCCATCCCGCTGACCTTGCCGAGCGGGGTCACCCCGAAGAGCACCGTGCCACCACTGCCGTTGAGAAACGCGCACAGGGTGCGCATCGCGGACTCTTTCTCAGCGAAGGACTTCTTCAGTTCAAGGCTGGTCCACTCGACTTCCGCCCCTCGGGCTACCACTGCTTCAATTTCTGCTTGAGTCATGTGAAAGAGGCAGAGGAAGAGTCGGGCTCGGAGTCATCCAAGGTTGCGCTGCGGCTGAAAGGGACGTCAGCCGGGGCGCCATGCCGACAAAGTATAGGGAACCGACGAAGCCCCCGCCGCCGAGCGAATCACCTGCGCCGTCGCGGGGCGGGACCGTTCCCCGCCGAAGGTTGACGTCGCAGCCTTCGGCCAATACGCTCCAGTAGGGTTTTATCAAGGGTTGGTCAGGGAGAGGCTATGGCGGTGAAGGCGAAACAGGACGCCGAACGC
>JANLVC010000073.1:0-118540 GCA_031363815.1 Gemmatimonadota bacterium
AAGCCTGGAAACCGATACGCGTCCCGCCACTCCCTTGGGCGCCGCGGCTCGAAAGTCATCCACGAACTTTCCCGCGTGCCACCAGTACCGCCAGAGCGCTTTCCCCTCCGAAACGACGACGCGCACCCGCTCACAACCCACGCAAATCACCCACACAAAAGCACGAAGAGCCGCAAAAGAGAAAAAGAGACTGCGTCCCCTTTTCTCTGTGTGATCTTTTCAACGAGCCGACCTCTCATAGCCCGGCTCACCGCACCCGCTCCCGCCAGAGCATCAGCGTATAGTCGACCGTCGCCACCAGGCCGAGCACGCCGACCGCGATCACGAGGCCGTCGACGGTGGCCGGTACCAGCAGCACGGCGATGAAGGTGAGCAGCTGCAGCCCCGTGACCACCTTGCCCAACGGACGCGCGCGGAAACGGATGGGACGCAGCCAACTCACGTTGCGGGCCACGAACCAGCCGATCATCGACATGATATCGCGGAAGAAAATCGCCACCGCCTGCCACGCCGTGAGCTGATCGCCCAGCACATAGGCGATCACCACGCACAACACGAAGAAGCGGTCGGCCACCGGATCGATCAGGGCGCCGAACCGTGACACAACCTTGGTGCGACGGGCGATCCACCCGTCGAGAAAGTCGGTAAGCGAGGCCACGCCAATCAGGGCCAGTCGCACCGGGACGGCGTCCATCGCCAGAAAACCCACGGCCAGCACCACGCGCGACGTGGACACCAGGTTGGGCACCGTGAGAACGGTTGGAGTTTCCGTGTGGGCCATATGGGAAACTACCGACGCCGGGGGTCGGGGTGCCAGCGACGCCGCGCGCTGTGTATCGTGCCCGCATGACTCGTCTGCATGACTGATCCGCTTGCCCTGTTGGTGCTGGGCGTGGCGATGGCTGTGCTGGCGTGGGATATCGCGCTGGCCGGCTGGATTGCCGCGCGCCGTGAAGCACCGCGGGTCTTTACCAATCTCACCGCTTTTTGCGGCCTGCTGGTGGCGCCCGCTCTGCTCGTGGCCGTCGCCACCGGCACCGAGACCGGCGCGCGAACGATCTCAGGCATAACGTGGCTCATGCCGATGATCGCCTGCGCCTTTGTGCTGCAGGTGCTCTACTCGCTCGTTACGCGCCTGGTGTCGGTGGTCGTGGCGCTGCCGATTTTGCTGTACGATGTCGTGATCGCCGTGATCGCCATTGGCGACTATCTCGCCTCACAGCAGGGTGTCGCGCCGCTTCAGCTGCAAGCGGCCGTGTCGGCGCGCGATGTTATCCTTGGTATGACCGCCGGGCGCGCCGCCCTCGTGTCACCACTCGCGATGTTGGTGCCCATGATTGCGCCGGCGTATCCGGCCCGCTGGAGACTCTCGGGTGCCGTGCGCGCGCTGCTCGTGCTCGCGGCCACGGCGCTGTCCACGCTGCTCGTGCTCGAGTGGCCGCGCGGCATTGCGGCGGTGCGCAGCTACGAGAGCGCGTACGCCGAACCGATGCAAGCGCGACCGACCGGCGACTTTGTGATCGGTATGCGGATCTTCCCCGTGCTCGATGGCGCGCCGCCGGCGCGTGCCGTGCAGGCCGATCGGCGTCTCATCGAACAACTCGCACCGGAAGTCGTGCTGGTCGTGATCGACGAAGACGGCTGGCGGGGTGGCGCGCTCGATTCGCTGTCGCGTGTGCTGCAGCCGCTCCGCGACGACAGCGTGCAGATCGCCGTCGCCCTGCGCCTGGGTCGCGGTGTGGCCGCCCCCGACGACGCGGAGCGACAGGCGGCGGTGGAGCGCGTGCTGCTTCGCATCCGACCCGATGTGATCTTCCCCGCGCTCGTCGACCCGCTGCCGTCCATCTTTGGCGCCACGCCGCGCTCGTCCGACTGGTGGCGCGCGCTCCTGCTGCGAAGCGCCGCCACCGTGCGGCGCGTGCGTCCCCGTACGCAAATGGGTTGGAGCGCGTCGCGACTCGATGTGACCGACAGCGCCGTGTACGCCTGGGCCTCGACGCCGTCGTCGCCCGTGGCCTTGTTGGGCGCGGTGTCGTTTCCGTCGTTTTCCGGATTGCCAGCGGTCAGTGCGCGCCTGCGGGCGTTCGACCGTTGGCATCAGCGCGCCGTGACCCGTGGCGGCGGCACGCAACCGCATTGGCTGGTCACGGTGGGCGGACTTCCGCACGCCCATGGCGATGCGGCGCAGTTGGCCGCGATTCGTCACGCGCTCGCGTGGGGATCACGTCGCGCCTGGATCGGCGCGGCGATCATCGGCGAGTCTGCCGATTATGACGGATGGGTGGGACTGCGCGCCGCCAACGGGCGCCTTCGCAGCAGCGTACCGGCGCTGTCGCTCGCCGCGCGTCAGATGCGCGACGTGCGCCCCGTACCGCCGCCCTGAGCCTACTCAGTCATCCCGCGCACCACGCCTTCGGCCACGCGCGACGGATCGAATGACGCGCGCGCCATGCGCAAGACATCCGCGCCCTGCACTGCCGCCAACCGAGTGACGACCTCGTGCCGTTCCTGTAAGCCGTCACCGAACAGCCAGGCATCGACCAGCTCCCCGAGGACACTGCCACCCGACTGCTGCGCGATGGCGTGTGTGCCAATGAGATAGCGCCGCGCCCGCTCCATCTCGTCGTCGGTGGGGGCGGCCTCGCACAACTTCGCGAACTCGCCCAGCATCCCGTGGCGTGCTTCGTCTTCGCGCGACGGTGACGTCGCGATATACGCCGCGAAGGCACCACCGGCCCGCCGCTCGATGGGAAACGCACTCACGGTATACGCCAACGACTGCCGGTCACGCAACTGTTCGAAAAAACGTCCACCCAGTCCGCTCGCCACCGCCGACAACACGCGCGCCGCGAAGCGATCCTCGTGGCAGCGCGACGGCCCCGGAAACAGCATCGCCAGCGCGGTCTGCCGTTTCGCGCGTTCCTCCCGCAGCACGTGCGCTTCCCGCGGCCACTGCACCAAGGCCGGGGCACGTTCGTCCTGCCACCGAAGCAGTGGAAACGTGCGATGGATTACGCCGGCAACATCATCGGGCGACACATCACCCACCACGGCGATCACCGACGCGCCACGCGCGATGTGGTCTCGATGAAATTCCCGAACGTTCGAGGCCGTCACCTGCGCCAGCGACGCCTCGGTGCCGATCACCGATCGTGCATACGGATGCGAACCATATGCCGCAATCGCCGCCAGCCGCATGGGCCAGCGATACATGTCGTCTCGGGCGCGCGTGGCGTCGGCCAGCGCGAGCGCACGCTCGGTGCTTACCCCTTCCTCGGGGAATACGGGATACTGCAACACATCCCCCAGCAGTTCCGTGGCCGCCGAGAAATGCCGCACCGGTACCGACATCGTCCAGCCCACGCTTTCGAGTGCGGCACTCACGCCGATGCTGCTGCCCAATTCCTCCGCCAGCTCGGCGATGCGCGCACCGCTGCGCCGCACGGTGCCCTTGAGCATCGCCTGCGCGGTGATCCGTGACAGCCCCTCGTGCAACGCCGGTTCAACACACGACCCACCGCGCTGAAACACCGCGACGTTCACCAGTGGCGATCCCGGGCGCGGCAACACGAGCACGGGGACACCCTGCGCGGTGCGATACACGTGCACGTCGTCGTCGACGCGTTCGGCGCGTACGCCCGCATGTATCGCCGGCGCGCCGATCACGTCACCAATCGCCGCAGTGGCCAGCGGTGTGAGCACCTCGGGATCGACCAGCACACTGCTGCCCTGTCCTTCTTCTGCGCGGAGCATCTCGCGCAGCGCCGCTTCGTGCTCCGCCAACGGCGCGGCGCCGGTGGGGCGATATGAAATGACGGCAACCTGTTCCGGATCGAGGTGCCTTTCGAGTGCCGCTTGCAAGTCGCGCGGCTCGAGCGACAGCACGGCGTCGTAGTAACGACTGGCGAGGTCGAGCCCCCCCTCGGCTTCCCACGACGCAAGGTAGGTGGCCTGACCGTCCATGCTTTCGAGTCGTCGCAGCCAGCGCGCCTCAAGAATGCTTTGGGCGCGGGCCACTTCGCTGCGCCGAAACCCCCTTGTGCGCGCCGCCTGCAGTTCGCGCCAGAGATAGCGCGTGGCGGTGAGCGCATGCTCGGCCGGCGACTCCGCGTGCGCGACGAACACGCCGATGTCGCCGGCGGTATAGTCCCACGCCGACACAGCGGAGGCCAGCTGACGCTCGCGAATGGCGCGATAGAAGCGCGACGCGCGTCCCGATCCGAGTGCGAGGCCGGCAAGATCGAGCGCCGGCGTGTCGGCATGGTCCCGCGACGGGGTGCGCCAGCCGAAGGCGACATGCTGCTGCGCAATGTCCCCACTCCACTCGCGGAGGCGGAACCCCGACGGCGCCACTTCGATCGGACCAGGCTCGCGAGGCGGCGTGCCGTTCTCGAGCTGCCCATGCCGCGACGCCACTTCACGACGCACGGCGTCGATATCCACATCGCCGACAATCGAGAGCACGGTGTTGTCGGGGCGGTACCAGCGTCTATAAAACGACAGGAGCGGTGCACGCGTGAGCGCACGCAGCTCCGGTTCATCACCCATACGCCAGCGCCGGATCCGATGCCGGTCAAACAGCGTCGCGTACAACGTCTCGATGGCCATCGCCGACGCGGTATCGCGCTTGCGCTTGGTCTCCTCAATGATCACTTCGAGTTCGCGCGCCAGCTCCCCGGCGTCGATCACTGCGCGCGCGTAGGCATCGAACTGAATCTCGAGTCCCTGCACAAACGATGACGACGGTAGCACCGTGTAATAAGTGGTGTGATCGTAAATCGTATGAGCGTTGAGATAGCCGCCGTTGGCCTTCGTTTCACGCGCGATCTGCCCCACGCCGCGCGTTGTCGTGCCCTTGAAGAACATGTGCTCCAGCACGTGCGCAATGCCGACCTCGTCGTCGGATTCGTCGAAGTAGCCGACCTTTACGTGCGTCACGATGGCCACCACCGGCGCCGACGGATCGCGACGCACGAGCAAGGTCAGGCCATTGGGCAGGACTTCACGAACGGTCTCATGGTGCAGCGCGAGCGCATCGCTCGGCCGCTGAATGCGCGTGGTCATCGCGGGGGGAGCGTTGGATAGCCGGTGCCCGGAATCGGGACCGGCGCCGGCAACGGCATCGCGGCGACACAGCGGGACCAGTCTCCGGGTCCGGCGCGATCGGTCCACCGACGCGCTTCGTCAACGCGATGCAGGCGGATCAGTGCACAGCCGAGAAAGCCCTGAGCGACGCGGTCGGTGGGATCGAGTTGGAGCGCGCGTACGTAGAACCGACGCGCCAGTTCTGGCTGACCATCGGCCAGCATCACCGACGCGAGCTCGCGGGTAGCGAGCGCGCTGTTGGGGGCGATGCGCACGGCGGTGGTCAGGAAGCGACGCGCCCGTGGCAGATCGCCTTCTTCGCGCGACATGCGCCCGAGAAACACCAGCGGACCTGCGTCGTCCGGATGCTGCTGTGCGGCCTGCGCGAAGGCGGTGCGTGCCACGTCTCGAGCCCCGCGTCCATACGCGGCCACTCCGTCGCGATAGGCGCGAACCGAACGCTGCGACACCATCCACCACCCAGCGGCCGCCATCGCCAAGACGGTGATCAGCACGCCGATGATGAGGCCGGAGGAGATGCGTAAGCCTTTCGGCACTGTAGAGCCCGGCGCGCCAAGCGGCTCACGCGGAGCGCGAGGATCGGCCCCGATGGCCGACATGGCGCTCACGGTTGGCCGTGACGTGACCTCGGGGACGACGACCGAATTCACGTCGACGGCATGTTCGAGCGCCATCAGCGCCTCGCGCAGCAGGGTGCGTTCCGATTCACTCTCAGCGGGCCGTTCGGTTTTATCGGCCCACGTGACCAGCGCGACCAGCGCGTGAGCGTGGGTTAGCGAGAGCGCACCCATTCGGCGCGCTTCGCCGATCAACGCCTGTCCGCTGAGTTCCGGGCGTTGGGTCACGGCGCGTAACACCTGCTGCGCGTTCGTCCAGACTGCGGGGGCCAGCGTGGTGCTCTCAGGGCTCAAGACGACACGCGCCGCGTTGAGCGCGGCGCGTGCGTGGGAGGCGGTCGGTTCAAATCCGGTAGTCATGTGACTTCGTACCCGTCGTACGGGGCCGTGTTGCGCACACGGCACGCCAGGCTTCGCCCACGGAATCGCACACTAGCGGTCGATCCGGAGCATGCCGGCATCGGCACCGCCCCGAAGGAACGCTTCGGGCGCGTCGGATGCGACCTGCTTACCGGTGGCGCCGTAAAAGCGCCGCGCTTCGGCGGACATGTATTCGTTGAGGGGGCGACCAGCGTCACGCGCGTCGCGGAGCGCCCGCACAATCTCCTCCCACGTGCCCTCGAACACGCTCCCATCGCGCATGATCACGCGGTGGGACGTCTCCGGCGCAAGCACGTCGATGGAAACCGGCTCGGCCTGTTCACCCTCCTGTTGGTTTACCAGACCGGCGAGCAGGCTGCCCAGTGCCTCCAGCTGACCTTGCGCCTCGGGTTGCTCCTCGGGTTGCTCCTCGGCGTCCTGTTCCATCATCGATTGCTCGACCTCCTCAAGCAAATCGTCGATGTCATCCGTCTCGCTCGCCAACTCGACAAGGCGGGCTTCCCACGGCTTCAGTTCCCCATCGGTGTCTTCGAGCTTGTACACCGACTTCTTGAGCTCGATCAGGCGCCAGATGCCGAGTTCGTCCCAGTGGTCTTCAGGCTTCGTTTTCTCGAACTCCACGAGTGCCGGATCGAGGTCGCCCGCATCGTACAGCAAGTTCGCGAGATACACGCGTGCTTCTACGAGCTGCGGATCGAGGTCGAGGGCGCGCGTGAGCGACGCGATCGCGTCGGCGTCGTTTCCCATGCGGTGCTGCGCGTAGCCAACGCAAGCTGCGGCCTCTGCGGAGTCTTCGGCGTGCGCTACGGCCCGATCGAAATACGTGAGCGCCGTATCGACGAAGCCTTCGCGGAAGAGTGCACGGCCGATCTGCAGCATGAGATCGACGTCATCTTCGTACCCCAGCGTGACCGTCTTCTCGAAGGCGCGAAGTCCCGCGTCGACTTGACCGAACTTGAGCAGCACCTCGCCGAGGCCGGCAAGAGCGTCTTCATGGTCGGGATCGAGCACCAGTGCTTCCTCGAAGCTGCGTCGAGCCCACGCGTACTCCTCCCGGGCCAGTCGCGCGTAGCCGAAGCCGACGTGGAGCTCCACGGCATTCGGGTACAGTGCGACGGCTTCGCGCAGCAGAGCGAGCGCCTCGTCGTACTTGCCCTCGTTGTAGAAGGCGTGAGCGCGCTCGTCGTATTCCTCGGAACTTAAGAACGGGGTAGGCATCGTCTGTTAGATCTCCGGAGCGAGCGGGTTACCGGATAGTACCGTGCGCTTCGTGCTTCGTTCACTCGAGTTCTCTCGTGGTGCATGCGTTTCCCATGAGGAAACGCCGTTGTCGGCCCGGCGTCGAGGAATGGACCAACACATAGATGACTCATATTTGGGCGGCTTCGAAACGCGCGGCGGCCAATGCCACGGCGATTCGTCCGGCTAACGTCGCGTTGTTCTCGAGCAATGCCAGATTGGCGACCACCGATCGTCCCTCAGTGCGCCGCTGAATGTCGGCCAGCAGGAACGGCGTGACGGCCGCTCCGCGTACCCCGGCTTCCCTCGCGGCGGCCAGCGCGGCGTCGGTTGCGGCGTTCACCAGGTCGGCCGGCAACGCGCTCTCGGCCGGTGGCGACTGCACCACCAGCATCGCGCTGCGCCCTCCCACGGCGCGATGCGCGAGCCATGCCGCGGCGATCTGATCGGGGGTATCCAGCGACGCCGTGAGCGCGAGGCCGGTGTTCATCGAAAAGAAGCCGGGGAGCTCCCATGTGCGATAGCCGACCACAGGCACTCCCAGCGTTTCCAGACGTTCCAGCGTGGCCGGCAAATCCAGAATCGACTTGGCACCGGCGCACACCACGATCACCGGCGTGTGGGACAGCGCGACCAAGTCGGCGGACTCGTCGAACGGGGCGTCGCGGTGGACACCACCGATGCCGCCAGTGGCAAACACTTCGATGCCGGCCAGCATACACATGGCGAGCGTGGCGGCCACCGTCGTGGCACCGTCGGCCTGCTGCGCGATCGCTATTCCCAAATCGCGCGATGACACCTTTCGCACGCCGTCGCGGGCCAGGAACCGCTCCAGATCAGCGGGCTCAAGCCCGAACGACGGGACGCCCTTCACGATGGACGTGATCGCAGGGGTCGCCCCCGCCGCCTCAACGGCCGAAAGCATGCGCACGGCCGCCTCGCGATTGTGCGGCGGCAACAATCCCTGCGCGAGCACCGAACTCTCAAGGGCGACGACAGGGCCCCCGCGGGCGAAGGCGGCCTCGATGACAACGGTGCTGCGCGTGCGCACTGGGCTCTCATGCACAACTCGATTCTACAGCGGAGTCGTCGGAGTCGCAACGTCGATCGCGCGACAATTTTCTCACGCGCTTGCGTCGTCGAAGTTGCGCACCAGTATCACGGCACCTGCTCAGGTGACCGTGCTGTGCACTCCGGCAAAGGCTTTCCAGGCATCGGTGGCGAGAATGTCATCCATCGCCGCCACACACGCCTCTAACTCGGCATCGGTCGTGTAAAAGTGCGGGGCCACACGAATGCCGGCGCCCGGGCGATAGTCAATGACGACGTCGCGTGCGAGCAGCGTTTTGGCCACGTCGGCGGCATGCGGCACGTCGAACGCCACAGTGCCGCCGCGTCGCTCAGCCTCACGCGGCGCGTGCACCCGCCAGCCGCGCGCGTCGGCCATCGAGATCAGCTGCGTGGTCTGCCGCGTGCTCTTGTCACGAATGGCGTGCAGTCCCGCCTCGGCGATTATACGCGGGCCCTCAAGTCCCGCGAACAACGCGGGCACGACTGGCGTGCCACCGAGCCAGCGCCAGCCGCCCGGCGCGTACTCCATAGTGTCGGCAAAGGCGAACGGTGCGCGATGGGCCTGCCAGCCGGTCAGTGCGGGGGCCAACTGTGCGCTCACCGGCGGCGAAGCGTACAGGAAACATCCTCCGGGGCCGCCACACAGCCACTTCAACACACCACCGCAGAGGAAATCGGCGCCGAGCGCCTGCACGTCCACCGGCATCACGCCCACGCTGTGATAGGCGTCGAGCGCGATCAGCGCGCCAACCGACTTGGCCTTCGCGCAAATCGCCGCGGCGTCCATGATGTACGCCGAGCGAAAGAGCACGTGCGAAATGGCCACCAATCGCGTGCGCTCGGTGATCGCGGCGAGCATTCGACCGAGATCGATCGCCATGCCGTCGTCGCTCGGCACTACCGTCACGTGTGCCCCGAGTCGGGGGGCGAGTGCATCGAAGGCGTAGCGCACCGACGGGAAGTCAAGCGCGGTCATCACGACTTCATTGCGCTCGGGGGGGAAGTCGATCGCCGAGAGGATGCTGCTCATCGCCTGTGTCACGGTGGGCACCATGACCACCGTGCCGGGCGCCGCGCCGATCAGGGGCGCGATTTCGTTGCCCATTTTCACTGGCAGCTCCCACCAGCCATCCGCCCACGCGCGGACGCCACGCGTTTGCCACTGGCGTGCGTAGTCACCGAGATGATCGGCCACCGCCGCCGGCATGGCCCCGAGCGAATGCGAGACGAGATAGGTGGACGTCCCGAGAATCGGGAAGGCGTCGCGGAATCGCAGCAGCGGGTCGGGAGCGGTAGTCACGACACAACGATAACGCGCGGACAGAGGCGGTGCAGGCGTTCCCCCAACCCATGCAGCCTCCTCGCTGCGCTTCCGCTTGTGACCGCGAGGCACGATCGTTGCTACCTAGGGTGTTGCTTCCTTTTCACTCAGAACACTGGAGATTTCATGATCCATCGCTCCCGCACCACCATGTTGGCCGCCCTTGCGGCAGCCCTGATGCTGCCGTCGATCGGCGCTGCGCAAGACCTCGCGCCACTGACGGCCCCGGCCCCGGCCGTGCAGACGCTCGTGATGGCGCCCACCACCGTGAGCGAACCGACTGCCGCGCCGCTAACCATGACGCTCGACCGTGCGGCCGGCCCAATTGCCACCGCGCGCCCCGTGGGCTTACAGCGCTATGTCGCCGACTCGCCGACGGCGCCCATGATGAAGATGCAGAAGAGCCGCAACAGCAGCGTGACGCTGATGGTGTTCGGCCTCGCAACCCTGCTCGTGGGCACCGTCGTTGAAGGCGACGCGGGCACCGTGCTGGTATTGACCGGCGCCGGCATCGGCCTCGTGGGCCTGTACCGCTATCTCAACCAGTAGCGGGGAGCGGGGAGGCGTGGGCTTGGCGCGCTGCAGCCCGGCGCGCCAGGCGCGCCTCTCGTCGATCTTCGAGCCAACCATACAGCACGGGCAGCACGAAGAGCGTGAGCACCGTGCTGGTGATGAGCCCTCCGATCACCACGGTGGCCAACGGCCGCTGCACTTCGCTGCCGGGACTCGTGCTGAGCGCCATCGGTACAAAGCCCAGACTCGCCACCAGCGCCGTCATCAGCACCGGGCGTAACCGGTCGGCCGCTCCCAGCACAATGCGATCGAGCACGCTCCGATTTTCATCGTCGGGCGCGTGGCGCAGATGATTGAGATGCTCCACCATGACGACGCCATTCAGTACCGCGATACCGAACAGCGCAATGAATCCGATACTGGCGGAAAGGTTGAGATGCAGCTGACGCACCCAGAGCGCAGCGATACCGCCGACCAGCGCGAAGGGCACGTTCGCGAGCACCAGCAGCGCCTGCGGCACGGATCGGAACGACAGGTAAAGCAAGCCGAAGATCAAGAATAGCGCGCCCGGCACCACCATGGTGAGCCGCGACATCGCCCGCTGCTGGTTCTCGTACTGGCCGCCCCACTCGAGGAACATGCCGGCGGGAAGCGTGACGTCGCGTGCGATACGCGCGCGCACCTCCTGCACGAAGCTCCCGAGATCGCGTCCACGCACGTTGCTGAGCACGAGCGACCGACGCTGCGCATCTTCATGTCCGATCATTTCTGGACCGGTGGTCGTCTGTACGTCGGCCACCGCCGAGAGCGGCACCAGTTCACCACCCGGCGCGCGAACCGTGAGTCGCGCCAGCGAGGCGGCATCGGCGCGTGACGCTTCGGGCAGTCGCACCACAATGTCCACGCGACGGAAGCCATCTATCAACTCGGCCGCCACCTGTGAGCCCATGGCGAGTTCGATGGCATCGCGCACATCGGCCACCGAGAGGCCATACTGCGCGAGCGCTTCGCGCTTGATCTCCATGCGCACCTGCCCGCTGCCATCGGCGATCTCCACCGCCACATCAGCGCTTCCCTGCACCGAAGCGACAATTCTCCGAATGCGTTCGGCGATCGACTCGTTCTGGCCGAGATCCGGTCCGACAACCTTGATGCCGAGATCGGTCTTGATGCCACTCTCCGCTTCATCCAGGCGCATCGCGAGTGGCTGGGTGAACGACACCCACAAGCCAGGTACCGCGCGCAGCGCCGAATCGAGCGCTGCCACCAGTCCTTCCTGGTCCGTCGCCGTTGTCCACGCGCTGCGCGGCTTGAGGATCACGTACATGTCGCCTTCGAACAGCCCCATCGCCTCGGTGGCGAGGTCGGGACGACCTTCCTTCGTTACGACCGTGATCACTTCGGGGAACTGCATGACGATGCGCTCGGCCGCCATCGACAACTTGGTGGCATCGGCGAGCCCGACGCTCGGCAGTCGGCGGGTCGTGATCAGAATCGACCCCTCGTCGAGCTTGGGCATGAACTCGGTGCCGATCTTCGACAGCGAGCCCACGGCGATCACGACCAGGACGACGGCCGTGATGAGCAGCGGCTGCGGGCGCGCCATCACGCGCGCGAGCACGCGACGATAGTGCTCGGTGAGTTTCGTGAGCCACGGCGCTTGTTTGGCCGTACCGTCACGCAGCGCCCACGACGCCACCGCGGGCACGTAGGTCAGCGCGAGGAACAGCGAGCCGAGTACCGCACACACCACGGTAAACGCCATCGGCTTGAACATGCGACCTTCCATTCCGTTCAGCGTGAAGATCGGGATGTACACCGCAACGATGATCGCGATGCCGAACAGAATCGGGCGGCCGACTTCGACCGCGGCGCGCTCGAACAATCCAAGACGATGCGTATCGGCATGCGACTCCATGCGTCGGATGAAACTCTCGATCATCACGATGGAGGCGTCCACGATCAACCCAAAGTCGAGTGCGCCGAGACTCATCAGGTTTGCCGAGTATCCGAAGATCGCCATCCCGATGAAGGCCATGAGCATCGAGATCGGAATAACCGACGCGACAATCAGGGCGGCCCGTACGTTTCGCAGGAACAGGAAGAGCACGGCGATGACGAGCACGCCGCCTTCGACAAGGTTCTTCACGATCGTACCCGTCGTACGTCCGACCAGATCGGTTTGATCGTAGAACGGCGTCACCTTTACGCTCGGCGGTAGCGCCGACTGGATCTCCGCCATCCGCGCACGCACGCGCTTGATCACATCGCGCGAATCCGCGCCCTGCAGCTTGAGCACCATGCCGCTGACCACTTCTTCCCGGCCGTCGTGCGTCACGGCGCCATTCCGCGGCAGGGCGCCGAGTACGACCGTACCGATGTCGCTCACGCGAACGGGAGTGCCGAGATACGCGCCAACCTGCACTCGCAACACGTCGTCCGTGTTCTCTACGCGGCCGAGACCTCGCAACGTGTAGCGCTCGCCACCCTGCTCGAGGTAGCTGCCGCCAAAGGCCAACGTGTTCCGGGCGAGCGCCGCGTGTACGTCGGCGATCGTGAGACGGCGGGCCACCAACTTGACGGGATCGACGATCACTTCCACGCGCTCGGTGAGTCCGCCCCACGAGTTGACTTCAGACACACCCGGCACCGTGCGCAAGCGCGGACGCACGGTGTAATCGTGCAACGTTTTCAGTTCGGTGAGCGACAGTGAGTCGCTGGTCAGCACGTACTGGTACAACTCACCCATCGGCGTTGACACAGGGCCCAGCGCGGATTCGACACCGGCGGGCAGTGCCCCCTTGGCATCGTTCAAGCGTTGCTGCACGAGCTGTCGCGCGAAGTACACGTCGACATCGTCGGGGAACGGTACCGTGACCAGCGAGAGACCGAATTTGGAGACCGACCGCACGCCTTCGGCATCCGGCACGCCCATCAGCGATGACTCGATCGGATACGTGACCAGCCGTTCGACCTCTTCCGGCGCCATGCCAGGCGCGACCGTAATGACTTCAACACGCGTGCCGGTGAGATCGGGAAATGCATCGAACGCGATATGCTGGAGCGAGTACAGCCCGGCCGCCATGAGGCCCAAGGTCAGGCCGATGACCAGACCGCGCCGGTGCAGCGCGAAATGAATCAGCGCGTTCACTGGCTCACTCTCCGTCGGGGGAGCGACGCTTCATGAGCTCGGCTTTGGCAATTGCCGCACTGCCGGAGATCACACGGCGCCCCAGCGAGACGCCGGACAGAATCTCCGTGCGATTTCCGGCCCGTCGGCCCGTACGAACGCGCACGGCCTCGATGCGCAGCCCTTCGCCTCGCTGCTCGGCCACGATAACGACGGTATCGCCCTCGAGCGCCTGCACCGCCGACGACGGCACCACGAGTGCCTGCGCTCCTCCACGTCCGGTAATCTCGGCCTGCGCAAAGGACTCGGCGCGTCCACTCCGCACGCCGCCGGTGGGCACCGCGATGACTTCGATGGTGCGGGTGAGCGTATCGACAATTGGCGACACCCGCGATACCGTCGCCGTCATCGTCGTACCGGGCGACTCCGTCAGGGAAAAGCGCACTGCCGCGCCCGCCTGAATGCCGGCCGCCGCATCGGCGCTCACGTGCATCTGCAGTTGCAGCCGATCGGGATTGCCCACCGACACCAGCGGCGTCCCCGGCAGCACCACCGTGCCGGGCTGCGCGTCACGCGCCGTGACCACACCCGCAATCGGTGTCCGGATAAGCACATCATGTTCATCCGCCAATGCCGGCACGCTGCCCTTGCCAACGAGATGATCAATCAGGGCGGCGGCGCGATCGCGCTCGGCGAGCGCCAGCGCGTACAGCGCCGTGGCTACACGCCTGGCAACGTCGGCGCGTTCGACCTCCGCGCGCGACATGGCCTTGGCCTCGAGCAGTCGCGCCGCGCGATTGGCGGCGGTGAGCGCGAGATCGCGTTCGGCTTCGGCCGCCGAGAGCTTCGCGATGGCACCGGCCAGCGCACCGCGCGCGTCCATGATCTCGTGACTATGAATCAGCACCAATACCTGTCCGGCATGCACACGGTCACCCACGCGCACGAGCACGTGCGTGATGCGACCCTCGGTGATCGATCCAATTGTCTCCAGCGCGGACGGGTCGAGCATCAGGCGCGCCGGTACCGTCACAAGCGACTGCCACGGCACCATGCGCACGCTGTCGAACGTGAAACCACCGATGCCGACCGATTGCGCGGAGAGCGTCGCGGTATCTGCGGTCGGCAGGACCGCGGTGGCCGCGTCCGTATCGGACGCACCGGACCCAGCGCCACAGGCCGCGGCGAGCGCGAAGCCGATCAGCAGGCCGGCGGCACCCAATCGACGCGAATACGGGAACAGCAACGGCGAGGGCATGGTCACGATCCGGTCGTCAGCAGGGTGGAAAGCAAAGGCAAATCGAGGGGACTGGTGTCATCCAGTCGAGCACCGAGCGCTCGTTCGAATTCGAGACGGGCCAGCCAGGCGTCGGACGCCCAGCGGAGGTGCGCGTGCATCGCGTCGGTCGCCGCACGTTCGGCGTCCAGCCATTCGGTGAGCGTGGCGTGTCCTTCGCTGTAGGCCACCCGCGCGATGCGCGCGATTTCACGTCCGCGCGCGTCGATCGTCGACGCCGCCTGCCCTGCGCCGCGCGCCGCGACATACGCCTGCCAGGCCGCACTCACGCTGCCCTGAATGCGGTTGAGCATGTCGTCGCGCAGCACCTGGGCTTCGGCGTAGTCGCCGCGGGCACGCTGACGCGCGGCGTCGTTGCGATTAAACAGCGGGAACGGCATCGCGAATCCGATTTGTCCGGTCATGAAGCCGCTGGTCTGCTTAGTTCCACCCTGCAGCTGCATATCACCGATCAGCCCACGACGTTCGGCCGTGTACCGGCGCTGCACTTCACGCAGCGCCGACTCGCGGGCCCGTACTTCCGGACGCGCCCGTAACGCGACGGCCTTCACGGTGCTGCTGTCTGGCGAGGCCGGCATGGCTGGCGCAGCCAGAGCGGCCAACAGCGGCAGCGCATCTGGTGAGATGCCGAGCACGCGGGCCAGCTGCGCGCGGGCGCGAGCAGCGTCACCGGTAACCGTCCCCAGCGACACGCGCGCCCGATCGGCCTCGAGCTGGGTACGGAGTCCAACCGCTTCCGACACCAACCCCTCGCGAAGCCTGATCGCGTCAACACTGGCGACCTCGGCGAGCGATTCCATTTGACGGGTGGCTACCGCGAGGGCTCCCTCGGCCGCGGCGGCGTGGAGCCAGGCCCGGGCCACTTCGATCTCCCCTTCGCGCCGTTCGGCCACCGCGTCAGCCTGCACACGCTGACGTCCGGCCCTGGTGGCCTGTCGGAGGGCCCGGCGACGGCCGGTGAGATCGAGCGGGATGTATGCGGTGGCAAAGATGTCGGGCTGCAGCGAGCTGCCGAGATTCTCACGACGCCATTCAATATTGGGGTTGGGCCACTGGCCCGCTTCCCCCACTCGGCCGGTGCCGGCAATTTCTCGCGCGTCGGCGAGCTTACGAAGGGGACCGCTCTGGCGCGCCTGCTGCACCGCGCCGGCAAGGTCGAGCGGCGCAACCTGCGCCCATGCACTCGAACAGGGGACCGTGGCCATCGCGAGACAAGTCGCGACCGTTACCAGCGTCGGGTTCGACACCGTCCGGATTCGTGGGAAGACGTTCATGCGCCAACGTACCACGGCATGATGAACGTTTCGTGAATGGCCGCATCGTCACAACGGGCACCGTCGGATCGGGGGATCTGACGTTCGTCCCACTTCGCCCCTGAATTTCCTCAAGTCGAAACGGGCCGGAGCCGATGAACCAAGTGTGGCGCAGAGAGCCCGCGCCCTGCGAATGACCTCAGCTCTCCGCACAGTGCCCGTACTTACGCCTGCATTCCCACACGCGGTGATCGACGTCGATCACCAGGCGCCTGACCCCCTTACCTGTCTGGTTCGTGCCTACGACCGCGCCATCCGCGCGTGCGAAGCGTTCGACCGAGACGGCTCGCGGGAGGCGATCAGTGTGCTGCGATGCGCACTCGAACTCGACTCCCCCGCCTCCCAAAGCTTCGACGCGCTGTACGCGTGGTGCGAAGAGTCGGTGGAATGCCGCGACTACGTGGGCGCCGCCCAGTGCCTCCGATCGCTCCGCGACGCCTGGCGTCGGGCCGCGCAGCCCAAGCCCTCCACGTTCGCACGCTTCCGGGCTGGCCAGCAAGTCTGCTGAAGGCCACGCGTCAGCTCGGACTGAGCGGCAATCGCACCTGAACGAGTGTGCCGCCGCTCACTCCAGCACTCACGGCAATCGTGCCGTGATGCTGCTGTACGATCCACGCGGCAATCGCCAAGCCCAGTCCGCTGCCGTCAGGTCGTTTCACGCGTGCGGCGTGGCCTCGGTAGAATCGATCGAAAATGCGGGCGCGTTCGTGCTCTGGAATCCCGATGCCGTCGTCTTCGACATCGAGTAGCGCGGCTCCATCACTCGGCCGCACGCGCACGCACACCCTACCGCGTTCGTGGCCGTAGCGAATCGCGTTGTCCACCAGAATGCTGACCAGTCGCGGCAGCAGTGACGCGTCGCCGAGCACCGGCGACTCCTCCAGCACACTGTAGTCGAGCGTCATGCCACGGCGTTGGGCTTCCGGCTGCCACCGAGGCAACTCGTCGGCGATTATATCGTCGAGAAATAGCGACTCGGCACGAATAGGCGCGTCCTCGCCCGCGGCGTCGGCACGCGCGAGCTGCAGCAGCTCGTCGACATGTTGCGACACGGCCCGCAGCTCCTGATCGATGGCGCGCAATACGCCTGTCTCGTTGGGCGCTGCGGGCTCGAGCATCGCCACCTCCACGCGCGCCCGCAGCCGAGCGATGGGTGTGCGTAGTTCATGCGCCGCATCGGCCAGAAACTCGCGCTGTTGCGCCAGCGCGCCGTCGAGCCGATCGAGCAGCGCGTTGAAGCGCAGCCCAAGTCGCCCGAGTTCATCGGTGGGATCGTCGATCGGCAAGCGCGTACCGCTGGCCGGCGCGATGCGCGACGCGGCTTCGGCCATGCGTCCCACTGGGCGCAAAGTACGACCGGTAAGCCACCATCCCGCGAACGCCGCACACAGCACGAGCAACGGAATGCCGACGCCAAACCAGCGATCGATTTTCCCCTGCAGCGCCAGCATGTTGGCCTCGCTGGCATCGACTTCGATGTCCCACTGGGGCGCGATGTCGGGATCGAGCGCGAAGCGCACCGTGCGCACGGGGCCCGGCAGCGTGCGCCGAGCGCGACGAACCGGGGCGCCGACGATCCTGAACAACGCGCCGTCCGGCTTCCGAATGCGAATCGCACGGTCCTCAAACACCAACTCGCCGGCGATGTGGGCGAGCGTGGCTTCCACCGTGATGTACTCCTCGACCTCGACGCGAAAGAACTGCTGCACGAGCCCCGCCGACGCGAGCACCGACGTGTCGAACTCACGTTGCAGGGTGACGCGGAGCGCGTAGCGCAGGGTGCCGGCGGCGCCCAAGAGCACCAGCAGCAGCGTGGCCGCATACAGGGCCGTGAAGCGCAGGCGAATGCGTGGACGTTGCTGATCCATTATGACGCCATCACGCGGCGTTCACCGCGGCGGCGCCGCCAGCCGATAGCCCGCCCCGCGTACGGTGGAGAGCAACGGCAACTCGTTCAGTCCGTCCACCTTTTTGCGCAGTCGCGCGATGTACACGTCGATCACGTTGCTCATGGGATCGAAGTTGTCATCCCAGGCGTGCTCACCGATATACTCGCGCGTGAGCACCCGACCGCTGGCGCGCATAAGCACCTCGAGCACCGCGAACTCCTTGGTGGTCAGCGAAATGGTGCGCGCTCCTCGACGTCCTTCGCGGGTGGCCGGGTCGAGCGTCAGGTCGCCCACCTGCAGCATCGTGGGGGCCGCGTGGTCCGGGCGACGCAACAGGGCACGCACCCGCGCCACCAATTCGCCCAGCGCGTATGGCTTCACGAGGTAGTCGTCGGCACCGAGATCGAGACCGGCGATCCGATCCTGCACCCCATCGCGTGCCGTGGCCATCAGCACGCGCGGTGCGGGAACCTTGGCGCGGAACGCGGTGCATAACGCGAATCCGTCGTCGTCGGGCAGCCGGATATCCAGAATCACGGCGTCGTAGGGGCTGACGGCCGCGAGTTCACGGGCCATCTTCCCTGTTGCCGCCGCATCCACCGCAAACCCCGACGCCCGCAGAAAGGCGGTTGCGCTTTCGCGGAGGGTATCGTCGTCTTCGACCAGCAACACTCGCATAGAGGAGAATGTACCGCGTGGATGACGGCAGCATGAACGGCCGACCAAATGGCGACGGAGGGGAGCACGAAATCGACCGCGGGCGGCCCGCGATCGGTTCGACCGGCACGTTCACGTCGGCGTTCACGGCGACCGGCGGTGGGCCTCGCATCCGCCCCCGCATTGGCGTGGTATTCGGCGGAGGCGCGCTGAAAGGGATGGCGCACGTCGGCGCGCTCAAGGCCATCCGCGAGGCTGGCATTACGCCGCAGCTGTACGCCGGCTCCAGCGTCGGGGCCATGATCGCCGCGGCCGCCGCCAGCGGTCGCAGCATCGACGAGCTCACCGAGCGGGCGCTCCGCTTCCGCCGTCGCGACCTGTTCCGCATCAACCACGTGGGCATGCTGATGGATCGCATGCTCTCGCGATCGATCTATCTGGAGTCGCCACTTCGGGGCCTGTGCGACGATCTGGTGGCCGAGGGGACGTTCGAGGAGCTCGAGACGCCACTGCTGGTGACCGCGGTCGACATCGAGCGCGGCATCCCGCTGGTGTTCGGCCGCCCCGGTTTTCGCGATGTTCGGGTGCGTGACGCCGTGTATGCCTCGTGCGCGCTGCCCGGCTTCTTCCCGCCGGGGGTGGTGGGGAATCGCGTGTGCATCGACGGCGGCACCACCGACAACTTGCCGGTGTCGATCGCCTCGATGGGAATGGACGCGCTGATCGCCGTGGACGTGGGCATCGCCGATGTGCCGCGGGCCACCGGCATCGCCGAGCTGGGGTTCGCGTCGATATTTATGCGTGCGGCCACCATGATGATGCACGAGCAGCAGCAGGCGACGCTGGAGCACTGGACGACCCCGCCGTTGCTGCTGGTGCGTCCCAAGGTGTCGCACATCGGCTGGTTCAGCTTCTCGCACGTCGAAGAGCTGCTGCAGATGGGTTACGACGCCATGAAGGCCGCGCTGGTGCATCTGGACACCATGCTGGCGGCCCCCGGCGGTATCTTCCCCCGCACGGCGGTGGAAATTGTGGTCGATCGCCCCAAGTGCACCGGCTGCGCGCTGTGCGTGGCGCGTGCGCCCGGGCTCATGGCGCTCGACGAGCAACGCAAGGCGTACGCGCTGGTGCGCGTGCACGAATTCTCACCGGCCGACGGGTCGGTGGCGAACTGCTGTCCCTCGGAGGCGATCTCGATCGTGCCGGTGTCGGCGGATCGCAATCCGGCGGAAGAGGTGCTGGAGATCAGCGCGTAGCGTTGGCGCACGCGGGTCTGCGAACGAGAGTCGACAGCGCGCGATGCAGGAAAGTGAGTCGCGATATCGGCTCCTAGTGCAGAATTCGCCGGAAGCGCTCATCGGACGTCGGGTGGCGATCTCGCGTCCGCCCCCTCGCCTTCCCGCCCCCGCCGCCCGATATTTCCCGGTAGCCTCGTCGGAACCGGTTGCCGCAAACAGGGCGGTGTCACGGCGCGATGAGTGGCTTCGTCCAGCCACGCGTGCGGTCGACCCCTGGGGAAAGGCCCACGCAGGACCAACCCTTCCATGTCGCATCCCAATTCGTTTGGCAGTCGCTCCACCCTCACGGTGGGCGTCCGTCAGTACGCGTACTTCCATCTCGGCGCCCTCGATGCGCTGCCGGGGAGTACCGCACCCACGCTTCCGTTCTCGCTGCGCGTGCTGCTCGAGAACCTGCTCCGCGGTGAAGACGGCGCCTTCGTGAAGCGCGCCGATGTCGAGGCGCTTGCTCAATGGAATGTGAAGGCCGCCGTCGACAAGGAAATTGCCTTCCGCACCGCCCGCGTGCTGCTGCAGGATTTCACGGGTGTCCCCTGCGTCGTTGATCTCGCCGCCATGCGCGACGCCATGGTCGCCCTTGGTGGTGACCCGACCAGAATCAACCCCCTACAGCCGGTCGATCTCGTCATCGACCACTCGGTGCAGGTCGACGAGTACGGCACCGAGGCGTCGCTGCTCATCAACACCGAACTGGAGTTCGAGCGCAATCTCGAGCGCTACCAGTTCCTGAAATGGGGCCAGACCGCGCTCCACAATTTCCGCGTCGTCCCGCCGGGCACGGGCATCTGCCATCAGGTCAACCTCGAGTATCTCGCGCAGGTGGTGTTCACCTCCACCGATGGCGCCGAAACGCTGGCCTACTGCGACTCGCTGGTCGGCACCGACTCGCACACCACCATGATCAACGGCCTGGGCGTGATGGGCTGGGGCGTGGGTGGGATCGAAGCCGAAGCCGCCATGCTGGGTCAGCCGGTCAGCATGCTGATTCCCGAAGTGGTGGGCTTCAAACTGCACGGCAAGCTGCCGGCCGGGGCGACCGCCACCGACCTGGTGCTTACCTGCACCGAGATGCTCCGCAAAAAGAAAGTCGTGGGCAAGTTCGTGGAGTTCTACGGCACGGGTCTCTCCAGCCTCGCGTTGGCCGACCGCGCCACGATCGCCAACATGGCCCCCGAGTACGGCGCCACGATGGGCTTCTTCCCGGTGGACGACGAAACGCTCAAGTATCTCCGGCTGTCGGGACGCAGCGACGAGCAGGTTGCGTTGGTGGAAGCGTACACCAAGGCGCAGGGACTTTTCCGCACCGACGCCACGCCCGACCCGGTGTTCACCGACGCGCTGGAGCTCGACCTGAGCACGGTGGTGCCGAGTCTCGCCGGCCCCAAGCGTCCGCAGGATCGCGTGCCGCTGTCGCAGAGCAAAGCGATGTATCGCGAAGCGCTCGCCGCGCAGCGGGCCGCCAATGGCATGGCCAATGGAAGTGCCGCCGCGACGATGGTGGCTGAGGGCGGCCCCGCCGACTCGGCTGGCGTGGTGGTCGAGTATCGCGGCCAGACGTTCACGTTGTCGGACGGCCATGTGGTGATCGCGGCCATCACCAGCTGCACCAACACGTCGAACCCGAGCGTGATGCTGGCGGCCGGCTTGCTGGCCCGCAACGCGGTGAAGCTGGGCCTCAAGACCAAGCCTTGGGTGAAGACGTCGCTGGCCCCGGGATCGAAGGTGGCCACGGACTACTTCATCAAGGCCGGCGTGATGGACTCGCTCAACACGCTCGGCTTCAACGTGGTCGGCTACGGGTGCACCACCTGTATCGGCAACTCCGGGCCCCTGCCCACCGTGATCAGCGAAGCGATTGACGCCGGCAGGCTGAACGTGGCGGCGGTGTTGTCGGGCAACCGCAACTTCGAGGGCCGAGTGAATCCGCAGACGCGCTTCAACTACCTCGCATCGCCGCCACTGGTGGTGGCGTACGCACTGGCCGGCCGCATGGACATCGACATGGCCACCGAGCCGCTGGGCATCGGCTCCGATGGTCCGGTGTTTCTGCACGACATCTGGCCGTCGGCGCAGGAGGTGGAAGACACGATCCTGTCCAGCGTGAAGCGGGAGCAGTTCACCACGCAGTACGCCAACGCGTTCCTTGGTGACAAGTACTGGCAGGCCATCGAAGCCAGCACGGGCGCGCGCTACGGCTGGCAGGCCGATTCGACGTACGTGCAGAATCCGCCGTACTTCGAAGGCATGACGATGACGCCGCCGGGCATTCGCCCGATCACCACCGCCAAGGTGCTCGGCATGTTCGGCGACTCGATCACCACCGACCACATCTCACCGGCCGGTTCGATCGCCGGTGCGAGCCCGGCCGGCAAGTATCTGTTGTCACTCGGCGTCGAGAAGAAGGACTTCAACTCATACGGTGCGCGTCGCGGCAATCATCAGGTAATGATGCGCGGTACATTCGCGAACATCCGTCTCAAGAACGAACTCACGGGCGGCAAGGAAGGCTGGTGGACCGCCGCCGCGCCGGGCGCCGAGCCGGAAGCGTTGTACGACGTGGCCATGGCGCGTCAGGACGCGGGCGTGGCGCAGATCGTGATCGCCGGTAAGGAATACGGCACAGGTTCGTCACGCGACTGGGCGGCCAAGGGCACGATGCTGCTGGGCGTGCGATCGGTAATCGCCGAGAGCTTCGAGCGCATCCACCGCAGCAACCTGGTGGGAATGGGTGTGCTGCCGCTCGAATTCGTGAACGGCGAAACGCGTCAAACGTTAGGGCTTACCGGCTTCGAGACGTACGACATTGTGGGACTCGATGACACGCTCACCGCGCGCGCCACGCTCACCGTGAAGGCCACGTCGGCCGACGGATTGGTGACGTCGTTCCGCGCACGTTGTCGCATCGATACGCCGGAAGAGATGCAGTACTACAAGCACGGCGGTATTCTGCCGTACGTCTTGCGCAGCCTTGTTGGGAAGTGAAAAGCAGTAGGGAGTAGGGAGTAGGGAGTAGGGAACGGAAACGGGCTGCGGAGAAACACTCTTCGCAGCCCGCCGTTTTACTCCCTACTCCCTACTTCGCGGTTAGCGATCCTCACGCCCATCCTTATCCTGGTCCTTGAACGCCCGGAACGCCCCCCGGATGTTGTTCTGCACCTGCGCCCTTATCTGGCCCGACGTGTTCGCCGCGGCCGGTGAGTAGAGCCCACCCGACGAGCGCAGGAACCACGTGCTCAGGTCGATCGTGACCGTCACGTTATCGCCGCCGGTGCCGACCACGAGCGGTGTGGCGAGCGGCACGGTGAGTTTGGCGTTCACATCGTTCACGAAAATAAAGGGTGTGCCGTTGAAGGTACCTTCAAGACGCAGGCTGATGTCGCGGAAGTCCGGATTGGCCTGACGAAAGGCGAGGTTGGCGGAGTCGCTGCTGGTCACCTTGTGCAGCCACAGACGGATCGACGAGTAGGTGCCAGCCGGCACGTTGACGGCCACACGCGCGCCGTCGGCGCCGTTCACCGGCACATTGACCAGGTACGGACCTACGCGGATGGCGACGCAGTCATCGTCGTCTTTACGTGACGATGACGACGACGATGAGGACTCATCATCGCTATCGTCCGCGCATACGGCGGATGCCGACTTGAGCTTCACGTTGCGCACCACCAGTTGCGCCTTGGACACGAGCAGCACGTCGCCATCACGTTCGATGCGCGTGCCGTTTGCTGTGATGGTAATCGTGGGCGTCGTGCCCGGCACGCTCAGCGCGCTACCATCGACGCTGGCGACCAACAGGGAAGACGCCATCGACGTGCGGGCGAGCTGGAACCCGACACCAACTCTATGGGCCGACGACGGGCTGGTGCCGTCGCTGCAGGAGGATAACGCGATCGCCGCGAGGACAGCCGCGACGCGTGTTACGGCATGCGATCGGCGACCAGGGACCATGAACGGAATAGTTTGCATAATAATTGCTCTCCTCAAAAGTGCATCATCGGCGATCCGGTCTGGGTCGCCGCAGCGGGCCGAGCGGGTACAGAGGTAAGTTAGTGATTGTGGGACGCTCGCTTGGTGATGCACCGCACGAGCCCGCGAAAAAGCCTGTTACAGCGCTGGCATGATCACGCACACCCTGTGATCGCTAGCACCACAACCGCATACACAATGCTGTGTTCTCCATTTTTGCTTCGCTGCGACGTTGCGCGTGTCGCCATCGCGTGACCGCTCCCGTTGTGTTGTTGGTAAATCCCGCCGCTGGCCGCGGTCGGGCGATCCGCGTGGCGCGCGCCGCCCACGACGCGCTGCGCGCGGCGGGACTGCGCGTGGAGCTGCGCGAAACGCACGCGCGAGGCGACGAGGCGCGCATCGCGTGTGACGCGAGCGCGGCCGGCGCGCGTGCGCTGGCGGTGGTCGGTGGCGACGGGGCGATCAGTCACGCCGTGCGAGGCCTGCTTGTGAGTGAAGCGCGTGGCGGTGCGCGGGTGCCACTGGCCATCTTCGCGGCGGGCACAGGGAATGACTTCGCGAAGTCGCTGGCGATACCCGCGCACGATGTATCGCGCATGGCCGCACATATCGCGGCCGGTGCGACGCACGAGGTAGATGTGGGCTTCGTGAATGACGTGCCGTTCGTGAATGCCGCCGGTTTCGGATTCGACGTGGAGGTGCTTGAACGCATGCGCACCCCCGGACGGTGGCGGGGCACAGCCGCGTATGTGAGCACGGCACTCGGCGCCCTGTTCGGCTACCGCGGATTCCGTGCGCGCGCGACCGGTGATGGCCACGCTCCGGAGGTGATGTCGCAATATCTCATGACGGTTTTTGCCAACGGACGCTGCTTTGGCGGTGCGTTTCGCATCGCGCCGCACGCGCAGCTCGATGACGGCGTGCTCGATTGCGTCACCATTCGCAACGTGGCGCCTCTGGCACGTGTACCGCTGTTCGCCAACGCCATGCGCGGCGCGCATCTGTCGTCGCCGCATGTGTCGTTCCGACGCGACCACACCTTTCACGTGCAGTTCGACGCGCCCCCGCTGTTCGAAACGGATGGCGAGCTGCAGCAGGCGGGGTCGTGTGATGTGGTGGTGCGAACATCGCCCCGCGCACTCACCGTCATTGGGTAGAAACGACGGCAGAACACCCCGCCACCGGAATCCCGGTGGCGGGGTGCGCGCGCCCCTCCACGAAGCACGTCCTGCAACTCCCCTCACAACTCACTACGGCTTCTTGATCTGATGACCAATGAGGCCGCCCAACACGGCGCCGCCCAAGGCGCCGATCGCACCACCCTTCACCTTGTCACGCGCCGTCGCGACACCGATCGCCGCACCTGTGGCCGCACCGATGATCGCGCCCTTCTGCGTGTTGGCCGGGCGCGTACCCGAGCCGCTCCCTGACCCATCGGTCGAACCGCCACCGCTCCCGGCGCTGCTCGTCCGTCGGACCGTCGACCGCTGCGGCACGTACACCACCCGCGTTGGCGGCTGCGGTGCCGGATATCCCTGTGGATACGCTGCCGGCGGATAGCCTGGCGGGTATCCCGCCTGGGGATAGCCATACGGTGCGGGATACTGCCCCGGGTATTGCGGTGCGTACCCCTGCGGATACCCCAACTCGCCCGGACTCGCGAACTGTCCGCGATTGCCGGGCGACTGCGCGGCGGCGGCCAGATCGGCCTTCAGCTGCTCGTCGAGCCGCTGATCGACTCCACCACAGGCCGTCAACACTCCGAAGGCGACGGGGGCCAGCAGCAACGAGGCGTGGCGGATGCGCGTACGGATATGAGTCATGGATCCTCCTGAGATGATCGTGCTTGCACGGTCCCTACAAAGCAGGGGGCGTGCCACGGCGAATCGCCCGACTTCCGGCCAGAATGCCCCGGAAACCGCTGTTCTGGGTAACACGTTGTCCTCAGGCGGGGTCAGTGCCCCGTCCCCCGCCTGCGACACTCGCTGGAGCATGGCGGGGCGCCGCGCAACCGCGTACCATCCACCCGTCATGGTGACTCGGCATTCGCCGACGTGCACCGTATCACCGTCCATTACCTTCCGGAGTTTTCGATGTCCATTCGCTCGCGTGCCGCTCGTTTCGTTGCGGTGCTCGCTGTGGCTGCAATCGCCCCGTCCCTGGTCGGCGCGCAGGCCGCACCGGCCGCCGCGCTGTCACCGCTCAAGGTCGGCGAGATGGCGCCTGATTTTACCGTGACGGTCGTCACGTCGGCTGGTGTCGCCGCCAAGCCGTTCAAGCTGTCCGAGCACAAGGGCGAGACCGTCGTGCTGGCCTTCTTCCCGAAGGCGCGCACCAGCGGCTGCACGGTGCAGATGGAAACGTATCGCGACAAGTACGCCAACACGTTCCAGGGCGGAAAGAAGGTCACGCTCATCGGCGTCAGCATCGACAGCGACACAGCACTCGTCGCGTGGGCCCGGGACGCGAAGTTTCCGTTCCAGTTCGCCGCCGACACGGACCGCAAGGTCGGCGTGGCGTACGGCGCCAACGCCGGCACCGGCTCCCACAAGCGCACGCTGTACGTGATCGATCCGTCGGGCAAGATCTCGTATGTCGCGGCCCCGTTCAATCAGATGTCCGCCGACGCCTACACGGACCTCGGCACCGCCATCACGGCCGCCGGCGGCTCGCACTCGCACTAAATCGTTCGCGCCCGCGAACGCCGGCGCACCGCTCGTGAATTCCACGCAGCAGCCCCGCGCCCTGCTCTCGGCACTGTATCGTGCCGCGGTGCAGGGCGCGGCGCCGTTTCCCCGCACACGCGACGCGGTGCGCGCGTGGTTCGCCGTGCGCCCGTCGTTGTCGGAGCATGCGCCGGTGTACGTGATCGCGCTGGGCAAGGCCGCACCGGCCATGATGGCCGGCGCACTCGACGCGCTCGCTCAGCTGAAACGCACGGCGCATGGAGGGCTCGTTGTGGCCGCGCATGAACCGAAACGCGGAGAGATGGGTAGCGACTTGCCCGCACGCATTCGCCTCTTGGTCGGAGATCATCCGGTGCCGGGGCCGGCATCGCTCGATGCGGCCGACGCGCTCGATGATCTGGCGCACAGTATTGACGACGGCAGTATCGTGCTGGTGCTGCTCTCCGGCGGTACCACGTCGCTCTGTGCGGCACCCATCGCCACGTTGTCTCAGACCGTCGGAGACGCCGATCGAGCGCAATCACATCTCGCGAATCTGGCCGAGACATTACTGGAGTCGGGGCTGGCGATTCACGAGATGAATGCGATCCGTCGTCGCGTGCTGCGCTGGGGCGCAGGACGTCTCGCCGTCCGTCTCGTGCAGCATGGCGCCGAACACGTGCCGGTCTTTGCGATCTCCGATGTAATCGGCGACGATCCGGCGGTAATCGGATCCGGCCCATGCACGGCCGATCCACTCGACGACGCGACGTTTTTAGCGTTGCTGGATGCGCACGACATGCGATCGCGCGTGGAGCGCGTAATGGGCACGGTGCTCGGCCTCGAAGGCGCCGGCGATCCGCCGCGCGTGCCCGCAATGGAGCACCCCGCGTTCGATCGCGTGGACTACACCCTCGTGGCGCGCAACGCCGACGCGGTGCAGGCGCTGGCCAACGCCGCGCGTACGCTGGGCATCGCGCAGGTGGTGGTGCAACCGACGCCGCTAAACGGCGACGCCGCGCAACTGGGCGATCAGCTGGCGCACCTCGCGTTGCACGCCGCGCCCGACGTGCGCGAAGACACGCTACTGGTGTATGGCGGCGAGCCCGTGGTGCATCTGCGCGAGACGGCCGATCGGGCGATGTCGCGCAACGCCGAGGAGTCTCTGGACGTGCCGTGGTGCGATGAACCGCTGCGCGGCGGTCGCATGCAGGTGCTTGCGCTATCGGCGGCGCTGGCGCTCGAGGCAGCGGCTGCGCACGGCGATGCACGAGCGTGGCGGATCAGCGTGCTGGCGGCAGGCACCGACGGCCGCGACGGCCCCACAGACGCCGCCGGCGCCATTGTGGACGCCGCCATGCCGGCGCTGGCCCGCCGAGCCGGTCGGTTACCGGAAGACGACCTCTCCACCGGTCGGTCGTGGTTCCCGCTCGACGCGGCCGACGCGCTGCTGCGCCCCGGCCCCACCGGTACCAATGTCATGGACGTTGTCGCGCTGCTGATTCGCGGACAACTCCGGTAACCGGCAATACCGGTAACCGGCAATACCGGTAACCGACGCGCCGGGAAGCCTACTGGCAGTCGGTGCTGTACGGATCGCGCGAGAATCCTGCGTCCTCCGCGTCCTTCATTGACACGAAGCCGACTTTGGCTTCCGCCTTGATGAGCTTCACCGGGTGGCAGTTCTGCGCGTAGTACCTTTTCGTCTTGAGCGAGCCCACGAACGGGGACGTGGCCGCATCGATCGCGTTGGCGATCGCCTTCTGCGAGGTACTGGGGACACTGTTCCGCGTGCCCTCGGCGCGGGCGGCGGTACCGGCACCACCTGAGGCGCAGGCGGTAAACACGAGCGACGCCGACGCGACGACAACCACGGTCGCGAAATGAGAGCGCGCGCGCATGGGACCTCTGGAAAGTGGCGCGTGAGGAATGGAGACCGGAATCCGGTGTCGCGGAAATGCGACGCCACCGTCATGACCTAACACTGTTAAATCTTGACGGTGGCGTCGCATTGTCAAGGTCCTTTCGACGCGGTATCGTTGGCGATGCCCGTCAAACGCGCGTCCCGTCCCACCGCTCGCCTCTCCACCGACGCGCCGTCCCTGACGGCCACCCCTCAGGTCGCGACTGTACCGAACAGCGAGCCCCAATCGCTCGACGCCTATCGTCGGCGGCCCCGGCAGTCCCGCGGGCAGGCGCGGGTGGAACTGCTGCTCGACGCGGCGGCCGCCGTGATTGCCGAGCAGGGGCTGCAAGCCGCCACGGCCGAAGCGATCGCACTCCGGGCTCGAACGGCGAAGGGCTCGCTGTACCAGTTCTTCCCGAACCGCGATGCCGTGCTGGCGGCGCTCGCGCTGCGTTACGCCGATGAGATGCGCGCCATTCACGAGCGTGCGTTCCCGATCGATTCGCACGGCCTGCCCCTCGATCGCCTGATCGATCGGATCGTGAAGCCCTTGGCCGAATTTCACGATACGCACCCCGCGTTCCGGCGGGTGTTCGCGACGGTTGACGGTCCCGCCGACGACACCCGCTCGGCACCGACGCGGTTGCGGACGCAGCTGTTCGAGTCGTTTGTAGACCGGCTCGATGTGCTTTTCGCCGCGCGGAACCCCAAGCTCGCGACCCGCGACCGGCGGCGCATTGCGCTCGTGGCCGCCTCGCTCGGACAATCATTGCTGGCCCGTCGTGGACGCGCCGTGGCCGCCGAAAAGAAGCCGCTGCTCGACGATCTGCGACGCATCCTGCTGGCGTACCTGCAACCCGCACTCGAGCCTCCCGTGGCCAAGACGAAGGCCGCGTCGAAGGCCGTGTCGAAGGCGGCGCCGAAAAAACGGTGATCCCGCCACGTTGCCCTTGACCTCCGGATCGATGACTTTTCGTCATGGCCAACAGCGTGAACATCGGTGTCATTCAGGACACCGCGTCGGATGATCTCGCCAGCAACGTGGCGCGTGCGGTAACGCGCGTGCGCGAAGCCGCCGCGCGAGGCGCGCAGATCATCTGCTTGCAGGAGCTCTTCAACGCCCCGTACTTCTGCAAAAGCGTGAAGCCAGAGCGGTTCGACATCGCCGAGCCGGTTGACGGCCCGACGGTGCATATATTTCAGGCGCTCGCCAAGGAGCTCGACGTGGTCATCGTCGTGCCCTTCTACGAACGCGAGGCGGCGGGGCTCTATCGCAACTCGGCCACCGTGATCGATGCCGACGGCAGCGTGCTCGGCACGTATCGGAAGATGCACATCCCGCACGATCCGCTCTTCGAGGAAAAATATTACTTCGCCCCCGGCGACGTGACCGAGGATTTGCGACACGATGCGCACCCCGGCATCAACGGCTTCCGGGTGTGGCACACGAAGTACGCCGACATCGGCGTGCTGATTTGCTGGGATCAGTGGTATCCGGAAGCGGCGCGCATCACCGCGCTGCTTGGCGCACAGGTGCTGTTCTATCCCACCGCGATCGCCTGGCATCCCGGCGAGAAGGCAACGTTCGGCGACGCGCAGGTCGATGCATGGCGCACCGCGCAGCGCGCGCATGCGATTGCCAACGGCGTGTTCGTGGCGTCGCCGAATCGCGTGGGCTTTGAGCCGGAACCCGGCACGGACGGGCTGGAGTTTTTCGGGCAGTCGTTTATCGCCGATCCGTTCGGCAGATATCTCGCACAGGCTGGCACCGCGCCGGAGATTCTCATCGCGGCCTGTGATCTTGACCTGATCGAGGAGACGCGCCGCCACTGGCCGTTCCTGCGCGATCGTCGCATCGACGCCTACGGACCGATCACGCAGCGCTGGCTGGCGGGTCGTTGAGTCACCGTATCGAGTTGTCCGCACTCGGTCCGGTGCGGATGCCCGCCGAGTGGGAGCGTCACGACGCGACGTGGATCGGCTGGCCCACACACGAACCCGATTGGCCCGGCAAGTTCGCGCCGATCCCGTGGGTGTACGCCGAGATCGTGCGGGCGCTCGCGCCGTATGAGCGCGTGGAGATCTTGTGTCACGACGACGCCGTGTGCGAAGACGCGCGCGCGGCGTTGACGATGCACGGCGTGGATGCTGCGCAGTATCGCGTACATGTGCAACCCACCGATCGCGTGTGGTTGCGTGATTCGGGGCCGACCGGTGTACAGCGCGCCGACGGCAGCGTGGCGCTCGTGCACTGGGGCTTCGATGCATGGAGCAAGTACGACAATCATGCGCTCGACGTCCATGTACCCGAGGCGGTCTCGCGCGCGACGTCGCTGCCGCTGGTGGAAGCGATGCGTCATGACAACGGACAGCGCCTGGTGCTCGAAGGCGGCGGCATCGACACCGACGGACTCGGGACGATGCTGGTGACCGAAGAGTGGCTTTTGTCCGATGTGCAGGTGCGCAATCCCGGCTTTACGCGCGCCGACTACGAGCGTGCGTTTCACACGTACCTCGGCATCACGCACACGATCTGGCTGGGACAGGGGTGCGTGGGCGACGATACGCACGGACATGTGGACGACATCGCGCGGTTCGTGTCGCCGGGGGTGGTCGTGCTGGCGCACGAGGAAGATCCCGCCGACGAAAACCACGCGAGGTCGCTCGACAACCTGCACCGGCTGCACCGTGCGAAGGACGCGCGCGGCAACGCGCTGCGCGTCGTCACGCTGCCCTATCCGCGCGCCGTGATCATGGACGGCACACGATTGCCGGCCAGCTACGCGAATTTCTACATCGCGAACGGTGTGTGCATTGCGCCCACGTTCAACGATCCGAACGATCGCCTCGCGTTGAACATCCTGGCGGCGCTGTTGCCTGCGCATCGCATCGTCGGCATTCACGCCGTGGATTTGGTGTGGGGACTCGGGACACTGCATTGTCTAAGCCAGCAGCAGCCGTCCGCCGCTGTCGGATCGGTGGCCTCATGACCATGCCGCCGATGCCCTCCGGGTCAGACACGCCGCCGGAGCTTCCGCCCACGTCTCGGCCGAACGAGTTGCCGCCGAACGAGTTGCCGCTCTGGGCACAGAAGCAGAATCAGCAGCGGTCGCTCGAGCAGCCGAGCGAGGTGGAGATGGAGGCGTTCATCGGGCCGAAGTGGGAGAAAGTGTACCGTCGAAAGATGGCGCCGTTCTTCGAGGACGCGTCCTTCGTGCCCACTTGGAACTGGAGCGCGGCGATTGCGTTCCCACCGGCGTGGTTCCTGTACCGCAAGTTGTATCTGCCATTCGCGTTTTTCTTTCTGCTGCCGGGCATCGCGTTTCGGCTGCTCACCGGCGCTGACAAGCCGCTCACCATGGCGGCCATGCAGCTGCCGGAAAATGAGTGGCTGCTCATGATGAACGCGGCGGTGTTCGTGTCCACGATGCTCGCGTCTGGTGGCACCGCCAACTGGTTCCTGTACCGCCGCGCGCGCGCGGCGAACCGGTTTGCGGTGCAGCAGCAGTTGGCGCCGGCCGAGTCGCAGCAGTTGCTGCGCCGGGTAGGGGGCGTAAACAAGTTGGCGACGGCGTTGTTTGTGGCGCTCTCGATGATGCTTGCCGTAGCAACGATCGGGGGATGATCGATGCCGCGGGGTCGCGTTCGCTCGGAACCGGGCATCCTGGTGACGCGCATCGTGGATGTGCTGTTACTCGTCGATGACTGACGCGGAACTGGTTGTTCGGACCCGCGCAGGTGACCCCGACGCCTTCGGGACGTTGGTGTCGAGGTATTACGACGCGTGCTGGCGCTTTGCGTACCACATGCTGGGGGAGCGAGCAGATGCGGAGGACGTGGTTCAGGACTCCTTTCTGCGCGCCTACCTCGCCATCGGCCGGTACGACGAGCGCGATCAGTTCCGCGGGTGGCTTTTTCGAATCCTGACCAATCAGTGCCGCAACGCCCTTACCTCCCGCGGTCGTCGCACGCGTCGGTTCGTGCAAGACGAGATCGCTCTTGAGTCCGCGCCGGCCCCTCCACCCGGGTTCGCGAGCGGCGTCGAAGACGCCGTGCTCGTGCATGCACTTGGCCAGCTCGACCCGCTGCAGCGGGAAGCGCTGCTGCTCAAATACGCCGAGGGGCTGGAGTACGGCGAGATGTCCGCGATGACGGGCGCCGGCGAGTCGGCGCTGAAGATGCGCGTGAAGCGTGGCAGCGAGCGGATGCGCGCCCTGCTCGGGAGGTCGCTTGAGTCGCGATAAATCGGCCGGGCCCAACGACCTCGACCTGGCCACGTTGGCGGACGATGCGGCGCTGGTCGCGCGCGTGCGGGCGTCGTATGCGGCGCTCCCGATACCAGACACGGCGCAGATTTCCCGCTGTACGGCGGCGGTGCTGGCGGCCACCAGGCACGCGCCGGCGCGTCGTGTCGGCGGGTCGTTGCGCCCTCGCTGGTGGTGGGGAGCGGCCGCGGCGGCCGTGCTGGTGGTGTCGATCAGTACCGCGGTGGTACGGCGCGGTGGCATCAGGGTGGGAATGCCGCGCCCCGTTCAGCCGATGGGCACGACCACAGAACGTGGAGACGCCATCCGGTTTGATCTCACGCTGCCGAACACGGCGCGCGAGGTCGCGCTGGTCGGGGACTTCAATGGGTGGGACGAGCACGCCACGCCGATGGTCCGTCGCTCCACTGACGGTGCCTGGTCGGCGCAGGTGCCGCTGCCTCCCGGCCGGCACGTATACGCGTTCGTGATCGACGGGAAAAAGTGGCTCGTCGATCCACTGGCCCCGCAGGTACCCGACGGGGGATATGGCCCGGCCAACGCCGTCGTCGTGGACGGCCCGCGATGAGGCCCCGCGCGAGAACAACGCTCTGGCTGGCGCTGCAGCTGTTGACCACCACGATTGTCTCACCCCTGGCGGCGGCCACCTTGGTGGCCACGACCCGCGGAGGCGCCGCTCACGCGGTGGCCTCGCTCGCGGCGTCAATCGACACCGTGTTCTTCCGGGATCCGCAGGGACAGTTCGACGCGGCCCGGTTCGATACCCTCACCGCCAACGCGTTGCGCCTGCTGCTCGATGACGCGGCGGCCAAGGGACTGCCCACGGCGCCCCTGATCAATCGCGCGCTGGAAGGCGCCGCACGACGTGTCGGCGGTGCGCGTATTTTGAGCGTGGTGCGGGCGCATGCCGTCGCGCTGGCGGACGCGAAGTTGGCGTTGGGCGAGGGCAGCACCGTGGCCGAGCTCGATGCGGGCGCGACCGCGCTGCGGGCGGGCATCGACGCCAAGACGCTGGCCATGGTGCGCAGCACGCGCCCGGCCGGCAGCGCCGTCATCGCGCTGGTCGTGATCACCGACGTGGTCAAACGCGGCGTGCCGACCTCGACAGCGCGCGAAGCGGTCACGACCATCGCCCGCATTCCCCGTTCCGACGACGCACTGCTCGGTCTGCAATCCACGGTAGCGAAAAGCGCGCAGCGAGGACCGGGTATGGCTCTCGAGGCGCTAAATCGCTATGTTCGGGGCACGGTCACTGGTGCCGTGTCGCCGTCCACTCCTGCGACGAGCGACCGCAAGCCAGTCCGCCCTCCTGATTCGTGACGCCCGCTCGCCTCCTCCCCAGCGCGTCGCACCGTCGCTCTTTGCCGAGCGGCGGACGGGCTTTGTTGCGTGTATTGGCCCCGTGCGGACTGGCCAGCCTCGCGATCGCACCTTCGCTCGCAGCACAAGTCCGCGGTGACGCACCGATCGCACCAGCAGCCACCATTGGTCCAGTCACCGACGCCTCCACGTTCTCGGTGCTCGGCATGGCGGCCCTTCCGGACGGCACGGGCAACGCGCTCTCGCAGCGCAACGACCTGTGGCTCGGCGCGACGCAGCCCCTGGGTCGAATCGGGCACGTACGGTTTGCCGCGCTGGGCACGGGCAACTGGCGTGTCCCCGACGGCGTGGGCACTGCGGGTCAGCTCGAGGGCACGCTCGCGCTTCGCGCGCGGGCCCGTGTGGGCGAGCAGCGCGTGTGGAGTGCGATCAGCTACGGCCACGCCTCGGTGAACGGTCTTAATCCCACAGCCGACAGGCTGGGCCACGCCATGCCGCCCATGATGGCCGGTGGCTTTGACCTTCGCGCGGTCGATACCACGGTCTCACGTCGTGTCGATGTCGGCGCCATCAGTCGCGCCGAAGCGGGCGTGATGACGAATGTGTCGGGCATGGAGTTTTCGTTTGGCTTCTCCGTGGAGCGCGCCACGCGCACCACCACGCAGACGCTCACGATCGAAGAACCCGAGGCGATCACGATGCCCACCGTGGGCGGATTTGCGCGACTCGTGAGCAATCGCACCACGCGCTCACTGCAGCGACGTGACATTGCCACCGGCATCGCCTCGTTGGGCTTCCAGACAGGTCCGACTTCGTGGTTGGTGTCGGTGACGTCACCAGTGGCCACCTGGATTTCCAGCGACGCGCTGTCGCCCAAGCCCAGCATGCTTCCCACGGTCGCTTCGCTGGCGGTGGTGCAGCCGATCACCGCATGGCTATCGCTGGTCGGTGCCGCGGCCACGAACGCGGCGACGGTGGGTGGCACCGCGCTGCGGGATGACCTCGACAACCGTCGCGCGCGCAGCTTCGCCCCCGTGCTGGCGATCGGCGTGCGCTTCGCACGCCTGCCCTTCCGCGGCACCGACGGAACACCGGGCGGTATTCTCGCGTTTGAAACGCGCACGCTCGGCGCCGTCGACTCGCTCGCCGTGGAGCAAGGGGTGTCGGCTCCCGACGGTGACACGCTGCGCGTCGTGCTGTTGATCGATGCGCCGCGCGCCGAATCGGTAGAACTCATGGGTGATGCCACCGAGTGGATCGTCACACAGATGCAGCGCGCCACGAGCGGACGGTGGAGAGCGGAACTTAAACTCGCGCCGGGTATGCACCGCATCACGGTGCGGGCGGATCGCGGGGCGTGGATCGCACCGCCGGGGTTACCGATGGGCAGTGATGATTACGGGAGCCCGGTCGGAATGATTACGGTGCGGGGAAAGCGGCGCTGACTCGAGACGGTCTGATGTGACAAGCGCTACGGGCCCTGTCGATCGCTTCGACAGGGCCCGTAGCGCTTTTTCAAATCCCCTACTTCCCGCCTTTCACTCGTATCACCTGCGTCGTGCTGTCCGTAATTCCCACGCCCGACACCATCAGCGTGAGCTGATAATCTCCCGCCGGGACTTGCGGGAAGTTGATGTTCAGACTGCGTCCAGGCCCGCCATCGGGGCGTCCGTTGTCGTTGTACTTGATCGACACCGGCGTCACGGACTTGGACAGACCGATCGAGCTGCCGAGTTTCTGGAAGAAGCCGGCGCCCACGCGCGTAGCGCGCAGGCTTACCTGCAGTGGCTGTCCCGGTGAGGCCGGACGATACATCTCCCAGTAAATACCGATCGACGTGCCGGATTCGATCTCGTTGCTGCCGTACGCTTGCAGTGCGTTGCGCTCGAGCATCGGCGTGGCCGATACGTCACCGCGTTGCAGCAGGAGGTACTCGGACAGGCGCGTACCAGCGGGCAACGGCGTGATCATCGTGCGCACGCGCGCGGCGCGCTTGCCGATCGGTGCGAGCACCTCGAGACTGGCCAGCATGGGGGTGCGGATCGGCAACAGCAACGCGCCGTTTGCCTGCGCACTATCGCGCTTTGCTTGCAACGGCTCACGACCGTCGAAGGCATCGCCGGTAAGCGCAGCCGTGTACGGCGCGCGTCCCATTTCGAGTTCGCGCATAAGGCGATAACCGCCGGCCACGATCGTCGTATCGCCGCGCAGGAAGCGCGCAAACTGATTCGGCAGTGCACCAAAGCCGCTGGCGTAGCGCGGAGCGTAGCGCATGCGCGCCTTCTGTCGTCGCGGATTCCAGTCGCCCGGTGTGGCGGCGAGTGGCGTCGCGATAGCCGACGGAACCGGCATGAAATCGTAGCTCGGCGTTGGCTCATGGCCGATCACCGAGGGTGGACGCGGATCGGCGACGCCGCCGTTCTGCACCGACCATGCGGTGGGCCACCCGTAGCGAATCTGCGACTCCAGCAAATCATCGCCCCACTGCAGATCGTACGGAATGCGGGCTAGCGAGTGTACGCGCGACATCGTGCGCCGCGCATACAATTCGTTCTGAAGGTCGTTTGACGGAAGCATCCACAATGGCTGCGCAAGGCGCAGCACGCGCATATTCTCGGCACCGCGATTGGCGCAGAGTGTGGCCTTGTACGCGGCGTGCATTGCGGGATCGAGCCACCAGGTGAGGTCGGTCCACGCGCATTGCTGCGCAACCGGCATCGACGTGAGCGCGCGCGTAAACGCGGCCGTGGCGTCCTTGTGCTGATTCGCATTGTGCAGGGCGAGACCTTCAAGTGCTTCGCACCACCACGGTGTGCCCTTGCAGGCGCGAGCGGCACCGATCGCGACGTCGCGCTGTTCCGACTCGATCGCGTAGCGCACGCGCATGCCGTTCACCCAATCGTCCTTCGGGTCGGCCGCCTGTGCCTGCGAAAGGAGATCCAGCAGCTGCTCGCGCTCGAGCTTTGCATCGTTGCGCTCGGCCGGCGGCGGCACGTCGCCGTTGTTGTTCCAGTAGCAGATCCGCCCAAGCTGCACTTCGCACGACGCATCGGCGCCGCCGTTGTAGAAGCGCAGCCCCGTGCGATGATTCCGCTCGAAGCCGTCTTGTATGCTGCGCGCCTGCGAGCCGAGTGAACTCATCGTGGCCGGGTCGCCACGAAGCGGATCGGCTGGAGCGCTCGCCGTAGCGCCAGCGAGCGCCGAACGCGCGGTATCGACCGGAGGCGTGCCGACGGGAGGTGCCTGTGCCGACAGCTCCGGCGATTGCAGCGAACACAGCGACAGAACCGCAGCCAACGCCCACGAGCGCTGTGCGGCAGATGCGAACCGGTGGCGAGCGATCTGATTCAGCAAGGGCCTGCTCCTGAAAGAAATCGACAGCGCGTCGAGCGACCGGTAGCGGCCGGCGCGGCGCGACATCGAGATTCGACGCGGCCGAATGGACCGGAACGCGTCGTGCCAAGTTAACGCTCGGGGGAGCGCCCGGGGATTCAGAAGGTCAACTTCACCCCGGCGGTGAGCGCCCAGTTGTGCGCGAGGTTCCCCTCGGCACGGAAGCCCACAGCTTCCTCCGAATTGAATCGGCTGACCCAGTCCTTGGCCTGCACGCGCAGGGCGAAGCTTTGGGCCACACCGATATCAAGGCCTACCCCACCGGTGTACGCAATGTTCGAGGCACGCACGTCGAAGAGGGAATTCTTGATATCGTTGGTCAATCCACCGATGCCGAACTGTACGAACGGCGCAATGCCGGCTTTCTTGCCGGGCAGTCCTCCAAGCTCGAGGCCGGCGTCGTACAGCCACGTTTTGACCGTCCCCACGTTGACACCACCGAGCAACGGCAACCCTATGCGTAGGTCGCCCGCCGCATACGCCAGGTTGCCGACGAGTGCGATGCCCTTGGTGAGCGGGATGCTGGCTTGTCCGCCAACCATAGGAGCGTTCGTGGTTGACAGACTCGTGCCGATCGGGCCGTCGTACCAGTTGCCCGTAATGAGGTAGCCGGCGAAGGGCGTCAGTGAGGCCCCTACCCCGGGCTGCGCCTGCGCAGTCTTCGCGACAAGTATGCTGGCCAGTAGTGATGACGCGACGACGACGGCGAGCTTGCGCGAGAGCGCGGCCGACGAAGGACACGCGAGCGACGCGCTGCGGGAGGCGCTGCGGGAGGCGCTGCGGTCAGAATTCGACATAGGTGATCTCCAGAAGGTGACATGTACACGAAGTGCATGTCGCGAGCCGCTCAGATCGGCCAACGATCCGCCGCCTCACCTTCGAGACCAACTCATTGGCATAAAATGCGTTACCATCAACACGTGGCACGCGCGTCTCGTGTAGATGCACTACGAGCGTCCCCAAAAGAGGACGCTCGTCTGTACCGCCGACCGACAGGCGCCTACCGGCTGCGAGGGGCTGGCTACACCGTCTCGGGCGCATGCGGCACGCCGTGCAGCTTCACCGCGTCCGACTTGCCGCGCACGCGGATGTTCAGCATTTCCACGATGACCGAGAAGGCCATCGCCATGTAGGTGTAACCTTTCGAGATGTGCTGCCCCATTCCTTCGGCCACAAGGTTGGTGCCGATCAGCACCAGGAACGACAACGCCAGCATCTTCACCGTGGGGTGCTCATCCACGAACGCGCTGATCGGCGAGGCCGCGAAGAGCATCACGCCGAGGGCGATCAGGTTCGCGGCGATCATAATGACGACGCTGTCCGCCATGCCCACGGCAGTGATCACTGAGTCGAGCGAGAAAATGATATCGATCACGGCGATCTGGGCCACCGTCGCCCACAACGAACGCCCGCCTTTCGCGGAGGTCGTCGACTCCTCGGATCCTTCGAGCTTGCTGTGGATCTCGAGCGTGGCTTTGCCGATCAGGAAAAAACCACCAACGAGCAAAATCAGGTCACGGCCGGACACGGCGCGACCGATCAGCGTGAACATGGGCTCGGTGAGACGCATGACCCAGGTGATCGACAGCAAGAGCGCCACACGCGACAGAAATGCGCCCATGAGGCCGAACCGACGGGCCTTCGGTTGATCGACCGGGGCCAGCTTCCCGGCCAGGATCGAGATGAAAATGATGTTGTCGATCCCGAGGACGACCTCGAGCACCGTTAGCGTCAGCAGGGAAATCCACGCCTGCGGATCAGAGAGCAGATCGATCATCGAGACAAGGTAATTGACTATCTTTCATAAATGCCTGCCCTCGAAACCACGTCCGTGTTGACGGACGCCACGCCGATTCTACGTCCCGCTGTCGTGCTACTGTCGGGCGGTCTCGATTCGACGACCGTGCTCGCCGTCGCGCGTCGCGAGGGGTACACGCCCTTCGCGATAACGTTCCGGTACGGGCAGCGCCATTCCCAGGAGATCAACGCGGCTCGGCGCGTGGCGGCCGCGCATGGTGTCGAGAAGCACGTGGTCGTGGATATCGATCTGCGGCAGTGGGGCGGATCGGCCCTCACGGCCGATGTGGACGTCCCCAAGAACCGTGACGTGGCGCATCCGACCAACGAAATCCCCGTCACTTATGTGCCGGCGCGAAACACGATTTTTTTGTCGTTTGCGCTGGCGTGGGCGGAGACGCTCAGCGCCCGGGCCATCTTCATCGGTGTAAACGCACTCGACTACTCGGGCTACCCCGACTGCCGCCCGGAATACATCACCGCGTTCGAACACATGGCGAATCTGGCAACGCGTGCTGGCGTGGAGGGCACGCAGCGCCTGAAGATCCATGCGCCGCTGCAGCATCTCAGCAAAGGGGACATTGTACGTCTTGGTCGGGAATTGGGCGTCGACTACTCGATCACCACCAGCTGCTACGACCCGGCCCCTGATGGAACTGCCTGCGGCCATTGCGACGCCTGTCAGCTCCGCTTGCGTGGTTTTGCCGATGCGGGGTCGACCGACCCGATCGCGTACGCCGAAGGAGTCTGAACCATGGCGTACACTGTTCGCGAATGTTTTTACACCCTGCAGGGCGAGGGCGTGCAGGCGGGACGGGCCGCGGTCTTCTGCCGCTTTTCCGGTTGCAACCTGTGGACGGGGCGCGAGGCCGACCGAACCACCGCCGTCTGTACTTTTTGTGACACGGACTTTGTCGGTGTAGGGCCCGACGGTGGGAAGTTTGCGACGGCTGCCGAGTTGGCGGCGTTCGTGAAGAGCCGGTGGCCGGCCGACGCACCGGCCACCGTGCGCCCGTTTGTCGTCTGCACCGGCGGTGAGCCGCTGTTGCAACTCGACAGCGAGGCGGTCGCCGCGCTGCACGCCGAAGGCTTCGAGATCGCCGTGGAAACCAACGGGACCCAGGTGCCGCCTGACGGCTTGGATTGGATCTGCGTGAGCCCGAAGGCGCAGGCCCCGCTGATGCTGACCTCGGGCCACGAGCTGAAGCTGGTATTCCCGCAGCCCACGGCCCTGCCGGAGCGCTTCGAGGGGCTCGATTTTCGTCATTTTTTGCTGCAGCCGATGGACGGACCGCAGGCGGCGGCGAACACGGCGGCGGCCCTGGCGTACTGTTTGGCGCATCCCCAGTGGCGGCTTTCCGTGCAGACCCACAAGGCGCTCGGGATCCGGTAGCCGGCGGGCTGCCCAAACCGGGGGCCTGAGGCGAACCGACGGAGTCCCGCCCTGTGATACAGACCGGTAGCGTGACGGTTATGGTTGGGCTAGGTTCCTCGTTCCGGACCAACCTCGACCCCCGAGCACCGCGTATCGTGATCTCCCTCTCGCGCCAACTCCTTTCGCTCAGTCTGTGCGCCGCGCTCGTCGCGATCGCACCGGCGGCCGAAGGTCAATTGGTTGGAAAGCTCGAGTCTCGGAAGCCGTTTGCCGCATGGAGTGCGTCGGCGCAGAGTCTCCGTGATTCCATCGTCGCGAAGGCGCGTGGACAAATCGGAACGCACTACCAACTTGGCGGCACGAAGCCAAACCTCGCGCTCGATTGCAGCGGCCTCGTGAAGTACGTGATGGGCGCGCTCAACGTCATGCTCCCCCGCACCGCGCAGAAGCAGGCGACGGTCGGTCAGGAAGTGCCCAAAAATCTCGCCGCGCTCAAGCCGGGCGACCTGCTCACCTTCGGTCGGGGCACGCGCATCTCGCACATCGGCATCTACGTGGGTGAAGGCCGCATGGTGCATGCGAGTACGTCGCAACGCCGCGTGATCGAGACTCGCATTACCGAGCGTTCGCCACTCATTCGTCAGTGGAAGGGCGTACGCCGCCTGGTCGACGGATCCGGCGCCACGATGCGCGATTCGCTGCTCGCCTTCGCCGACTCGATCAAACAGTAAGTTCGCCTCCTTGTTGCAAAGTCGCCGATCCGCCCCCAGCATTGGGGGCGTTTCTGTTTTCAAGCCGCCCCTTTGAGGAACTCATGTCCGCACTGATTGCCCGCTCCGCGCGCGCCGTGCTGTTCGCCGCGCCACTCTGTTTCACCGTGCTGCTGCCCACCCATCTGTCGGCGCAGCAGCCGTTGCCGAAGGATCGACTGACCATTGCCGATTACTTCAATTGGGAGGACGTGGCCGCACCCAGCCTGTCGCCCGACGGCCGACAGATCATCTACACGCGCACGTGGATCGATCAGCTGAACGACAAGCGTGAATCCTCGGTGTGGATCATGAATGCCGACGGCGCCAAGAACCGCGTGCTCGTGAAGGGGTCCGACGCGAAGTGGTCGCCCGATGGTTCGCGGATTTCGTATGTGGCGCCCGGCGAACCCAGCGGCGCGCAGATCTGGGTGCGCTACATGGATACCGAAGGCGCTACCACGCAGATCACGCGACTCACGGAGGCGCCGGCCGATGTTGAGTGGTCACCCGACGGCCGGACGATCGGCTTCGGCATGCTGGTGCGCGGCACCGACACGTGGCGTATCGCGATGCCGACACCGCCGCGTGGTGCCAAGTGGACGGAGCCACCACGGGTCGTCACGAAAGTGAAATACCGCGCCGATCGTCAGGGTTTTCTCGAAGACGGCCTGCGACAGCTGTTCACCGTACCCGCCGATGGTGGCACGCCACAGCAGATCACGAGTGGTGACTGGGCCGCCAATGGCACGACGTGGATGCCCGATGGCCGGAGCTTTGTCTTCACGTCGTTGCGTACTGCCGACGCCGAATACGCCTGGCGTCAGAGCGACATTTACAAAGTGGACATTGCCACCGGCGCCGTTTCGGCGCTCACGTCGCGCAACGGTCCGGACAACTCGCCGGCACCGTCGCCCGACGGCCGTTTCATCGCGTACACGGGCTACGACAGCACCGATGCCACGTGGAAGGATGCCACGATGTACGTGATGGATGCCGACGGCCGGAACGCACGCGCGCTCACCGAGAAGCTGGATCGTTCGCCCAGCGGCATGATGTGGGCGCCGGATGCAAGCGGCGTGTACTTCAACGTGGAGAATGAAGGCTCGCGTAACCTGTACTTTGTCTCGCTCAAGGGCGAGATCCGGCAGGTCACGAAGGGCGCGCACGTGCTCACGGTGAGCGATATGAACAAGAACTTCATGGCCGTCGGTGTTGCCACGTCGCCCACAAAGCCCAACGACATCGTGGCGTTCGATGTGCGCACGCCGACGCTCAAGCAGCTCACCGACGTGAACGGGGATGTGCTCGCCGGTAAGAAGCTCGCAACGACGGAAGAAGTGTGGTACACGTCGGTGGACGGGCAGCGCATTCAAGGCTGGATCGTGAAGCCGGCCGACTTCGACGCGACCAAGAAGTATCCGCTCATGCTCGAGATTCACGGTGGCCCGCACTCGATGTACAACGTGGGCTTCAACTTCTCGCGGCAGGATCACGCGTCGAACGGGTTTGTCATGCTGTACACCAATCCGCGCGGCTCTACCGGCTACGGCTCAGCATTCGGCAACGCGATCAAGAATGCGTATCCCGGCAAGGACTACAATGACCTCATGGCCGGCGTGGACACCGTGATCAATCGCGGTTTTGTAAACAGCAACCGGCTGTACGTGTACGGCTGTTCAGGTGGCGGCGTGCTGACGGCGTGGACGGTGGGGCATACCGACCGATTCGCCGCGGCCGCGTCCATGTGCCCGGTCATCAATTGGCTCAGCTTCGTTGGCACGACCGACGGCTCCAGCTGGTACTACAACTTCGCGAAGTATCCGTGGGATGATCCCAGCGAACACCTCAAGCGCTCACCGCTGATGTACGTGGGCAACGTGAAAACGCCGACGCTGCTGATGACGGGCGTGAACGATTTGCGCACACCGATCAGCCAGACAGAAGAATTTTACGAAGCGCTCAAGATCCGGAAGGTGCCAACGGCGATGATCCGCTTCAACGACGAGTGGCACGGCACCAGTTCGACACCGTCGAACTTTGTGCGCACGCAGCTCTACCTTCGCAGCTGGTTCGACAAGTACCAGGCACCACCCAAGGGGCAGCGCGTCACGCAGGATCAGCCGTGAGCGAGTACGCCGTGTACGCACAGGCGGACTCGCGTGAGTGATGTGATGTTTCGGGGGCGTGGTGCCGATGTCGGCGGCCGCGCCCCCGCGTGGTTGGTACGGAGCGCCGGCGCCGTGTTGGGGCTCGCGATCATGCAGCTTGCGGCAACCCTCGGTGTGTGGACCGCCGTCGGCGTGTCGTCGTTTACCGCGCGCCTGGCGCTGATGGTCGCGGGCGCGCTGCTGGCTACGTCATCCCGCGGTGCGTGGCTGTGGCTGATCTCCGGACTCCTCAGCACGCTGCTGCTTTTGGTGTCCTACACGCCCCTCGTGACGCCGATGGTCGCCCCATTCGTGCGTCGCGATGACGCCGCGGTGCCCGGCGCGCCAGACGCCGTGGTCATTCTCTCGGGCAGCGTGACCTCCGAAGGGCGGGTCGCCGGCGCAGCGCTCGAGCGTCTCATCAGCGGCTTTCAGCACGCGCGCCGGCTCGGCATTCCCGTGGTGGCGCTCTCGGTGGTGGGCGACGACGCCGACAAGTCGGCGGAAAGCTCCGAGCGCGATCAGCGCGAACTGGCGCAGCTGATGGCCCCCGATCTGGAGCTCCGTTTCGTCCGGAACGTGCATAGCACCCGCGACGAAGCGCTGGCCTTTGCCGCGATGGCGCGCACGCATGGATGGCGGCAGGTCGTGGTGGTGACGTCTCCGCTGCACTCGCGGCGAGCCTGTGCCGCCGTCGAGCACGCCGGGCTGCCGACGCGCTGCCTCCCCGCCGTCTCCCGCGAGTACGCGCTCTCCCGGCTCGATCGACCGGAAAACCGGCGGCTGGCCTTCGCCGACGTGGTCTACGAATTGGCGGCCACCCTGCTCTATGCGCTCCGCGGTTGGACGCCGTAACCAGGCCCCCCGATTGCGCCGCCGATTTTGCAATTGCGTGACGTGCGACACTTTCCTGTGACGCACGAGACCGGTACGTTTTTACGTTGTTCTCCCTCTCGCCACAAATTCCATGATCTCTTTCTCATACTGTAAGCGCGGGACGTCGGCGTTTGCTGTTGTGCTCGCGTTCGCGTTGAGCGCCTGTACCGATACCGCGGCCCGTGCCCGCTCCGACTCGCTGTCGGCCGCACTGGCCAGCGCGAGCGCCGAACGCGACTCGCTGCAGGGGCTGATGCAGGGCACGAGCGCCGACAAAGATCGCGCACTGGCCCAGGTTGTCGAAGCCTCGAAGTTCGCCGATGAAGTCGATGCCGAGCTTCGTAAGGTGCGCGGTCTGTCCAGCAAGGTGGGCGTCACGAAGAGCGACGAGTCTGGAAAGACGGAAGCGGCGGCGGCGCAGAAGGACATCCTCGACCGGTTGGCGCAGATGCGGCAGCGGTTGGCGGCACGGCAGCGTCAGGTCGCGGCAATGCTCGATACGATGAAGACGATGCGGACCGATTCGAGTGCGGCCGCCACGCTTCTCGTCGATCTGAACGCGCGGCTCGCCATGCGTGACAAGGAAATCGCCGCGTTCCAGGAAGAGATCCGCGCGCTGCGCATGCAGAACGCGCAGCTCACGGTCGAGAAGGCCGTGCTCAGCGACACGGTCAAGGCGATGGACGTGCGCGAGAACAAAGTGTTCTACGTGGTCGGCTCACGTCGTCAGCTCATCGCCGACAAGCTGGTCACGGAAGAAGGCGGTTCGCGTGGCCTGCTCATCGTGAAGCTCGGCAAGACGTTGGTGCCCGCGCGTTCGCTCGACGAGTCGCGCTTCACGCGTGCCGATCGTCGCGAGGTGCTCACCATCCCGCTGCCGCGCAACGATCGTCCGTATCGCATCGTGTCGCGTCATGACGTGGGCCTGATCGAAGCAGCAAAGAAGGAGAAGGACGGGGCGTTCCGCGGCGAAAGCATTCGCATCACCGACCCGGTGAAGTTCTGGGCAACGTCGCGCTACCTGATCCTCGTCGAGAAGTAACGACGACATCGGCGTGAAACCGAACGAAAACGCGGCGCGTACTGCAATCAGTACGCGCCGCGTTTTCGTGGTACGGGGTCGCGCGACCCGTCTCAGACGTGCGGGAGTTCCCGGTCGCTGCCATCACCACCAACGTGATGCCCGTGCAGCTCTTCCGGCGAGAGCGGCCGGATAGCCAGATCGACGGCGAGCCACGTGGTCTTCGCAAAGGGATAGCAGAACACGCAGCCGGAGAGCATCAGGAATGCGGTGACGTACGTGATGAGGTCCCACGGCGGATCGGGCCACGTGAAAAACACGAAACCGCAGACACAGATAAACAAGATCAGTTCGACGGCGATCAGGTTGAACAGGTACGCGCCGACGAAATAGTCGCTCTCCCCGCGCTCGAGACGGATGCCGCAGGTCGGGCAGCGCTCGTTCAGCTCGAAGAGCGAGGCGAAGATTTTACGGCCACCGCAGTGCGGGCAGCGTAACTGCAGCGCGCGGGCGACCAGCTGAGTGAGCGACGTCCGCGTGACGGACACTGCCGGCGCGTTCACCGCTGGGGCAGCGAGCCGAGGAATTGGCTGAGGTACGCGCCCCATACTTTGGGCGCCGAATGTGTGCCGTGTCCACGCGTGTCCGGCGTGATGGGCAGGAGAATGAATTTCGTACGCGGCATCATCGCCGCGTACCGCTCCGCCATCCCGAGCTCCGGCGGATTGACCTGATCGTCGGCCGAGTTGATGAACAGCGCCGGCGCCGTGATGCGGGCGAGCGTCGCCGACGGGTCGTAGTCACGCGAGGCGTCGAACTGGTACAGAAAATCATTGGCGTCGGTGGTGGCCATGCGCGCGTCGAGGTACGCGCGAATCACGCTGTCGGCCTTGTCCCGTGTCGGCGCCTGCTGCTGTTGCACGAGCGGAGCGCTGGACATGATGTACAGCATCATCTGCGCGGCACGCAGCCCAGGCGGAGGCGTTTTGTAATCGCCGCCCTGCCACGCGGGATCATGGCGAATGGCATCCATCGCCATCGTGCGGATCATGCGATTGCGGCCGGCGATCTGCGCGGGCACGCACGCGTAGGGTGCGAGTCCATCCATGAAGTCGGGGTACGTCGCGCCCCACACCCATCCGTGCATACAACCCATTGACGTGCCCATAATCAGACGCAAATGGTTGACGTGGAGATGTTCCGTCAGCAATCGGTGCTGAGCGGTGACCATGTCGTCGTACGTGTATTTGGGAAAACGCGCGCGCAGTCCATCGCTGGGCTTGCTCGAGCTGCCATGGCCGATGCCATCGGGAAGCACGATGTAGTACTTCGTACTGTCGAGCAGCTTCCCCGGTGCGAAGAGCTCGCCGGCATATGCGTTGGACAAGAAGCTGCGACCGGCTCCACCCGTGCCGTGCAAGATCATCACGGCGTTGCGAACCACGCCACTGGCATCACGCCGAGGCGTGCCGAGGGTGGTGTAATGCAGACGCAGCTCGGGGAGACGTTCCCCTGAGGTGAAGGTGAAGTTCTGTATGAGGAAGTCGCCTTGCTTGCCGGCGCTCGCCCAGCTGGCAGCAGAGGACGGCGTCTGGGCGTTACCGACCGAGGCCATGATGGCCGAGCTCGCTAGTGGCAGCGAGCTCAGCAGGAGGCGAAGAAGCGAGGCACGTGACATTCCAGAAGATAATGCCCAGAAGCGACTTACGCTTGGAGCGGCGATAAACGCCGTGTCCGTGCGATCTTACCAAGCCCGGCTAGGAACGGGATCTCACCGCATAAGCTTGCTTAACGCGGTTCTTCCTTTAGGTTCGCCAATCGTGGATGCTCGCAAGGTGTGCCCCCAGTGTGGGGAAGAATACGACAGCTCTGTTGCCTTCTGTGCCAAAGACGGCACCGGGCTCGTGTCGCCTACTGCCCAGGCGGACCTCGTCGGTCATGTGATCGGCGGGCGCTATCGCGTGGTATCGCCGCTGGGTGAGGGTGGCATGGGTCAGGTGTACCTGGCCGAGCATGTCCGGATGAAGCGCAAAAGCGCGATCAAGATCATGCGCCCGGCGCTGGTGGGCGATGCCGAAGCGTTGCAGCGGTTCACACGGGAGGCGGAGAACGCCAGCAAGATTTCGCATCCGAACGTCGCGTCGATTTTCGACTTCGGCGAGACGGACGAAGGACTCGTCTATCTGGCGATGGAGTTCGTCGACGGCGAAGCGTTGGCCGCGACGCTCAAGCGTGAAGTGGCCCTCCATCCCGTGGTGGCGGCCGACATCATCGGACAGGCTTCCGACGCGTTGCAGGCCGCGCATGACCTCGGCATTTTGCACCGCGACTTCAAGCCCGACAACCTGATGCTCACGAAGCGCGCCGATGGCACGTTCGTCGTGAAGCTCGTTGACTTCGGTATTGCGCGCATGATGGAGAAGGAGGCGCAGCAGGTCACGCGCACCGGCTTTGCGGTTGGCACCCCGGAGTTCATGTCTCCCGAACAACTGTCGGGCGATGTGCTCGATAGCCGGTCCGACCAGTACTCGCTGGCCTTGGTGGCGTTCATTGCGCTCACGGGTCACGATGCATTCACGAACTCGTCGTCAAAGGAATCGCTGATCGCGCGACTCACCAGCCGTCCGCGACGACTCGACGAAGTGCGCAGTGATCTTGAGTGGCCGAACTCGCTGCAGGACGTGTTCGACAAGGCGCTCTCGCCCGATCCCGTTGACCGCTACGCGAGCGTGTCGGACTTTGGCGTGACGCTCGGTAACGCGGTCATGGAGATGACGCCTTCGCAGACAGCGGAGATTTACCGGCACGCGCTGGGCAATCGGATGCTGAGCGTGGCGTCGCGGACGCCGAGCGACGTGAAAGTGCGTACGCCCATGTCGAGCGAGGCGACGGCCAAGGCCAAGAAAGTGAAGAAAGAGCTCAAGCGCCGGCACGATCCCGTGGCGGTACGCCGCCGCCAGTCGGTGGTGCCGTACATCGTGCTGTTCGGCATCGCGACGTGGGGCACGTGGTGGTTTGGTTCGAAACAGGAAACGGGACTCGCGCGCCAGGCCGCCGACAAGATCGGCAGCTATGCCAGCGCCGCGCGCGACATGGTGAACGGCTACCTCGAGCGTGCGCCTGATACGGCACCGGAAGTCGTGTTGCCCACCAACCCGGCGCCGGCCGCGCCAGTGAAGAAGGTGACGACGAAGCGACGTGCCGACACGACGGCCAAGCGCAACGTGGATTCGGCCGCAACAGTGGTGACGCCGGAGACGACGAAGGTGAAGACGGACAGTCTGTAACTGCCGACCGCGTGGGAACGGTCAACGGCGAAGGGGGCCGGAGGGAGGATGTCAGGGTGGCTCTCCTTCCTGCCCCCTCAGCCATTGGCAGTTTGTGCGGCTTAAAAACCGAACCGAATCCCCACGCTCACCGGCACGATCTGCAACGAGGCGCGGTTGCAGCCAACGTCGCCGATGCAATTGAGCTTCGGCGTGCCATCAAAGACATGGTGGAAACGCGACTCAACGAAGGCCGCCATGCCGCCCATGCCGAACTCGATGCCGGCGCCTCCGTTGAGGCCGAACTTTGTCGTGTTCTCCTCATTGATGTTCAGCAACGAACCGCAACCCACGCCTGCACACTTGGGGCTATTGCGCACGTAATAGCCACCGACGCCGCCCGTGAGGTACGGACGCACCGGCGAATTCTCGAGCGGAATGCCGAGCATGGCGTTGAGCGTGGCGGTCACCATGCTGTATTTGTTGGAAATCGTGACTTGGGTCGTACTGCTGCCGGTGGTCACCAGATTGCGGTCACCGAAGCCGTGATACATGACGTCGGCGCGAACGCCGAACGGGCCCACGCGACGCCCGAAGTCTGCGAAGCCACCAATGTGAAAACCTGCAGGCGCCACGTCGTTGTAGGCACCGACGGGGAAAGTGGCCCCGCCGAAAATACCGAAGCCAACCGCTGGCGCGGGCATCGTCGAACTTGCCTGCGCCTGCACGGCGAACGGACTCGCGATAGCCACGAGGCCACAGAGCGCGCGTGTCAATTTCATGGAAGCTCTCCTTGAGTTGGGATGACCCCCAAGGAGAGGGCACATCCTGTGCCGTAGGGTCGAGCGGCGTGTGCTGGGGGACACCACGGCCAACGGCGGCGTTTGCCGGGAACTACATCGGACTGCATCGGCGACGGCATGATGACGGGTGGACGCGATCCGTCGATGCCCGTGGCGCCGCCAAGTACCTCACCTGCGCCTCCGGCACCACCACGGCCACCTGACGCTACGGCGGCACCTGCGGCGGCCCCAGCGGGGGCATCACGGCCCGCGGCGGGCGGCGGGCGGTGGAGTCGCGCGCCCGAAGGTCCACGGCGGAATGCGCAGCGGCACGGCATTCGACGGCACGATGAAGGCGTCCACCTGGCGCATTGAGACGACGCAGCACATGGCGTGAGCGCTCGCGCAGTGCACATTAGGGGCAGTATGCTGGTGCAGTCTGCTCCGTCCCTTTCACCGAATCGCCGCCATGCGCTCTTTGCCGTCAGCCGTCCGAAGTATCGCGCTCACGCTCGGCCTCCTTGTTGCCTCGATGCCTGCCCGAGCGCAATCATCGGGCTTCTCACCTACGCCACCGCTTCCCTGGCCGCCGGTGGCCACGTTTTCCATTCTCGGATACGACCCGGCCACCGGAGAAGTGGGCGGCGCGGTGCAGTCGCGCGTGTTCTCCGTGGGCAATGGCGTGCTCTGGGCGGAAGCTGGCGTCGGTGCCGCCGCCACGCAGGCCATCGTGGACGTGAGCTACGGTCCGCAGGCGATCGCGCTGCTGCGTCAGGGTGTGAAGCCGGTCGATGTGGTGAAGCGCGTGTGGCAGGGTGACCCGGATCCGCGTCCAGTTGACTGGACCAAGGAAGGACGGCAGTTCGCCGTGATCGACGCACGCGGCAACGTGGCCGCTTACACGGGTCCCAAGGCCACCGAATGGGCCGGCGACAAGCAAGGAAAATTCTGCACCGCGCAGGGCAACATTTTGGCCAATGCCGAGGTGGTGAACGGCATGGTCAGCGCCTTTGAGAATACTACCGGCCATCTCTCGTTGCGGCTGATGGCCGCGCTCGAGGCTGGACAGCTGGCCGGCGGCGACAAGCGTGGCATGCAGTCAGCCGCGATGTTGATCGTGAAAAAGGACGGCGGCGTGTGGCTGCACAATGATGTGGTGCTGCGTTTGCAGGTCGACGACAATCCGGAGCCAATCAAGGAATTGCGTCGTCTGGTGGAGAAGGCGGCAACCATGCGGAAGCCGCGCTGACAACATCGTCGCGGTCGTCGTCGTTGAAGACCGAGTGCGTAACGGGTGGCGGCGTTGCCGGGGCGGGATTGGGAAGGGGCGGAGCCGAACGCGGCCCCGCCCCTTCCCCTCTTTCGGTAACGATGCCGCCGTCTACTGATCGCGCGCGGGCACGTCAGGGACCGTGATCCCGGCCCCCTGAAGCGACTTGAGCAACGTCGGCAACCTGGTAAACTTCACCGACGCCATGCGCGCGCCATGCTGCTCAAGCTCGCGCGTGAGACTTTGCAGCATCGACTGCTGCGCCGTCGACAGGGGGAAGCTGCTGTTCAGTGCACTGTTCAGCAGTGCCGCGCGACCTGTGAATGACCCATCGGCCTGACCCGACGCGCCGACATCGTCGTCCCCACCCGCCCGTGCACCACCGGCTCCGCGCACGCGCGCTCCCGGCGCCTGACCGACTTCCTTTACGTAGCGCGTGAGCTCCTTGTCAATCTCGACCAGGTTTTGCTTGAGCTCGAGCGTCAGCTCGGTGGCATTCGCATCGGCGACCTTCTTCACCTCGGCGAAGCGCGCAACCACACTGTCGCCGCGGGCCTGTTGAGCCGTGACGGCCTTTTGGAACTGCACGACCTTAAAGCGGAACGCGTCGAGCGCCTTGAGCTCGCCCTCGGACAGCGGCTGTTGCGTGTCACGCAGCAGGGCAAATTTCTGGGAAAGTACCGTGCTCGCACCAGCCTTGGATGTGATCGTGAGCCGCGCCGTATAGGTGCCGGGCGCTGCCGTGTAGCTGGGGATCGCGGCACGTCCGAAGCCACCCAATCCGCCACCACCGAAGCCACCGCCGCCGGCGGCCGGCGCCCGTCCTGCCGCCACATTGGAATCCACGGCGGCGGTGAGCGGTGCACCCACGCGCATATCCCACACCGGGCGGAACATACCGGTGCGACGCGGGACCGGGAGTTCGCGCACGATCCGTCCGCCGCCGTCGATGATCGCGAGCGTGGCGTTGTCGTCCGACGTGATCGTGTTGATCAGGTATGCGAGCCGCACGCCGTTGTCAGGATTCTGACCGGTGAAGCCGGTCGAGCCCATCCCTGAGTAGCGACTGTTATTGAGCGTCATCGCAATTTCGTTGCGCGCCGGGAACAGATACGCCACCTCGGCCCGCTTCGCTTCGGCCAGCTTCTCCAGCGGCCCGAGGTCGTCGAGGATGTACACGCCACGGCCGTGCGTGCCGAGCACGAGATCGTTCCAGCTTTCTTGAATTTGCAGATCCCACACTGGCACAGCCGGGATTCCGGTTCTGAGCTGCGTCCAGTGCACGCCGTTATCCACCGTGAAGAACGCACCAAACTCGGTGCCGACGAACAGCAGATTCGGCTGCCGATGGTGCTCGCGGATCACCTGCACCGATCCACCGGCGGGGAGGTCACCGGTGATCGACGTCCACGTGCGACCAAAGTCGGTGCTGCGCATGACATACGGCTTGAAGTCGTTGCTGCGATGTCCGTCGAACGTGGCGTACAGCGTGCCTTCATTGTGTCGCGAGAACTGCACGCGACTGACGAACGTGGTGTCGGGCACGCCAGGAAATGTGGCGGTTTTGCTCCATGACCTGCCGTCGTTCTGTGTGACCTGAATCAGCCCATCGTCGGTGCCGACAGCCAGTAGTCCCGCGCGGCGCGGCGATTCGGACACCGTGGCGATGTTGCTGAACTCCGCGGTCCCTTCATGCAGACCGAGCACGTCACGCGACGGGATGGTACCACGCATGGGCAGACTGTCGCGATCGACACCGCGGGTGAGGTCGGGGCTGATGCTCTGCCACGAATCACCTCGATCGGTGCTCTTGAACAGATAGTTCGCGGCCATGTACACCGTGCGGCCGGTGTGCTGCGACGGCACGATCGGGGCGCTCCAGTTCCAGCGATGCCGTTCGCCATTCTGAGGATATGGCTTGATGCTCTTCGTCTGTCCGGTGCGCGCATCGTAGCGCATCACCCCACCGTTCTGCGATTCCGCATACGCGATGTTATGGTCGAGCGGATCCGGCACGTTGTAAAAGCCGTCGCCGCCCGCCATGCGATACCACTCCGCATTCGACGGACCGTAGGCGTTGCGCGTGCGACTCGGGCCGCCCCACGTCTGGTTGTCCTGCAGACCGCCGTACACGTTGTAGAACGGCTTCGCATCATCGACGGCAATCGCGTAGAACTGCGCGCCGACGATGTTCTCGACGTTGTACCAAGTACGCCCGCGATCGTTCGAGATATCGACACCGCCGTCGTTACCGAGCACGATGTGCTCGCGATCTTCGGGATTGATCCAGAGCGCGTGCGCGTCCCCGTGCACTCCGCCGCCGGCGGCGAATCCGATCCACGTCTTGCCGCCGTCGTATGACTCTTGCGAGCTCGCGTTGAGGCGATACACATGCTCGGCGTCGGTGGGATCGCAGCGCACCTGGCTATAGTACCACGCGGTGCCGTTGCTGTTGTTCACCAGCTTCCACGTGCTGCCGGCGTCATCGCTGCGGTAGAAACCGTTGGCGGCCGCCTTCGCGTGAACCGAGGCGTACACCGTGCTCGGGCGCGAGCGGCACACGGTAAGTCCAATGCGGCCGATGTCGCCCGTTGGCAGGCCGCTGGTAAGCTTGGTCCACGTCTTCGCGCCGTCGGTCGTTTTCCAGATGGCACTCTCGGGGCCGCCCGGAAGGAATCCGTACTCCCGACGCTCGCGCTGCAACGAGGCGGCATAGAGCACATCGGGATTGGACGGGTCGATGACGACCTCGGTAAAGCCGGTTTGCGCCGAGATCGACTTGGTATTTGTCCATGTCGTGCCGCCGTCGATCGTCTTGTAGAGACCGCGGTCGCCGCCCGGCGCCCAGAGCGGCCCCATGGCCGCGACGTAGACGACATCGGGGTCGCGCGGATCGATCACGATGCGTCCGATGTGCTGCGTTTTTGGCAGCATCGGCTTCGACCACGTCTTCCCGCCGTCGGTCGACTTGAACACGCCTACGCCCCACGACGAACTGCGCATGTTGTTGGCCTCGCCGCTCCCAACCCATACCACATCACCGTTGGACGGGGCGGCGGCAACCGCGCCAACGGAGCCAACGCCGATCGAGTCGGAGACGGGGGTCCACGAGATGCCGCCGTTCGTGGTCTTCCAGATGCCGCCCGTGGCCACGGCGACGTACATGGACATGCCGAGGCGTCCGCCGCGGAGCACTCGCGGCGCTTCGATGACGGAGATATCGGCGATCCGTCCGCTCATGGACGCCGGACCGATCGAGCGGAAGCTGAGCGGACGAACCAGCAGCGAATCCGCGATCGCGGTTTGTGCGGACAGCGCGGCGGGGAGCACCGACGCGACGCCCGCGGCGAGCGTGGCCAGCGCGCGGGCCGTGGAGCGTGTGAACAGGTGAGGCATGGCGGAGTGAGACGGGGAAACCCGACGGACCGAACGGCTGTCGTGACCGGAAAGTACGCCGCGGCCCCACCAGGCGTTGTGAGCGCGGCGCCGAAGGCGTTGTCGCGCTAGTGCGGCGACCGGTTAAAGAGTAGGTAAGCAGACGGTCGGAGAATCCGGGCGGCTCCTATCCTTGGCCGGTATGCCCAGACCTCCCTTGTCGTTTCGGTGGTGGGTTTGATCGGCTGCAGAATCACCCAGAACCCACGGCCTCAAGCGTCAAGCCCCGAGCCGCTCGCGGTGGGCGAGGGGCTTGAGGGCATGAGTGGTGGGTAATGGGTGGTGGGTTTGATCGGCTGCGGTGGTGGCGACCGACAGATCGCTACTACCAGGCACTGCTTCACCGCGGATTACACGGATAGCACGCGAATGTGCTCCGGGTTGACGACACGCTACGGCGCGAGTTCGACGGATCCGGTTTTTGTTGTTGAACAACGAAAAGCGAACGGCTCTACGCCAACGATCCTTGGCGTGCGTGTTCGTGAGCTTATCCGTGTCGTTTTCCGCGTGAATTTGTGGTCATGCTGTTGTGATCTCGCCGAATCGCGAGCGGAATCACCCAAAACCCACGGCCTCACGCGTCAAGCCCAGAGCCTCTCGTACTGCCTCCGCACCACGATGACGTGGGGTGTCACCCGCCAAGACGCGCGCCGGACGTTCGGTTATAAAAGCGACTCTCTTGTATGTCTCCACGGTCCGTTGTTTCGCGTGCATCTTCAGGGTCGCGGCAGCTCGTTACTCCCCAGGGCCAGTCGAGCCCGACGCTGAGTTTGAGCGCCGCGTCACTGATCGCCACCAGCCCGAACCGCTACACGGGGTTCGACCCCGCATCTCACAAGGCCGGGCGCGCGCGATCACGACCGCGTGAGGAGACCATGCGCTTTATCGGCATTGATGTCAGCGCCAAGACGTTGGACGTGGCCGTCGAGGGCGGCGCCGCGTGGCAGGTCACGAATGATGCGGCCGGGCTGGCCCTGTTGCTCACGCAACTCGGGCCGTTGGCGCCCGATCTCCTCGTCGTCGAACCGACGGGCCGGTATCACCAGCTGCTGGCCACGACGTGCATTGGGGCGGGGCTCCCCGTCGCCGTGGTGAATCCGCGGCAAGTGCGCGACGTTGCGCGCAGCATGGGGCAGCTGGCGAAAACCGATCGCCTGGATGCCGCGCTGCTGGCCCGCTAGGCGGCCCGTATGCAGCCGGTGCCGCGCGCGCTCCCGGACGAGGTCACACGGGAACTCGCCGCGCTCGTGGATCGGCGGCGTCAACTCGTCGAGATGCTCAAAGTGGAACGCCAGCGCCTCGAGCACGCGCGGGCGAGTGTGCGGGGGAGCCTCACGCAACACATCGGCTTCCTCGAACAGGCGCTCGCCGACGCCAACACGGATCTGGATCAGTGGATCGAGCAGAGTCCGGTGTGGCAGGCGCAGGACGCGCTGCTGCAACGTGTCCCCGGCGTCGGGCCGCAGACCGCGCATTTGCTGCTCGCGCATCGGCCGGAGCTGGGCACGCTCTCCCGACGCGCGATCGCCAAGCTCGTCGGCGTCGCGCCGCTGTCGAACGATTCGGGGCGCTTCCGCGGCCAGCGGAGCTGCTGGGGTGGGCGCGCGGAGGTGCGCAGCATGCTGTACATGGCGGCCCTCACGGGTGCACGCCACAACCCGGTCCTGCGCGACTGCTACCAGCGGCTCGTCGCCGCTGGCAAGCCGCCCAAGCTCGCCCTGATGGCCTGCATGCGTCGCCTGCTCGTCATCCTGAATACCATGATGAAAACGGGCCGACACTGGGAAGTGTCGACCCTCCCCACCCCTTGACCTTTAACACCGCTACTAAGCGGTCGCAGTACTAGTGCCCGTGGTCGGCCATCGCGTCGCCGCGGGCCAGCGCCAGGTGGTGCGCGGCGTGATGATCGCCGGTGACCATGAGGCCGATGAACCCGAGCCCGCGGAGCTTGGCGACCGCCGCGGCATCGCTCGTATCCGCCGCGGTGACGACGAGCCGCACGCCATCGACGAGTTCGGCGCGCACAACGCGCGGGCCATCGTGGGTCATCACCATGGTCGCGTGGGCGCCGGTCAGGCGCTTGATGGCGGCGATGACGTCCCCCGTGCCGCGCACAAGGAACTGCGCACCGCCGGCTAGGGGCGTGGCGACGACGCGACTGCGCAGCGCGACCAGATCCATGTCCACGAGATGCAGGCGCAGTCGCTCGATATTGACCTTCGACCAATCGGTATTGGCGTCGGCCTGCAGCAGGGCGACGATTTCGCTCATCGCCGTAAATGCCGCCTGACCGCCTTGCGTGGGCCGCTGCACCGGCGCCGGATGGAGCATTTCCGGCGTGTGGGCGTGTTCTTGCGCTACGAGCGGCGCCGCCGCCAGCGTAAACAGCACGACCGCGACGGCGTGGACGGATGCAAAGGCAGGACGGCGCATGATGCCCCTGGAAGACCTGTTGGAATGACTCAACGGAGACGCACCGTGGCGGCGTATACATGCTGGATACCGGAAACTACCGCCAACGGTAACCACGGACGATAGTTCTCCACGTTCGATGAACGCCACGGCCCTCCATTCTCTCCTCCCCCGCGACATCATGGTCAGTACTCGACATCTCGCGCTCTGCGCGACGCTCGCCTCGTTCGGTTTCAGCCAGCGTGCGCTCGCGCAGGACGACGCCACGTCGTCACGTCAGCGCGTGGTCATGGACTCCGCGCGCGCCGCGGCGCTCTACGTGAGCAACCGGCCCGAGGATCACCCGCCGGCCGACTTTGCCCGCGCGATCGTCGGCAAGGCGCACACCGACAGCATCTTTGCCGCACGCAGCGCCGGCGTGATGAAGTTCACCAAGGTGACGTACAAGAGCACCGACGGCATGGAAATTCCGGCGTCGCTCTTTGAGCCGTTGCAGTCGAAGGGACCGAAGGCGCATGCCGCGATGGTCTGGGTGCACGGCGGCGTGCATGGCAACTGGGACCAGAACTATCTCCCGTTCATTATCGAAGCCGTGCAGAAGGGCTATGTGGTGGTCGCCCCGGATTACCGGGGGAGCACGGGCTATGGGGCGGAGCTCCACAACGCCATCGACTACGGCGGCATGGAAGTGAACGACGTACAGGCGGCGGTCCAAGTGCTCGAGGCACTGCCGTCGGTGGACACCACGCGCATCGGCGTGATGGGCTGGAGTCACGGCGGGTTCATCACCGCGCTGCTGCTGATGCGGGAGGGCAAGGGCACGCCGTTCAAGGCCGGCGCGGCGATCGTGCCGGTTACGAACCTGCTGTTCCGGTTGTCGTTCAAGGGCCCATCCTATCAACGCAGCTTCTCTACCATGACGACCATGCGCGGTCTGCCCTTCGAGCAGCGTGCCGAGTACGTGCGTCGTTCGCCGTACTACTGGGTGGATAGCCTTAAGACGCCGATTCTGGTGCACATCGCCACCAACGACGAGGACGTCAACTTTGAAGAGGCGCGTCCGCTCGTTGATGCGCTCATAGCCCGCCAGCCAAAGCTGGCCGAGACAAAGATTTACGTGAATCCGACCCCCGGCCCGGCGAGTGTCGGACACACATTCAGCCGGCGGGTGAACCGGACGACGCTCCTGAAGGAAGACTCGCCGGAGCAGATCGACTCCTGGAACCGCGTCTGGGCGTTCTTCGACAAGAACCTCGGGAAGCGCTGATTCGGGTGCTCGGCGGAGGGGCGGCACGGTCGGCCGCCTCCTCTTGCCGTTTTGCTTATACAGCATTATGTATATATACATATGCGAACTCTATCATATTCTGTGATCGCGCTGGTGGCGTCCTCACTGGTGGCATTCCCGACGTCGGCCCAGTCGGCACCGCTCTCGCTCGGCGACGCGATGCGTGAAGCGGACGAGCGCGCGTTCGGCAACCGGATTGCCTCCGCCACTGCGGCCGGCGACCGCGCCCGAGCCCGCCTGCCTTGGCAAGGCATTCTCCCGTCGGCACGCATCGAAGCGGGGGTGATACGGACCACCGACCCGATCGGCGCCTTCGGGACCACGTTGCGTCAGCGGCTCGTCACGCCAGCCGCGTTCGACCCAGCCAAACTGAACTACCCCAGCGCGGTCACGAATGCCCAGGCCGGGTTGGTGCTGGACGTCCCGCTCATGAATGGCGACGCGTGGTTCGGTCTCCGGGCCGCGCGGGCCGCCGTTGACGCCAGCAAGGCCGTCGGCGACTGGTCGGCGGTAGCGACCCGGGCCGACGTGGTGCGCGCGTACTACGGGGCGATTCTGGCCGAAACAAAGGCCGGCGTGCTCGCGCAGGCGCAGCAGGCCGCCGACGCCGGCGTGCGTCAGGTCCGCGCCATGGTCGCGCAGGGGTTGGTCACCAAGGCCGACGCCCTCCAGGCCAGCGTGCGAGCCTCGGACGTCGCGGCGCAGCTGCTCACGGCACGCGGCGACGCGCTCTCCGCGCGACAGCAGCTGGGACTGCTGTTGGGCCGTACCTCGGCTGAGCTCCCGACACTCCCCGGCGCGCTGCCCGATGAGGCCGCCGTGATTGCGCTGGCCACCCACGACGCGGCCGTCGCGAACGGTGAGACGGTGACCACCGTCATCCGGGATGACGTCCGCGCGGCTCAGGCCGGCGTGGTGGCAGCGACCGCTGAACGTCGCCGCGCCGCGAGCACGCTGCTCCCGCGGGTGAACGGCTTCGCCCGCTATGACTGGAACGACCCGCGCACCTTGTACGCAGGTCAGAAAAACTGGACGGTGGGGGTGATGGCGTCGTGGTCGCTGTTCGGTGGCAACGCGGAACTGGCCGACGTGGCCGCGACCAGCGCCCGCGCCGACGCCGCCCGCGCTGGCCTCGACGCCGCTCGCGCGCAAAGCCAGCTCGAGCGCGACGATGCGGCGCGGCGTCTCACGCTGTCACTGCAGCGACTCACGCTGGCTCGCGAGGCGGCCGACCAGAGTTTCGAGGCACACCGCTTGGTGCAGAAGCGCTACGACGGTGGCCTGGCCACGATTGCCGAACTGCTGGCCGCCGAGTCATCGGCGACCGGCAGCTCACTCGCGCTTGCGGCAGCCCGTTACACGGTGATCGATGGGATCGCCACGTGGCGACGGGCATCGGGTGGCGATCCCGCCGCCCTGACCGCACTCGACCATTCCAACACGACGGCGCGCTGATGCGTCCGAATCGCTTTCAGGGAGCATTCAAGATGACGTCGACCAAGACGCTGTTTGCCACGGCGGCACTCGCCACGTTCGCTGGACTTTCCATGGCGGCCTGCTCTGGCGCGAAGGACGAACATGCGCCGGCAGCGCCTGTCGCAGCGCCCGCCACTACACCAGTTGTCGGCACCGCCGTGGTCGTACGCGACACGGTGATCGATGCCACGATCGAGGCAGCAGGTGTCGCCGAGCCGATCCAGCAGGCCACGTTGAGCACGAAGCTGATGGGCACCGTGACTGCGGTGCTGGTGCACGAGGGGGATGTGGTCCGGGCGGGGCAGACGCTGCTGCGCATCGATGCGCGCGATCTGACGGCCAAGTCGGCGCAGGTCGGTGCGTCGATCGCCGACGCCGAAGCGATGCAGCGTGAAGCGGCGACGCACACGGTGCGCTTCCGTGCGCTGTACGCCGACAGTGCGGCAACGCGGGCTCAGCTCGACGCCGCCGAGACTGGACTGGCGCGCGCCGACGCCGCTGTTCGGGCCGCGAAGGCCGCGGCGGGCGAACTCGACGCGATGCGCAGCTACGCGACGATCTCCGCCCCCTTCCGCGGCATCGTGACGCAGCGCGCCGTCGATCCCGGCGCGTTCGCCGTACCCGGCGCCCCGCTGATCATAGTACAGGATGGTTCGACGCTCCGCATCAGCGTGAGCGCGGCCGGCGACGCCGTGCGGTCGCTCACGCGCGGCCAGACACTATCGGCGACGATCGACGGCGCCGCGGTGACGGCCACGATCGAAGGCGTGGTACCGGCAGGGGCCGGCAACCTGTTCACGGTGAACGCCACCGTGGCCAATCGGGCTGGCCGCTATCGCAGCGGCAGCGCGGCGAGTGTCTCGCTTCTGGTGGCGCGCCAACACGCACTGCTGGTGCCAAACACTGCGCTCGTACGCGAAGGCGATCTGACTGGGGTGATCGTGCGGACCGCGAACGGCGACGAACGGCGCTGGGTGCGACTCGGCATCTCGACCGCGACTCACACCGTCGTGAGCAGTGGCCTTCGCGCGGGTGAAACGATTGTCGTGCCGGCACGCAGCAACGCGGCGGCGTTATGAGCACGCCACGCGCCTTGGGCATTTCCGGCAGGATCGCGAAGGCGTTCCTGAATTCGAAGCTCACGCCGTTGGTCACGGTGGCCTCGCTGGCCGTGGGCGTACTCGGCATTCTCGCGACACCGCGCGAAGAGGAGCCGCAGATCTCGGTGCCGATGATCGACGTGATTGCGGCCATGCCGGGCGCGTCGCCGCAGGAGGCGGAGAATCTGCTGGCGCGTCCGATCGAGCAGCGCATGATGGAATTGCCGGGCGTCGATCACGTGTACACGATGTCGGGCGACGGCTATGCCATGGTGACGGTGCGCTTCAAGGTCGGCGAGGATCAGGAGCGCAGTGTCACCAAGGTGCAGGCGAAGCTGGCGGGCGCGATGGACAAGGCACCGGCCGGCGCGATGCCTCCGGTCATCAAGGCGCACTCCATTGACGACGTGCCGGTGCTGGCGCTGACTCTGCACGGCGCGGGCGTGGATGCGAACACGCTGCGCGAAATCGCGGCGCATCTCGAAGATGAAATCCGCACCGTGCCTGACGTGGCCGAGACGTTCGTGACCGGCGGCGCGCCGAAGCAGATTCGCGTGTCGATCGATCCCACGCGACTCGCCGCGAGCGGTGTGACGCCGGGCGACGTGATGATGGCATTGCGGGGCAGCAATGCGCGTGTGGCGGCCGGTGAGATCGCTCTGCGCGACCGTGTGGTGCGCATTGACGTCGGCGCCCCGCTCTCCACCGCGCTCGATGTGGGCAGCGTGGTCGTGTCGGTGCGCGGTGACCGGGCCGTGTATCTGCGTAATGTGGCCGACGTGCGCGAAGACTTCGGTGAGCACACGAGCTATGTGTCGCACCGCGAAGGACGCGGCCCGGCAGAAGCCGCGGTCACCCTCGCGGTGGCCAAGCGCAAGGGGGCCAACGCCACCGAGGTCACGCACGCCGTCATGCAGCGCGTGGAGCAGGCGAAGGGCCGCCTCATTCCCGGCAGCGTGAAGCTTTCCGTCACGCGGGACTACGGCGAGACGGCCGGCGAGAAGGCACAGGAACTCATCCTGCACCTGATCATCGCGACGCTCAGCGTGACGGCGCTGATCTGGTTGTTCCTGGGCTGGCGTGAAGCGCTGGTCGTGCTGGTGGCCGTGCCGGTCACGCTCGGTCTCACGCTGTTTGTGTACTACGCGCTGGGCTACACCCTCAATCGCATCACGCTGTTCGCGCTGATTTTCTCGATCGGCATTCTGGTGGATGATGCGATCGTGGTCGTCGAGAATATCTACCGCCATCTCGCGATGGGTGACCGGAGTGCCGAACAGGCGTCGATCGACGCGGTGGACGAAGTCGGAAATCCGACCATCCTGGCCACGTTCACCGTGATCGCCGCCATTCTGCCCATGGCGTTTGTGAGCGGCATGATGGGTCCGTACATGCGGCCGATTCCGATCGGCGCCTCGGTGGCCATGGTGGCGTCGCTGGCGGTGGCGTTCATCGTCACGCCGTACCTCGCCTATCGCCTGCTCAAGGGACACGTAAAAACCGCGCCGGGTGCGACCGGCCACGCCACGCCGGCGCATCCGCCCGAGGAGGGTGGCCAGGTGGATCGGATCTACCGGATGATCATGGTGCCGCTCATGGAGCAGCAGGGTCGTCGCCGCGCCTTCTACGCCGGCGTGATCGCGCTGCTGCTGGTGAGCGTAAGTCTGGTGGGCTTCAAGGCGGTGCAGGTGAAGATGCTGCCGTTCGACAACAAGAGTGAGTTTCAGGTGGTGCTCGACTTGCCCGAAGGCACGACGCTTGAAGCCTCGAACGAAGCCGCGTCTCGCATCGCCGCGTATTTGAGCACAGTGCCCGAGGTCGTGAGCACGCAGGTGTACGCCGGCACGTCGGCGCCGTTCAACTTCAACGGCCTGGTGCGCCACTACTTCATGCGTAGCGGGGCGAACGTGGCCGATGTGCAGGTCAATCTGCTGCCGAAGGGCGAGCGCGACCGGCAAAGCCACGCGATCGCCGTGGCGATCCGTCCGGGCGTCGATAGCATTGCGCGGCTCTATCAGGCGTCGGCGAAGGTGGCGGAGATTCCGCCGGGCCCGCCGGTGTTGTCCACGCTGGTGGCCGAAGTGTACGCCGGCGACGACTCCACGCGACTGGCGGCGGCGCGTGCGGTAAAAGAAGTGTTTGAAAAGACGCCGGGCGTGGTGGACGTGGACTGGACCGTGGAGGCCCCGCAGGCCAAGCGCACCTTTCGTGTAGACCGCGTGCGGGCGGCGGAATCCGGTGCCAGTGTGGAGCAGATTACCCAGACGCTGTACCTCGCACTCTCCGGCGCGCCGGCGGGCGTGGCCAGTTCGCCGACAGCGCGCGAAGGCATCGCCATTGTGCCGCGGTTGCCGCTGGAGCAGCGGAGCAGCGTGGAAGCGTTGCTGGCACTGCCGATTGCCACGAGGCAGGGTCCGCAACCGCTCGCCCGCTTCGTGACGGTGGTGAACGGCACGCGCGAGGGCTCACGCATCCGCAAGGACTTGCGCCCGGCGATCTACGTGACCGGAGATGTGGCACGCGAGATCGAGAGTCCGGTCTACGCGATTCTCGAGATGAACCGTCAGCTCGACGCCATTCGCGTGCATGGGGCGTCGGTCACGCGTTACAACGCCGTGCCGCCAGCCACGGTGAGCGAGACGGCGATCAAGTGGGACGGTGAGTGGCAAGTGACGATCGAAGTGTTCCGCGATCTCGGACTCGCGTTCGCGATCGTGCTGCTGCTGATTTACGTGCTTGTGGTGGGCTGGTTCCAGAGCTTTACGATTCCGTTGGTCATCATGGCGCCGATTCCCCTCACGCTCATCGGCATTCTGCCCGGGCACGCGATCAGCGGCGCGTTCTTCACGGCCACCAGCATGATCGGCATGATCGCCCTGGCCGGCATCATCGTGCGCAACTCCATTCTGCTGGTGGATTTCATTCAGCTGGAAGAAGCGCGTGGACGTTCCCTGGCCGACGCCGTACTGGAAGCCGGTGCGGTGCGCTTCCGTCCGATCGCGCTCACGGCCGCCGCCGTCGTGGTGGGCGGACTGGTGATGGTGCTGGATCCGATCTTCCAGGGACTGGCCGTCGCACTCATAAGCGGGGCGATCGTGGCCACGCTGCTCACGATGGTGGTGGTTCCGCTTCTCTACTGGCAACTCAACCGGAGCAATTCACATGTGTAACGACAAGATCATCCGCCGCATTGCTGGCCTCTTCGTCATCGCGTCGGTCGCCCTCGGCTACTTTGTGCATCCGGGCTTCCTGATCTTCACGGCGTTCGTGGGCTTCAACCTGTTCCAGTCGAGCATCACCAACTTCTGCCCGCTCGAACTCATGCTGGGGAAGGCGGGTCTGTTCGGGTGCACGCCACGCGGAAGCCAAGGGCACCAGAGCGGGTTCAAGAGCTGACACGGCATTCACACCGAACGAACCGGACCGAGCCAATGACCACAACCAACGCGCGCAAGGCGGTGCTTCCCTGCACCGCCTGCGGCAAACTCAATCGGGTGGATCTGTCGCGCGCCGAGGCGCAGCCGAAGTGCGGGACCTGCCGGGTGGCACTGGTGCTGGACGCGCCAGTGGTGCTCACGGACGCCAACTTCGACACCGTAGTCAGCAACAGCACGGTGCCGGTGATGGTGGATTTCTACGCCGACTGGTGCGGCCCCTGCAAAATGATGGCGCCGGTCTTCGCAGAGTTCGCGAAGCGGCAACGCGGGCAGGCCATCGTGGCGAAGGTGGACACGGACCGGAATCCGGGAGTCGCCGCACGATTTGCGATCCGGAACATTCCGACGATCGCCGTATTGCGAGACGGCAAAGAAGTCGCGCGGCAGGTGGGCGCGGTGCCGATCGGACAATTGGAGCAGATGGTGGTCAGCGCCCGCTGATCACCTGCTTCCGTTCGGCCAGCTCGCGCTCCAGCCGCCCGCACACCAATTCGCACAGCTTGAGCACATCGGCGTCGGCGAGTTCATAACGCACGTACACACCATCGCGCTCGCGGCTCACCAATCCGTGATTGAACAGGATGGCCAGATGGCGAGACACATTCGCCTGGCCCATGCCGGTGGCTTCGACCAGCTCGTTGACCGTGCAGGAGCCGCCCCGCAGCTCCTGCAACAGACTGAGTCGCGCACGATCGCTGAGCGCCTTGAAGCGGTCCGCCACCAGATCGAGTAACTCCGGACGCATCACTTTTTGAGCCATCGGTTCCTCGCTCGACAAATTCGCGTATACGCACGTATGAATATACCATACAACCCACGCGGACGGCAACGATGGCCGTCCGCGTGGTCTGCTGGCGAACGCGACTCAGGCCAGCGTGGCTTCAAGGCTGATGTCGGCCTTTAACACACGCGACACCGGGCAGTTCGCCTTGGCCGTCTCGGCCAGCGTCTGGAACTGCTCGGCGCTGATGCCGGGAATGGTGGCCGACAGTTGCAGCACGATCTTGGTGATCGTCTGGGTGCCGTCTACCGGCTCCAAGGTCAGCACCGCGGTGGTATTCAGGGCGTCGGCCGTAAAGCCAGCTCCGGCCAGCTGGAAGGACAGCGCCATCGAGAAGCAGCCGGCGTGCGCCGCCGCGATCAGCTCTTCGGGGTTCGTGCCATTGCGCCCGTCTTCGTCTTGAAAGCGGAGCTTGAACGAATACGGCTGCGCGCTCAGCGCACCGCTCGGCGTCGTGAGCGTGCCGCTGCCTTCCTTACCCGTCCCCTTCCATACGGCCTGCGCGGTGCGTTGCATCGACTTCCTCTCTCGTACAAGATCGAACGGACGGGCACCAGACGGCATCCGCCACCTCACGCGGGGAAATATGTCGTGCGACGGGCAGAAGGTGGAGCGCCGCGCCGCAGCGGCGTCAAAACGGAACCCGACTCAGCGGGACCTTGCCGTACCGCGCGTTAAGCCCTCATTTACGGCTTCTCCCACTGCCCCGGCTTCCGATGCTTGCACAAGTTGCTCTGCCCCGCCGCGTTATCGCGGTCCTCCTTACCGTCTGCGCCGCCACGTTGTCGGGGCAGTCGTCACCCGCGCGCGACGACCTGCCCGTCGTGCTGCGCGCCGCGCAGGTCATCGACGGAACCGGGCGCACCCTCCGCAACCAGGACGTCACCGTGCAGGGTGGCCGGATCACTGCCCTGCGCGCGTCGGTCGGCGCGCTGCCGATGGGGGGCATCGATCTGGGTGCCCGCACGCTGCTGCCGGGACTGATCGACACGCACGTCCACCTGGGCTGGTACATCACCGATAAGCAGCGGCTGCACGAGGACCGCGACGGCGATACGCCCGAGGTGAGTACCCTGCAACGTGCCGGGAACGCCTGGTCCACGCTGCGCGCCGGCTTCACTACGGTGCAGAGTATCGGCGAGGCCGACAACGCCGTGCTTCGCGACGCGATCAACGCCGGGCACATACCGGGTCCGCGCGTGATCACCTCGCTGGGCTCACTGAACGAACGTTCGAGTGGCGGGTCGCCGGATTCGTTGCGCGCGGTCGTGCGTCGTTTCAAAGCGCGTGGTGCCGACGTGATCAAAATCTTCGCCTCGAAGTCGATTCGTGATGGCGGGGAAGCCACGATGACGCCCGCGCAGCTCGATGCCGCCTGCGGCGAGTCGAAGGCGCAGGGGCTTCGATCCGTCGTGCACGCGCATTCGGCGGAATCCGTGCAACGCGCGGCGCGCGCCGGATGCACGCAGGTGGAGCATGGGGTCTTTGCCGACGATGCCACGCGCGCGCTGCTGGTGCAGCACGGCACGTTCTTCGATCCGCAGTGTGGCCTCGTGTTTCACAACTACCTCGACAACAAGCGGTGGTTCGAGGGCATCGGCAACTACAACGCGGTCGGCTTCGCGTCGATGGAACAGGCCATTCCGCTGGCGGAAAAGGGCATCGGTCTCGCCGCGAAATCACCCACGTTGAAACTCGTGTTCGGTACCGACGCCGTGGCCGGTGCGCACGGACGCAACGCGGAGGAGCTGGTGTGCCGCGTGCGTCGTGGCGGTCAGCCGGCCATGGATGCGATCATCAGCGCCACGAGCCGCGCCGCGGAATCACTTGGTCTCGAGAAGGAGATCGGACGTGTGGCAGTCGGTTACGCCGCGGATCTGATTGCGACCGATGGCGATCCCGTGGCACAGATCGAGGCATCGCAGCGGGTGTCCTTCGTGATGAAGGGTGGCCGCGTGTATCGCAACGACGGCGCACGCAAATGACCACACGACGCGGCTTTCTCAAGACCGCCGGCGCACTGACGGCCGGTGTGGCTGCCGTCGGAACCGCGGCTACGGCCTGCGCGGTGGACGATCCCACGACCAGCAATGCGACCGGTCAGGACAATGGCGCGGAGCGCGTGCGCGGATTCGATCGCGTCCTGCTCAATGCCGTGGCCACCGCCGTCTTGCCCGGCTCACTCGGTGCGCCCGCCATTCGCGTGGCGACCGATGCGTTCGTGGCGTGGGCAGACGGCTACGAGCCTGTTGCCGAGGAGATGCACGGCTATGGCTATGCCGACGTGCGCTATCTGCCCGCTGATCCCTCGCCCGCGTGGCGCGCGCAACTGACGGCGCTGGATCTCCTCGCGCACAAGCACGGCACCGTCGGCTTTGCGACACTCCCCCTGGCGCAACGTCAGTCGCTTCTTGCTGCCGTGTCGCGCGACCACCGCGGCGAACGGCTGCCGGCGCCGCTGTATGCAAACCATGTCGCGATCGCCCTGCTGGCACATTGGTCGTCGGGTCCCGAGGCGTGGGACACCGCGCTCGGGGTGCGCGTGGCACCCGGCGTGTGCCGCACCCTCGGTGATGCGACGCGTAAGCCACTCCCCGTAACCACAGCGTCGACCACGGAGTCACGCGCATGATCACACACAGTGCCGACATCGTGATCGTGGGCAGCGGCATTACCGCCGCGTTGATGGCCGCCTCGCTCGCCGAAAAGACAACCAAGTCTATTTTGGTGGTTGAAGCGGGAAAGCCCACGACACCGTTTTCCGAGCGCGTGAAGGCCCGCGAGCGCTGGAAGGCGTATGGCGAGAGTCCGTGGAAGCAGGATCACCTCGACGATCAGAACGCGACGGGTACAACCTGGGGTTTTTCGCCCAGCATGAACGTCGGCGGGCTCGCGATGCATTGGGGCGGCGTGTCGCCGCGCTACTCGCCGGAAGACTTCAGGCTACGCTCGATGTATGGAGTGGGCAGCGACTGGCCGTTCAGCTATGACGACCTCGATCCGTTCTACCAGGAAGCCGAAGAGCGGATGGGCGTGGCCGGTGAACAGGGGCCGGTGGCGCTTGATCCGCGCGGCAAGCCGTACCCGTTGCCGCCGTTACCGATCAACTACAATCTCGCGCAACTGCAGCAGTGGGCCACGAAGGCCGGCATTGCCACCTGGAGCACGCCGAGTGCGAAAAACTCGGTGAAGTACGATGGACGCGCGCAGTGCCAGCGGTGCGATACCTGCTATCCCGTGTGCCCCACCGGTGCGAAGTACTCGCCCGATTTCACCTGGGATGCGTTGATCGCGCGCAAGCGCATCACGCTCGTGACCGACACGTTGGTACGCAAACTGGAAGCGGACCCGAAAACGGGACGCATCACACGCGCGACCGGCAATCGCACCAACGCCTCGGGCGAGGAAGTCACCATTGAAGGCGGCACGTTCGTGCTGGCCGCCGGGTTCGTGTGGTCGCCACATTTGCTGCTGTTGTCGAAGAGCAGCGCCTTTCCCAAGGGGATTGCCAATCGCAGCGGACTCGTTGGTAAATATCTGGCGGGCCATCGCAACGTGAACGCGTATCTGCGCCTGCCTTTGGAGCTCTTCCCCGGCATCAACGTGCAGCACTCGCTCGTGTCGAAGCAGTTCATGCGGGTGCCCCGCTCGTCACGCTATTTGCGCCACGATTTGCGCATCTGGGAGTCGAGCGTTGGGCGTGAACCGCGTCTGCGCGGCGACGACGGCAACATCCAGTTCGGCGATGCCTTGATGAAAGACTGGCAACAGCGCGCGAAGGGCGCAACGGCGCGCGTGCGTGCCTACTACGATGTGCTTCCCGACAAGGAGAGCGCGCTGTCGCTAAACACGGCCACGACGAACCGGTTCGGCGATCCGATGCCGCGCGTGTCGTTCAAGGACGCACCGGAGAGCGCGGCGTTGAGGGAGTGGCAGGAGGAGCAGCTGCGCGAACTGTTCCGCACCATGGCCAAGGCCGGTGGCGGTGAGATCCTGCGCATGGAGAACAGCGCGAACGATCTCGGGCAGGAGCATCCGACCGGTGGCTGCCGCATGGGCGCCAACCCAATGGAGAGCGTGGTTGACGCACAGGGGCGTGCGCACGACCACGAGAACCTCTGGGTGGCGGGCGCGCCCGCGCAGCCGACGGCGTCGTGCTGCAACGGGACGCTGACGTTTGTGGCGGTTGGGTTGCGCACGGCGGCGGCCATCGCGGGGGCGCCCGCCGTGTGATCGTCCCGCGACAGAAACGGATCAGGGGTGCTTCTGCACCGCGCCGGACGAAAAGCCCAGCATCGTGTACAGCGGGCACGAACCGATGGCCGCCGTGAGCAGCGGAATAATGCCGAGAAAGCCCCACGGCGTCTGAGGGCCGGTGAAGGCAATGGCCAACAGGCCGATCCCGAGGGCGACGCGCAGGGCGCGATCGACGGTACCCATGTTCTTGGGAAACAGGGCGGACATAAGGCACTCCGGCGGAAGTGACGGGGCGGACGCCACGCTGGCGTCCTCACACGAGGCGCCCGAAAAGCGCCTTGAGGATTCAGGTGAAAGATCCCCCGTGATCAGTCACTTTGGATTCGGGCTTTCCCTGACACGGACCACGGGGGCAACTTCCAGTTGTACGTACCCTCCACCAATCCTGCCGATGCGCCGTTCTCTCTTTCGTGCCGTCCTTGTCGGCCCGTTCCTTGCCGCTCCGCTGTTCGCCCAGTCGCGCGCGATCACTGCCGCGGACTACGCGCGCGCCGAGCGCTTCCTCGCCTTCAACACCGCGAATCTGGTGTCGCGCACCGGTGTGCAGCCAAGCTGGCTTCCCGACGGACGCTTCACGTACCGCGTGCGACAGCCCGACGGGAGTTCGCCGCTCATGGTGGTGGACCCGACCAAAGGCATCAAAACCGACTGCACGGCGGCGGGCGCCAACTGCCCCGCTGCCCCGGCCGGCACCAACGGCCGACCCGGCGCGCGCGCGGGAGGTCGTGCACCGGAGCATCTCTCGCCGGACGGCAAGACCGCCGCGTTCATCCGCGACTGGAATCTCTGGGTGCGCGACGTAGACACGAACAAGGAAACGCCGGTCACCACTGATGGCGTGAAGGACTTCGGATACGCCACCGACAACGCCGGCTGGATTCATTCCGATCGCGCGATTCTCACCTGGTCGCCCGACTCGAAGAAGCTGGCCACGTTCCAGCAGGATCAGCGCAACGTCGGCGAGATGTATCTCGTGAAAACGAACGTCGGTCATCCCGAGCTCAGCGCGTGGAAGTATCCGCTGCCGGGCGACAGCGTGGTGTCGATGATTCATCGCGTGATCGTCGATCTGTCGGCGGCGTCACCAACGGTCGTGCGATTCAAGATGCCGGCCGATCAGCACCGGTCGTCGGTGTGCGACCACATTTCGTGCAGTGGCGGTGAGCTGTCAGACGTGGAATGGTACGCCGACGGCAGCAGGCTCGCGTTCCTGTCGAACTCGCGTGACCACAAGATCGCGACGCTACGCATCGCCGACGCCGCCTCCGGCAACGTGCGCGACGTGATGCGCGAGGAGGTCGCGACACAGTTCGAAAGCGGTGACAACGTGGCCAACTGGCGCGTGCTGCCGGCCAGCAACGAAGTGATCTGGTTCTCCGAGCGCGACGACTGGGGCCAGCTGTATCTGTACGACCTCACCACCGGCGCAGTAAAGTCGAAGATCACGACCGGCGACGGCCCCGTGCTGTCCGTTGAGCGCGTGGATGAAAAGGCGCGCCTGATCTGGTTCGTGGCCGCGGGCAAGGAAGCGGGTCGCGATCCGTACTTCCGTCATTTGTATCGCATCGGTATGAACGGAAAGGGGCTCACACTCCTCACGCCGGAAGACGGCGACCACAACACCACCCTCTCCCCCAACGGTGCCGTGTTCGTGGACAGCTGGTCGCGTCCCGATCTCGCACCGACCGCCGTGCTTCGCAACGCGAAAACCGGCAAGCTGATCGCGACGCTCGAACAGGGCGACATCTCGAAGCTGCTGGCCACGGGCTGGAAGCCGCCTACGCGCATCACGGTGAAGGACCGCGCCGGCAAATGGGACCTGTACGGACTGATGTGGACGCCGACGACGCTCGACTCGACCAAGACGTACCCGATCATCAACTACATCTATCCGGGCCCGCAGGGGGGCAGCGTAGGCAGTCGTCAGTTCTCCGCGGCCACGCGCGACAACCAAGCGCTGGCCGAGTTGGGCTTCATCATTGTCGCCATGGATGGCACGGGGAATCCGACGCGATCGAAGTCATTTCATGACGCGTACTACGGCCGCCTGAGCGACAACACGCTTCCCGATCAGATCGGGGGCATGAAGCAGCTGGCCGAGCGATATCGGTTCATCGACTTGGAGCGCGCGGGCATATGGGGACACTCGGGGGGTGGCTTCGCGACGGCATCGGCGATGTTCCAATACCCTGACTTTTTCAAGGTCGGCATATCCGAGTCGGGCAATCACGACAATCGCAATTACGAAGACGACTGGGGCGAGCGCTATCACGGTCTGCTCACCAAGAGCGGCGCCGTGGACAATTACGACAAGGAAGCCAATCAGACGCTGGCCAAGAACCTGAAAGGCAAGCTGCTGCTCGCGCACGGTACGATGGATGACAACGTGCCGCCCGACAACACGTGGCTGGTCGTTGACGCGCTGATCAAGGCGGGCAAGGATTTCGACCTGCTCATGTTCCCGAACGCACTGCACGGCTACGGCGCCGCCTCGAACTACATGATGCGCCGCCGTTGGGATTATTTCGTGCAGTACTTGCTCGGCTCGACGCCGCCGAAGGAGTACCAGATCGGCCCGAAAAGCTGACGCTGCTGGGCCAGACGACCGGTCCTGCCAGAAGTTGGGCAGAAGGTCACAAGTACGGGGTCCCCGTGTTCAGTAGCACCAAGGCCGTGGGATCCGGGTGCGGTCGCGCAGATGGGAGGCAGCGTTCGCTCCAGTGAAGGTGCAACTGGTGGACTGCTCGTCAGCATTATGCTCCCGGCGCGCTCAGCGCAGGCCTGAACGCAGCGGGCGCGCACGCACTAGGTTTCGGGAATGGATCGACTCTTCATAATTCTCGGTGCGCTCTCTGGCGGGATCGGCGTCGCGGCGGGGGCATTCGGCGCACACGCATTGCGGGCCCGACTTGAGCCGCGTATGCTCGAGGTTTTCGAGACGGGCGCACGCTATCAGATGTATCATGCCATCGCGATGCTCGCCGCCGCGTGGATAGTAACGCGCTTCCCGGGTGCGCTGTCGAACGCGAGTGGCTGGCTGTTTCTGGCCGGTACGCTGCTATTCTCGGGGTCGCTGTACGCGATGGCCCTCACTGGCGTCCGTGCGCTTGGCGCGATTACTCCATTGGGCGGAGTCTGCTTTATCGCTGGCTGGGCATGTTTGGCACTCGCCGCGATGCGTCAACGATAGCCCCGGCAGCACAGTTGGCGGCACGCGTGTAGGCCCCGTGCGTAGGGCGCCAGCAGCGTGGACCGCCAGCGACCGACGCGGGGGTGTTCGCTTCGACACGCGCCATGACACGCTCGATCAGATTCGTTGTCGTGACGCGAGTGCCGAGTTCGACGCACACGCCACGCCGATGCCGCGTTCGCGTTTCCTCGAGGCCTTCCTCGAGACGGCGAGACGGCGAGACGGCGAGACGGCGAGACGCCGACGCGTTGATCGTCGCGAGTTCGGCCACGAGCTTCTGCACGGCGCGTTTCGCGCGGTCAGGCGGTTTGTTCAGCGGCCGAACCAACGGCTTTACCGCGGATCAACGCGAATACCGACACGGATCGTCGATTGAGCGACAACGGTACCGCCCGAGGGCACGCCAATTCCCTTGTTTTTGTTCATCCGTGTACACTCGTGCCAATCAGCGGTAAGGCGGTTTGTTCAGCGGCCGAAACAACTGCTTTACCGCGGATCAACGCGAATACCGACACGGATCGTCGCTCGCGTGACGTCGGTACCGCCCGAGGACAAGCCAATTCCATTGTTGTTGTTCATCCGTGTACACTCGTGCCAATCAAGCGTGTCGCTTAGCCGGCCACCGGAAACGGGAGCAGCGTTTTCGCGAAGCAGAACTTCCGGCCGATCGAGAGCTCGGAACGCGAGATGGCGCGATAGCGCGCGATCTTCTCGGGATATCGCAGGATCGTTGACTCCGCAAACCCCATGCGCAAAAAGAGCGACTCGGCCAGCGAAATGGCGAAGAGCTCGGGGTAGTCACGTTCCCGCGCGAGCTTTTCCGCCGCTGTAATCAGCCGCTGACCAAGGCCGTTTCCTTGCGCCTCGGGGGCCACCGCAAGCGAAACCAGTTCAACAAGCGACGGCGAATACTCGTCGAGCGCGACCTGACCAATCAACTTCCCGTCGGCGCCGCGGACCACCTGGTAGTCCCGCAGGTGGCTCACCACGAACGCCTCGCTCCGGTACAGCGTGAGTCCGTCGGGGGCGAACATATTGTTGAGGGCGACGATATCGGCCACGTCATCGTCGTGCGCGTGCTCCACCCGAAGGGGCCACACCGAGCTTTGCACCGCTGCGGTTTCCATCAACGCGACGCGTACACCCGCGTCTTGCCGGCCTTGTCGAACAGGACCACGTCGTAGGCATCCTTCTGCGCGCCCTGCTCCATGCCCGGGGAACCCATTGGCATACCCGGCACGGCCAGTCCGCGCGCCACCGGCTGCTCACGAAGCAGCTTCTGGATCAGATCGGCCGGCACATGGCCTTCGATCGCGTAGGCGCCGACCCGTGCCGTGTGGCACGACTCGAGCGCCGAGGGCACGCCAAACGACGCCTTCACGCTGGACATGTCGGCGGTGTCGCGCACGGTGACCACAAACCCGGCCTTCCGCACGTGGCTTACCCACTCGGTGCAACAGCCGCAGTTCGGGTCTTTATAAACCGTCATGGGCGGCAGCGCCGCACCGGCTACCGCCCGCTTGGACGCTGGCTGCGCGACGAGCGCCCGAGCCCCGACCAGGGTGGCGAGCGACGCAGTGGCGAGCGACGCGACGCCGAGCTGAGCTGCCGCGAAAAGAAACGCACGCCGGTTTGGCGGGAGAGGGGAGTCCGAGTTTTGGCTCATAAGACGTGAAGTATAGCGAATTGGGCGGCGGGCGAACGACGGCGAATGGGGGAGAGGGACATTTTAGTATATGACGCGGTGAAGCACATGTCGTCCCTTCCGATACGGGACGGGAGACGGCCGCGTCGGCGCTCACTGGCGCGCCGCGGGGGAATCCCTGCGAGGGAATGGGAGGCGACAACGTCGCCGTCCCGCCGGTACCCCTGATCAGCGCCTCTGCTCCATCGACGAGGGGCAATGTCGTCGCCCGTTTCTGATACCGTTCGTGGCCGACGTCGCGTTACCGCCGAAGCGCGCCTACGGCGGCGACCATTGCGGTCCACCACGTCGGCTTCCATGTCTTGTCAGGCGTGAACAGCGTGCTCGAGAAGGGCATGCCGCAACGCGGTCAACGCATGGCAGTGGACACTGCCGGGGCGCGGCACGCGATTGCGCCAACCACGGGTGCGCGCGCTGGAAGAAGCGCTCATCGCATCAACCGGCCGCGCCATACCGTCGGCCGCGGCTTGGAAAGCACTGCTGATGGCCACGTGGTGCGTATCGCATCACGCGTTTCGTGCAGGAACCGAACGCTGCCATCGACGAATCGTTGGAGACTGTGATGAATGACCTCGATCGCACGCTTACACCGGTTCACATCACGATTGATGGCGTGGTCCTTGCAACAGCAGGACTTGGCGACCGGGTACGCGATGACGCACTCGACTCGCTTCAGCAGTTACGCGGACGCGGATGGCGGACCGTGATGCTGAGCGGTGATACCCACGACGTGGTTGCGTCGGTGGGGCGGGCGCTTGCCGTTGAAGCGCAAGACTCCATCGACGCAGTCTCGCCCCAAGGCATGCTCGCGTTTATCGCACGGCCGAACGCTACCTCAGGGCACCTCGACCTCATGGTCGTGTGATGGCCGGCCGAAAGCGGCGTAGCGATGTGTGTAGCAAACTCGGCCATTACCGCGGCCGGCATCGGAGCACCGCTTCCCCCATCCGCCCACACGTTCGCCCCCGCGGACGTCTTACGGCGGCCCATGCTCGCCGTAATATTACGGCGATGAGCAACGCCAAAACGAGTTCACATCGGGATGAACCGAACCGCCGCCACAACCCGCGGTTACGCGAGCTGGTCGACGAGATGCTTGCCTCCATCCGCGCGGCGGCCAATGTCGATTTGTGGACCACAGAGGAACGCGACCGCTATGAGGCCGATATGGCCCGTATCATGAAAACCGTGCGGACCCACGCCGTAAGCGGTGACGCGCGCGCGCGACTGGACTAGCCGGTCACCACGCTGAACGCTGCCAACGATAGCGCGCTTCACGTGCGCCTCGATGCCATCTGCGCTGAAGGGTGGAGCATCTGGGAGCGATTCGAGCGCCATGTGCGCGACCGCGACTTTCACTCGTTCATCGCCGCGGACTACGACGCGGTCCGGGCCGCCCTGATGGCCCATCGCGCCCCGGGTGCCCGCTTTCTCGAGTGGGGCTCGGCGTCCGGCGTTATTGCCATCATGGCCGACATGATGGGCTTCGAGGCCTATGGGATCGAACTCGATGCCTCGCTGGTGACAACCGCGCGCGCGCTCGCCGCACGCGTCGGCTCTCGAGCGCAGTTCGTGACCGGGAGCTTTCTTCCTACCGGCTACAAGCGTCTCGGCGGCGACAACGAATCCGAAACCATCGGTGACGGACCATCGGGTTACTTGCAGCTCGGCCACGCCCTCGACGATTTCGACGTCGTGTTCGGCTACCCGTGGGATGACGACGCCCCTCTGATGCACGATCTCATGCGACACTACGGACGACCGGACGCCTTGCTGCTGCTCAACGACACCGACGCCGGCGTACGCGCCTTCCGCGGCGGACGCGAACTGACGAGAATCCGGTGACGGCCCCTGGGTCGTCGCGTCCAACGGGGCTTCGTCGCGAGCTCGGCGTGCTTGCCCTCGCCTCCACGGGCATCTGCTCGATGGTCGGCGCCGGCATCAACATCGTCCCCTTCGCGCTGCAGCGTACCGTGCCCGGCATCGGCGACTTGGTGCTGGTGGCGTATGCGCTCGCGGCGGTCCCTGCGGTGCTGGCAGCGCTTTGCTACGCGATGCTTGGCAGTGCAATGCCGCGCGCCGGCGGCTCCTACGTATACGCCAGTCGCGCGATCGGCCCCTACACCGGCTTCCTCGCCAGCTTCTCGCAGTGGTTCGGCCTCTGCATCGCGATCGGCGTGGTGTCGTACGTGATTCCGCCGTTTCTGCGAGATATCGCGGCTGCCGCGCAGTGGAGCACCGTGGCCGCCGCGCTCGACCAACGCCCGCTGCGACTGGGCCTCGCTCTGCTGTTTCTGTGGACGTTCGTGTTCGTGAACCTGCGCGGCGTACGCGCGGTGGCGAACACGCTTCTTCCACTCATGCTGGTGATGTTCGTGTGCGGCGGTCTGGTCATTATCACGGGGTTCTCGCACTCGGCCGGCGAGTATGTGGCGTTGCTGGAGGCACAACAGCGCGCGTTACCGCCGGAGCCGGCCCGCGCGTCGTTCTGGGTGGTCGTGCCGCCCGCCGCCGCCATTCTTTTTTCGAGCTTCATCGGATTCGACGCGATTGCGCAGGCCGGTGGTGAAGCGAAAAACCCCACTCGCTCCATTCCCCTTGCGATCGGTCTCACCATCGCAATCGTTGGAGCGTTTTACTTTCTCTTCACCGCCGCCGTGTATCACACGGTGCCCTGGTGGCATGTGGCAGCCGAGAGTCGCGTGCGCGATGTCACGGCGCCCGGATTGCTGTCGCCGCTCACGTCACCCATCGTGGCGGTCATCATGGTATCGGGCGCGGCCGTGTCGCTGATCAACGACTTGCCGGGCATGCTGCTTGGCGTGTCACGCTTGTGCTTTGCCTGGGCCGAGGACGGCGTGTTTCCACAGAGACTCGCCGCCGTACACACGAGATACGGCACACCGCACGTGGCGTTGTTCGTCTCGGCGATCCTTGCCACCGTCGGCATCTTCGGCGGGCACCTCGCCGGCGACTTCTTTCTCGGCGTCGACATTCTGGTCACGGCCATGCTGGTAAACTTCATCATCATGGCGCTCTCCGTACTGCGATTGCCGGCGCGCAATCCATCGCTCGCCCTCGCCATGCGTGTGGTGCCGTCACGCGCGCTACAAGTCGCGGTGGCCGGCACGGCCGTCGTGTCGTTGTCGGGGCTGCTGGTGGTGCACACGTGGCGCGATCTGCATGCCAATGTGTCCGTGTGGTATGCACGCTCCACGCCGGTGTGGATCATCGTGATGGTGATCGGCAGCGCGATCTACTGGCGCGAAACGCGTGCACTCGCTCGCCGCGGCGGTGATTTGCGCGCGATCACCTCCGTGCTGCCTCCCGAATAATCGACTCTTTGAACACGCCAGTGAACACGCCGATGACGACAATTCCCCGCTATACGCTCGCGCCCGGTCTCGAGATATCCCGTGTCCTCACCGGCCTGTGGCAGTTGGCCGATATGGAACGCGATGGACGCGTGTTGGATCGCGACGCGGCGGCGCACGCGATGACCGGGTACGTTGAGCACGGTTTCACGACGTTCGACATGGCCGATCACTACGGATCGGCCGAAGAAGTGGCCGGCATCTTCCGGCAGCACGTCGGGCCCGAGGCATCGGTGCAGTGTCTCACCAAGTGGGTGCCCGAGCCTGGGCCAGTAAGCGAGCGTGATGTGCGCACGGCCATCGATCGGGCCTGCGCGCGACTGCGTACCGATCGCCTCGATCTCCTCCAGTTTCATGCGTGGACCTTTGCCGATCCGCGCTGGCTGGACGCGTTGTGGTATCTGGAAGCCGCACGCGATGCCGGACGCATCGGCGCCATCGGACTCACGAATGTCGATACCGCGCATCTGCGCGTCGCCGTCGCCAGCGGCATTCGCATTGCGAGCAATCAGGTGAGTGGATCGCTGCTCGACACGCGCTTCACTACCAAGCTCGCGCCGTACGCGTTGGCCCACGGGGTGGGGCTGCTCTGCTACGGCACGCTGCTGGGTGGCTTTCTCAGCGAACGCTGGCTCGGCGCGGGAGAGCCCGACTGGGAATCGCTGAGCACGTGGTCGCAGATGAAGTACGGCCGATTCATTAAAGCCGCCGGTGGCTGGGCGCCGTTTCAGGGATTGCTGCGCGCGGCGCACGCGATTGCCACGAAGCACAGCGTGTCGATTGCGTCCGTGGCCAGTCGCTGGGTACTCGATCAGCCCGGTGTGGCTGGCGTGATTGTTGGCGCGCGTCTCGGGCAGTCGACGCACCTGGCTGATACGGCGAAGCTGTTCACCTTCACCATGGATAGCGACGATCGGCGTGCAATTGCCGAGGCACAGTCGGCGCTCACGGCGATCCCCGGCGACTGCGGCGACGAGTATCGTTACGCGCCGTATCTCACGGCCAGTGGTGACCTGAGTCATCATGTTTCGCAGTTTCCGGCGCCATTCACTACGCGACCCGGTGTGAACGGACGCACGCTCGCGCTTAGTGGCACGGGGTGGGAGTCGATGGCGGGCTACAGTCGCGCGGTGCGCAAAGGCCATTCCATCACCGTCTCGGGCACGACCGCCACGCACGGCGATCGCCTGATCGGCGGCACCGATGCGGCCGCGCAAGCGCACTTCGCAATCGACAAGATCACCGGTGCCATCCAGTCGCTTGGCGGCACGCTCGAAGACGTGGTACGCACCCGCGTGTTCGTGTCCGATGTGGCGCACTGGGAACCGGTCGCGCGCGCGCACGGTGAACGCTTCGGACACATTCTCCCGGCGAACACGCTGGTCGAAGCGCGACTCGTTGGCCCCGAATATCTGGTGGAAATCGAAGCGGACGCCATCGTCTCAGAATCCTGAACATCCTTTACTCCGGACTTGCTGCAATGACACTCCGCACACGCTTCCATTCCTTTGCTGCTGCCGCGCTCGTGCTGTCGGCTGCCGCCTTATCGGCTGGTGCACAAGGCAAAGGCGTCGATCCGCTTACCGCCGAGATCGAAACGCGCATGACGGCGGTGATGCCCAAAGTGGTGGCGTGGCGTCGCGACATTCACGAGCATCCCGAGCTGTCGAATCAGGAAGTGCGCACCGCCGCGCTCGTCGAGAAGCATCTGCGCGCACTCGGCCTCGAGGTAACGGCCAACGTGGGGAAGACGGGCGTGGTTGGTGTGTTGCGCGGCGGCAAGCCGGGACCGGTGGTCGCGCTGCGCGCCGACATGGACGCCCTGCCGGTCACCGAGCTGGTAGATCTGCCGTTCAAAAGCAAAGTCCGCACGATGTACAACGGCCAGGAAGTCGGCGTGATGCACGCCTGCGGGCATGACAATCACGTCGCCATCATGATGGGCACCGCCGAGGTGCTGGCCGGCATGAAAGATCGGATTCCCGGCACGGTGAAGTTCATCTTTCAACCGGCTGAAGAAGGCCTCGGCGGCGCACAGGCGATGGTGAACGACGGCGTACTTGAGAACCCGCGCCCTTCAGCGATCTTCGGCCTGCATGTGTGGCCCTCGGCCTTGGGATCGCTGAGCACGCGCGCCGGTGGATTTATGGCTGCCGCCGATGATATCGAGATCGTGGTCAAGGGACGCCAGACGCATGGCTCCCAACCGTGGTCGGGCGTCGACCCGATCGTGATCGCAGCGCAGATCGTGATGGGTCTGCAAACGATCGCCAGCCGACAGATCGATGTCACCGCCGCGCCCGCGGTGATCACGATCGGCATGATTCAGGGCGGCAATCGCGGCAATATCATCCCCGACAGCGTGGTGATGATCGGCACGATTCGCACATTCGATGCCGAAATGCGCAAAGAAATTCACGCCCGCGTGAAGCGCACTGCGGAAGATATTGCGCACTCCGGCGGCGGCGCGGTCCGCGTCAATCTGTCCATGCGCGGACTGATCACGCAGAACGATGCGACGCTGCTGGAGAAAATGACGCCCACGCTGCAGCGCACGGCGGGCGACGGCGGCTTCAAAACCGTTAACCCGGTTACCGGCTCAGAAGACTTCCCCGCCTTCACCACGGAAATCCCGGGGCTATTCTATTTTCTCGGGGTTGCGCCGAAGGGCATGGACCAGAAGTCGCAGGCGGCGAACCATTCGCCGCTGTTCTTCGCCGACGAAGCCGCGTTGCCTACCGGGGTACGTGCTATGGCGAATCTCGCGATCGACTACCTCAAAAGCGGCGGCATCGCAACCGCCAAGCCGGCCATGAAGCAGTAGGGTTACGCGTCGCGCTCCGAGAATATTTCCGAGGAGATCAGCCAGCCCATCTCGCTGAAGCGCCACTCGGCGATGTAGCTGCCGTCCTGCTCGAACATTCCCGACGTGAGGCGCCACCGGCCGACCCAGCGGCCTCGCTCGGTGGCGCGCATGGGGTCCGTCTGCGTAACCTGCTCGATCGTGCGTACGTATGTCACGAACGCCCGATCGGCAAACTGTTCGGCGAAGGCCGCGCGTGACGCCTCGCGCCCCGTGAGCGTGGGGCCGCCAGCGACGCCGACCACGATATCCGGTGCCATGAACAACACCGTGCGGTCGACGTTATGCGCGGCAATCGCCTGATTTGATTGCTCGCGCAGTGCGCGAATGTGAGACGCTCCCGTTATCACCACGTCGATCACATCGTCGTGCGCTTCTTCGGCTTCACGTACTGATCGAGCCACGCCGTCATCTCGGCGAGCGCGTGTCCAACGCTTTCGCGGGCGCGATAGCCATGCGACTCACCCGGCAACTGCACGTAGCGTGTGGTGGCACCATTCCCTTTGAGCGCCTGGTACATGCGCTCACTCTGAATCGGGTACGTGCCGGTATTGTTATCGGCCATACCATGCACCAGCAGAATCGGATCCTTGATCTTGCTGGCATACGTAAACGGGGACATCGCGGTGTAGAGTTCAGGCGCATCCCAGTAGGTGCGCTCCTCGCCCTGAAATCCGAACGGCGTGAGCGTACGATTGTAGGCGCCGCTTTGCGCTACACCGGCACGGAAGAGACGCGTATGCGCCAACAGGTTGGCGGTCATGAACGCGCCGTATGAGTGTCCGCCCACGCCGATGCGATCGCGATCGGCGACGCCCATCGCGACGATCGTATCGACCGCCGCCTTGGCGCTGGCCGTGAGCTGCTCGACGTAGGAGTCATTCGGTTCCTTGCCATCCACACCCACGATCGGCATGGTGGGATTGTCCATCACGCCGTAGCCCTGCGTGAGCATGAACAGATGCGAGGACCCACTGGGCCGCACGAAACGGTGCGGCGAGCCGGCCACCTGCGACGCCGCTTCACGAGAGCGGAATTCGAGCGGATACGCCCACAAGAAAAAGGGCAGTGGACCATCCTTCGCCTTGTCATAACCGGCCGGCAAATAAATCGTGGCCGACAGCTTGACACCGTCTGGACGCGTGTACGTAATGAGCTGGCTGGTCACGCCGGCAAACACGGGCGCGGGATCGGCGAACTGCGTGAGCGCGCGTGGCGCGATGCGGCGCACGAGATCGCGCACGAAGTAGTTGGGGGCGTCGGTCTTCGATTCACGACGCGTGAGCGCCACCGTGCCCTGTACGTCGAGCATGCCGATGGGCTGCTCATAATACGGTGCCGCGCTCTGAAACAGCCGCGTCGTTCGCGCGCTCACGAGGTCGAAGCGATCCACGAACGGACGATCACCCTCGGGACCGGCACCGAGTCCACTCAGGAACGCGAACTTCTTATCGGGGGTAGTGAGCAAGAGCGACTGACCGCGCGTGTCGAGCGCCGTGAGAAAGTCTCCCGGATCGGCATAGCGATCTTCGCTCGATCGTTCCCACAACATTCGCGGAGCCTTCGCGCCCGATGGATCGATCATCCATGCACGCGTCTTGCGCGTTTTCCCTTCGTTCTCGCGCGCGATCGCGAGACCGGCCGTTCCCCACGTGATGACGCCGGCTCGCCAGCTGGTTTCCAGTAGCGTCTTCGGCGTGCCGGCAAACGGCGCCTCGAGCAGCGCGATGCGGTCACGCTTCTCCGCCTTCGATTCGCTGTCGCCGCCATCAAGCGCTTCCACCCACACGATCGTGGCATCGACATCACGACGCCACTGCACATTGCGAATACCGGCCAGCGCACCGTTCCCGCCCCACGGCACACGCTCGATGAGCGGACGGCTCACCACCGACTTCACGACCGCTCCGTCCATTGACCACACTTCGGTACGCGTCGGGAAGTAATTCAGCGGCACCGTATACGAGAACGGACGCGACAGCGTGCTCACCAACAGGAATCGGCCATCCGGCGAGGCGCTCACCCCGGTACGCATGCCCGGCGCGCCAAGGTCCGTGATCGTGCCATCCAGCGCAACGAGCGCCAGCTGGCTGGTGCCATAGTGTTCGAACACCGCTTCGTCGAACGGACTCTTGAGCAAGTCCTGATACGTTGCCGCGCGATCACGGCGACCGGTGAGCGCTTCCTGCGTGATCGGTCCTTCGGGCGCCGGCGTGATGGCCGGTGCCGCCCCGCGCGTATCCGGCACGAACGTGCAGGCGAGTCGTGCCAACGATACCCACGCACACGGATCGCCAAGAATTGCGGTGAGACGTCGCGTCGTGAGCGGCTTCGCGTTGGCCGTCGTCACGTCGGCGATCCACAACGTCATGGCCTCGTCGCTCGTCACGGTAAACGCGACCTTTTGTCCGTCGGCCGACCACGACACGTTCTCGATACTGCTGCCGGCGGGGATCGACGCTTGAATCTTGCGCGACGCACCACCGGCGATCGGCTGGAGCGACAGGCCCGTGTAGCGCTGCGCGCGCGTGAGGCTGCTGGTTTTCGGGTCAAAGCGCAACCCGGCCAGTCGATACTCAAAGGCGGCGACTTCACTGATCGGTGGCAGCGCCGGACGTTCCAGCAGCAACAACCGCTGCCGATCGGGACTCATCTGCACCAGCGGTGTGGCCGCCTGGTCGAGAATCTGCGCAATCGGCTGTGGCGGCTGCCGGTACTGCGCCTGCGCGGTACCCGGCACGAAGGCGGGAGCGAGCACCACGAAGGCCGCACATGACGCGACGCGATGCCGCGAGCGAGAAAAGAGAGTCACACGTTTCCTGATGGTCAGAGTGGAACCACGTACTGCATGAGCGAACTGCGTTACCGCAGCTTCATCACCAACCCGTTGTGGGCCTTGATCACGCCGGCCCGTTGAATGGCAAAACCGTTTTCGTGGCAGTACAACCCCATCTGCCGCACGTCCATCAGTTCGCGATAGCCATGGTTCATCCAGTCGGCCATGAGGTTGTAGAACACCCGCGACTTGAACTGATTGCGCGGCGTGGTCATCACCACGGTGCCGCCCGGCTTCAGGAATCGTCGGTGCATCTCAAGGCACTCGGCCTTGTGCGCATCCGGAAAATGCTCGAGCAGTCCGATTGACACCACCACATCAAACTCCCGTCCGTATCGCAGATCGCGAATGTCCGCGACCTCAAAATCAATCGGCATTTCATCGCGGTACCACACGCGCTGATGTCCGGTAGTTGGATCCACACCCAAGAACGGATAATCAAGGGGAAACGTGCCGAAGCGGTCGGTGGCGCAGAAGGCATCGTAGTCCACGAGCACGATCTCGCCGCCCGGATACATCGCCGCCAGCTGCATCGCTTCGTAGCCATCGGCGGCGCCGAGAAACAGAATGCGCGGCTTCTTCACGTCGAGTCCCTGAAACAGCGCGCGCTTACCACGGGGATCCCACACCGCATCCTCCACGCGCATGATTTTGTTCCACACCGCGAGAAGGGCGATGTCGTGCAGCGCGTCCTTGGCGTCGTGCAGATCCATACGCGACAGCGACGCACCGAACTGCGCCTTCGCTTGGCTCTGCGCTTCGGGCACGTCGGTCAGGAAGAACTGATGAAACGCCGTATTGAACAGACGCCAGCCGTCGATGATGGGCAGCGGCTGCTGGTGCTCCTGCTCATAGCCTTTCCGCGCACTCGACCACTTCTCCGTGCGATACGGCCGGCCCACATCGCGCCACGTAAGCGCGGACCAATCCATCGCGCTGACGTCTTCGAACAGGTCAGGCGCCTCATCGCGCACGTCGATACGAAACTGACCAGTCAGTTCGTGGTGACCGATGGCGTGACGCACGCCGCGCGGTCGTCCCCAAGGACGACCGGTCTGAGCAGGAAACGCGCGCGTGGCGGCCGCGGCGGTTTCGGGGGCGATCAGGGTGGCCATGCGAGACTCGGCGTGAGAATGTCGACTCGTGGAGTCTGGGTTCTCGGCGGGCCGTGCGCCAGTGTTGACCAGCCCTCAGCGGTACGCCCAACCCCGCACGGTCAACGACTGTCGCTGGATTTCGGTCGTGTCTGTCAGCGCCTTCATCAACGTCACGAGCGCACGCGGTGCTGATCACCAACGACGCACTCCTGGTGCGCAGTGAACGCATGCCGGCGCCGCGTTCGACTTCGACGGGAATCGCCTCGCGGGACCTGCCCCGACCGGGCTGGTGTTGCTTCAATCCGAGTACGACGAAGCCCGCGCAGAGCGGCGCGTCATTCGCCGCCGCTCGCCTCAGCTCAATCCGAACTCTTCCCGCGCCTGACGCGCCGCCCGGCTGTGCACGTCGGCGGCGCCCAGCGCCTCACCGGTCGCGTCGCCGGGCGTGCCCACCGGCATGGCATCCTCGCGGCGCGCCAGCAGCGTCCAGAAATCCCCGTCATTCGGGTCGGTCCCCGCGTCGGCCGGCAGCAGCGCGTACATGGCCTTGTACATCATGGAAAACGCAAAAAAGATCGCGGCCATGTCGGGAAGTACGAGCACGAACCGAGTGATCGCGTTGACGTTGGCGACCTGATCATTGAAGGCCGGCGTGTTGAACGGCGCGAGCACCATGCGGTAGTTGATCGCGAAATTCACCGCACCAGCCGCCAGATTGGTCACGCCGATGAGAATGCCCGCTTTCTGCATCGCGCGCCCAACCGTTGGTTCATCAAGCAGGCGATCCAACTGCTGCTCACGGTCCGGCGTGTCGGGGCTCAGTCCCTGCAGGGCGATCGCGCGGGTAACGGGCGACCCCATCAGCGCTGTTGCGCCGAACACCAGGAACGAAACGACGTAACTGACACTGTCTTTGAGGGCGAACAGGAGCCCGTCCACGTACCAGAAGGCGAGCGCTCCGCGCATCAGCGACGTCAGACCGACGAACGACGTGATGAAGTTGAACCGACGGGTGATCACCAGGAGATCGAGGAGGACCCAGCCCACCGGGATCATGGCGGCCGTCAGGTACGCATTGAGCGCCCCGAGCGGTTCGGTCCCGTACTTCAGGACGAGGATCGGAATGGCGGCACCGATCAGAATATCCAGCATGAGCTTCAACGTCTTCGACATGGACGTGGAATCTCACTATTGGTGAGGGTGGGCGGTAGCCGCCCTGGATCGCAAACTGCCAACTGCCGAGGGAGCAGGGAGGAGGGTATCAGGAGGCAGGAAGCAGGTAAATCGCGCGTGATTCCTGCACCCTCCACCCTGAAACCCTCCTCCCTGCCTCCTTGGCCGTTGGCAGTTAGCGGCCTAGCGTCTCACGACCGACCCCAACCCCAGCGCCCCATTCAACCAACGCACGAACGGCGTCATCGCCGCGTAGTGCTTGGCCAGCGTCTGCGGAAGCGTGGGGCTCGTCACCTCGTCGGGCGTAAGCTCGGCCCAGGCCGTGTACGACTGGTATCGCAACCAGGCGGCCGCCGGATGGTCGGCGGCGAATCCCCGTGGCAAACGAGTCAGCATGCCGTCGGTATCCAGATCACCAAAACGGCGGCGGAAGGCGCGCCCCTTCACCATCTCCTCGAATCCCTCGAGGTCATCGGCGAGCGCTTGGCGAATCTTCTTCACGGCCGACCGCGGTGGCATCCAGATGCCGCCGCCGCAGAACGACTTGCCCGGTTCAATGTGGAAGTAGAACCCCGCGCCTCCGTGCACCGCTTCGGTGCCCACGCCGCGCCCCGCGTCCCGATGAAAGAACCAGCAGGCCGCATGCGTTTTGTAGGGCGCCTTGTTCTTGGAGAAGCGCACGTCGCGATGGATGCGGAACACCGACTTCTTCGGTGACCCCACGATCTCCGGCGCGATCGCGGCGAGACACACGTCCACCTCTTCCACGAGTAACGCCAGCGGACGCTTGATCTCGCGTTCGAAATCAGCGCGATGCGCCTCGAACCATTCCTTGCGATTGTTTTTCGCGAGGCCACGCAGGAAAGTGAATGCCTTTGGCGTGAACCGCGTGAAGTTGTCGCCGATCGGTGCACTCATGACATCCCCGAGGACATCGACATCGCCCGCGCGTCGGGCGACGACGACACGGCGGGAAAAAGAAAGCGCAAAAAGAGACCGGAGCGTTCGCCCCACGCCCGTTCGTCGTGCAGCGCGCCATCCGCTTCCAGGTACAGCAGGTCGTGTCCGGGCTGCCACCCCTTTCGCAGCAACATGCGATACAGCAACCGTGTGCCCTTCAGCATGCGCGACTCGCCCGTCCCTACGTCGAGCCAGATTTTAAGCTCGGGACGCATCCCGTTGTTGGCCACCAACTGACGCACGATCCAGCGGTCGTCCCACCACACGCTGGGCGACAGCAGACCGATCTTGCCGAACACCGCCGAGTGCGTGAGGCCAAGGTGCAGCGTGAGCAGTCCGCCCAGCGAGCTGCCGGCCAGTCCCGTGTCGCGCGCGCCGCGACGGGTGCGCCAATTGTGATCCACCCACGGCTTGAGCTCGTACACCAGCATCTGTCCGTAGCGGTCGGCGAGCCCACCAGCATCATGCGCGTTGTCACGCGTGGGCGTGTACTCGTCGATACGATCGCGCCCGGCATTGCCGATCGCGACGATGATCATCGGCTCGATCACCTGCGCGTGCATGAGCGCACGCGCCGTGATATCGATGCCCCACTGCACGCCGAACGGCGACATCGCGAGCTCGTCGAACACGTTCTGCCCATCATGCAGATACAGCACCGGATACCGTCGGTCGCTGTTCAGCTGGTAGTCGGGCGGCAGGCAGACCGTGACATCGTGGGGGTGCGGCAGGAACCGCGACCGGATCTCCGTGAAGTGCAACAGCGAACCCACCACCCGGGGACGCGGCGGTATGGGGTGCAACTCATCGGAGAGCCCCGCATGGACCACGGTGGAGAACGTGTTGGGGCTGGGAAAGCCGTTTGGTCAGGAACGTGTGGGACGACCGGGAGTGCCGGGGCCCGCTGTTTACCGTGCAGGCAACCTAAGCTGCGGGGGAGGCGCGATGCACTCCTTGAAAAAAGCGATGCGCGTGCTTTTGGCTGGGATGATCAGACCAGATCGGACACCGTGCCGTTCGACACAAAGGAATCGAGATTGGACAGGGCGCGCATGCCCATGTTGGTGCGCGTCTCGATCGTGGCGCTGCCCAGGTGCGGCAACAGGACCACGTTCTCCAGCTCCATGAGTTCGGCGGTCACGCTGGGCTCGAACTCGTACACATCCAAGCCGGCGCCGGCAATTTTCCGTGCTTTCAGCACCGCCGCGAGCGCCGCCTCGTCGACCACGTCACCGCGTGCGGTATTCACGAGATACGCGTGCTCCGGCATCAGCGCGAGCGTGCGCGCATTCATGAGGTGACGCGTTTCCGGCGTGGCGGGACAATGCAGCGATACCACGTCGGCGCGCGCCAACAGTGCTTCCAGCGATTCCATGCGCTCGGCGCCGGCCGGCCCGGCCGTGGCCGGATCGTCGATGCGCGGATCACGCGGCGCATGATAGATGATCTTCATGTCGAACGCGGCCGCCGCCTGACGCGCCACGGCGCGACCGATGCGACCATAGCCCACAATGCCCAGCGTCTTGCCGCGCAACGTGCGCCCCAGCATGAACGTGGGACGCAGTCCGCCCCACGCGCCGCTGCGTACGTGACGCTCCCCTTCACCAAGCCGACGCATCGTCATCAGCATCAGCGCAATCGCAATGTCGGCCGTGTCGTCGGTCACGACATCGGGCGTGTTGCTGATCGTGAGGCCGGCCCGCTTGGCCGCCGCCACGTTGATGTGATTCACGCCCACCCCCACGTTACACAGGAGGCGCGTGCGGATGCCCGGCGTGTTGAAGATCTCTTCGCTCCACCGGTCGGTTACCGTGGTCATCACGATGTCCGCTTGCTGCAGCACCTGCTTCAGCTGCTCCGGTGCCAGCGCCAGATCCGTCTTGTTGAACAACGCGTCGTAGCGCGACGCAACCTCCGCCTCAACGGCGGCCGGCATCTTTCGCGTGACCACCACGCGGATGTGCTTCGGATCCGTAAACAGCGCGCTCATGCGGACACGCGCCACTGCTGCAGCGCAGCACCCACGCCACTGCCCAACGTGATCTCGATGCCGGCATCGCACAGCGCCATCTCCACGCCCGACAATGCGCCGGCCAATGTGAGGCTGTTCGTATCCCCAAGGTGACCGATGCGGAACACCTTGCCGGCCAGTTCGTTCAACCCCGAACCCAGCGAAATATCGTAGCGCGTGAACGCCAGCTCGATCACACGGCGCGCATCATACCCGTCGGGCATCACGACCGCCGTCAGCGAGTTGGACGCAATGTCCGGGCGCTTCGCACACTGACGCAGTCCCCACGCATCGACCGCCGCGCGCACACCCGTGGCCAGGAAACGGTGACGTTCGGCCACGGCATCCATGCCTTCGTCAAGCAGCATCGTGAGCGCTTCGTCGAGACCGAACAGCAGCGACAACGCGGGCGTGCTCGGGAAGAACCCTTGCGCGTTGTTCGCGCGCATCGCGCGCAAATCGAAGTACGCGCGAGGCATGGTGCAGGCATCGACGCGCCCCAGCGCCTTCTCGCTCATGTAGAGAATGCCCAGTCCCGCGGGAAGCATGAAGCCCTTCTGCGTACCGGTGATGGCGCAGTCCACTCCCCACGTGTCGAACTGGAAGTCGAGACTGGCGATCGAACTCACGCCGTCCACAAACAGCAGCGCGGGATGCTGCGCGCGATCGATCGCCGCGCGCACGGCCGCCACGTCGCTCGTGACACCCGTGGCCGTTTCGTTGTGCACCAGCAACACACCCTGAATCTCATGCGCGGTATCGGCCGCCAGCGCCGCGGCGATGCGTGCGGGATCGGCCACGTCACCCCACGCCTCTTCGATCACGTCCACCTGATAGCCCAGCGCGCGCGCCGTCTGGATGAACAGGTGCGAGAACTGTCCGAAGCGCACGGCCAACAGTCGCCCGCCCGGGTTCACCGTGTTCACGAGCGCCGCTTCCCACATCGCGGTGCCCGTAGCCGGAAACACGAACGGCTCGCCCTTCGTTTGATGCACGACCTGCGGCAGCCGCGAAAGAATCGATCGCGTGAGCGCCGGAAATGCCGACGAGCGATGATCTTCCATCGCTCGGTGCATGGCGCGCAGCAGTCGGTCGGGAACTGGTGTAGGACCCGGGATCTGAAGAAAGTGGCGTCCGGCCATCGATTAGGTGGGAGAGGGAAGCGTGGTCTCGACGGCCGGGACGGCCGGCTCGTCGTTGGATGCATCATCGTGCTCGTGCGGCGTCTCGTCAGGGTCCGACTCGTCCGACTCGTTCGACTGATCCGGATCGAGTACGCGCAGCAACCGCCGGCACAGCCGCGCAAGCCGCGCCCGCTGTTCGCCACTCAGTTCACGCATGATCGCCACGATCTCATCACTGCGCGCCGGGGCGGTGCTTATCAGCACGTCGCGCCCGCTGTCGGTGAGATACACTGAAATGAATCGCCGATCGGTGGCGTGCCGCTCACGACGCACCCAGCCACGCGCTTCGAGCGCGTCGATGATGGCGGTCATCTGCGCCTTGCTGCGCCCCAGCGCCTCAGCCAGCTCCTGCTGATGCACGGGCCCGCGCGACTGCAGCGTTTCCAGTGCACCGAACTGCGACGCCGAGAGCCCGAATGGATGCACGGCCTGCTCGACCCGCGCCGCCGCCATCGAGGCGGCGCGCTGCAGCGTCGTATAGGCCTCAAGGGCGCGGCGGCGTTTCTTCTCTCCCTTATTCATGCGGGCGTTGGTTGGTCGGAGAACAGGGACGGCGATGGAGCGGAAGCGCGCACTAATTGCGGGTCACACCCACGTGCCGCATCGCCATTCGCTCGGCAAGCACCGTCGCGATGGCCATGATCGTCTCCTGCGGGTTCACACCGAGGGACGTGGGAAGCAGCGACCCATCTGAAATGTACAGCCCACGCACGCCGTGGCGCTCGCCTTCCGGCGTCGCGCCTGACGTGGATGGATCGGTCCCCATGCGACAGGTGCCGTTCACGTGGGCTGAGAAGAGCCCGATACGATTCGGACCGACCGACCCCTCCTCCAACCGGCCCACGTCGGCTGCCGAACGCACCACGATCGGCGTGGAGTGCATGGACCCCACCTCACGGGCCCCGGCCGCAAAATGCAGCTGTGCCGTGGCCGACAGCGACGCGCGGACTCGCCGCTGGTCTTCCGGCGTTAACGCATACGTGATCGACGTCTCGCCGCGACGATTCACCCGCACACGTCCACTTGACCGCGTGCGCTCGGCCCCGTCGCGGGTGAGGCCGATCAAAACGCCCAACTGATTGAACGACGACATCAACGCGCGGTGCGGCTGGCCGAACCCGGGCATGGCCGCCGCCGTGAACGACGGGTGCATCGGCGGCGTCTCGATCCAGAAGCCGAAATCGGTGCCGCGCCAGCGCAGGTGCTCGTCGCACATGGTGGTGAGCGGAATGCCCGTACTGGTTGCGATCTCACGGTCGTAGCGCCCCCAGACGGCGGTGGTGGGGTGCAGACGCAGCCATTGACCGACGCCGCCGCCACCAAGACCGGAGCGCTGCAGCAACGCCGGTGTGCCAATCGCCCCGCCGGCCACGACCACAATGGGCGCGTCAATGGTGAGCGCGCGCGCCGGACGCCCGGAATACGGATCGCGCACCGTGGCATGCACGCGCTTGAGCGGCGGCGTGCCAAACCCTGTGTCCCGCTCGCGCACCTCAATGCGATCGACATGCGCATCGGCATGCAACGTCGCGCCCGCCGTGAGCGCGCGCGGCACAAACGTCACCAGCGTGGACTGCTTGGCATCGTGCCGACAACCCACACCGCAGAAACCGCAGCGCACGCAGTTGATGGCGTTGATCTGCGCCGTGGACACCTTCCACCCCAGTGACCGCGCGCCGTCGAGGAGAATGCGGTTGTTGGCCGAATGCGCATCCTCGGGAACGGCGCTGGCGTGCACCTCGCGCTCCACGCGCTCAAATACGGCACCCATCTCGCGGGGCGTCATACCGTACACCCCTGATTCCGCGGCCCACTGTTCGAGCACGAAGTCCGGTGTGCGCAGCATGATCATCCAGTTCACCGTGGTCGATCCGCCCACGGTGTTGCCCTGCAGTAGCGCCACCGACGCATCATCGGTGGTCCGCAGCGCGCCGTCGGCGTACAGCTGCTCCGTGAGCTCGGCTTCGCGTTCATCGAAATCGGCGCGCGTGCGATACGCGCCAGATTCCAGCACCACCACCGCGAAGCCGGCTTCAGCGAGCCGAGCCGCCGTTACGGCACCGCCGGCGCCGGTGCCGATGACCACGACATCGGCGGTGCGATGCAGGTCCGCGCGCATGGCCACGGCGGGAATCACGCCGCGCGGCAGCGGAGCCGGCGCGATGACCGTGGGGAGTTCCACAGGGCCGCGCGCCACCGGTTCGTCGGGGCGGTTCACGCCAGGCATCGGACCTTCCCACGACACCCGCGGCGAACGCAGATGCATCGGGCCCGCGTAGCCGATGGCCTTCGCGACTTCCGGACGGGCGTAGTGCACGGCGAGCAGCAGCCGACGTACGCTATGCGATGCCGAACGCACAGGAGCGAGCGATAAATTGAGCCAGCGGTCGAAGCAGCGGGCCTGATCCTCGGCCGGCAAAGCGGCAAAGCGCGTTGGCTTGCCAATGGCCAACAGCACTGACGTGCGCGCCGCGAGCACATCGAGGGCCAGCCCCAACTGGGCGCGACGATGCGGGGGGAGCAATTCGAGTCGCGCATCACACCGGGCGACGAACTCTAGTGCCGACTCCGTGCTGAGCGGCGCCCCTTGGAGTATGCACGGGGCAAGCGCCGCCAACGACTCACGTTGCGACCGCGACAAATGCGGCAGCACCACGCGGGGCGGCGTTCGGATTTCTGAACTGATGACGGTCGCGACGGTCATGCCCGCACGCTACCGCTCATGGCATTGTCACGCCAGCAGTCTTCGCACTACACGCGCTCAACCATTCGCGGAGTAACGCACGAAGGCGGCGCGCGGACTGGCGTGTTACGAACGGATGGCGAACAGTTGACGCGTGTCCTCGTGCGTCAAAACCCAGATCGAATAGCCGCCAAACAGCGTGCCCCACGGCCAACGGAAGAGCCGCAACGCGGAGACGACCAGAATGACGTAACGCGCCCACTGCTGATGATTGAGCAGGGCGAAACCGGCGATCAAGCCGAAGAGACTGATCGCCCCGATCACGAGGGCGATCAACGCGCTGGTGACCGTGCCGACGAGCAGGACCACGGGATTCAATGTCGCCAGCGAGCTGAAAATTCCGCCCAGCAGCACGCCGGCCGCGCCGAGCAGTCCGAGGGCGCTGTACAGCAGGTTGACGAAACCGACGACTTTGATGTGGGTGCGCACGGGCAGCTCCGGAGAAGTGGGTACGCGGATCCGTACGACCTGCTGCCGCTGCAGGATTCAGCGCATTTGCGGCCGACGACTGTGCTGCCCTTCAGCGTCGTCCTCGCCACACCGCCGTGACCATGCGCTTGGCACTACCACTGGCAATGCTGACCATCGCGACACTGCCAAGAATGACCGTCATGGCGGCGACCGCCCGCACGGGGAGCCGCTCTCCAGCCAGCAGCACGCCCAGCAACACGGCGACCGCCGGATTCACGTACGCGTAGGTCCCCACGGCGGCCGGACTGGCCACCTTCAGCAGCCACATGTAGGTACTGAAGCCGATCAGCGAGCCGAAGACGATCAGATAGAGCAGTGAGGCCGCCGACCGCGCGGTAATGTGCAGTGCGGGGGTCCATTCGCCGAGCGCGAGCGACAGCAGGAGCAGCAGCGATCCGCCCACGAGCATTTGCATGGCGATCGCCAGAGCCGGCGAGGCGGCCTGACGGGCCGTGCGCGAGTAGAGCGAGCCGATGGTCCAGGAGAGCGAGCCGAGCGCGAGGACGACCGCACCGGCGGGGTCCACCGTGGCCTTGGCGGCTCCGGTGGGCATGACCAGCAGGGCAACGCCGGCGAGTCCAATCAAGACCCCGACGACTTTGATGAGGTCGGGGCGTTTGCCTTGCCAGAGTTCACAGAGCACGAGCCAGAGGGGCACGGTCGCCACGATGACGGACGCCAGTCCTGACGACACGCGTTGACTGGCCCAGGAGACGGCGCCATTGCCGACGAAGAGCAACAACGTGCCAATGACCGCCGACGCTTTCCACTGCTTTGGCGTGGGCTTTTTAGCGCCACGAAAGCGACACCATGCGTAAAGCATAGAGCCAGCAACCAAAAATCGGATGGCACCCATGCCGAACGGTGGAATCGTTTCGACGCCCCAGTGGATTGCCAGATAGGTTGATCCCCACACGATATAGATCACCAGGAATCCGGCAATCAGCTGCCACTTGGTAGGCGGCGGCGTTGATCGGTCGCTCGCGGAGACCGTCGTGTGATCGGGGTCGGTGCTGGAGATCGGGCGGTTCGTCGAGGTCATCGCGTCAGGTCGGACGCCGCAGGGCGCGAAGGGCTGCATCGCCCGCCGCCGCCCCACCAACGAAGAGATAGAGATAGAACGTGTAGAATCGCCACCAGAGCAGCGATGCGGCAAAGATACCCACGGGGATCGCTGAACTGAGCGTGGCGGCGAAGGCGCCTTCGATAAAGCCGCCGCCGCCCGGCGCCGGTACCACCACGCCCCCATAAAAGAGCGCTAACGGCCAGAGCACCAGCGGGGCCAGGGTGTCCATCGTGAGCGGAAACGAGGGATCGCCCACGAACACCAGAATCGGCAGCGTCGCCACTTTGAACAGCACGTGCAGCACCGAGCCTGCGAAGGCCAGGAGCATGAGCGCCGGATCGGCCCGACGCAGCGACCGCACTGATGCCCGCAGCGCCCGCAACGTGCGCTGCACCACGCGCCAACGGCCGGCGTGCAACCCCATGCGATAGGCCCACGCCGGTGGCGGCCCGTTCGCATTGTGTTTCGACAGCAGGAGTCCCGCCGCGCCGACCCCGAGCACGAAGCTGCCGTAACCGCCCACCAGCGCGAGGAGCCCTGCCACGGAGGCGCCGCGTCCGGCGAAGAGCACGGCCAGCACGCTGCACACCAGCACCAGCGACCACATCTCGAGAAATAGCTCGAGAAACAGGATCAGCACGCGCGCCGCGGCGCCGGTCCCACTCTCCGCCAGCACCAGAAAGCGTGCGGGCTCCGCCCCCGAGCGCGCCGGCGTGATGGCCGCGGCAAAATCGCCGGCCAGGCAGACCCGAACGGCCGCCACGAAGCGCAGCGGAATGCCACACGCCCGCGCCGATAGTTGGATCTTGAGCGCGCGTGTGACGACCTCGGCCGTGACGGCGGCCAGCGCCGCCGCGTGCACCGGCCAGGCCAGCCAGGGCATGCCACCCGCCGGCCAATGCGAAGCCACCACCCATGCCGACACCCCCAGCATGGCGGCGAACGACAGGGCGGTAACTAGCCATCGGACAGCGGACATCGCGGAAAGATAATTCACGCCGTATCGTAGACCCACGCCGACCCCTTCACGTCGCGCGTCCTCATTCGCCCACAGCACCACGCGAGGTTCGTATGTCCGACACCGTGTCCCGTCGTCAATGGCTCATCAAGACTGGTATCGGTGTCGGGGCCAGCATGGCGCTCCCGGGCCTGCTGCCCGCCCTCGACGCCTCACGCGCGCTTGGCGGCGCCTCGTACGGTGAGGTGCTCAAGCAGCTTGAACGCGATATCACCACCCAGCGTCGCGCCGCCGGCCCGATCCGACTCTGCTTCAACGAGAATCCGTTCGGCATGTCGCCCAAGGCAAAGGAGGCGATCATGGGCGCGTGGGGCGAACATCCGCACTACGATCCGCCGGTCATGAAGGAGCTCACCGAGGCGTATGCGAAGCACGTGGGCGTGACGCCCGAGCAGGTGCTGGTCACGCAAGGCTCAAGCGAAGTGCTCTCCCTCGCGGCGCTGGCCACGGGCATGCAGGGGGGCGAGATGGTGCTGCCGTGGCCCACGTTCGAGCAGCTGCCGGAGTACGCCACGTCGATGGGCGTCACCGTGCACAAGGTGCCGCTCAACGCCGACCTGCATCACGACTTCGCCGCGATGCACGCGAAGATCGGCGCCAACACCAAGCTCGTGTTCGTGTGCAATCCGAACAATCCCACGGCCGTTCTCGACAATCAGTCCACGATGCGCGACTTCGTGATCAGCACCGCAAAGACGTGCCTGGTGGTGGTTGACGAGGCCTATCACGACTTCGTGGACGATCCGAGCTACCGGTCGATGACGGATCTCGTGACGGCCGGCCATAACATCATCGTGTCACGCACGGCGTCCAAGATTCACTCCTTGGCCGGCCTGCGCGTCGGCTTCGCGATCGCGCATCCGGACGTCATCAAGAAGATGGCGCAGTTCTCGACGGGCAATCCGAACACGTTCGGTATGCGCGCCGCCTTGGCCTCGGTGCAGGACACGGAGTATCAGGAGTTCGTGAAGGCCAAGAACCGCGAAGGCCGTGCCCTGCTCACCGCCGCGCTCACCAAGGCCGGCCGTCGCGTCGCGCCCTCGCAGACGAACTTCGTGTTCTTCCACGCCGGTCGCCCGGTCGAACAGTTGCAGAAGCAGTTCCTCGCCAGCGGATTCCGGGTCGGGCGGGCATTTCAGCCCTACGGCGATTGGTGCCGGATCAGCATCGGGACGCCGGATGAAATGAAGCAGTTCGTGCAGCTGATTCCGGGGGCGTTGGCGTAACGCGTGCGACATCGGCCGATTCCACCTGACCTGCATGGGTGGAGTCGGTCGACCCGTTGGTGTGCACGAACCGCCGGAAGAGTGGCTTGGAGCCGAAGTACAACAGCATACCGAGCTCGGTGTCGGTGGCTTTGAGATAGTGCAACATCTGCGATTCATGATGGGCGGTCAGCGTGTCGGCGGTTTTGCATTCCACGATGGCCTTGCGATCGACGAGGAGATCGACGCGATACTCGCCGACCACACGCCCTTTGTAGCGGACGTCGAATGGGACTTCCCGTTCAACGGGAATGCCGCGCAGCCTCAGCTCGATGTACAAGGCGTTTTGATAGCACCCTTCGAGCAGGCCTCGCACCATGCCGTTGTACGCATCGTAAAACGCTCGAATGATTTGGTTGCTGAGTTCGTGATGCAGCAACTCGCTCCGCTGCCGGTCACTCATGGCATCTCCTGGCTGAGTTGCACCCAGTATGGTGCGATCACGGCCGAGTGTTCTCACCATTCCTGCGGCACAGTCGTCATTCGAACGCACCGAGCGGTAAGGCTGTTTGTTCAGAGGCTGAAACAACTGCTTTACCGCGGATCACCGCGAACAACCACGCGGATCGTCACGCGCGCGACGGCGGCATCTCGCACGCGAAAGCCATTTTCATTGTTGTGGTTCATCCGCGAAGACTCGTGCCCATCAGCGGTAAGGCTGTTTGTTCAGAGGCTGAAACAAACTGCTTTGCCGCGGATCAACGCGAACAACCACGCGGATCGTCACGCGCGCGACGGCGGCGGCATCTCGCACGCGAAAGCCATTTTCATTGTTGTGGTTCATCCGCGAAGACTCGTGCCCATCAGCGGTAAGGCTGTTTGTTCAGAGGCTGGAACAACTGCTTTGCCGCGGATCAACGCGAACAACCACGCGGATCGTCACGCGCGCGACGGCGGCATCTCGCACGCGAAAGCCATTTTCATTGTTGTGGTTCATCCGCGAAGACTCGTGCCAATCAGCGGTAAGGCGGTTTGTTCAGTGGCTGAAACAAACTGCTTTGCCGCGGATCACCGCAAACAACAACGCGGATCGTCACGCGCGCGACGGCGGCATCTCGCACGCGAAAGCCATTTCAATTTGTTGTGGTTCATCCGCGAAGACTCGTGTCAATCAGCGGTAAGGCTGTTTGTTCCTACAGCCAGTCACCATTACGTCCCCCGCGGCTTGGCTCTCCGCGTGGCCTCGGCGGTAAGCGGATCCTCCGGCCACGGGTGTCGTGGATATCGCCCTCGAAGTTCCTTTCGCACCTCGAAGTACGAGCTGCGCCAGAATCCCGCGAGGTCCCGCGTGACCTGCACCGGCCGCTGCGCCGGCGAGAGCAGCTGCAGCGTCAGCGGCACCCGGCCATCCATCAGCATCGGCGTGCTACTCCAGCCGAATACCTCCTGCAGCCTTACCGCCAACACCGGCGCCGTCGCGTCACCGTAGTCCAACGCAATCCGCGACCCACTCGGCACCTCGAGATGCGTGGGCGCCAGGCGCTCCAGTGCTGACCGCTGCGACCATGTCATCAACGACTGCAACGCCTCGTGCCAATCCACCGACGCTAGCTGCGCCCACGTGCGCACGCCGCGCAGATATGGCCCCGCCCACTCCTCGAGCGAGGCCGACAACGCCAAGACTGACACGTCCGGCCAGCTCTCGTCGTGCGCGTGCACGAACGCCATCCGCTCCCGCAGTCGCGATGCGGCCTGCGAGAACGGCAGCGCCTCGATCCCGCCGCGCTGCAGCTGTGCGCGGATAGCGTCCAGCACCGTATGCAGCACAATCACCGGATCCGCGTCGGTCCAGATCACGTCGTCAATCACGATCGCACCCAGCATCGTGCGCTTGCGCGCCCGCACGGCCTTGGTGCGCTCATCCCACTCCACCAGCTGTACGCGCACGAACTGGTCGCCAAAATCCTCGCGCAGTTCCTCCAGCGTAATCGGCGCCGCGCGCACGATGCGGGCTTCGGGTGAGGTGCCTTCCAGATCGGCGATCGCCAGATACGGCGCATCGTGCAGCGCATCGTGCTTCGCCAGTACCGCACCGCTGCCGTTGCGCAGCAGATAGCGCGGATCGGCGCCACTGCGTCGCTGCGCGACGCGATCGGGATACGCCAACGCCAGCAGCGAACCCGTATCGGCGTCATCCCACGATTCACCCGATCGCACAACACCCGATCCTCCGCCCGCCGTGCGACGCGCCAGGTCGTCGGCCGTCTGTCGCACACGACGTACCCCGTCGCGATCGACCGCTACACCCACCGCCCCCTGCACCCCGTCGCGCCGCAACAACTCCGTGCGCAGCCGCATGTCCGACTGCGGCGGCAGTCCGTCGTAGCGCACGATGTCGCGTTCCTCCAGCAACGCAGCGATCGCCGCGCCGAGCGGCAAGGCACCACGCTCAGCGGCGACGATCACGAGATGCGCCAACCGCGGCTGCAACGGCAGTGCCGCCATACCACGACCGTGCGGCGTGATGCGCCCGGCCTCATCGAGCGCGCCAAGCTGCGCCAACAGCGCCCGCGCCTGCGCAAACGGACCGGCCCGCGGTACATCCAGCCACCGTAACGTCGTGGGATCGCTGATGCCCGCGTCGGCCAGCTCCAGCGCCAACGACGAGAGGTCGGCGTCAACAATTTCCGGACGCGTGCTGGGCATCAGTGTGTGATCCTCATGCTGATCCCACAACCGATAGCTCACCCCTGGTGCCGTGCGACCGGCGCGCCCGCGACGCTGATCGGCCGACGCGCGACTCACACGCACCGTGTGCAATCGCGTGAGTCCCGCCGACGCATCGTAGCGCGGCACGCGCGACCACCCACAATCCACTACCACGCGCACACCGGCCACCGTCAGGCTTGTCTCGGCCACACTCGTACTCAGCACCACCTTCCGCGTGCCCGGCCGCGCGGGCGCGAGCGCGGCATCCTGTTCGCCCAACGGCATGCTGCCGTGCAACGTGTACACGCGCACCCCGGTCATCGCCTCGCCGGTGAGTCGCTCCGCCACACGACGCTGCTCGCCGGCGCCCGGCAAGAACACCAGCACATCGCCCTCGGTGACGTCGAGTGCCTCGCGAATCACGCGCGCCGTGGTGGCCTCCACCCGCTCATCGCGGCGCGGCGCGCGATAGTGCGTTTCGATGGGGAACATGCGCCCCTCGCTGCGCAGCACCGGCGCGGGCCCACCCTCGTCGGCCAGCAACGCCGACACCGCTACACCGTCCAGCGTCGCCGACATCACCAGCACGCGCAACTCCTCGCGCAGATGCCGCTGCGTTTCGAGCACCAGCGCCAACCCGAGGTCGGCATGAAGTGAGCGCTCGTGGAATTCGTCGAAGATCACGAGGCCGATGTCCTCGAGCGCGGCATCGCTGCTCAGCATGCGCGCCAACACCCCTTCGGTGACCACTTCGATGCGGGTGCGCTTCGAGATACGCGTCTCACCGCGCACGCGATAGCCCACCGTATGTCCCACCTCCTCGCCAAGAAGCGACGCCATGTACGATGCGGCCGCGCGTGCCGCGAGCCGCCGCGGTTCCAGCATCAGCAGCTTCGCGCCGGCCAGCCACGGCTCGTTCACCAGCGCGAGTGGCACGCGCGTGGTCTTTCCGGCGCCCGGCGGCGCTTCCAGTACCGCGACCGTGCGCGTGGCGAGCGCCGCGCGCAACGACGGGAGAATCTCGTCGATCGGAAGGATGGACGTGTCGCGCACGGTCACCGGCTATCGGCGACGACGCGCCGGCGGATCGAGCTGCTGCACGAGCCACTGCTGTGCGCGCTCGATCACCTCATCAACGCCGCTGCGCACGCCGCGCATCGTGAGGTGCACTTCCACGCTCGGCGTGATCCCCACGCGCTGCAACTGACCGTCATCCGACCGGCGAAGTTCCACGATCGGAAGCGCAACATGCAGCAGCCCGGGCAGCTCGATGTGCATCACTTCGCCCGGTGCACCCGCACTGGGCGATCCGATGAACGTCACGCGCGTCACCGCATCGAGTGCAATCGCCAGCCGCTCCATGTTGCCTTCGGTTCGCTCATCGATCAATGCCACAATACGACCCGTAAAGTGTCCGGCCGTGTCCCCGGCACTCACCCGCGAGCGGGTCTCCCGCGTCTGCACACACAACTGTCGCGCCTCGCGCAGCGTGGGCGTGGCACAGGGTTCGCCTTCGTAGCGCCGCACTTCACGTGCCGTCACCGCCTCGGGCACGCGGCGCACAGCGGCCATGATGGCGTCGGCTCGACTCCCGCCAAGCGTGCCGCGCAGATCCAGCATCCATCCGCGTGCGCCGCGCGAGCGCGCGAGGATGGCCGTGATCGAGTCAACCGGCAGGCGCTCCACATCGAGATACACGACGTCGCCCGGCAGTGCACGTACCGCACTCATGGTGGGCCGTTCGGAGAGGACGAGCGGCGCCAGGTAGGCCGCGCTGCGCGGAATATTCAGCTGTCGTTCGCGATTGGTCATGTCACGCACGCGAAACAACGCGCCGCCGCTTGGGCCGAGTGCCAGCTGCGGCATCAGCGCGCGCATGCGCGACCACGTGTTCGGCGCGGACACCGCCGTACGATGGTCCACGATCCACGCCGGCATCGGGAATCCATCGGCGGCGGTCACTTCCATGCCGGTCTCGATGCCGAGTGCCTTCGTGACAGAATCGCGGATTACGTCGGTAATGATGGCGCGGTTTTCGATCCAGCGCACGCGAAATGGCACCGATGCCGGACCGCGAACAGAGTCCGCCGACGGTCCCCGGAGATTCGAGGGCGTATCGTCGAGGGCCGCCACCATCGGCATCAGCGCCGCCGCGTACTGCGTGGCCACGCCTGCCGCCTCGAGTTTCGGGATCGTGCGCTCAAGCAACGCGTCCATATCCTCGTCGTACAAGTCGCGATGCACGTGACGCACGCGAATCGCACTCCAAAGCCGCGCACCGGCCAGCAGGCGTGCACCCATGAACGGATACGGATCGCGGTCGTAGTAAGTCGGCAAAACGGCAGGCAGTCGGCGCACGGGTACATGTGACGCGCGCACCACGCGGTTGGTACGCAGCAGCGACAGCGCCGCGCGCAGTACCGGCGCACTGTCCAGCGGCTGTGCCGCACGTGGCAGCACCGTATCGGCGACAAGCCCGGTACTGCCGTCGGCGTGTACGAGCTCGCCCGTGCGAATGCGCACCGCCACCCGATCGGTGATTGGCAGTACCACGCTCGACACCAATGGCGTGTCGTCCACGCCCTCTTCGGCGATCAGCGTGGCACGTCCACTCGCCACCAGCGACAACAGCGCGCGCGGCAGCACCGTGGCCAGGTTCGCGATCACCACTACGCGCCGCGGTGACGACGCACCGGCGAACACGGGGTGTCCGGTGCGCACTGTCCATGCATCATCGGGCTGCCACTGCCCATCGACATAGCGCGCACCACCAACCCGGCGCATTCGCGCCGAACTGGCAACGGTGAGCGTGCTGTTCAGTTGCGTCGCCAGTCCGGCGCGGTTCGCAAACCGATCGACCACAACATCAAGGGTATCTACCGCGGCACCTGTCGTCGCGCCGGACCCACGCACATCGAGCACCACGCGTTCGGGCGCGGTGGCAAGCAATCGATTGAGCATCGCGGCGGTACTATCGGTGAAGAGCACGCGCTGCGCAGATCCCAACGGCACGCGCACAATCAGCACACTGTCACGCGTGCGCTCGCTTCCAAAGGTAAAGTTCACCGTCGTGCCTGTCGCGCCTGCGTCGTCGATCAGCTCCACGCGCGTGAGCGGGTCGTGCAGCACCGACAGCAGGCGGCGATAGGCCGCCGCCAACTGCTGCGGATCATGTGCGGAGCGCACGACGGTGGCCGCGCGAATGAACGCGGAATCCCACGGCGCGCCGCGTTCGATCACCGCGGGGTGATACAGCGACACCAGATGCCACACCTGCATCAGCTGATGCAGCCGGACCACGCCCGCGGAATCAGACGGGACGGGGTCCGGCTCCGGGAGTATGGTATCCACGACCACCGGAGTCGGCGCCACAACCACCGACGGTGACACCTTCGCCGCACCGCGCGCCGGTGGGCGCGCCTGTGGTGTTGCCTTGGGCGCAGCCGGTGTCGCCACCGGCTTCGCCGCTGGACCCGCTGGCGGCGTGCCCACACCCGCCGCCGTCGTGCCCACCCCCGTCTCCGGCGTCACCTTGAAAAAGCGGCTGCTGCAGCCGGTACTCGTCGCGGCAATAATCGCCAGCGACGCGCTCGCGGCGACACGCCCGAACATCCGGTTAGTTGGCGGAATCAGCATATTGCGCAAGATACCATCGGCGCCTCGCCCTGTTGCACGACGTTTCCCTACACGGACCCGCCTCCGCATGACCGACCGCCTGTATTACTCCGACGCGCGCCTCGATCGCTTCACCGCCGTCGTGCTCGATATCACCGACGATGGCCGTCGCGTGGTGCTCGACCGCACCGCATTCTATCCCACCTCGGGCGGACAGCCGCACGACCTGGGCACATTGGGCGGTATCGCGGTCGTGGACGTGATCGACGAGGAGGCGCGGATCGCACATTGCCTCGCCGAGCCGATTGGCGTGCCCGTGGGCTCGATGCTGGTCGGACAGATCGACATGGCGCGGCGCTTTGATCACATGCAACAGCACACGGGCCAGCACCTGCTCTCGGCCATGCTCACCGACGATTTCGGCTGTCCTACGGTGAGCGTGCACTTCGGTGATACCACCAACACCGTCGATGTCGCCTGCGATGACTTCGACCCCCTATCGCTCGGCGCTATCGAGCGTCGCGCCAATGCCCTGATCGTGCAGAATCGGCGCGTCACGGTGTCCTTTGAAGACGCCGCCGAGGCCACCGGACTGCGCAAACCGAGCGACCGCGATGGCGCGTTGCGTATCGTGGCCATCGACGGCATCGACCGCAGCGCTTGCGGGGGCACACACGTCGACGCCACCGGCGAAATTGGCGCGTTGCTGCTGCGCCGCGCGGAGAAGACCAAAGGCAACACGCGCATCGAGTTCGTGTGCGGCCATCGCGCCGTGTCCCACGCCAGAGTCGACGCCGAGCTGCTCACGAGGGCGGCACGCACACTGTCGGCCGCGCCGCACGATGTGCCGGGCCTGGTGGAGCAGCAACTGCAGCGGCTTACCGAGGCAGAACGTGAACGTAAGCGATTGGCCGGCGAATTGGCGCGCTATCAGGCGGCGGCGATGTGGACCGCGTGTATCCCCGACCGCGACGGCGTGCGACGCATCGTGATTCCAGTGTCGGGCCCGGTGAAGGAATCCGAACCGCTCGCCCAGCAGCTGGTGGCCCTTGGTTTTTGCGCAGTCGTGGTCACCAATGCCGTCGTTGGCGGGCTGTTGTTGGCTACGGCGGAAGATACCGGAATCGATGCGGGACAGCGCCTCCGCACCGCACTGCAAGCGGTTGGGGGGCGTGGTGGCGGATCGCCCCGTGTTGCGCAGGGCGCCGTGCCCGACCCTTCACAGCTGCCCGTCGTGCTCGAGTCCCTCGGCTTTCTCACCACCACTCAGGAGTTCCTCACATGAAGATCACGCGACCCTCGCCCACGGAGCACGCGCCGTTCGCTTCGACGTACATCGACGCCACGGCCAACGCGCTCGCCGCGATAGGTACGGACCACCTTTGGTCGCTGCTGGTCACGCAGCCGATGGCGCTGGTGGAGCTGCTCGACGCTGTCGACCCCGCGCTGGTGGAGTATTCCTACGGGCCGGGAAAGTGGACGCTGGGCGAATCGTTGGTGCATGTGGCCGACACCGAGCGGGTGTTTGCCTACCGCCTCATGCGCATTGCCCGCGGCGACATGACACCGCTCCCAGGCTTCGACCAGGATGCCTGGGTGCCCGAAAGTCGCACAACGGGCCGTCCACTCGACGACATTCTGACCGAATTGCAGACCGTACGCGCCGCGACGTTGTCGCTGGCGAAGTCACTCGACGAAAAAGCCTGGAGCCAAGTCGGTGTCGCCAGCGGACATCCGATCTCCGCGCGGGCGCTGGCCTGGATGATCGCCGGACACTTCGCGCACCACCTCGATCTCACCCGCGAACGGTATCTCGTACGCTGATGCGATCGGCCGTGTTCGGCGTCCAAATTCCGCTAGATTTCAGATCTGTGGCGCCCACTCCACCGGAGCGCCTCACTTGACCGAGTTTCCGGAGCGATGTCCTTGTCCGCTTTGCCCGCTGCTGCTGCCGTAACAGAGACCGAGCGTCTCGCGATCGATACGATTCGTACCCTCGCCATGGATGCGGTGCAGGCCGCCGAGTCCGGACACCCGGGCACTCCCATGGCGCTTGCGCCGCTGGCGTACGCGCTCTACACGCGGCATTTGCGCCACGACCCATCGGCGCCGTTGTGGGCCGACCGCGATCGCTTCGTGTTGTCGGTCGGGCATGCGTCCATGCTGCTGTACGGCACGTTGCACATGGCAGGGTATGACCTGCCGCTGGCCGAGATCAAGCGTTTCCGCCAGTGGCAGAGCCTCACGCCGGGCCATCCCGAAGTGCACCACACGCCGGGTGTGGAAACGACCACCGGTCCGCTCGGACAAGGGGTCGCCAACGCGGTCGGTTTCGCCGTGGCCGAGTCGCACCTGGCCGCGACGTTTAATCGTCCCGGTCATGACATCGTCGATCACTACACGTACTTCGTGGCAGGCGACGGCTGCCTCATGGAAGGCATCTCGCACGAAGCGGCCAGCTATGCCGGCCACGTCAAGCTCGGTAAGCTGATCGGCTTCTTCGACGACAACGGCATCACGATCGACGGCAGCACCGATCTCTCGTGCAGCGACAACGCCGAGCAGCGTTTCGCGGCGTACGGCTGGCAGGTGTTGCATGTGCATGACGTGAACGACCTCGCGTCGATCGACGCGGCGATCGCCGAAGCGAAGGCCGACACGCAGCGTCCCACGATGATCATCACGAAGACGCACATCGGCTTTGGTTCGCCCAACAGGCAGGACACCGCCAAGGCCCACGGTGAACCGTTGGGCGCCGCCGAGATCGCGCTAACCAAGACCGCGTACGGGTGGCCGAGCACCGAGCCGTTTTTTGTGCCCGAAATGGCACGCGCGCACTGGGTCGAGCGGGTGGCCACGCGTGCGGCGACGCACAGCGAGTGGAAGGCCAAATGGGCGGCGTATCAGGCGGCGCATCCCGAACTTGCGGCCGAGTTGCTGCGTCGCAACGCGGGCACGGTGACGGCGGCACTCGACAGCGCCTTCCCGGTGTTCGACACCAAGAGCGGCAATGTGGCGACCCGCGCGGCGAGTGGTGTGGTGATCAACGCCATTGCCTGGGCGGCTCCCGAGTTGGTGGGCGGCAGCGCGGATCTCACGGGCTCGAACCTCACGAACGTGAAGGGCGCGACGTACTACTCACCCACGGCCGCATCGGGTCGCAATTTCCATTTCGGCATTCGCGAACATGCGATGGGCGCGATCATGAACGGCATGGGGCTGCACGGCGGCATTATTCCGTACGGCGGCACGTTCCTCGTGTTCAGCGATTACATGCGCCCGGCCATTCGCTTGGCGGCACTGATGGGCGTGCAGGCGATCTACGTGTTCACGCACGATTCCATCGGACTTGGCGAAGACGGTCCCACGCACCAGCCCATCGAACATCTTACGGCGTTGCGATGCATTCCAAACTTGCTGGTGCTGCGTCCGGCCGACGCCGATGAAGTGAGCGAAGCATGGCGCGTGGCGATCGCGCGCCGCACCGGGCCGTCGGCCATCGTGCTCACGCGTCAGAAGCTGTCGTACTACGGCGAGCCGGCGCGGGCGCGCGCTGGTGTGCCGCGCGGGGCCTACGTGGTGGCCGACACGATCGGCGTGCCGAATGTGGTGCTCATGGCGAGCGGCTCGGAAGTCGAGATTGCGCTGGCGGCGCGAGAGAAGCTGGCCGCCAACGGCGTGAACGCGCGCGTGGTAAGCTGCCCCAGCCTCGAACTGTTCGCCAAACAGGACGCGTCGTATCGCGCGAGTATCCTGCCCGCCGGCGTGCCGCGCGTAGCCGTTGAAGCAGCGCATCCGATGTCGTGGTACCAGTGGGTTGGCGACACCGGCGCGATTGTCGGTATCTCGACCTTTGGCGCCAGCGCACCGGCGCCCACGCTGTACGAGAAGTACGGCATTTCCGCCGACAACGTGGCGACCACGGTTACACAGCTGCTCGGCGCGTGACCACGTGACACGTCTGCTGGCCTTGGTCGGCGCCACCATCGGTGGCTACGCGGGCTGGGCCGCCGGCGAGCCGTTCGGAATCTTTACCGCTTTCGTGGTGAGCATCGTACTCACGGCCGTGGGTGGGTATTACGGGCGGAAAGTCGGGAAGCATTACGGCGGGTAGCGGTGCGCGGTGGTTGGATCGCATGAACCGATCACGCAGAGAAAACAGAGAGGGCGCAGAGGCCGCAGAGAGAAACCATTCTCTGCGATCCCTGCGCCCTCTGCGTCTCCGCGTGATCAGTTCAACGGATCACGCGGCACCACTTACGGTGCACACCGCGCTAACGCGATCGGGCAACGCTCGGGGTCGCGCGCGGGGGCACTGCCCTGTCCGCCGGGTCCACCGAACGTGTACAACGGCAACCGCAGTGTTTGCAGCTCGCGGCCCGGAATCGGGAAGTGAATCGGCGTTCCCTCAGGGAGCGTGCGCCATCCGCGGGCGTCGAAGAACGCCACCACGCCGCTCACACCGGCGCCTTCGATACCCTTTTCGTAACGCAGCGCATCCCACAAACTCCCGCAGTCGCCGTTCTCCTTTCGCGGCACACAGCCCGGCTCGTTCGACGGACCATCGACCGTGACCCCAGGCAACTCACCATTCGTAATGCGCGACTTGTTGATGAGCGGCACCGCTTCTGCCGCACGTCCCAGGCGGATGAGCGCCTCGGCCTTGAGCAGGTCCATCTCGGTGACCGTCATCGCGACCTGCGGTCCCGTCTGATACGTGAGCTCTACACCGTTGCGCTTGTAGTAATAGTGCGAGAAGCGATAGGTGCCGCGGGCCGCCTGGAAAATGTTGTTCAGGTTGTAGCCCATGTACTTGCCCACTGATGTCGGTCCCGTCGGACCCTGAATGCGACGGTCCTTCGTGCGCAACTGGAACGCAACGCGCGAGTCGTTCGGCGTTGCCACCCAGGTACGCCAACCATTGGTCGAATCGGACGGACCCACGAGCCAGTAGCTTGGACGGCCGAAGTCAGACGGACGACCCGCCGTGCGCAGACGGGCGATGAGACGCTTCCAGTCGTCAAAGAACACCTCTGGCTGCGCCGACGGCGCGAAGTCCGTTTGAATGCCCGCATCCACGCGTCGCATGACGTCGGCCCAGTTTACGGCCGCCCGCTCTTCACGCGTGCGGGCCGAGTACACCAGAAGCCGTGCGGCAAACGAGTTCGCGAGCCGCACGAACTGATCCTTCGTGAGCGCCTGATACAGCCATCCGTCCACCGGGAAGGTGATGGTAGGCTGAGCGTTCGCCGTGACGATCGCAACGTCGAGCTGCGCGATACCGAACGACGTCACCGCTTTGTAGTCGCTGAAAGTCGGCGCCTTGCCGGTGAGCGTATCAAGCTTGGTGTTCTCGTCGACCAAGGCCGCCTTGTCAAAATACAGACCGAGGTAACCGTACGAGATGCCCTGCATGAATTTGCCCATCGCCTTCGCGCGCGTGGTCCGGGCAGCACTTTCGATCACCAGACCGCGATCGATAGCACCGACCACATCGTTCGCGGCGGAGATGGTGCGGTACGAGTGAGTTCGATCCAACGGTACGTATCGGCCGAACACGTCAGACACTCCGTCGGCGCCTGAAATAGTATCACCGCCATCGGCGCACTTCGTCTCGAACTTTCGATAGCACCGTCGTCTGCAGTCAACAGCGCCACCGTCGATGACATGCCGCTTGCCGCAGGTTCCCCTACGCACCCCGCGATGCCAATGCCAGGAAGGGCGGCAAACATTACAAGCACCACGGTTCTGTGGATTGATGACCAGGAACATCGAGTGAGTGCCCGGGTCCTGCTGTCTCGGTGCTTGTATGCCATCTTCAGCAGATGTCAGCTCCGATATGGTACTTGTTGATCTCTGCAATCGCGGTATCGGCGGTCACGAAATGATCCAGAACAAAGAGCGTGTCCGCTACGAACGACAGGCGTGGAATCGAGGTCGGGTCATGTGATGGCACGAGTACATCGACGCAGCGAGACGACCCCGTTGAGGATACCACGGTCATGAACACCCGCCCGATCACGGTGTTGTTTTTGACAACGCTTGCATCGAGATGAAACACGGCGTATCGACCGCCAGAGAGGATCCGAAGCCCAAAGGGGTTTGACAGCTGATCACCAATGTCATAAATGTTTCGATCTCCGCCCAGGGAGTAATCGATCTTGCGAGGGATTCCCCGCCGCGCCACTCGGGGGATCGGGAGAGAATCGCGAGGCTGCCAGTGGCTGTCAGCGATGATCACATACTCCGAGCGACCTCCGAAGTACAGGATGCTGTCACCAGCGACGTCGACCGAGACGGTTCCCCAGATGGACCAGAAACGATCGCGATATACATCCAGCACGTGGCCCAAGCGTTCTGGTGCTCCCTGCCGAGAGCGCCAGCGAATGCCAGCGGTGCCGTGCTCAACATCAGCGGCGGCGGCGTACAGCACGCCTTCGGCGTAGACGAGTGGTGAGGTCATGCCGGGAAGCGGCAGGCGTGCCCTCGCCGTCTTCGATGGGAGATCCCAAAGCACAGCCTGTCGACGCAGGACATCGACGACCGCCAGCGTTGAGTCATCAAGCGACGTCAACCAGGACGGACCTTCGAATTCGTTCGGACCTCTACCGCCGCGGCCGATCGCTTCCACAAACGCACCTTCGGAATCGAACCGGAGCACCCGACGGCTCAACATGTCGGTGACGAAAAACTCGCCTTTGGTCGAAACGGCCAACGCATTGGCTTTTCCGATGTATGCGGTGTCTCGGTCTTTCAGCCGGACAGTCGCGAACGAGGTCAACGCAACTCCGCTAACGGGTTGCTTCGGCGTAGCCTTCTCTGGGCCTTCACAGCCTGCCAAGAAAGTCATCAGTGCCAATAAAATCGCACGTGTGCTGCCACGGTGCATTGTTACTCCATGAAGAATCCAGTTTCCACCTTTGCCCGCAACACCTGCTCCACTCATCGGACGCACGCCGAGATAGACCGCCGGTTGACCTATCTCGGCGCGCGTGCGGTGCGAGGACTACATCAGGTAATGATGATGGGGTCCGCGATTCGGCACGGGCAAATGCCGGGGTTTCCGGCGGCACCGCAGGGGAAGCACCAACCGGTTCCCCGGTCGTAAAATGCGTTCCACTCTGGGCCAGCCGGCTGTGCTGGGAGCGCGCCGGAAGTTGCGGCGAGAAACGCGGCGCCGTTCATCATCCGACCAAAGTTGCGAAATACTTTCATGTTCATCCTCCAATAGAGATTGAACAGAAATATGAACAGAGCCACCGAGCAGACATTGGGCTGTCGAAAGCTCGCCCCAAGGAACAACGACGTTGTGGACGAAGCGCGTCGTTGTCAAGGAACGTTTTGAATCGGAAGTTCACCTCAAGTTGATGGGCCGGCGCGGACAGAGGGGAATCCATTCTCGACAAGTGAGTCGGCTTCTCCCAAATAGTGCGGGGATCGAATCGCGAAGTGCATCGGTCTCGGTTCGGGCAGTGGCCAAGTCCAGACGCTTGCGAAGTTCAGCCCGTTCTGGTGAACCCGGCTCGGTCGCTCACCAGGAACTCCACGATAGCGGCGGTTTCGGTGCCCGCTGTCGCGCCGTCGGACTTTCTCGACCGGCATGTCACCACTTTCGAGTGGCCGGTCGTAGGCCACCCTTCCAGCGCGGCCGGATTGCGGACGCAGTACGGTGCGAGCGAGCTGGCGAAGGCGCGCGGTCCTCATCGGGGCCGCAGATAACCGTGGGTACGTGGAACCCGGAGCGCGGCCGCGTCAGCATCCCGGCGTACGGGTCCTTGTCGAACCGGGCCAAGCGGACGACGTGCCGCGGCGCGTCGCGATGCCTCCGTCAATTGCGCCGTGTCATTCGCCGGCCACGAGTCGAGCAGCCCGTCAGGCCGGAACCCGCGTTCGGTGTTGAGGAGGTGCAGGTCCCGATGCCTGGGCGCGCGAGCCACGCGTCGGCAATCCGGCGACGATGCCGACAGCGAGCTCGCGCGTTCCCGTACGCGTACGGATGGCCTCGGCAATGGTGCGCGCAGCGACGCGGGCGATTTCGCGAATAGAGCGTCGGCTATTGCGGCAGCAGACGCGCAGCCGCTTGGGGAAGGTGAGCACGACCTCCCGGTGCGGCACTGGCGCGAGCAGCATGGTGTCCAGCCGCTGCGCCCAGATCGCCATCCGATTGGTGTGGCAGCTCAGGCAGAAGTACCGACGCTTGCACGAGAGCGCCAGAAAGTTCTCGTGCGCACAGGCGTCGTAGCGGATGCGGGAAAGTCCGTGCTCCGTTGCCCCGCAGGCGAGAGACTTGTCGGCGACTCGCGCGACCACGGGCTGCCATCGGTCAGACTCGCGGGCGAAGTGGTCATCGTAGACCGTCTGCAGTCGGTGCAGATGGTCCGACACCAACCGAAAGCGCGGCGACGGGGGGGGACGTCAGGCGCCGTCAGCGCCGCATGGGCCGTGCTCGCTCCGGGGCCGGGCGCCGCGAATACGCCCGACTCGAGCGCGGACCGTCGCGATTCCGTTGCGCGACGGGCCATTTCGGTGCAACGTCTGCGAAGCTCTGGCCCAACGGTGCTTGCTGCAGATGAGCGTGTTCGGAGGCGCGCTCCGCGCGCATTTTGTTGGAGCACCCGCTGCAGAAGCTGGCGTTGATGAGGTTGTAGGAGAAACCTCAACGCACCTCTGCTGAAGGTCCCGCATCGCGCAAAAGCAGCGCGCGTTTACTCGATTGGACATTGGGAGATCGTAGGACGGAGCGATGCGCGCGATTGAGGCGTCTTCCACGACTACGCGCAGCGCGCTCGCCTCGTGATTTACGCCGCATACTCCGCGTGGGTCAGCTTTTCGATGTGGTGCACCAAGCACAAGAGCAGCCATTTACCGTGCACTTTCGTCCGGCCGCGCAGCGTGAAGCGATCGAGCCGCTTGACCGTGGCGAAGCGTTGCCCGTATTGCTCGCGTCCTTCCGGGGCATCGAGACGCTGCTGCATTCGCATGGTGTGGGTCTCGGTTGTCGCGCCCTCGCGCCCACGCAGGAACGCGACGGTGCGGACCACCGACGTCTCCGGCTTGCGTCAACACGGCGCGCGGAGCGCTCACGGTCCGCCGTCGCGCTTTGCACCGCGAAAATGTTCACCGACATACCCGTTCGTGACGTTACTGGGCCCGTGCGGTACAGTGACTTCCCGGCGGGACGCACGCAGGTGCGCGCATCGGCGTCGTACGTGACATCACTCGGCGAGAACACCGGCACGGCTTGCTTCGCGTCGCGCGATGTGTCATGCAGCGGATGCGGCGCCGTCGTATGGTGCTCGCGATCTGCAAACCGTTCGTCGCGCTTCCGCATGTCCGGGTCGGCAATCAGCGCCGGCACCGCCAACGCGGCGAGCGCGGCGAGATTCGCATCGCGAGGGGTGCCCGCATCCGCCGTGAACACCGTCGTGCTCGTGCGCCGCGTCGCAAGGGCCTCGACGATCGGCAGTAGCAGCTTCAGCTCGGAGCCCGTGCCATGCGCTTGCGCGTCGACGATGCTCTGGTGTTTGGCATCCACCGCTGCCACGCCGGTGTAGCCTTGGATGGCACCTTTGTCCGTGGCCATCTTCGCACGCTCGTTGTCCGTGCGATTGGTCCTACTGTGCCGCCGCCAACTCAGCGACGCAGTGCACGCCCCGCGAACACATTCGTCATTCGTCCCGCCTGCACCGCCGCCTGCCCGTTCACGAACACCCAGACCATGCCGCTCGACAAGCGTGTCGGCTCCACATAGGTCGCTTCGTCCCGAATCGTTGTGGGATCGAACACGATCACATCGGCGAACGCCCCGGCGCGCAACACGCCACGATCGGCAATGCGATACGTTTCCGCCACCTGCCCCGACGACGCGCGCACCATTCGCTCCATCGTGATCACCGGCTTGTCGAGTACGTAGCGACGAATCTTGCGCGGATACGTGCCATACAGCCGTGGGTGCCCGCCCGACCCGTCCGAGCTGGTCATCACGAAAGGGTCCTTCATGAACGTTTCGATATCGGCTTCGGTCATGTTGAACGACGCCACACTCATGTCGAGCCCTTCGTTGATCATCGCCAGCGCCGTCTCCACCGCCGGCAGTTGCCGCTGCTCCGCTGCCTGCTTGAGCGTTTTGCCGATGTACGACTTCGCCGCCGCGCTACCGCCCGTAAGCAACAACGTGCTGTCACCACCGCGACGGCGCAGGTTGTCACGCATTTCCACCAACATCTTCTCACGCAGCGTGGCATCGGCAATGCGCAGCTTGAGCGAATCGTTGCCGCCGGCCTGCGCCCAACGCGGCACCAGCGCGGCACTCAATCCGGTGCCGCTCGCCGTCCACGGATACTGGTCGGCCGTGACCACACAGCCGCTGGCGCGCGCCTCGCGCATGATGCCAAGCACACTGTCGGCCTTCCCCCACACATCCACGCCCAGCGTCTTGATGTGTCCCACGTTCGCCGTGAGCCCCGACTCGCAGCCAATGCGGATGGTTTCGCGCACCGATGCCAGCAACCCGATCGTGTACGACGACTCGTCGCGCTGATGCGTGTCGTACACCCCACCAAAGGGCTTCGCGGCCGAAATCACCGCGATCGCCTCGTCGGTGCTGGCGTAGCTTTGCGGGGCGTAGAACAATCCCGATCCCACGCCGAACGCGCCTTCCTTCATGGCCTTGGTGATCAGCGCGCGCATGGAATCGATCTGCACTTTGGTGGCCGGCGCCGACGACGCCCCCATCACATGCGCGCGCACGGTGCCGAAGCCCACCATGGCATACGCATTCGTGCCGAGTCCCAGCTTCTCCGACTCGTCGAGTATGCGCTGCACATCGAACGGTCCGCGCCCATCGGGGCCGATCGTCACGGTGGTCACCCCCTGCATCAGCGACGACGCGCTCAACCGCCGCTCGGCGTTCAGTCGCGGCAGTCCTTCATATGCGTGCGTGTGCGGATCGATGAATCCCGGCGACACGATCAGCCCCGTGGCATCAATGCGACGCGCGGCGGTCGTGCCGGTCGGGATGGCGCCCACGAAGGCAATGCGATCGCCACGAATGCCGACGTTGGTGACACGACCCTGCGCGCCGGTGCCGTCGTAGACCATCGCGCCGGTAATCAGCACGTCCACGGCGCCCTGTGCCGGCAGTGTCGCGCCAAGCGGAAGCGCCGCGACGAAGACGCCGAGTAGCGCGGCGCGACGTGTCGATGAGAGGAGGGTCATAATCGTTGGGAGTGGAGAGAAGGCATTTTACAGGAGATGCTACGCGCCGCACACCAACGTCGCTGCCGCCAGATCTTCCAGCGCGAGTCCCACCGACTTGAACAGCGTGATCTGCCCACGGTCCGTACGCCCCGGGATTGTACCCGCTACCAGCTCGCGCAACTCGGCCACCACCTGCGAGCGCGATATGATGGCGCGCGCCAGTGGGTCCACCAGATCGCCGGCTTCGCTCAAGGCACCGTCATAGCTGTCCACCACGATACGACTCAGACGCACCACGTTGTCGTCGGCTTCGCGCATGGCGGGCGTGAAACCACCTACCAGGTCCACGTGCGTGCCAGGCGACAGCCAGGCGCCCTGCACGATCGGCGTGCGCGACGTGGTCGCCGCGCACACGATTTGCGAGGCATTCACCGCCACGGCCAGTTCATCGGACCGGTCGGTGCAAGCCTCGACCGGCAGCCCTTCGTTCGCCAGCATTTCCGCGACCGCCGCCGCGCGTGACGCCGTACGCCCCCAGATCCGCACGCGCGTGATCGCCGGACGCATCGCGCAGTAGGCCCGTACCATGAACGGGGCTAGCGTGCCGGTGCCGATCACCAGCAGGTCGCTCGCGTCGTCGCGCGCCAGATAGCTGGCGGCCAGTACCGAGGTGGCCGCCGTGCGACGCACCGTGAGCGCCTCGCCATCGAGCACCGCCCGCGGTTCGCCCGTGTGCCGGTTTAGCAGGAGGAACAGGGCCTGCACCGTGCGGGCCGAGCGGGCGTCGGGCATCACCGTCACGACCTTCACGCCAAGGGCGTCGTTCGTCCACGCCGGCATCAGCAGCAGCGAGTCCCGCTCGCTAAGTGCGTGGGCATGACGACGCGGAACCGTGGCACCGGCCGCGAAGGCGTCGCGCAATGCGGGCACCAGCGTGTACCACGGCAACGCCGCGTGGACCTGTTCGGGAGAATGGTACGGCAGCATCTTGGGATTCTATGTCTCGAGACGCCATGCGGAACCAGCAGTTGGACCCCTCCACGAAGGTCGTGATCATCGGTGGAGGCGTGATGGGGGCGGCCACTGCCTCGTTTCTTGGCCTGCGCTACGGCATTCGCGCCACCGTCCTCGAACGCGACGCCTCGTACGCCAGAGCGTCGAGTGCGCTGTCGGCCTGCGCCATCAGGCAGCAGTTTTCCACCGAGATCAATATCCGGATCTCGCAACAAAGCTTGGCTTTCTATCGCGACATCGGTCAGCAACTGGCGGTGGGTCACGATCGCCCAAGCATTGGCCTCGTGGAGCCCGGGTACCTGTTCTTGGCCACCGACGCAGGCGTTGCCGTGCTCACCGAGAGTCACGCGTTGCAGACGCGCTGCGGCGCGGCCGTCGCACTGTTATCGCCACCCGAGCTCGCGACACGCTTTCCGTGGCTGTCCACGGAGCACATCGCCCTCGGGTCTCTCGGGCTGTCGTCGCCGCTGAGCGGTGAAGGTTGGTTCGACGGCTATTCGGCATTGCAGGCGTTCCGGCGGCATGCCATTGCGCACGGCGCACGCTTTGTGGAGGCGGAGGCCGTCGATTTCGACACGCATGATGGCGTGGTGCAATCCGTGATAACGGCGGAGGGCGATCGTGTGGCGGCCGATGCCGTACTCATCGCCGCCGGCGCCTGGAGTGCGCCGGTGGCCGCGGCACTTGGCTTCGACCTGCCCGTCCGCGCCCGCAAGCGCGATGTGTTTTCGTTGGAGGCCAGCGGGCCACTGCCCGGCTGTCCGCTGGTGATCGACCCCAGTGGCCTGTGGTTCCGTCCCGATGGTGACAGCGGACAGTTCCTCTGTGGCGCACCGCCGCGCGGCGTCGACATCGACGATGCACCGCTCGATCAGGTGGACCACGGCCTGTTCGACGAGTGGCTGTGGCCGCGATTGGCCGAACGGGTGCCGCAGTTCGACACGCTGAGGGTGACGGGGTCGTGGGCCGGGTACTACGAGTACAACACCTTCGACCAGAACGGGCTGGTTGGTCGGCTGCCGGGCACCGACAACGTGTTTGTGGCAGCCGGATTTTCAGGACACGGTCTCCAGCAGGCGCCGGCGGTTGGGCTCGGCATGGCCGAGCTGATCGCGACCGGGGCGTATGGAGTGCTCGATCTGTCTCCGCTGGGTCTCGAGCGGATCGCCGCGAACGTGCCGTTGGTAGAGCGCAACATTATTTAGGCTCTTCGTGCTTTTGTGTGGGTGATCCGCGGTCATCGGTGCGAATCGGTGGTAAGGCTGTTCGTTTGGAGACTGTTACGGAACTGCTTTACCGCGGATTGACACGGATGTTCACGGATTAAAACGTCCCGCATGGAGAGGTGGTGGTGTTCGACACATTCGATTTCTTTTTTGTGGTTGATCGGCGGTCGTTTGTGCGAATCGGTGGCGATGCTGTTCGTTCGGAGCCTGCCACGGAACTGCTTTACCGCGGATTGGCACGGATGTTCACGGATTAAAACGTCCCGCATGGAGAGGTGGTGGTGTTCGACACATTCCATTTCTTTTTTTGTGGTTGATCGGCGGTCATCGGTGCGAATCGGTGGTAAGGCTGTTCGTTCGGGGTCTGCTACGGAACTGCTTTACCGCGGATTGACGCGAATGTGACGCGGATTTAAACGTCCCGCATGGAGAGGTGGTCGTGTTCGACACATTCCATATTCAGGCTCTTTGAGCTTGCCCCGTTCGAGAAATTTGCCGCCCTCATCGAGCGGCACTGGGACGGCATCGCCGCCCACTGCCAGCCCGAAAACACAGTGGCCCTCGGGTTTGTTGAAGGGCTCAACAACAAAATCCGGGTTATCCAGCGTCGCTGTTACGACCTGCGTGACGAGGAATACCGGCGACTGAAAATCCTCACGTGCACCATGCCACCCCTTCCGCGCGATCACAACGCGTGAAAATCACCCACACGATTCAACGAAAAGCCATTATTTAAGGCCGTGACCGTGCATCCTGAAAATCTTAAACAGCCAGAACACAGATAAGCAAAACGCGCGGTTGGCTTATCTGTGTGGTTTCCTTGTAGCTCTGTGTCATCCGTGTTCCTGCTGTCGCTGTCGCTGTTGCTGTTGCGATGCCGTCGAGGTCATCTGTTCTTTTCCCGGTAAATCCATGGTCGCTGTCCATTCGGAAACGCACAAGAGCGCCAGTATCGGTTGGCTGCGCGCCGCGGTACTCGGCGCGAATGATGGACTGATCTCCACCAGCAGTCTCGTGGTCGGTGTCGCAGCGGCACAACCCGATCGCGCGTCGGTCGTGGTGGCGGCGCTGGCCGGACTGGTGGCCGGTGCCCTGTCCATGGCCGCTGGCGAGTATGTGTCGGTGAGCTCACAGTCCGACACCGAAACGGCAGACATGGCGCGGGAGAAGATGGAGCTGGCCACGCAGCCGGAACACGAACTCGCGGAGCTGGCCGGCATTTACGTGTCGCGCGGACTGAGCCCCGAGCTGGCGAAACAGGTGGCCGTCGAACTTACGGCGCACGACGCGCTCGGCGCGCACGCGCGCGATGAGTTGGGCATTCATGATCTCACCCGCGCGCGCCCGCTTCAGGCGGCACTCGCATCGGCCGCCGCGTTTGCCGTGGGTGCCGGGCTTCCCGTGCTCTTCGTGTTCGTCGCACCCACGGCCATTCTCACACCGCTGGTATTCGGCTCCACCATCGTGGCCCTGGCTGCACTCGGCATGCTGGCCGCGCGGCTCGGTGGCGCCTCGCTGTTGCGCGGCGCCGCGCGCGTGATGTTCTGGGGCGCGATCGCGATGGTGTCGACCGCGCTGATTGGCAAACTCGTTGGCTCACCGGTGTAACGCGCGATGCCCAAGTCACCGGTCGTGCAGAGTGCCAAGCGCGTCACGCGCACCTTCAAATCGCAGGTCACTACGCTCAGCGCCACCGTGGGCGCCACCTGGACCGCATTCGTGGTGAACGGTATCGCCGGCGGTGCGTTCATGCAGTACGGCGTGATCCCGCGCACGCTCACCGGACTGCGTGGCATTCTGTTCGCACCGTTCCTCCATGCCAACATGCAGCACCTCATCGCCAACACCATTCCGTTTCTGGCGATGGGCTGGCTGGTGATGCTGCGCGACGCACGACACTTCTTGCCAGTCACGCTGTTCGCCATGCTGGGCTCGGGGCTGACGGCGTGGTTGCTGGGCGCGCCCGGCTCCGTGCACATCGGCGCCAGCGGCGTGGTGTTCGGCTACTTCGGCTTTCTGCTGCTCGGCGGCTGGTACGCGCGCAGCTTCATGAGCATCTCGCTCAGCATTCTCGTAGCCGTGATGTGGGGCGGCCTGGTGCTCGGTATCGCCCCCGGGCAAGTGGGCATCAGTTGGCAATCACATTTGGGTGGGTTCATTGCCGGAGTGCTGGCGGCGCGGCGGTATCGGGGCGCGCGGTAGGTTCGCGCGGTGTGGGACGCTCGCCAGCGATTGAGACGTACTCCACGATCACCGTTCGTCCGTCAGCGTTGAGCACCACCGCCCAGTACGCAATGTGATCGCCCTGGCGGCGATACCGGCCGTTGCGCGCGATACTCGTGTCTTGAGTAACGTCGCCCGAAAAACGCATGGGGTGTATTGCGACGTCGGAGGTGTTAGTGGTATGCACTTCATCCGCCCTCACTCGCGTAAATCCGCGGCAAGGTCGTTCAGCTTTGGTGGTCAACGCTCACTGCAGTCGCGCCGCCGCGGCCGCCAGCACTTCCGTCCGCCACGCCTCGAGCTGCGTCACCGGTACACCACTCTCCTGCGACACCACGGCACTCGACGCGCCCTGCAGCAGCTGCAATACCAACGCTACCCGTTCTGCCCCTGACCGTGCGGTGGGCGCGGACTCAGCAACCGCAACCGGCACTGAACCCAGCGGCGTATCTCGCGCAGGCTCCGGCGCCGCGTTCACCGCCGACAACCGCCGCCGCGCCGCGATCGCCGTGACCACGATATCGCTCAGTGACTTCACATACCGTAGCGTGGCGCGATCCGGCGTGATCGCTGCCATCTGGCCGTCCATCGCGCGGTCCACGTACAGACACCCCACGATCTTCCCCGCTAGGACAATGGGAAATACCCCGAACTGTGCCACGCGCAGCGTGCCCGCCCATCGGGCTTCGATGGCGTTCATGGCGCGATCGTTGGGCAGATAGATCGGCGCCCGCTGCTGCGTGGCCGTGACCACCGGCCCACCGCGAATGTTCATGGGGAAGTCGAAGTGCGGCAGCAACGCTTCGATGCCGTCACCAAGCCCCGAGCGCGCCACCAGTCG
>JANLVC010000178.1:0-19960 GCA_031363815.1 Gemmatimonadota bacterium
GGACAAACCTCCTGGCAGATATCGCAGCCGTACAGCAATCCGCCGATCCGTTCGCGCAAACTCTCTGGAATCGCTCCGCGCAGTTCGATCGTGAGGTAGCTGATACACTGCGTGGCATCGAGCACGCGCGGGCCCGCGAACGCTTGCGTGGGGCATGCATCGAGGCACCGTGTGCAGCTCCCACACCGGTCGGCCTCGAACGGATCATCTACATCGAGCGCCACATCCGCGTCAAGCGCCACGAACAACGACGACAAGAAGAAAAATGAGCCGGCCTTCGAGTTGATCAGCATGGTGTTCTTGCCGAACCACCCCAGTCCTGCGCGCTGGGCGAGATCGCGCTCCAGCACCGGTCCGCTGTCCACGTATGGCCGCGCATCGATTGAACGTCCTAGCTCCTGCTCTAGCCAGAGGTGGAGCGCGCGCGTGCGCTCGCGCAGCAACGCGTGGTAATCGTTGCCGCGCGCATAGCGCGCCACCGGGCCGCTCGGCTCACGTCCACCGTACTGCGTGGCCAACACGATCGCATGCGTCGCACCGGAGTGCGGACGGCGGCTGTCGCGCCGCAGCTCGGCGCCGTCTCCGGCGAGATACGCCATCTCCCCGTGGTACCCGGCCTCGAGCCACGCATCGAAGCCGGCTCGCGTTGTCGGTTCACCGAGGTGGGTCACGCCGACCAGATCGAATCCCAGTCCGAACGCCTGCGCTTTGAGGCGCTCGCGTAAAGCCGTTGACTTAGCCCGCCTACCCGCCAAGCCGCCGCCGTGCATTAGGGCTGACGCCCAACCCAGCGAGCATAGGCGATCACGTCGTCGGCGGGGGGAATGGCGGTTTCCTCGCCGTACGCCGTGTACAGGCGCCACCTCACGTAACTGATCGCTGGCAGGGGCAGGAACGGGAAGCGCCGGAACCAGTGCCGGTGCCGAAAGCGCCAGGCCACACGGATCAAGTCTATGGCCAACAACGGGTTGACGATCCCACGCATCGTCAGAGTCAGCAAAAGTCGGAGCCACGGCATGAGAGAAATATAGAAGCGCCGCACGACCAGATGGGGCGACCTGATCCCGATTCTCTCCGAATGCCGGCAATGCAACGACTGAACTTCTCGGCGGTTGTCAAGCAGACTGTCGCGGCGACCGACACTTCACCAAGGCACCGACGCCGGTGCCAGGCACGACGGGCCCACTTTTCCGCTTCGCACCAGCATGCCGCACCCCTCCCCAAGCACGCCAGTCGTCAGTGCTCCGCCGCGGCAGAAGCCGTGGTGGGTGGACACCCTGCTACTGGTCGTGTGTATCGCGGTCGCTGAACTGTTCTTGCATAACGCGATCGAACTGGCGGATCTCGCTGTCGCCGACTGGGTGCGTGGTCTGATCGACGCCGCGGCGCTGGCGCTGACGATTGGTCCGCTGTTCGGGTGGCTGATGTACCGACGCCACGTCGATTCCCGCATCGCGCTGGAACGGCGTGATCGCTTAACTCGAGTACCCAACAGCCCGCATAAGCGCGTCCGCATCGCCGTGTTCGGGTCGATGGCGATGATTGCGGCAATTGTGGCCGCCTCCCTCTGGGGAAGCGTGGCGACCACGTCGCACATGGCTCACAAGGCCGGAGTCATGAACCTTGTCGGCCGGCAACGGATGCTGACGGAACGGGTGGCGCGCTTTTCGTACGGCGCGATTACCAACCCTGTCGCGGCCGATTCCATGCAAGCGGCCGCCCGTCGCATGCAGGCAGACGCGCACACCATCGAGGCGGTCACCGCCTCGTTCGAGGTGACGTCATTGGCGGCGGCGCAGCGCGCCCGCGAGGCGTTTATTGCCTCGGGCACGACTCGCGATTCACTCCTCGTCGCGACCGTTGCGATGACCCAGTTCGTGATGGGGAGTGAACGGCGCCGCCTGGCGGCCGTTGAGGTGGAGCGGCAGGCGGAATCGATGCGAGTGAAGGCTGAAGTCACCGTGATGGCGCTTCAGCGCTATAGCGAAGAGCGGGTACGCCGCAGCGTGCAATTGTCGTGGCTGGTCGCGGTGATGGTGCAGGTCTTGATCGCGCTGATCGCGCTGATCGCGATTGAACCGGTCGTTCGACAGATCAAGCACCAGCATCAGATCGCCGCCGCCCGTAGCGTGGAATTTCAGCGCCTCGCGATGGTGGCGGAGCGTACGAGTAACGCGGTCGTTATCACCGACGCCGAGCGTCGCGTGACGTGGGTGAACGATGGATTCACTCGGCTCACGGGCTATTCGCTCGAGGAAGTGCTGGGGAGAAATCCCGGCGAACTGCTCCAGTGCGCAAGCACCGACCCCGCGACGGTCGAGTCATTGCGCAATGCCCTGCGCGACGGCACCTCGGCGCGGTGCGAGATCCTGAACCGTGGCAAAGACGGGGCCGAGTATTGGCTCGATCTCTCCATCGAACCGCTGCACGACCGCGGTCACCTCACCGGCTTCATTGCGTTAAAGGCCGAGATCACCGAACAGGTCCGGACTCGCGAAGCGCTGGAGATGCAGAGTCAAATCGCCAGCACCGCCTATCTGGAACTCCATCGAGCCACGCAACTCCTTGAAGAAGCGCAGGCGGTGGCACGGCTTGGCAGTTGGTCACTCGACCTCGGCACCGGCCAGATTGAATGGACTCGCGAGATTTACCTGCTGCACGGCCGGGATCGGCAGGCCGGCGTGCCGTCGTACGCAGAAATGCTGACCGACGTGATCCCCGCCGACGCGGTACGCTTGGATGAGGCCGTGCAACAGGCGTCCAGCGCCGGCGCGCCCTACACCATGGTGCTGAGGACCGCACGTGGGGCGAATGGCGTGCGCTACGTGCGAGCCGAAGGGCGCGCCATCCGAGATGACACGGGTACTGTGATCAGGCTCTTCGGCACCACCATGGATGTCACGGCCGCCATCGAGCGCGAGGAAGCCCTGTTGCAGGCGCAGGAGCGCGCGGAGGCCGCCAGCCAAAGCAAGAGCGAGTTCTTGGCCAACATGAGCCACGAGATCCGCACGCCGCTCACGGCGATTCTCGGCTACACCGATCTCCTGCGCGACGAGGCGATTCGACAGGGGGCCCCCGATGAACAGCTCCAATCGATGGGCACGATCCGCCGCGCCGGTGAGCATCTGCTGTCTGTCCTCAACGACATTCTCGATCTCTCGAAGATCGAGGCCGGTCGGATGGCCATCGAGCGCATCGAAACGGACCTGCCGCGAGTGCTCTTCGACGTGGACAGCTTGATGCGTTCGCGCGCTGCACAGAAGGGCGTGCAACTGCAGACGCGCTTGCTCACGCCGATCCCTGAGCGCGTATTTTCCGATCCGACACGCTTGCGCCAGATCCTTATGAACCTGGTCGGCAACGCCGCCAAATTCACATCGCACGGGCTTATCGACATTCAAGTCGATCTGACGACACTCGACGGCGCGCCCGCCGTGCGCATCGCCGTCGTTGACACCGGCCCTGGGATGACACCGGAACAGGCGACGACGCTCTTTCAACCGTTCGTGCAGGCCGACACGTCCGTCACGCGGAGGCACGGCGGTACGGGCTTGGGGCTCACGATCTGTCGCCGCCTCGCCAGTCTGATGGGCGGTGAAGTGCAGTTGGTCCAGACCACGCCCGGCGAAGGGTCCACGTTCGCGCTCACCTTGCCGCTACAGCCCGTCAACGGCGCACGGGACGTCAATGATCTGCAAGCCTGCGTGAACACACCATCGGCGTTGAAGGAAACGGGCGCGTATGCGGTCGCGCTGCACGGGCGTATCCTCCTCGCCGAGGATGGTGAAGACAACCAGCGTCTGATCTCGCACCATCTGCGCAAGGCCGGCGCCCACGTGGTGGTGGCCGAGCACGGACGCCGGGCGCTCGAGTTGATCCTCGAGGCCGATGCCGGGGGTGCACCCTTTGGCTTGCTTGTGACCGACATGCAAATGCCGGAAATGGACGGCTATACGCTGGCGCGCACGTTACGGGCGCAGCAGCACCCGATCCCGATTGTCGCCTTGACGGCGCACGCGATGGCCGATGATCGTCAGCGGTGTCTCGATGCCGGTTGTGACGACTATGCCAGTAAGCCCGTCGACCGCAGTGCGCTGATCGCTACCTGTGCGCGCTGGATGCAGATGACCGCGGAAGATCCCGCCGCCGACGCCGTCATCGACCTGTTTCCGCAAACCACGCTCTACAGTGAACTGCACGACGATCCGGACTTCGCCGAGCTCGTCGTCGCCTTTACGGCGGGATTGCCGGCGAAAATCGCGCGGCTCGAGCACGCGTACACGAGCGGAGAGCTGCGCGAGCTCGACCGGCTCGCCCATCAGCTGAAGGGTGCGGCGGGTGGCTATGGCTACCCGTCCATCAGCAGCGCAGCCCGCGACGTCGAACAGCACGCGAAGGCCCGGGTGACGGCAAACGGCACCTGCGACTCGGGCATCGACCTCGCCCAAGCGGTCACGCAGCTGCTCGCGCAGTGTCGGCTGGCGGTACGAACACTGGAGCACGCATCATGACGATGCCGGAAGCCGGTCGATCGGCCTCGAAAGAGCGCGAGTTCATCGCGAATGCAAGGGTCCTTGTCATCGACGACGACGCGGACATCCATGCGTTGGTGGTGGCGATGCTTCGACCGTTACAGGCGACAATCGTCGGAGCGGCGACGGGAGCTGAGGGGCTCGACGCGGCGCGTGCGGCGTTGCCCGACCTGATCCTGCTCGACCACGAACTGCCCGACGGTACCGGCATCGATATTCTGCACAAGCTGCGCGGCGAGCCGGAGCTGGCCGGCATTCCGGTGATTGTGGTCACCGGCAGCGAGAGCCGACAGGTGCTCACCGCGTGCTTCGCTGCGGGCGCGGCCGATTATATCCGCAAACCCTTCTTCGGTGCGGAGCTTCGCGCGCGCGTCTGTTCGGTGATCGAACGACAGCGCATGCTGGCGCAGCTCGGACGCGCCGCGCACATCGACACCCTCACCGGTTTGCCGAACCGTGCCCTGCTGAACGGCCGGTTGCAGGCGGCGATCGAGCGCACCGAGTTGGACTCCGGCTACGCCTTCGCGGTGATGTTCATCGATTTCGATCGGTTCAAGATGATCAACGACAGCTTGGGTCACGATGTAGGCGACCTGCTGCTCACCGAGATAGCGACGCGGTTGGGCCAGAATCTGCGGGTGAGCGACTGCATCACACGCGACACGATCGGTTCCACGGTCGCACGGCTCGGCGGTGACGAATTCGTGATCGTGCTTGATGACGTGGCGTCGGCGGAAGCGGCCGCCGCAGTCGCCGATCGCCTGCTCGACGTGCTGCAGCAGCCGTACTTCCTGAAGTCGCACACCGTGCGCTCGAGTGCCAGCATCGGCATCGTGCACAGCAGCGGGGGCTATACTCAAGCCGACGATATGCTGCGCGACGCCGACATCGCGATGTACGAGGCGAAGGGCCGCGGGAAGGCCTGCCATGCCCTGTTCACGACGAGCATGCGCGACGCGGTGCGTCATCGGCTCGACATCGAGACCTCCCTCCGCGATGCGATCGAACGACACGAGCTGTACGTCGTCTACCAGCCGATTATTTCACTCGAAGACCGTACCCTCGAAGGTGTTGAGGCGCTGGTGCGTTGGCGGCATCCGGTGCACGGCCTCATCGCGCCGTCAGAATTTATTCCCGTCGCGGAAGAGACTCGGCTCATTCTTCCCCTCGCCGATCAGGTGTTGCGCGAGTCCTGCCGGCAATTTATGGCGTGGCAGCGAGAGACGCCGGATTTTGCGCCGTCGTACATCAGCGTCAACCTGTCCCGCATTCAACTGGCCGATCCAGATCTCGTGCCGCGCACGATGGGCATTCTCAGGGAGACGGGCATCGCGCCGCATCAGGTGCAGCTCGAGGTCACGGAGTCGCAGCTCATGCAGCATCGGGTGATGGCGGGCGAGCTCCTCGCTGCCTTTAAGGCCGAAGGCATTCGACTGGCCATGGATGACTTCGGCTCGGGTCATTCGTCGCTGTCGTGCCTGCAGGAATATCCGTTCGATGTGCTCAAGGTCGATCGCGCGCTCACGGAGAATGTGAACCGCGGACGCGGCTACTCGGCGCTCCTGCACGCGGTCATCACGCTGGCGGAGAATCTCGGCCTGCACGTGGTGGCGGAGGGGATCGAAACCATCGAGCAGCTGGCGCTGCTGCAGATGCTCGGCTGTCCCGCAGGACAAGGCTACTTCTTGGCCAGACCGATGGAGCCCTCGCAGCTGCAAGACTGGTGGTCGACATTCGTTCGTGACGCATTCGAGGCCGCATGACCACGGTAAGCATCAACGTCGACATCGTACGCAGTGCGCTCAGGCGGGTGACCACAATCGCCACGCTACCGACGAGTGCGCTGAACATCATGAAGATTGCCGACGATCCGGCGTCGACCGAGGATGATCTGCTGAAGGTGCTTGAGGGTGATCCACCCCTGGCCGCGCGCGTGTTGAAGGTGGTGAACTCCGCGTTCTACGGTCGCCCGCGTGAGGTCGGCTCGACCGCCGTCGCCATGCGCCTCCTCGGCGTGAACGCGATTCGCAATGTCGCGCTCGCCGCGAGCCTCACCCGGCTGTTCCGCGGTGGGCGCACGGTCCCAGGCTTCGATGCTGGCGACCTGTGGACGCACTCGGTGGCGGTCGGCACCGCGGCCCGACGGATCGCCGAGCGGAGTCGTGGCGTCGCGCCCGAGGAGGCGATGCTCGCCGGACTACTGCACGACATTGGATTGCTGGTGGAGATCCAGGCGTCGTTCGCCGAGTTCACGTTGCTGATTACGGCCACGTCGGAGAACGCCGCGTTGCCCTTCGCCGATGCCGAGCGGCAGTTTCTGGGCGCGACGCACGAAGCGTTCGGTCAGGCGCTGTGCGAACAGTGGCGCTTCCCTGACGCGCTCGCGAAGGCGTGCGGACATCACCATGATCCGATGTCGCTCCCGACCGCCGATCAACGGCTGCCCGCAATCATTCATGTGGCGGACATCCTGGCCGGACGGCTCGGTGGCGGCTTCACGCGAAGCGTCGGGCGACACGAGCCAGCCGACGGCGTGTGCACATTGCTCGGTCTGAGCGCGAGTGACCTGGCCGAGATCGAGGAGCAATTGAGCGGTGATGTCGAGCAGGCCATGGCCCTGCTCGCCGCGTAGACGAAAAGTTTCGCTTGACAGTTCGCTGTGCATGCCGCATGGTCCTAGGGGACCGCCTGTCCCTTACACTTTGGAGCGCTGCCGCATGAAAAACGGTTCATTTGTCGTGCGTTCATTGTTGACGTCGGGCGCGTTCGCGCTGGCCGCCTGTTCGCCTGAACAGACTTCGCTCACGTCCGCTGTCGATCCCATGCAGGCGGCAACGCCCCAGGCCGCGGCGGCGCGCGCGCCGGAGTTCGTACCCGGTGAAGTGATCGTGCGATTCACGCCGGGCGCGTCGAGCGCGTCGCGCGGCGAGACAATGCGTGCCGCGAATGCACAGGCCAGTGAAAAGATCGTGACGGCGGCCATGCGCGGTCGTGGCGACAACGAAGGGATCACGGTGCTGCGCACGTCGATGAACGTGCCCGATGCGATCGCGACGCTCAAGGCGCGCGCCGATGTCGAGTACGCGGAGCCGAATTGGATCTACACGACCGACGCGACGTCGAACGACACGTACTACATGAGCGGGTCGTTGTGGGGGATGAACACCGGCTTCGGAAGCGGCGCCGTCACGGCGTGGGCCAAGGACAAGCAGGACTGTGGCAGTGTGTACATCGGTATTATCGACGAGGGCTACATGTACACGCACCCCGAGCTCGCGGCGAATGCCGCAACGAATCCGGGGGAGATCGTCGGTAACGGCGTTGATGATGATGGCAACGGCTATGTGGACGACGTGTACGGGTGGGACTTCGCGGGCAATAACAACACCGTGTTCGATGGCGCCGGCGATGATCATGGGACGCACGTCGCGGGCACCATCGGCGCGGTGGGTGGCAATGGGGCCGGCGTGGCTGGGGTTTGCTGGAGTGTAAAGCTTATGAATGCCAAGTTCCTGGGTAATCAGGGTGGCACCACGGCCAATGCCGTCAAGGCGGTGGATTACTTCACCGATCTCAAGACGCGGCATAGGCTCAACATCGCCGCCACGAACAACTCGTGGGGCGGCGGTGGCTTCTCGCAGACGCTCTCCGACGCCATCGCGCGTGCCAACGGCGCCAACATACTGTTCGTCGCGGCGGCCGGTAACAGCGCGGTCGACTGCAACACCAACGCGTGCTTCCCGGCCAACTATGCGCACGACAACGTGATTTCTGTTGCCTCGATCACGAGCACGGGCGCGATGAGTTCGTTCTCAAATTACGGCGCAACCACGGTAGACATCGGTGCGCCCGGCAGCGCGATCTGGTCGACGGTGCCGGTGTCGTCCCGCGGTAAAACCATCACTGCTGGCTACGCCAGCTACAGCGGCACCTCCATGGCCACGCCGCACGTCAGCGGCGCGGTGGCGATGTACAAGGCCGCGAATCCGTCGGCCACAGCGGCGCAGATCAAGGCGGCGATTCTCACCTCGGCCACGCCGACGGGCTCCCTATCTGGCAAGACCGTGACCGGTGGCCGCCTGAACATCGCGGGCTTCTAACCGCTCTCGTTGCAGCGCGTCGAGGGTCATTAGCTTTCGCGGGTCCTCAACCCACGATCGCGATGACCCTCGACGAGTATCAGGAACTTGCCGCCCGCACGCTCGGGCGCGACCGCACGCACGAACAGCAGCTCGCCAACGCGGCCCTCGGCCTCACCGGTGAAGCCGGCGAAGTGGCCGAAGTCATCAAGAAACATCTGTTTCACGCCACGCCGCTTGATCACGATGCGCTGGCGAAAGAGCTCGGCGACTGTCTCTGGTACATCGGCGCGTTCGCCACGGTCCTCGGGCTCAGTATGGACGAGATTGCGCAGCGCAACATCGATAAGCTGCGCAAGCGCTATCCCGAAGGTTTTGATACCGAACGCAGTCGCAACCGCACCGAATAATCAACGCCATGCCAACGCGGTCTTAGTCTTGGGCGCGAGGGAGTGTTATGGTCACGGCGGTCCCGACGTCGGGTGTACTGCTGATGTCGAGGTTCCCTTGCTATGACCGGATGCTCCCGTAGGCCATGGAGAGGCCGAGCCCAAAGCCAGTCGCCATGCCTTTCGTGCTGAAGAACGGATCGATGGCGCGGGCGCGCACTTCGTCGGACATGCCGATGCCGGTGTCACGGACGATCAGGCGAACACGATCCGTTGCATTGATGGCGTCAGCCGGAACATTCTGCGTCGTGATGGTGATCTGTCCGGTGCGTCCCGATGCGGCCAGTGCGTCGCGGGCATTGAGTACGAGGCTTATGAACAACTGTTCCATTTGGTCGCTCGCCGCGATCACGGGCCACAGATCACGTGCGAGGTCTGTTTGCCAAGCCGTATCGGGCGCGAGCGCATGCGTTACCAGCTGCGCCGAGGCCTGAACGACGGCGTTCAAGTCCAGGCGGCTGACTCGCACAAGCTGCCGGCCGGTGAACGCCAGGAGTTGGCGAACAATTCCTTCCATCCGGTCGGCCGCAGCCGTCGCACGCCCGAGGTCGTCCATGATGCTACTGGAGCCCGGTGTCGTCAGCGCCACATCCGCAGCGGCGAATTCGATGTTGCCGCGCCTCACCGCGAGCCGGTTGTTGAATTCGTGCGCCACACCGGCGACCATCTGGCCTACGGCCTGCATCTTCTGCGCGTGCGCACTGGCGGCCATCGCGTGCAGCGCCTGTTCGGCATCCGGCTGCGCTCTTCGCAGGGTAGCCTCATACTGCTCGCGCTCGCGCACCACGAGCATGGCGAACTCGATCGTTTGCTCGTCGGAGCGCTGCACGGCGTTCATGACGACCGGCAACACGCTTCCGTCGGACCGGCGGAGCAGCACAAAAGCGCCGTCGACCGTCCGACCTAACGCCAGCAGGGGCCGGAGGTGCAGTTCGAAAAAGAGATGGCTCGGTGACGACAGGACATCAGACAAGTCCGGGAGTTGATGGTCTGTCGGATGGCCAAGCAACCTGCGTAACGTCTGGTTGCTCAGCTGCACCGTGCCATCAACGGCGCACCGCAACAGGCCGCATGCCGCCCGGTCGTACGGATCCACCGCCGCCGTGCTCACGCGTGGGCCGGCTCCGCGAGATAGCGTCGGACCACGCGGATTGTCTCGGGGTGCGTGAGATGTGGGCAGTGGCCGGTGGCCTCCATCTAGTGCAACGTGGCCGCCGGCAGGTGCTCGAAGAGGTACTGCCCGACGCTCTCCGGGGCGGTGGCACAGAAGCTCTCTTGCAGTTCCGCGACATCCTCCGGTGCGTTGTCAGCGCCGACGATGACTGGGGCCAGCGTTCCGGCCCAGCTGAAATAGTTCTTCTCCATCTTGTCGAGCAGACCGAGCAGATCCGCGCGCTCAAAGCCTCCCCGATAGGCTCCGTCATTCAGATAGCAGGGAGTGGGGCCGATGAGCACCAGACGGGAAAACCGCGCCGGCTCACGAATGGCGGCAGCATCCCCACGGTGGCGCTCACCGAGTGTCCCACGAAGATGACATCCTGCAAGTCGAGCGCGGCACACACGTCGAGCACGTCGCGGGCATAGCCCTCGAGCGATCCGTGCCGGTCGGTTGAGTACGCGCTCAGGTCAGATTTGCCAGCGCCGATGTGGTCAAACAGGACGACTTTGTAGTCGTCCTGGAAGGCGGGGACGATGCGGCGCCACATCACGTGATCGCAGCCGAAGCCATGCGCAAGCAAAAGCGGCTGAGACCCGTGTCCGACGACACGCACGTTATGCGACGGCGAATATCCATGTGTGCCTCTGGGCCAAATAGGACGGCCACACGCTCATCGCGCCAGCGTTGGCGGAGCAGGGTGTTCACGGCTGCACACGCTAGCGCTGGCGCAAAAACGAACGCCCATCAAAGGCGATATCGGTCGCGATCCCCAGCAGGTCGAGGGCACTGGGCACGACATCGGTGGTCCGCTGCGGCGCGCAGGTCACGGGTCCATCCAGCAGCAGTGGTACCATCATCTGGTCGCGGAGCAGCGCGCCGTGCGTCGACACATGCGTCGTCGGTTCGTAGCGTGCACGCAGATCCCAGCCGTCGGCCGCTGACACCACGATGTCGCCCGCTCTGGCTGACGGCACCAGCGTGGAGAGTTGCACCACCGCATCGGCATAGGGTGACGCGGCCCCGGCGATCCACGCGTCGTTGGCGTCGAGTGCGGGAAGCGAGCCTCCCAGCTGCAGCGGGTCGCCGTCGATGGTCTGATAGCTCCAGCGCGCACCGTGGCCCTCGTGCGATCGCACGATATCGGCCACACCATCGCGCTGATGAAACACGCGCACGGTGTTCGCGCTGATCGCCACCGCGAGCAAGCCGGTGGAGGGACGCTCAACGAGCGCCTCGAGCGTAGGCTGCCAACGCGTGCGCAGTGCGGGCCACCACGTGCGCGTCGTCCGTGCGGGATCGAGGTACACGTGTCCCATCGCATTGCCGCCGACCATGAGCGCCACATCAGCGCCCCGCGTACCGACCTTCGGGTGGGCCAGCACCCGATGGCCGCGTGCCGAGAACCAGCCGTGCAGGTCATCGTGTTGCGACACGGGGGCATGGCCGTGATCACCCACGACCCAGATGCGCAAGCCGTCGGCCCATCCGCCCGCGGCCGCGATGGATTGCGCCCGCGCAATCGCCGTATCGACATCCCGGATGGCGGTACGCACGACCGCAGAGTCGCTGCCGAACGCGTGCGCCAGTTTGTCGGGACTGAGAATACCCAGCATCGACAGCGTCGGACGCACGCGCGTGAACCGGTGGAAAAACTCACGCACGGCGGCCTGCTCCACGTAGCGCCACGCACGCGCGTCGCCGCGAAAGTGCGCCCAGCCGGCGCGTAACGACCAACCGATCCCGCGTCCCACGCGGCCATGTGTTGCGCCGCGCGCAATCATCATGAGCCCGGCCAGCGATGGCTGGACAAGATCGTACAGCGTTGGGCTGCGCGGATCGAGATCGCCGTCCACATGCCAGATGTCGATGCCAGAATAGCTGCGCGCCTGCGAGTACGACCACGGCAGGGAGCGCGCCCGATCAAACCAGCGAAGGCCTGGCATGCCGACGGACGCCGGATGTCGACCCATCACGAACGGCGCGTAGGCGGGTCCGGTTACCGACGGAAACGCGGTGCTGATGGTGTGCAGTCCTCCCTTTTCGCGAAGTCGCGCCATGGCTGGGAGATTGCCGCGGTCCAATTCCTCACTGAGCACGTCGGGGCGCACGCCGTCGGCCACCACCACCAGCAGTCTCGTGGTCACGGTGGTATCATCAGACATCGGTCCGGCCAACTTCCACGGGCTCCTTATGGCAAAATCGCGACAATCACAGCCTCGTACAGCGACCGGCAAGCAGGCCTCTACCGTCACCCAGGCCCAAGCCGAGCAGGAATCGCGCGATGGGCTGGTGGAACGTACCGAAGAAGGCCATCGAAAGGCGGGTCGCGAGCCGAGCGCGGAGGCCCCGCTGGTGTCCAGTGGAGCGCGCGCCGTACGGCGCACGGAGTCGCGCTTGATCGATCAGGACATCCGTGACCGACCGATGCTCACGGAAGATGAGAAGTTGCTGCAAAGTCCCAAAGACGACATGGGCGCGTTCACGCGTTCCGATCCGTGGCGCGTCATGCGGATCACATCGGAGTTCGTGGAAGGGTTCGATGCGCTCTCAGAAATTCACAAGGGTGTGACGATCTTCGGCTCCGCGCGTACCGGGCCCGATGATCCGCAGTACGTCGCGGCGCAGGAAACGGCACGGTTGCTCGCCCGGCAAGGCTTCTCGATCATCACCGGAGCCGGCCCCGGCATTATGGAGGCCGCCAACAAGGGCGCCAAAGAAGGCGGCGGTCACTCCGTGGGGTGCAACATCGAACTGCCGTTCGAACAGGGGGCAAATCCGTACGTCGATACGCTCGTGAACTTCCGCTATTTCTTTGTGCGGAAAACCATGTTCATCAAATACTCGAATGCGTTCATCATTTTCCCCGGTGGCTTCGGCACCTTGGATGAGCTCTTCGAAGCGCTCACGCTCATTCAGACGGGCAAAATTTATCAGTTTCCGGTCATTCTGTTCGGCCGGCACTACTGGGCCGGACTCGTCCGATGGATTACGTCGCGGTTGGTGGGCGAAGGGAAGATCTCGCCCGGCGACCTCGATCTCTTGTTGCTCACCGACGACCCCGCCGAGGCCGCGCAGGCCGTCATCGACGCCCACCAGGCGCAGACCGCCGGCAAAAACGGACAGAAGTAATCCCGATTGACTTTGTCGGGTATGATGTGTTAGCCTGAGTTCACGCTTCATGAGAAGTGTTCTCAACTAATAGACCATGCCCATCGCTCTGCTCCTAGCCGCCGCCGTCGTCGCCACCGCCCCGATTGTTCAAGACTCCGCCCGCACGCACCGTACGGCGGCGGACTCGGCCGCAGCGCAGGAGCTGTCGGCGGTCAGGATCTCCGCTCAACGGGCCTTGCTTACCACGTATCGGGTGTCCGGGACCCGGTCCTCCACCCGCACCCTGACCCCGCTTCGCGAGATCCCGCAGTCGATCACGGTGCTCGGTCCGCAGGTCATCCGCGATCTGGGACTCCAGACCATGGCCCGCGCCCTGGAGTACGTCCCCGGTGTCACGATGGGGCAGGGCGAAGGGCACCGCGACGCCCCCACCATCCGGGGGCAGAGCACCACCGCTGACTTTTTCGTGGACGGCGTCCGCGACGACGCCCAGTATTTCCGTGACAGCTACAACGTGTCGCAGATCGAAGCCCTCAAGGGCGCCAACGCCCTCGCTTTCGGCCGTGGTGGCGGTGGCGGGGTGATCAATCGGGTCATGAAGCAGGCCGAGTGGATGCCAATGCGCAGCGGTCAACTGGAAACAGGCTCGTACAACGAGCGCCGCTTCACGCTCGATGTGGGGCAGGGGATCACGTCACAGTTGGCAGGGCGCATCAACGCGCTGCACGAGAAAAGTGGTTCCTATCGCGACTTCGTGACGTACGAAAAAAGCGGTTTCACTCCCACCGTGGCACTCCTCGCCGGCAAAACGATGCTGCGCGCCGGTGCGGAGCGCTTCGTCGATCAACGCACGGTGGACCGCGGCATTCCGTCGGCCAACGGACGCCCGTCAGCGCTCGACTGGCGCACGTTCGTCGGCGACCCAACGCAGAGCCGTTCCACCATGACCGTGAACGGTGCGCACCTGCTGGCCGAGTACGACAACAGCCGAGGTCTCACGCTGCGTACGCATACCCGCGCGATGCAGTACGACAAGTTCTATCAGAACGTGTTCGCGTCGAGCGCCGTGAATGCCGCCGGTACGCAGGTGAGCCTCGGCGCGTACAACACGGCCACCGGCCGCCGCAGCCTGTTCAATCAGAGTGATCTCGTTTACACGTCCCGTCATGGCGCGGTGCGACAGACGCTCGTGACCGGCGCCGAGTTCAGTCGCCAGGCCACTGACAACGTGCGACTGACAGGATACTTCGACAACGTGGCGACAACGCGCACGGTGCCGCTCACGGCGACGGCCGCCGCGATGCCGGTAGCGTACCGGGTAAGCGCCACCGACGCCGACAACGATGCCGTGGCCAACGTCGCCGCCGTGTTCGCACAGGAGCAGCTGCACGTCGGAGAACACGTACAGTTCGTGCTCGGCGCTCGCTACGACCGCTTCGCGGTTCGCGTGCGAAATCATCGCACCGACGCCGTGACGCAGCGCGTGGACCACCTGCTGTCGCCGCGCGGTGGTATCGTCTTCACGCCGAGTCACACGCTGTCCCTGTACGGGTCGGTAGGCATCTCGTCGCTGCCCAGCGCCGGCGATCAATTCTCGTCACTCTCGGCGAGCGCGGCCTCGCTCAAGCCCGAGCGGTTTCGCAATCGCGAAGTGGGCGTAAAGTGGACACCAAGCGAGGCGCTGGAGTTGAACACCGCCTGGTATCGTCTCGACCGGACGAACAGTGCTGCGCCGGATCCGGCCAATGCCACACTGCTGGTGCAAACGGGAGCGCAGCGCACCGATGGCGTGGAGGTCGGTGTAACCGGTGCGGTCACGTCGCGATGGAACGTGGTGGGCGGCGTGGCGGTGCAGCAGGCGCGGATCCTGAACCGTACGTCCGCTGCGCGCGCCGGCGCCTCGGTGCCGCTCGTGCCCCGCACCACGCTGTCGCTCTGGAACAAGGTGCGTATCACGTCGTACGCCTCGGTCGGTGCCGGCGTCGTGCACCAGGGCGACCGTTACGCCGCCATCGATAACAGCGTGACCCTGCCATCGTTCACGCGCCTCGATGGTGGGCTCTTCGTAACCCTTCCGTTGTCGCTCACGCTGCAGGCCAATGTCGAAAACGTGTTCGGTACGCGCTACGCCGCCATGTCGCACGGCAATAACAACATCATGCCGGGAGCCCCGCGTATGGTTCGGCTGTCCCTGTCCCTCCTGCCGTGAGGTGAGCGGAGGGGCGCGCCCATAACCGGCGCACGTCTTGAACCCTCACCAAATCATGCCATATTCTTTGATTGAACACGCGCTCGGCCGGAAACGGCCGGGCGCGCGCCTTTTTGTCCCGCCTCAGTGGACCTGCGCATGTTTCAGGAACTCATCGCCAAGATGGCGCGTGAAGTCGAAAAGCTCTCCTACGAGCTGAACGTCACGCTTCCCTTTGAAATCCGGAAGGCTGTCGAACTCGGCGACCTGAAGGAGAACAGCGAGTACAAGGCGGCACTCGAACGTCAGCAGTTCGTGCAGGCGCGCCTCGGGCAACTCACGAAGCGCGTAACCAAGCTCGCCAACATCGACATTTCGCAGATCTCTGCCGACCGAGTGGGCCTAGGCTCGCAGGTGATCGTCGAGGACGAGGAGTCGAAGGTGCGCGAGACGTATGAACTGGTGTTCGGCGATGCGGGCGAACTGCAGGACGGGCACGTCACCATGGCGTCGCCCATCGGTCTCGCGCTGCAAGGAAAGGCCGTCGGCGAGCAGACCATCTTCAAGCTGCCCAAGAAGATCCGCCGCCTGGTCATCCTCGAGCTCAAGACGATTCACGATCGCAGCGGCGACGAACTCTCCTGATTCGCCCCGTCCCCAGTATTCCCGTCGTCGGAGCCCTGTAATGCAGCGTGCCGAATACACGACTCGTGGCCCCGTGCCTCAGGACGTCATCGAATGCGTCGAGCGCGAAACGCCCGTGCCACAGGCCGGTGAAGTCTTGCTCGAGATGCTGGCCGCGCCGATCAATCCGTCGGACGTGCTCACGCTCACCGGACAGTACGGGATGCTGCCGCCCCTGCCTGCTGTTGGTGGAAACGAAGGCGTCGGATGCGTCGCGGCGATTGGAACCGGCGTGACGTCCGTCGCCGTGGGACAGCGCGTGCTGCTGCCTATTGGTGCCGGCACATGGGCCTCGCATCTCATCGCGCCGGCGGTGGGGCTCATTCCCCTCCCGCCGGTCGGCGACCCGCTGCAGTTCGCGATGATGGCGGTGAATCCGCCTACCGCGTCGCTGTTGCTCTCCTCGTTTGTGTCGCTCGCACCGGGCGATTGGGTGATTCAGAATGCCGCGAACAGCGGTGTGGGCGAGTACGTGATTCAGCTTGCCGCGCGTCGCGGCTTTCGCACGGTGAACGTGGTGCGCCGTCAGGAGGCGATTGCGCCGTTGCAAGCCTTGGGCGGCGACGTGGTGCTGATGGATGGTCCCGATCTGGACAACCGTGTGGCCGTGGCCACCGGCCATGCGAAGATCACGCTCGGTTTCGACTGCGTGGGCGGTAGCGCAACCGATCGGATTGCGCGGAGTCTCGCGATCGGAGGCACGCTCGTGAACTACGGCGCCCTCAGTGGTGAGGCGTGCAAGATCGCGCCGGGTTCGTTCGTGTTCCGCGATGTGACGCTGCGCGGCTTCTGGCTCGCGTTCTGGTTCAGGAAGGCCTCCCTTGAGCAACAACGCGCCGTGTTCGGCGAGATCGCGACCCTCATCGCCACGGGCGCACTGGCCGCTCGCGTGCATGCCACGTTCCCGCTGTCGCGCATCAAGGAGGCGGTCGTGGCCGCTGCCAGCGGTGGCCGCAGCGGCAAGATTCTGCTTATACCGTAAGTCGGTCGCGATGCCGCGGGTGCGGACACGCGGTTGCTTGCGCAGCGAAGTCACATGTCGTGGCGACCCGGCGACGACCGGCAGCGTCGCACCGCACGCGGCATTCTGGCGCTCACGCGCCGCCTGCGGCATTCTAGGCGATGCCCTTTGCCCACTACCCGCTCGTTCTCGCGGCGCTCGCCCTGTCGGGTCTTGCCATCGCGAGCACGCCACCACTGCATCACAGCGCACCACCGCTTGCGCAGTTTGAGGATTTCCGCCGTGCCGCTGGCAAGCGAGCCGGCGACACGCTCAAGGCCTCGTTCAGCATTCGCGAGGTGCGCTGGCGGCCTGAAGGCCGGTCGGGCGCCAACCTCAGTGCCTACACGTTCGTCGAGGACGGCCAGCCCGCCAAGGTCCCAGGGCCGCTTCTGCGTGCGCCTGCCGGCACCCTGATGCAGGTCACGCTGCACAACACCCTTAGCGTGGGGCTTACGGTTTTTGGTTTGCAGGACCATGCGGCGGATCGCGGCACGGACTCCCTCACGCTGGCAGCAGGCGCTCGCGCCACCGTCTCGTTCCGCGTAACGTCCGCCGGCACGTACTACTACTGGGCGCGCGTGCGGCCCGCGGTGCAGCACCCCACCGCGCCGGTACCGGACGACTGGCCCAGCGGGGAGAAGGGAGAAGGCCCGCTGGTCGGTGCGCTCGTCGTCGACGCCGCTGGCACCACGCCGCCGCGCGGAGAGCGCATTCTGCTGATCAGCCGTTGGCTCGACGACGACGATCCCCGGGTGCACCACGATCCCGCGTTCAGGATGATGGTCAACGGCGCGAGCTGGCCGAGTACAGAACGGCTGCACTACACGGTCGGCGACACGGTCCGCTGGCGCATCATCAATGCCAACGCCACGCAACACCCGTTGCACCTACATGGTTTCTATTTCACGGTGACCGCGCGCGGCGACGGCAAGCTCGACACGCTCCTGACCGATTCGCTGCAGCAGCTGTTGGTGACGGAGAGAATCATGTCGAATGGGACCATGTCTCTCATGTGGGTACCCGAGCGCCCGGGCAACTGGCTCTTTCATTGTCACCTTGTGCGGCACATGGCGCTGGTGCAGGGCATTGCGCCGCGCGCCGCGATGGCCGCGAAGGGACACACTGCATCGTCGGTCCAGCACGCCGAAGAGAACATGGCGGGGCTGGTGATGGGCATTCATGTGGCGCCTCGCGCGGGCGCCGGCGGCGCGCGAGCACTTGCGCTGGCCGCTGGCCGGAACCTCGGTGCGCCGGCCGCGCGCTCGTTGCGCGTCGTTGCAACACAACGTGCTAATGTGTTTGGAGATACGCCCGGTCATTCGTTTGTCTGGCAACAGGGTGCGACCGCTCCGGCGCGCGATTCGATCCGGTTCCCGGGATCAACGCTCGTGTTGCATCGCGGCGAACCCACCGCCATTACCGTGGTCAATCGCCTGTCGTCTCCGCTCGCCGTGCATTGGCATGGCATGGAAATCGAGAGCTGGTTTGATGGTGTCGGTGGCTGGAGCGGTGCCGGTCGAAGTGTACGACCGCCCATCGCGCCCGGCGATTCGTTTGTCGTCCGACTCACGCCGGCACGTGCAGGCACGTTCATCTACCACACACACGATGAAGCCGGCAGCGAACTCTCCACCGGTTTGTACGGTGCATTGATCGTGGAAGAACCCAACATGCCGCGCGACACGACGCGCGATCATGTCATTGTGATGGGATTGCTGGGCGACGCGACCACGGGCGCCCTGGCAGTCAACGGACGCACGGACGCTGCGTCACTGATGCTCGCGCCCGGTACCCATCGGCTGCGTTTTGTCAGCATCCCGGTCGACGAGCAGATTGTCGTCGCGTTCGTGCGCGATTCGGTCGTACAGGAATGGCGGTCGCTCGCCAGTGATGGCGCAGAGCATGCCGCCCCACAGCGGACCGTGGGTGCTGCCAGTCGCACCGTCAGCGCCGGGCAAACATTCGATGTGGAGGTGACGATTCCCGTCGGCGGGCCGGCCAACCACGCGCTGCGCTTCACGACGCAGTGGTATCCGACCGATCCACGCGGCCAGCGGCCAGCGCCGGTGTTGCTGGTGCCGATCATCGTTCGCCAACCCTGACCGCCGCGCAAACGAAACGCCCCTCGAAAGGTTGGACAGGTAGGAACAGATCCCGCAAAGTTGGGCAGGTCGGAACGGATATAGTGGCACCGGCATCGCAGAATGCTCTCGGGACAGGTCACCGCAAAGCCGCTCGCCGCGTCGGTCGGAGCCGCTGCCGGCGGGTCAGCCAAACCGTCGCTGCTGCTGATCGACGCGCTGATGGACAGCACGCACGTGAGGGTCGTGACGCGGCCGCCATGATCGAACGAATGCGATCGACCTGAAGTCAGTGCGATGCAGCTGGCCCGCGAGCTGCTGGTACGCATCCCCGATGGAGTCAGCACAGGCAAGTTGCCGAGCATCGCTGTGCGTGTAGCTCGTGCGGACTAGTACTGCGGCCGCTTAGAGAGTGGCTTTTATAACCGAACGTCCGGCGCGCGTCGTGGCGGGTGAAGCGCCACGTACTCGTGGTGCGGAGGCAGTACGAGAGGCTCTGGGCTTGACGCGTGAGGCCGTGGGTTTTGGGTTTTGGGTGATTCCGCTCGCGATTCGGCGAGATCACAACAGCATGACCACAAATTCACGCGGAAAACGACACGGATAAGCTCACGAACACGCACGCCAAGGATCGTTTGCGTAGAGCAGTTCGCTTTTCGTTGTTCAACAACAAA
>JANLVC010000180.1:0-17619 GCA_031363815.1 Gemmatimonadota bacterium
GTTCGCGGGCCCGCGCGTGCTCGATGCCACGCAGTGTATCAGCTACCTCACGATCGAACTGCGCGGAGCGATTCCAGAGAGTTTGCGCGAACGGATCGGCGGATTGCTGTACGGCTGCGATATCTGCCAGGAGGTTTGTCCGTGGAACGTGTCGTTCACCACGGTGCTGCGTGAACCCGCTTTTGCACCACGCGCGATGTTCCTCGGCGCGGGATCACGCGACGGCACGCGCGCGCTAGCCCGCGCAATCCTGATGATGGAGCCGGCGGATTACGCGGCGGCGTTCAAGGGCAGCGCGATCAAGCGCGCCAAGCTGTGGATGTTGCAGCGCAACGCGTGTGTGGTGTTGGGGAATGTCGGCACGGAGGAAGATCGCGCGGTGCTGGACGCGATGCTGTCGCACAAGAATGAGATCGTGCGCGAGCACGCGGCGTGGGCGACCACGCGAATTCAGACGAACCGCGCACCATAGTCGACGCGGCACGGCATCGTCACGGCCCGAATGCACCGATGGGAATCACCTGCACGCCGTCAGGCCGTGTGTATCCATAGCCCGTTCCGACAATCACGCCGAGCACCTTCGGTGCACCGCATTTGTCGGTGTTCACTCGTTGCGCAAAGGTCAACAGCGACTCGGCGGCGGCATCGATCTGCCCCTGCCCCAACTTCACCTCGAAGGCTGCCCAGCTGCCGTCGCCCGTCTCGACGATCGCGTCCACTGCCAATCCAGTGTTGTCACGATAATGCAGCACGGTGCCGTCTGCCGCCTGAGCATAGACGCGCAGATCGCGCACGACAAGCGACTCGAAGAGGAGGCCGAGGAGTTGCAGGTCACCGAGCAATCGTTCGGGGGTTGCCCGCAACGCTGCGCAGGCGAGCGATGGGTCGATGAAGTGGCGCTTACTCGCACTGCGCACCCGAGAACGCGAGCGCAAATGTGGTGCCCACGCGGGTTGGTCCTCCGTGATCATTAAACCCACAAGCGCCGCGAGATAGTCGCTGACGGTGTCGCGCGCGAGTGCACCGTCGGCACCACCAGCATCAGCGCTCAAGGTCGAGATGGAGGCTTCCGTCGCCACATGACGCGCCAGCGACCGCAGGAGGCGACCGACCTTTACCGGGTCGTGTGCGCGACCATTCACGCGACCGATATCGACGCGACGAATCTCTTCGAGATAGTCGCGCGTGGCCTGCATGGACTGCTTGACGGTGCGTTGCAGATTGCCGGGCCAACCACCCACCACCACCTGTTCCGCGATGTCTCCGACGACAATTCCCGTGTCCGCACTGCGTACCTCGGTTCCGCGGAGCATTGCCCGCAGCGAGATCGCACCGGTCGATCGCCCGATCTCGAACAATGACATCGGTCGCATGCGGAGCCGGGTGAGGCGGGCGGCACCCGTGTGTCGCGTGATGTCGTCGGTCGGCACGGCCGATCCCGTGAGAATAAACTGGCCCGGGCGCTGCCGATCGTCGACGGCTCGACGAATGTGGTTCCACACGCCCGGCTCGATCTGCCATTCATCGATCAGGCGGGGGGTTGGTCCGGCGAGCACCAGTGACGGCTCAATGGCAATGGCGCGTCGGGCGTTCTCGTCGACGTCGAGCAGGACCTCACTGGCGGCGACTTGTCGAGCCGTGGCCGTCTTGCCGCATCCTTTGGGACCTTCGACGACGACCGCCCCGGTGGACTCCAGGCGAGTCCTGAGCTCCCCATCAACCACTCGTGGTTGGTATGGCATGGGCAATCCGCGGTCCGTGCAGAGGGGATTCTCTGGTCAACGTTTTGTATCCTGCAACAATTATAGTAGTCATTTTGCAATCTTTGCAGTAGTTACTTTGCAACCATAACAGCAGTCACGTTGCAACGAATCTGACCGCCGGTCACGACTCACGCCGTCGATTTCCTGAGCGTGAGCGAACAACCAGGGCGACCGCGTGATGCGAGCGCGACGTTGTGCATCTCTGTGCCCTTGCGGGCGCAGGCAGAGCCGCCGCCAGCGGGACCGCGCTGATGCGAACGCCACACTCGCGCGGTTGGAAGCCCAGGTGCGCTGAGTCGCGGTGCGCCGCACTACGCCATCTCGTCCGACCGACCGACCGACCGACCGACAGGTGCACCTCACGGTCCGCGACACCGGCGTCGGCATCGCGTGCGAGTACCTCGCACGCATCTTCGATCCGTTCGTGCAGGTGCGGCCCACGCGCACGGCCGACGGCATCGGCCTTGGCTTGGCGATCAGCCGCGACTTGGCGCGCGGGATGGCCGGCGACCTCACCGTCGCGAGCACGCCGGGAGTGGGCAGCACCATCACCGTGACCTTGCCGGCCGCCTAATGCGCGTTGCGCACGGCGCGGCGACCGAGCGAATCGGCGTGCGTTCGTCGAGCCTCGATGATTCCGTGTGTTTGGTGTCGGCGCGACGACGTTGCACGACGGTGCCTTTCATCCGCGCGAGATGTTTCGCGAGCGATGCCGGCTCATGTGCGTGCCGCCTTCTTTGGCGATTCAGGCGGTTTGCGCATGATGCCGCGCGTGTTGCCTGGATGCAGCGCCTGCTCACGAACGGTCGCGAGGCACGTCGCCTAGCCGTTGCTCGCTTGACGCACGCTCGCGCTCGATCGCGACCATCGGCGTGAGCTTCTTGCCGCGCGCGTTTGGCGTCGTCGTCCAGCGGCGTTGCCGCTCCTGCAACAGCGCCAGCACCGCGCTCGGCTCCACCACGCCCCCACGAATGGCCTCGTCTCGCCACGCGAGCCACCGACCGTGCAGCTCAAGGTAGAGGGCGTGCTCGATTTTCCCCATCGTGTCGCTCCACTCAATGCCACCGGCGGGGTCGGTGTCCGGTATCAGCACGCGCGCCATGAGCTCCATCGTGTTGAAGGCCCGCCACTCGTCTACACGCTCATCCCACCAGAAGCCACCGGGAAAGGTGCGCCAACGCTCGAGAAATGCGTCGGTATCGGCCAACAGCGCATTCGCCCACGCACACTCCACGCCTTCGTGCTCGCGTAAAAACATGAAAAATTTGCGGAGCGAGACAATCAGTGCGCGAGCGCCGCGCTCCGTGTCTCGCACTGTGCGGGGATACCAATCGTAGAGCAGCGTGCGCAAATCGTACTCATTTATGGCGCCGATCGGCCGCCCGCCGCCGAAGACACAGAGCTCGACCAGTAGGCGAGCGTTCTCGATGTGCTTCGCCGCCGTTGCGTCAGAGAGCGGCTTGCCGCCTACAGGATGGCGCAAGGCGGCACCGAACCGCGCGAGCGTGTCGGCCACGGCCCGAGGTGCGCGAACCTCGTTCAGCATCGTCAGCGGGGTCGCTCCCGCGCCGGTTGCGCCGGCTGGCTCGAGGGTGGCGAGCGATGACATCAGGTCGGGATACTCGATCGCGTCCAACCGGCACGTCAGTCCGGTTTCGGCGTCGGTCCATGCGATGGCGTCGTCGTATTGCGCATCCGCGTCGGGTTCCCCAACACGCCCCTCCGAAAACACAGGCGCGAACGTCGTCACGAAACGCGGGACACTCACCAACGCGTCGCGCAGCAACGCGAAGTCCGTGTGGCGGATTCCTCCACCCGGCGTGTTCAATACCAGAAGTGTGGGATACGCCTCTGGACCTGCCACGTCCCACCGCGCGCGCTTGATTTCCTCGCGCATAGGCTTCGGGAGCTCGAGACGCTCGTTGAACAGCAGCGCCACGACCGCGCCTTGCGTTGTGCAGAGGGCGTTGTGGGAGCCCTCGTCCGAACTATGCACGCGCTGCAGATCGGCCGGATCCTGATAGAAGGCAAGCCCTGTTTGATTGCCCGCTGCCCCCAGCACAACAGCGGCCCACTCGGGTCCTCCGTCGCGCGAAATCAGAATCGGGCGCTCGAGCGTTGACGTTGTCCATGGGGCCGAACGATGAAAAGCAGCCGCCGCACGGAAAATGCGCGCGACTTCGTCCGTTGGCATTCCCCACCCGGCCCACGTTTCGGGTTGTGATCGCAGACTGGCGCTGGGCGTGATGCCGGTGAACACGTGGCCGAGCACACTGCGCAGCGCATCATCGAGCCCGGGCAGGTCCGGTTGTAGCTGCACGGCAATGCGCGTCGGGCCAAGCGCACGCAAAAGCGGTTCGACCAGAAGCGCCTGGCGAATGCAGACGCGGGGCGGCGTGACGCCGGTTTGCTCGATCGCTGCCACGATGTCGCGTGCCAGTAACGCCGCGAGCGCCTCCGGCTCCTCACTGGGGCGATTCTCGAGCTGACAGGACAGCACAAACCCGCCCGCGACGACCATGACCATCACCGGACGTGCGGCCGGGTCGTCGGCGAACGATCCCGGCATGGGCGCGATCGCGGCCTCCCACCCAGCGGCAAGCGCGCCGGCGGGAGGAGGCGAGGAGCGGCCGTTGCGCGCCGGGGCCGAGGCATTGCTGACCAGTCGCAGATGCGGGGACGGGGAAGCAGCTACGTCGCTCGCCTCGTGGCACTTCTTGTACTTGCGACCGGAACCACATGGGCACGGGTCGTTTCGTCCGGTGGACTGAGACATGGGATGCGTTTCAGCGAGGTGCGAGTTCAGAGCGAATACGGCGCGCCAAGTCGCGCGAACACGGTTGAGTTTCGCCTCGGAGCACGTGGAACACCAGCCCACGCGATGACGTGGCAGCAAGGGCAATGCTTCGCGCCATCCCGTAACCGCGTCGGGCCGGCTTCCTCGTGCGTAGCCGTCGTTGGCGATGAACTTGCCGCCCGCAAAGCGCCAGACCGCGAGTGCCTCGACGCCACCGACGCGCGTGCGCGTCAACGCATTCTGCAGCTCAGTCTGTCCTGCAGCTCCAGGCATCTCAGCGAGCAACACCGCATCGGCAATGCTTGAACCGTACGCGGTCAGCAACAGTTCGCGGCTGTTACGAACGCACCGGGGATCACCCAGCAGTGACACCCCGACGCCATTTCCAAAGCGATGGCTCAGCCAGGTGGCGCCGTCAGTAACAGCCATGGTGCGACGATTCAGCAGGAACTCTTTCCCGCCGGTGGGCGGCTTCGACACGAGAGTGATCACGCCGCCCAACGCCTGGCCGCCATACAGCGCGGATGCCGCGCCCTTGATGATTTCGACACGCTGCAGATCGACCGGCGAGATGTCGAGGGGCCCGAGGGCGCTCGCGCTGGCGCCATAGAGGGGCAGTCCGTCGGCGAGCATGACGGTGTATTGACCGGGCAGTCCGCGTATGCGCACGCTCCCCGTACCCACGCCAGGCGCCACAGCCTGCACGCGCAGCCCGGGAGTTTCGTTGAGCAGCATGCTGATGCCACTCGGCGACATCAGCGTCTTCTCGTCGACCTCCATCTCGTCGACAACCTCGACACGAATCGGCGACTCCCTGCGAGTCGCTCTGTGCGCGTGGCACTGACGCGGACCTCCGCCATCGGCATGGCCATCTCGTTCATCGCCGTGTTACTCATCGAGTTGCTCATCGACGCGGTGACGCTCACCGTCACGAGGCTGTCTCGCACCACGACCACCACAACGCGAGCGGTGACGAAACCCGTGCGCGTGACGGTGACAACCTGGCGTCCGACCGGAAGCACGAGGCGCGTAACACCGCTGCTATCGGTCGTCGGACTTGGCCCCGCCGATTGCGCCGTGCAGCCGGTGAGCATCCCCATCGATTCCTGAACGGCGATGAGGACGCGTCCGCTGTCGGTTTGCTGGGCCGGGAGCCGGTTGGCCACACCCAGGAACAGAGTGAGGACGAGTACCGCGCGAAGCAGTCGACTCCTGAAACCATGGTCAGTAAGATTGTCGTTCCCCAGCCAGCCGACTCTGCTGGAAAATGTATCCCCTGCACTCGGGCACCATGAGTTCTCGTCTCGTCGTTCGTCCGTTTGTATATTTCGAAGATGCGCGACACGTCCAATGCTGCCGAATCTGTGGTCCGAGACGCCATGCTCAGTCAGGCTCCGCTCGATCGCATGCGGGCTACGCTCGCGCTGAGTGAGTCTATGCGCGCCGTTTCACTGGCCGGACTTCGCCAGCGGTATCCAGAGCGATCCGTGCTGGAACTCGTGGAGTTGCTCGCCGGCGAGTCGCTTGACCCGGCTGTGCGCCACGGTCCCCGCGTGGATGAATCATCGTGAGTCTCGAGGGTCTCGTTTATCTGCTAAGCCGCGCGCTTACCGAGATCGGCATCCCGTTCATGCTGACCGGGTCGGTGGCGGCCGCTTATCGCGGTGCGAGCAGGGCGACGATGGACGTAGACGCCGTGATTGATCCGACGGTACCGCAGTTGCGCGACTTCGTACGACGCGTACTCGACGCCGGACTGTATGTGTCCGAGGAGGCGGCAAGTAACGCCCTCGCCACTCGCGGCATGTTCAACATTGTGGATCCCGAGACCGGCTGGAAGGCCGACCTGATTGTCCGAAAGGACCGGACGTTCAGTGAGGAGGAGTTCGCTCGGCGTGAATCCGTTCACTTTCTCGGCGTATGGCTCGCCATCGCGACGCTCGAGGATATCGTGCTGTCGAAGCTCGAGTGGGCGGTCCTGGGCGCCTCGTCACGTCAAATGGAAGACGTGCGCGCGCTGCTTCGTATCAATCAGGGTGCCGTCGACCTCGCGTACATCGAGCGATGGGTGGACGTGCTTGGTGTGCGGCGTGCGTGGGAGTCCGTGCGCTCGTAACCGTGGCGTCCCACAGCCACGAACGCGGACCCCAATAATCGAGATCGCTCGTTATCGATACAACTGCGCAATGACCTGTTGCAGCAGCGTACTTGGCACGTTGCTGAAACGCAGCTGGTCTGTGCCTGGGCTCACGATGGCTCGACGCTCCGTGCCGTCAGGCATGCGGTAGAACACGTACTGCGACTCGCCGTTCGGCGTGATACGGCGCACTGGATAGCCGTTTCGCCCGAAGATATCGCCCAGCACCGTCGCGCCCTCGCGCGTTCCGTATCGTTTCTTGTACTGACCGGGAGGCATACCACCAGGTTTCTTCGCGAGACCCGGCGGGAGTTGCTGTCCCGCCGCGCGATCAGCATTCTTCGCCTTGTTCTTGCCTGCTCCCTGCGCGCGAACCGATGTGCCGGCAACGGTGAGCGCCAATGTGGACAGCGTAAGAAGTCGAACGACTGAATGACGCATACTGAGCCCTCCTGCAGAGAGAACCAATCCGGGTCACCCGCGGAGCAGCACATCCAAAAACGCGGCACCGTAGCGCTCCAGCTTTGCTTCACCAACACCGGGCACCTGAAGCAACTCGCGCGGACTGCTCGGCCGACGTGCGACCATCTCGAGTAGCACCTTGTCGCCGAACACGATATATGCTGGTACCCCCGCGGCATCAGCGAGTTCGCGTCGCACAGCGCGCAGCCGCTCGAACAACAGGCGCTCATCGTCGTCGAGCATGGCAGCGTCGGGGCCGCGCGAGGTGCGCCCACCCACGCCGGCAGTCACGGCGGCACGTCGCCCACGCGCCGTACCCACCTGCGACTGCACGAGTTCGGCAATGCGTTCGTCGGTGCGATGCCCCGTACATACGTCACACGAACTGCCGCACGATTCGATCCCTTCGTCGAAGTGCGCCACGAGCGCCTGATGGCGGCACCGCGAACGTTCGACGAGATCGAACAACGCCACGGTGGCCAGGCGCGTGCGCTCGCGAACACTCGCGTCGTCGAGATTGTCGAGAAACCGCTCATGCAGCTTCACGTCGGCCCACGAGTAGAACATCACGCAATCGCTCGGCAATCCATCACGACCGGCGCGGCCGATCTCCTGATACCACGACTCGATGTCTTTCGGCATGTCGCGATGAATCACGAAGCGCACGTTGGACTTGTCGATGCCCATGCCAAAGGCCACCGTGGCGACCATCACATCGATGTCGTCGCGCTGAAAGGCTTCCTGATTACGCGCCCGCTCAACGGGTTCGAGACCGGCGTGATACGGCAGCGCGCGGACGCCCTGTGCCGAGAGAAACTCCGCCGTCTGATCCACCCCTTTGCGGCTCTGGCAGTACACGATGCCGCTTTCGCCATCATGTGCGCGGATTAGCGCGAGAATCTCGGCGCGTGTGTTGCCGCCCTGCCCTTTCTTGCGCGTTGCGATCTGCAGGTTCGGTCGAAAAAACGAGCCCTTGAAGCCGGCCGGCTTGCGCATGCCGAGTTGACGCAAAATGTCGAGGGCAACGCGTCGGGTCGCGGTGGCGGTCAGCGCCAGCACGGGAACGTCGAGTTGCTCCTTGAGACCTTGCAGTCGGCGATACGACGGGCGGAAATCGTGACCCCACTGGCTGATGCAGTGGGCCTCGTCGACCACCAGCAGCGAGATCGGGCAGCCGCGCACAAAATCGCCGAGGTAGCCGTCAAGCGCTTCGGGGGCAAGGAATACGAGTTCGTACTCGCCGGCGCGAAAGGCGTCCATGCGCGCGCGGCGTTCGTCGAAGTCCAAGGTGGAGTTGATAGCGGTGACCGAGAATCCCAGTCCCGCGACGGCGTCCACCTGATCCTTCATGAGCGAGATGAGCGGCGAGATGACCAGCACCGTTCCCTTCAGCAGCCGTGCCGGCAACTGATAGGTGAGCGACTTACCCGCTCCCGTCGGCATCAGGGCAATACAATCCTTACCGGCCAGCACCGCGTCGATGACCTCGCGCTGTCCTGGACGGAACTCATCGAAACCGAAGACCTCGCGGAGGACGCCTTCGGGCGTACGTGACGGGGTGGTGTGACTGTGAGGCAAGGCGATACGTGTGATCGGTGCGCGGCGTCGACGCCAAGGCGACGCAACACCGCGGCACCACGTGCTCCTCACAACGTAATGGACTTCCGCCACCGCAGGCATCGTCGATTGGTTGCCTTACCGGTCGCCCGACCTGTCGCTGGCCCGATGCTCGGACGTCGCAGCCTCCGTGGCGAGCCTCGACTTTTCGCTCTGCTTCGCCGCACCACCATGCAATCGACGCCTTCAAGGCTGCCCCACGCGTAGCCGATCGCACGACCCTCGTGAACGGCAACGACCACCACGGTGTTCGACTGTCCTATCTGGCTGCCGAAGTATAAAGCGTAGCCCCGCGCGGTCTGCGAAGTGGCCGCTATGAACCGCGCGTGGTCGAAGTCGTGATGCGTTCGGACAAGGAGCGCTGCCAGTCGGCCCAAGGTCGAGAGATCGGCCGGCGTGGCGGCACGGATGGTGACGGCCTCAGGATCCAATGTAGGCATGAGAGAAATGTCCGCCCAGCACGGAGCGTTGGCAATGCCACGCGTTTGTGCTGTAATCGGAGCACAGGGGAAGCGGAATTCGAAGTCATTAGGTGACCGCCGCACGCACGCGTGCAACGGTCTGTCATACTCACGCACGAGGGCATTATTCCCGCCGACATCAGTTCACGGGGATAACCACCACCTTCCCCACCACCCGTCGGTCCAGCATGGCCCGCAACGCCGCGGCGCTCTGATCCAGCGAATAGCGCGCGCTTACCACCGGCGTGATCGTGCCGTCTACCGCCCACGCCATCAGTTGCGCGAGATGCCGCGCGTTCGCCGCCGGCTCCCGCTGCTCGTACGATCCCCAGAACACGCCCACCACCGACGCGCCCTTGAGCAACGGAAGATTCAAGGGCAACGACGGAATCGCCCCACCGGCAAATCCCACCACGAGATAGCGCCCCCCCCACGCGATGCTGCGGAAGGCGGGATCGGTAACATCACCGCCTACGGGATCACAGATCACGTTTGGCCCGAGCCCGTTGGTGAGCGCCTTCACACGATCGCGCAGCGAGGCGGTGGTGGAGTTGATCACCTCGTCAGCGCCGTGCGTACGGCACAACGCCAACTTCTCATCGGTACTTGCAGCCGCGATCACGCGTGCGCCGAGTGCCTTGCCGATCATCACGGCGGCCAACCCGACACCGCCGGCAGCGCCGAGCACGAGTAACGTCTCGCCCTTCGCGAGTTGCGCGCGATCGATCAGCGCATGCATCGCGGTCCCAAAGGCCAGTGGCAACGTGGCGGCCACCTCAAACGACAGCGACTCGGGGATTGGCGTTGTGGCCAACGCCGGTGCGCGAAGGCGCTCGGCGAAGGCGCCCGTTCTGGTGAATACGGACACCCGCTGCCCCACGTGCAAATGACGCACGCCGGCGCCGACCTCAATAATCACGCCCGCCGCTTCGCCGCCTGGCGTGAACGGCAGCGGAGGACGGACCTGATACTGCCCCATCACCATCAGCGCATCGGGAAAGTTTACTCCGGCGGCGTGCACCTCGATAACGACGTCGCCGGGCGCGGCTACGGGATCCGCAACGGTTTCAATCGTGAGCGTTTCTGGCTGGTCGAAGGCACTACAAATAACAGCGCGCATATTGGATCAGCTGGTCGAGGTCGATTCAGGCGGCATGCGCAAGCCGTCGAGCGCGTGCCGCACCGCATCAGGGATAGCCACCGACATTCGTGACGTGCGGTCGACATACACGTGCACGAAGTGGCCGGTCGCTGCGGGCGACTCGTCGTCGTTGCGAAAGAGGGCCAGCTCGTAGCGCACGCTCGATCGGCCAAGATGCACGACCCGAATGCCGGCCGTGACGCGATCAGGGAAGCTGAGCGGCGACGCATATCGACACTGCGTTTCCACCACGAGGCCGATGGCCGCACTGCCGGCGATGTCGAGCAAGCCGCGCTCAATAAGCCAGCGAGTCACCGCCGTATCGAAGAAGCTGTAATACACCACGTTGTTGACGTGTCCGTACGCGTCGTTGTCCATCCAACGTGTGTCGATCGTGGTCAGGTGCGCGTAGTGCGATCGCACTTCAGCGGCGTTGCTCACAACGCCTCGCGATAGAGGGCCAGCGCCTGTTCGTAGCTCACGTCACGGGGATTGTTCACCAGCAACCGCTGCACGTTCATGGCGTTGGTGGCGAGGCCAGGAAGGTCGGCTTCGATCACGCCCACGTCGCCGAGCGTGCGCTCCAGACCGAGCTCGCCCACGATGATGGCCATCGCATCCACGAACGCGCGTCCGCTCGCACTCCGATGCCACGTGCGCTCACCGGCGCGCACGGCGTCGGACAGCTCGCGGTACAGGGCGTCGGCCTCCGGGAGATTGAATTCGAGCACCGGCAATAGCACCAAGGCATTGCTGAGCCCATGCGGCACCTGAAACTGTCCGCCAAGCGGATACGCCAGCGCATGCACGGCGCCGACGGGCGCGTTGGCGAACGCCATGCCGGCCATCATCGAGCCTTGCAGCATAGCGCGACGCGCGACGAGGTCAGTGCCGTTTTCGATGGCGGCACCGATATGATCGGAGAGCAGCCGCAGCGCGCGCATGGCGAACGTGTCGGAGAGCACGTTCTTGCGGTGACGACTCGTGTAGGCCTCGATCGCGTGCACCATCGCGTCGATGCCGGTCATGGCGGTCTCCCGCGCGGGCAGTCCCACGGTGAGCGTGGCATCGAGCACCGCGACATCGGGATACAGCAGGCGCGACACGACACCCTGCTTCTCGCCGCCAGCTGTCGTCACGATCGCAATCGGCGTCACCTCGGAGCCGGTGCCCGCGGTGGTCGGCACCTGGATCAGGGGCCAGCGAGGTCCAACGGCCAGCTCCACACCGTAGACCGCGTCAAGTGACTCACCGGAACGCGAGAGCAGCGCGACCAGCTTGGCGACATCGAGCGAACTGCCGCCGCCGAAGCCGACCACGCCATCGGCTCGCGAATCCAGTGCCATTGCCACCGCGGCTTCCACGCACGACGCCGGCGGATCAGCCAGTACGTCGGCAAACACCGCAACGTCGAGGCCCATTGCGCGAAGCGACACAAGCATCGGCTCGAGCAACCCCGCATTGGCAATGCCGCGATCGGTGATCACGAGGGGGCGACTGATACCGCACTCACGGATCAGCGCACCCAGTCGCTCGCTCTCGCCGTCAGCGCAGATCACCCGCGGCGTCGTTTCGAAGCTGAAATTGGACATGCCCAAGGTTAGCCAGCAGGCCGCGACCGAGAAAGGCTCACCGCGCGTCGCTACCCGCCGGCCATCGCACCGACAATCAGGAGCGGCTCCTGTCCCGACGCCACGGTGGGTGCCAGCGGCGTGTCGGGTGAGTCGTGCGAGCGGTCGCGCTCACACGCGAAGAACCGTACGAATGCCCGCCGCTGCTGCGTGACCTGATCGCGAAGGGTTCCGCGCAAAGCGGGATGCTGCGCCTCGACGACATCGAGCACGCGGCGGATTGTGATCTCGCCGCTGACCAGCACCGAAATCTCGGCGCCCACCTGCGCCAATGCCCGCAACGGCGACGGCAGCACGACACGGATCATGACCACGTCTGCACTTCGACCGACAGCACCGCCGGCAGATCGTGCACGATCGTATCCCAGTGATCACCGGAATCGGTCGACACGAACAGCTGACCGCCTGTCGTGCCGAAGTAGATACCGCACGAGTCGAGCGTGTCCACCGCCGTCGCATTCCGCAGCACGTTTACATAGCAGTCCTGCTGCGGCAACCCGTTGGTGAGCGCCTCCCATTCGTCACCCCCGGTGCGGCTACGATACACGCGCAGCTTGCCCTCGGGTGGGAAGTGATGAGCGTCGCTCGTGATCGGCACCACATAAATCGTACTTGGCTCATACGCATGCACGTCGATCGGGAAGCCGAAATCGCTGGGCAGATTGCCGCTGATCTCGTGCCAATGATCGCCGCCGTCGTCGCTCCGCATCACGTCCCAATGCTTCTGCCTGTAGAGACGCTGCGGATTGGACGGATGCATGGCAATACGATGTACGCAGTGTCCCACCTCGGCATCGTCGTCGGGAATCTGTCCTGACCGTAGCCGCTTGTTGATCGGCGTCCACGTCACACCACCATCGACCGTGCGAGATGCCGCCGTCGCGCGCGTGTCGATCCGCGTGGTTGCTCGCGGTGATCCGCGGCAAAGCAGTTTGTTTCGGCCTCTGAACAAACAGCCTTACCGCGGATGGGCACGAGTGTTCGCGGATGAACCACACCAATTGCATTGGCGTTCGCGTGCGAGATGTCGCCGTGGCGCGCGTGTCGATCCGCGTGGTTGCTCGCGGTGATCCGCGGTAAAGCAGTTTGTTTCGGCCGCTGAACACACAGCCTTACCGCGACCTCGACCTGGCCAGAATTCTCGCGTGTCGATGCACGGTCGGTCATGTTACGGCCGAGCGTGCGTGGGCCCTGAAGCGGTTAGCGTTTGGCGGCGGGTGTGCGTGACCTTACGGGCAGCAGCTCCGACACGGCCGAGCCGTCTTTGCGCGGGTCGGAGGCGCCGGCGTTGATGCCCGTGGAGTAATTGCGCATCACGGCCTGTCCGGCTCCCATGCGCGTGCTCGAGTAGTCGCCGCGCATCACGATCTCGTGTCCCATGGCGGCCAGCGCTTTCAGCACGCCATCAGAAATGCGTGACTCGAAGTTCACATCGCATCCCGGAAACGTTTCCTTCGAAAAGCGCGGCGCGTCGAGCGCCCCCTGAATGTTCATGCCGAAATCGGCGATGTTGGACACGAACTGCGCGTGGGCCTGGGCCTGATTCCAGCCACCCATGATCCCGAACGCGACGCGTGTGTCGCCCTTCTCCATAAAGGCGGGGATAATCGTGTGCAGCGGACGCTTGCGGCCTGCCAGCACATTGGCGCTGGAGGGATCGAAGGAGAAACCCGCGCCGCGATTGTGCCACACAAACCCGGCGTCCGCCACGGTGATACCGGCGCCAAATCCTACGGTGGAGTAATTGCTCTGGATGAGGGAAATCATGTTTCCCTCCTGATCGACCGCGCTCAAATACGTCGTCCCGTTGTCGGTGCCGCTTGGTGTTCCCGCGCTGACATCACACCGGGCCTTCGATGCATTCACCAGCTTGGCGCGTTCGGCGGCGTACGCCTTCGAGCCCATCACGCCCACCGGGATCGTGACGAAGCGCGGATCGCCGTCGTACTGCTGCATGTCGGCATACGCGAGCTTCTTCGCTTCGATCATGTGATGCAGCGCCGACACCGAGTTGTGGCCCATGGTGGCCATCGGAAACGTTTCCATGATGTTCAGCATTTCGAGCGCGGCGATGCCCTGCCCATTCGGGGGCAACTCGTACACCGTCCATCCGCGATACGTGGTGGAGATCGGTTCCACCCACTCGCTGTCAAACGCGGCCAGGTCGTCGGCGGTCATCGTGCCACCGTGGCTCTTGCTGCTGGCGAGCAGCCTGGCCGCGACCGTGCCTTTGTAAAACGCCGCCGCGCCCCCGGCCGCGATCTGGCGATACGTCCACGCCAGTTCCGGATTGCGAAACAGCTCGCCCGCCTTCGGCAGCAGACCATTGGGCAGGAACGTTTTCGTGGTCGGCCCATCTTCGCGCAGGACCTGTTCACTGTCCTTCCAGAACACGCTCACCACTTCGCCCACGGGAAAGCCGGCCTCGGCGTAGGCGATGGGCTGCGCCAGTACGTCGGCAAAGCGCTTGCGGCCAAAGCGGGTGAGCAGCTTTTCCCAGCCGTTCACGGCGCCGGGGACGGTGGCGGCGTCGATGCCGCGTCCGGGCATGCTCGTGCGTCCCGTGGCGCGCAAATGCTCAACGGTGAGTGCCTTCGGTGCCCAGCCCGACGCGTTCAACCCATACAGCTTTCCAGTCTTCGCTTCGTAGATGATCGCAAACAGATCACCGCCGATGCCATCGTTCATAGGAGCGACGAGACCCATCATCGCATTCATCGCGACGGCGGCGTCGATGGCGTTACCGCCGCGCTCAAGGATCGAAGCGCCAACCTGCGAGGCCAGCACACTCTCGCTGGCGACCACACCTTGCTTCGATGACACCATGGAGCGTGACTGCGAGCGATCCTGCGCCGCGGCGATTCGCGGGGCAAGCATCGGTGCGAGCAGCGCGGCGAGAACAGCCGCGCGACGGGTCGAAACAGCGATCATCCTGCAACTCCGAAAATGGAGGACGGGTCGGGGCCGGCTGGTACGCGTGAAATATGGCGCACGTGCGCGGCTCAGGCACCATGTCCTTTCGCCATGCATCACCGGCTTTACCAAACCACTGCCGGATTAACGTGGAAGACACGCGAAAACGCTTGTGCGCCGGACACTCACTGCGGGGCGCGTGTTCACGCACCGGAGCGCCGCTCCCACTCCACCTCTGCACGTTCCGCTGCACGTTCCGCTGCACGTTCCGCCATCGCGTCGACGGGATGCCGCGCACGCATTCGCGTGCGGCGTGCTTCGGCTCACAATGGATCGCCCGAGCACGCGACTTGCCATATACGGCGTCATTCCCCAACCGGACCCGCTGTGCCGCAACTCATCCGCCTCATCGTTCGCTCCCTCGTCTCGATGCTCTGCATTGGCATCGGCCTCAGCGCCTGTCGCGATACGGCACCCTCCCCCGCCGACCGCGCCGTCGGCGCGACCGACAGCAGTTTTACGTCGACGGACAGTATCGCGACGAAACCGTCCGCCCCGGATAGCGCAGACATTCGTTTCGAAGTGGACCTCGCCGCCCGCGTGGTGCGCGTGCTGGGCAACAGCAACGATACGCTCGCGGTGCATCCGGTCGCGATCGGATCGAAGGAATGGCCCACGCAGACGGGATCATGGGCAATCAATCAGGTCGTGCTCAACCCCGAGTGGATTCCACCCGACGAATCGTGGGCCGACGAGCGCGAACCGAGAAAGCCGGGCGATCCCAAGAATCCGTTGGGTCGCGCGCAACTCGTCTACGACATGCCGCGCACGATTCACGGCACCAATGACTCGGCGTCCGTTGGCAAGCCCGTGTCGCATGGCTCGCTCCGCGTCACCAACACCGTCGCGCTCGCGCTCGCGGAACTTGTGCTGGAACGCACCGGCACCACGAACCCCGGTGCGCTCATTCAGCGCGCAGCCGTCGATCGTTCCCAAAAGCAGATCATCAACCTTACGAGCGTGGTACCGATTCGCGTGTACTGAGCTCGCCGGCTCGCCGCGATGTTTCGCGGCATGACGGCTGTTTCTGAACGTCGCCTCCGTAATGCATACGGACGTCCCCGAGTGAAGGTGGCGTTCGTGGGCACACACGGCCGCGGCGCGTCTCGGGCGGTAGCGCAGCCTACGCGCGCACACGCAGCGGTGTGCCCCACGGATCGGCAAGCCGCACGCCGGTCGGTTCGTCGGTCACGGCGATACCTCGTGACAGCAGATGCGCGCGCAGTTCGGCCACGTCACTCGCTGCGGGCAGCACGATCGTCCACCCCAGGAGCTTGGCGTCCTGTTCCCGAGGCGCACGAGCACCGCCGGCCCAGCTGTTGGTGCCCACATGGTGGTGATAACCGCCGGCACCAAGAAACAGCGCACCCGGATAACGCCACACCATGCGATCGAAACCCAGTCCTTCGGCGTAAAACGTATCGGCGGCGGCCAAGTCGCCCACGTGCAGATGCACGTGCCCCATAACCGTGTCGATCGGCATGCCCGTCCACGGCGCACCATGCGCGGCTCGCACGAGGTCGGCGAGATCCAGTGGATCGGTCGCCATCAACAGTTCACGATCGACGCGGCGCCACGCATCGCGCGGGCGGTCAACATACACTTCGATACCGAGTCCGTCGGGGTCCTGCAGATACAGCGCTTCGCTGACCAGGTGATCGCTGGAGCCTGCGCGCGCGCCGATCTCCGACAGGTGCGTGATGAAGCGGCCCATCGTGGCCCGATCGGGCAGCAGGATCGCGAAATGATAGAGCCCCAACCGTGAGCCCGGCGCCACCGAGCGGGTGCCCGGAACCTCGCGCAGGATCACGAGAGGTTCCGTCGCCCCCGCGCCGGCCAAGGAGACGGTGTCGTTGTCCTGAGCTACAACGGTGAGGCCGAGCAGTTGCTGGTAGTACTCAAGCGAACGGGCCAGGTGGCTGACCTGCAACTCGACGGCGCCCAGGCGGGTGTCGTCCGGCAAGCGGTATCCCGCCGGTGCGCGGCCGTAGCTGCCCGGGAGCGCGCGGGCGCGACCGGTGGCGGAATCGTCTGGCGCGCCGAACATGTCGTCGCTGCTGACACCCATGAGACGTTCCATTATTCGGATCACCGAGGAAGACGGACTGCTGGCAACGTCGCGTGGAGTGCCAGCTCAATCTACCGTGTTACCAGTGGAAGCACTGCGCCGCCGACTGTGCGTTTCGGGCCATCAGCACGAACAGGCGCTTCCGCCATCCGGCCATGTTGGTCGATCCCATGGGCCGGAGACGTTCGTGTCACAAGGAATAGCGCGTTTCCATGGGTCGGGCCACGATGCCCTGCTCCGCGCACTGCGCGAGCAGCGTCGGGACGTCGGGACGCCGGGACGTCGGGACGCCGGGACGCCGGGACGCCGGGACGCCGGGACGTCGGGACGCCGGGGCTCTCCATGAAGCCGTAGCGCGCCGTCACACGCCAGAATCCGTGTTCGAGGGCCGACACGGTTACGCGCTCCTCGTGTGGAACCGTCGGAACATTGCTAAACGTGATGGACCGCAGGACCACCTGTTGAGGCAGCGCCTTGTTGTCCTTGAGATGGTGCAGCAAAACGACTGGCGTGCCCTTCCCGGACTCAACCGGTCGTCGCAGCAGCTGTTGTGTTCGTGGAGTGTACGA
>JANLVC010000187.1:0-2920 GCA_031363815.1 Gemmatimonadota bacterium
TAGCGTCGCAGAGTGAGATTTTCGCCATACCGCGATCATTCGCGTGGCGGCGATGGTTGATTCACGGGCATTTGTGGCCAACATTTTCGTCGCCAAGATCGAGAGTTTCGTCTCGGCGACTTATCCTACATCCTCGTTAGACCTGCAAGGACGACCTTGTCAGCCAGCCAGTCCCGCCGCACATTCCGAATATGGCTTCTCCAATTCTCGACTTCAGCCACCTGACGCCCGACGAGCGCATCGAGCTCGCTGAGCAGCTGTGGGACAGTCTGCCGGTTTCGGAGCAGCAGCCCACTGGGCCCGTCATTGAGGAGTTACGCCGCCGCCGCGCCGCGCTTGAAGCCGACGGGGATCTTGGCGAGCCGTGGGACGTGGTTGTCAAAGAGATTGGTGAGCGCGGCGCGTGACGCCGCGCTTGTTCGTTCGGCGCGAGGCGCGCGCGGACATGGCGGAGGCGTTTCAGTGGTACGAGGTGCGGAGTGTCGGCCTCGGACATGAGTTCTTACGCGCCGTCTCGATCGCGTTCACGTCGATCCAGTGCACGCCCGAACAGTATCCGTTTGCGGCCAACGATATTCGAATGGTGCCGCTTCGCCGATTCCCGTACGTCGTGTACTTCGTCGACACGGCACGAGGAACATCGGTGATCGCGGTCATTCACAGCCGGCGTCATCCACGTCGCTGGCAATCGCGGCGCTGAGGTCTAACAGTGCGCTGCTCTTGTCAGGGCCGTGATGGACTGCTCCCTGTTCGCTGCGCTCACTGGTCGCATTTGATGGAACGGCCCTGCAAGAGAACGCGAGCGTTAGCGGGTTTGCTAGCGCGTTTCACAGACGCGGGCTAATGCGCCTTACACCTTAAGGAACGATGTGATGCGAGCTGACAGCAAGATAGAGCAGTGGCGTGAGCAGAACGCCCCACGCCTTGTCTACGCGATGGTTGTGCTGGTCAACGTCTTGGTGTTGCTGCGGGCGATTGGGCTCCTCACGAAAGTGGGTCCATCAACGGAATTTCTCGGCGGGCTATGCGTCGGGTCTTGGATCGGACTCGCCGTGTTCCACCTCTCGGGCGGCGCACTGCCGATGCGAAAACTGAGCAAGGCGAAAGCAAACGCTGGCGCTGAACGCTCACTCAACGCCGCAGGACCGCGTCCTACGTTGCAGGAGCCATCAGCTGGGTCATCGGTTCCTGCGGAGCGCGCGCCAGCTTCGGTCGATGCTCGCGCAGGCGAGCGCTAACGGGTCGCGGCTGCCGACGGGGCAGAGCTTTGCGTTAGCGCGAAAATGGTGTACATGGTCGTGACTCCACAGTGGTGGTTCTCGCTGCTTAAGTACGCGACGACTCACAGTCCCTACCTTCGCTGGAGATTTGCTGATGCGACTTACGTTTTTCTGCCTCCTGGCGGCGGCCCTCTTCTGTGTCACGAGTGCCCTCAGCGCCCAGAGCGTCGACAAGATCGGCGCCGCCGACATCAAAGGGGCGGCGCAGCAAACCACGCTGAACGACTCGAAGGGAGTGGCGTTCCGTATGAGCAGGGACGGCAATGCGCAATACATTCTTAATCGGCGGACCAGTGCAAGCGCCGTTGAAATGCACTGCGCTTGGGATGATTTGGTGATAGTTCAAAGCGGTGTCGGAATTCTTCAGAGCAGCCGAAAGTTCAAGGGGCTCACCAAGTATGCGCAGTGGGAGTGGCGGGCGGCTTCGCTCGTCGATCCCGCCGAATCAACCCTTGCTCCAGGCGATGTTGTGCGTGTGCCGGCTGGGGACGGGCACGTGATTGCGGGCCTCGGAGACGCACCACTGGTTTATTTGGTCGTCAAGCTCCGTACGGCCGATGAGAAGTCGTGTGCAAGTCTTCCTGAGCGAGGCCGTTAGTGCGCCGCTGCCAGAGGTAGTGATTCGCGCTAACAAAACGTTGCTGCTGAGGCGTTCGGCAGTTTGAAGGCAGGATCGGCCCGCTTGCTGGCGCCGTGCCTCCGCGCGATGTTTCTGGCATGACTGAAGCCGCCGACATCCGCCCCGACGCCCTCCGGCTCGTCGAGCAGCTCCCCGCTGATGCCAGCTGGGACGATCTCGCCTACGAAGTCTATGTACGGCAAGCGATTACGCAGGGACTTGCCGATGCGGACGCGGGTCGCACGGTTGACCACGAGACGGCCCTCGCCCGGGCCCGCGCGCGGATTCGGCGCGCCTCGTGACGCTCACGCTCCGTTGGACGGAGCGGGCGGTTGCGCATCTGGAGGCGCTCGTCGACTACGTCAGCCTGACCTCGCCGGTGTATGCGGAGGGGATGGTCAGCCGGATCGACCAGCGCCTCCAGCTCGCGTGCACGCATCCTGAGATCGGCAAGGTGGTGCTCGATGTCGAGGACCCGGCGCTTCGGGAACTGGTAGTGCCGCCGTATCGCATCTTCTATCGCATCCGTCCCGAAGCGATCGAGGTGCTCGCCATTGTGCACGAGCGGCGCCATCTGCCAGACGCGCTATAGTCCGGAAACCGGACGGTCGTCGCGTGATCGCGTCGATGTGAGCGCGTGCGGAGGGCGTCACGGGCCCGAGCCTTCGTGCGAACGCATCGGCGGAAATCATCGCGGAACTGCCGAACAGTGCGTTGCTCTTTACAGGGCCATTGTGGATGGCTCCCTGTTCGCTGCGCTCACTGGTCGCATTTGATGGAACGGCCTTGCAAGAGAACGCCAGCGTGGTGGCGTAGAAAAAGCCTCAACGCACCGGTGGTGAAGGCGCCGCGTCGCGCGAAAACCGCGCGCCGTTGTTCCATTCGACATCGATGACTGGTATCGCGCAGCAATTCACGCGATACGCGCGTCATTCGGGAGCGCGCGCGCCCCTCCGGCCTCGTGATTTACGCCGCATACCCCGCGTTGGTGAGCTTTTCGATGTTGTGCACCAAGCAAAAG
>JANLVC010000189.1:0-23443 GCA_031363815.1 Gemmatimonadota bacterium
CCACGCAACTGTTCGGGCTCTCACGACGAATGATCAGGCACGCCGCTCCGGCTAACGCACGGTGTTTGCCACCCAGACCGCATCGAGCTGGCGCCCTGATCAGAACTACTGCAGAATCATGAAAACGGTAGATACAAGACCCGTGAGCGACGTTACACCGCGTGACTCAGGTTGCCGTAGCGATGAGCAGCGTCACCACCTCGCGTGGTCCGGCGGCAAAGTCGAGGCGTGCGCCGCTCGTTGCCTGAGCGTCGAGTGGCGTTTCGTCGAGACGACAGCGGGTCACGAGCCACGGTCCATCGTGTGGCAGCGTCCAGTGCCCCTGCACTGCGTCGGCCGTGAGGTTCACCGCGCGCAGAATGATTGCGTTGGAACGTTGCGCCAGCGTGACGGCCGAGGCCTCGAGGCCGGCCCCGTGCAACTCCGGCCCGGCCACAGCGGCGGCCGTATTGGCCAGATCGAGATCGCGCCACGTCTCGCCGCGTAGCGGCAGCAACATCGCGTCGGCCGCGCGACTGACCCGCTGCGCTGTCCCGGCTTCGTTCCCGTGCAACATCAGGCCAACCCGCGCGCTGAAGCCACCCAGACTCTGCGCGGCAGGAGCGGGCGACGGCCAACCGGCGTGACCGGGACGCTCGGGCAGATCAGCGCGCGAAAGTTCTCCGATCGCGCGCACGAGCGTGAGCGACAGCGCGCCCGGTTTGGACTCGGCTTCGGCGAGACCGTCGGAGAACATGGTGACGGCGTGGCCTGATTGCGACTGCGTTGCCCAACGATGCATCGGCATGGTGGGAACGACGGACTCGTGTGCCGTGACGTTCGCGTGTGCGACGCGCCGTTCGACCGGTCCGAATGCGGCATCCGCCACGGTGACAGCATTGGTGAATCCGGTGCGCCACGTGAGCTGCAGTCGGTGATTGCGACGGCGATTCACGCCCCGCACGTCGCAGCGCAACAGCTCGGCGTCGGCGTCGAGCACGAGAGTTGAGTGGACACGCACGTCGCGCGCGACAGACTCCCAGCGGAGACGGACGGCGGCCCGCAGCGGACCGCGGTGCAGCAGCTGCGCCGCGACACATTCCAATCGTTCGGGGGCACCGCGCAGTGAAGGGGTGTAGCTGTCGCCCATGTCGACGGTGCTCTCGAGGCTCAGCGCATTCACAATTCGACGTCCATTCTGTTCTATCGCGACCTCACCATCATGAACCGTGAGGCGAATGTGGTCATTCTCTAGTGCGAGCCACGACGACGACTCCGCTGCGCGCACCGTGGGCGGCGTAACGTTCTCGTTGCACGCGGCGTGATCGGGGTCAGCCAGGCGTGCCGTTCGGAACACACGGAGTCCGTACGCCGGCACCTCCGGAATCCACGCCACAATCCGGTGTACGCGCACCAGATCGTTGTCGGGATAGTGCTGCGGGGACTCGCGTCGCCGATGCACGATGCGGTCATCCAGCGACTGGAACGCCATGCCTGGCACGCTCGGGGGGCCAACGTGCTCATTTCCAATCGCCGGCGGCGCGTCGGCGCCACCCGGACCCACCACGACATGGCCGAGGGTGACGAGCAGACTCAGCTCGACAACACCGCCGCGCGCCGTGGCGGCTCGATTCCGAACCACGATAGGGTGATCCGTGTCGGGCTCGATCATCCGCGACCGCGCGGCGACGACGTCGTGCCGCAGCGCGAGTTGCAAGGCCGCCTCGCGCAGCCCTCGCACCTGCGACTGCACGCTTTCCTGTCGCACGTCCATAGCGCGGGCGACCTCGTCGACGGAACAGCCACACAGCGTGTCGTGCGGATGCGTCTCCAGCAGCTCTTGCCACGCACTGTTGAGGAGCGCGGGTAACTGCGCCATCGTCAGTGTGCCGTTATCAGCCGACGCACGCGAGCGCACGTGGGCATGGTGTAACCAGGACAGGGCGAGCCACGGCTCGACGTCGCGGAGCAACGCGCGTTCCAGCATGGCGTTTCGGCGCTTCTGGTGCGCGCGCGTGCCGAGCGTTCCGCCAAGGGTCCACGTGTACCCGTAGGAATCGCGCAGTTCGCCGTGCACGACGGGGAGGTTCGTGGCGCGACTGCCCGCGCTGAACGGGTCGATGAAAGTGTTGACAGACACCTTGACGAAGGCGTTGAGCGAGCACCGCTGCACGATGACCTCGGGCGCGGCCGCATCGTGGAGCGCGTTTACGGCGGCGGCAACGTCGGGCTGCAGGGCGTGATGGTCCGCGCCGTTCAGGAGCAGCACGACTCCCGAGCGATTCCGCTGCACCAGCACGGACCGCATGCGCAACCAGCGGGCGGCAGCGGCCGCGGCGCTCTTCGGGAGCGCGCTTCCGAACTCGTAGCCGTGGGGTGCGAGATGGTGCGCCACGACGGCCGAGCCATCAGCCGCCTGCCACCGAAAGGCATCGGAGGCAGGATGGGAAGCACCCCCTGCACCGCGCCAAACGATCGCCATGGGAAATCCGTAGCCGGCCGCGACGGTAGGCATGGCCGCGGGATGCCCGAAGGAGTCGGGGCAATACGCGACCGGTGGTGGCACCGCTCCAAAGCGGCGCAGTACGCGATTGCCCGCTTCGAGATTCCGCAAGATCGCTTCGCCGGACGGGATCAGGTTGTCAGCGAGGACGAACCACGGACCGGCCTCGAGCGCCCCCGACTGCAGACGCTCCCGCAGCTCGGCCTCCCGCTCGGGGCGCACCGCCAGATAGTCCAGCAGGGAGATCGCCTGTCCGTCGAGGAGGAAGGATTCACCGGCGTTCTCGCGCTCGAGCACGGCATCCAGGAGCGCGACCAGCCGTTGGCGGAATCGTGCAGCGGTGTGGTACCACTCCCGGTCCCAGTGCGTATGGGACACCACGTAGAGGCGAAGCGGGATCCCGTTAGCGGCGCGGGACTCGTGAGGGGGAGCATGCACGGGCGGAAGCTACCTCGCGAACCGAGTCGGCGGCCAGTTCGCGACAATCTCCAAGTGGACGTACGCGCCGGCGGTTGACCGCAACGTCACCTCCATCGACCTTTCAGTTGACTGAATGACTCGCGCTGTTTCCGTTTTCGTCATGTATCCGGACGTCTGCTTGGATTTTCTGACCGAGTTCTACCAAAAGCTTCGCGACCTTCCCGCCCTTGTACAGTGGGCCGGCTATGTCGGGCTGACGATCATCATCTTTGCGGAAACGGGGCTGCTGGTTGGCTTCTTTTTACCTGGAGATTCGCTCCTCGTGACGGCAGGCCTGCTGGCGGCGGACCCGTCACTCGGCCTCAACGTGTGGCTGCTGGGGCTGATACTGACCGTGGCGGCCATCGTCGGCGACACGGTGGGTTATCACGTGGGCAAGGCCACCGGCCCGCGTATCTTTACCCGTGAGAACTCGCTGTTTTTTCATAAGGATCACCTGCTGAAAGCGCAGGCGTTCTACGAAACGCATGGTGGCAAGACGATCATCATTGCGCGCTTTATGCCGATCGTGCGGACGTTCGCCCCCGTGGTCGCCGGTGTGGGCCGCATGCGATATGCATCGTTTCTTGCGTATAACGTGGTTGGGGGCGTGCTGTGGATCTGGAGCATGCTCATCACCGGCTACGTGTTGGCGAAGTCGGTGCCCGGCGTGGCCAAGCATGTCGAGAAGGTGATTCTGGTCGTGGTGTTCCTCTCGATTCTGCCGGGCATCATTGCGTGGTTGCGGAGTCGTAGTGCACAGGCCAAGGCCTAACGGCGAAGGCCTGATCGGCCGCGCCGCGTTGTTCGAATTCGTGTCGTACTCACGTCATACTGAAGGAGTCGCTGTCATGGCCCACGTTCTTCCGCCGCTACCGTACGCGCCCGAGGCGCTCCAGCCGCATATCGATGCGCAGACCATGAACATTCATCATGGCAAGCATCACCAGGCGTACGTCACGAACCTGAATGCCGCGATCGACAAGGCGCCCGAGCTGGCGTCGTGGTCGATCGACGAGCTGTGCCGCAAGATCAACGACGTGCCCGAGGCGGTTCGCACGGCGGTCCGCAACAACGGCGGTGGACACTGGAATCACTCGCTCTTCTGGCAGACAATGGCGCCGAATGCCGGTGGCGAGCCCACGGGCGCGCTGGCTGAGGCGATCACGAAGGCGTTCGGATCCTTCGCGACTTTCAAAGAGCAATTTCAAGCCGCCGGCATGGGTCGCTTCGGTTCCGGCTGGGCGTGGCTGGTGTCTACGAACGGCGCACTGTCGATCATGAGCACGCCGAATCAAGACAACCCGCTTATGGACGGCAAGCACGCGCTCCTTGGGTGCGATGTGTGGGAGCATGCGTATTACCTCACGTATCAGAACCGTCGCGCCGACTACCTCGGCGCGTACTGGAACGTGGTGAACTGGGCCGCCGTCGCGCAGCGCTTTCAGAGCTGATCGCCGCGCGTTTGCGACGCGCTTGCCACGCAAAACCCGAACGCACCGCTTGCATCGAAACCGATGCGAGCGGTGCGTTCGGGTTTTGGCTCACCCAGCGACTGCGTGTTCAAGCCGTCACGGGTTCGATTTGGGTGTTGCGCCGCGCGCTCATGATCAACGTGAACGCGGTGTAGGCAACAACGACCGCCACGAGCCAGCGCATCGCCGTGAGTGGCAGGGACTTCACGATCAAGGCTGCTACGAGCACCGCTGGAATGCCGCCAATGATGTTGCCGACCACGGCACGCGGATCGACCTTGCCGAGGCGGATAAAGCGCGCACTGGCAAACGGCATGAGGAAGGCGCACGAACCCATCATGATTGGGAACGCCGCGGTGGGACTCATCCCGAGCGCGCTCACCAGCAGTAAACACGGACCGTACAACCCGATACCGATTGTCATCAGCACGCCGAGCACGAAGTTGCCGAACAGCGCGATGCCAAGTTTCACGCCGCTGACACCAATCGCCTCTCCACCGCCGGGAATCGCACCGGCCGCCTGCGCGAACGTCAGGGCGGCCGCCGCCGCGAGGCAGAGTCCCATGCCGTACTGGATGCGCCGCGTGGGCCACTTGGCCACGAGTCCCGCCCCCACCCACGAGCCGACCACCGCGGCGATGATCATGCCGACCAGCGTGACCGGCTCGACTTCAACGACTTGCGTGTAGATGAACGCTTGCGCCAAGGTGGGGAGCGTATGCCCCGCATTCAGCGTGCCGGGGATCATCGCGTCCTTCACCCACTTGGTGGCCCGATAAATTGACGTCGACGTCGCAAAGGACCCGATGCCAAGCGTATCGAGAAAGTCGGTAAAGATGCCGGCGACAATAAAGCCGGTCGTGGGGCGCACAGAGCCAAGTTTCGGCAGACCTCGCACGAGGGTGACCACATGATAGATGGCCACGAGGACGAGGCCCGCAAGCAGCAGGAACTTCGCGTCGATTTTCACGTTGCTGGATAGAAGTGAAACGCTGGACTAACCCGAACCCTACGCCAGCAGCGCCGGTATAACCGTCAAAGTAACGCCGAGACCCCAAGCGACAAGCGCGCCAACAAAGCCGGCACTCCGCTCGACGCGGCCGATCACGCTGATACCGATCGCCATGATCACGAGCTGCCAGATATTAAATACGTCGAAGTTTGCCAGCATCGCCATGAGTGCGGGCGACGCGCTCATCGGATCGACGAATCGCGCGGCGCCAAGCGCGGAATCGGAGAACGAGCGAATTGACTGCGGATCAGCTATCGCGCCCTGCGCTGCGGTGGCGATGAAGCTGAGCACGCGCGGCACCGAGGCAAGCGTGGCGATCAGCATCGCCTGCCCGTACGTGAAACTGGCCGACGCCACCTTGCCACCGATCCAGACCAACAGACCGGTGAGCACGGCACCGATCGGAACGAGCAGCACGCCCATCGCCAGGAATCCGTAGCCGGCAAACTTCTGCGCCGCGGCCACCGCTTCGGCCGGCATCGGTTTCCCCTTGGCGGCCATCTGCTGCATCTGCACGTCGAAATTGGCGTCGACGTACGGCTGGATCAGTCCTTTGGTCGCGATCACGATGACCAGCGTGATGGCGGTGAGCACGAGGATGTACATCCCCACGCCCTTCGCCCGCGACCGGTCGAACACCGTTCCGGGCGCCCAGAGCACTTCCAGCACGTCTTCGAACACCCGACCTTTGGACGATTCACCCGAAGCTTCGTTCATCGTGCGGCCTCTCCTTCGAGGTAGGTGTACCCTTCGAGCCCTGCCACGTAATCTGCGATGAAAGCATTGGCCTCCTCCCGCGTCAAGCCTGTCGCAGAATTTACTTTACGGCGGAACGTGGCCAGCAGTTGCGACGCGCCGAACTGCACGTAGTTGAGTACCTCGGTCACCGTGTCGCCTTCGACCAAGTCGGTGATCTCGTAGCTACCCAGATCGTTGAGGCGCACGTGCACGGCGTTGGTGTCGCCGAACAGGTTGTGCAAATCACCGAGAATTTCCTGATACGCGCCCGTCAGGAAAATGCCGAGGATGTAGTCCTCACCATCGCGGAACTCGTGGAGCTCAAGGCTGGGGCGGCCTTTCTTGTCGCCCACGAAGCGATCGATCTTGCCGTCGGAGTCACAGGTGACATCCTGCAACGTGCCACGACGAACGGGCTCCTCATCGAGCCGGTGAATCGGCATGATCGGAAAAAGCTGATCGATGGCCCAGCTATCCGGCAACGACTGGAAGAGGGAGAAGTTGCAGAAGTAGCGATCGACGAGCGCCGCCTCGAGCTCGGGAAGGATGTCGCCGTAGGTGTCTTCATCAGCCTTGGCGATGCGATAAATCGCATTCATGGTACCCAGCCAGAGCACTTCGGCCTTCGCCAATCCGCGCAGGCTCAGCACACCAGTATTGAAGTAGTTGCGCGCACGGTCCTTGTCGAAGGACGCATCATGGAACACTTCGAGCACCTTGCGGGGCTTTGCGCCACGCTCAGTGAGCGTACGCCAATCTTCGTACATCTCGTGCAGCAACGAATGTTCTTCGTCGTCGAGCACGGGGATCGGTTGCTCGGCCTGCGACTCGACGTCGATAACCTTGACGAGCAAGAGCGCATGGTGTGCGGTTAACGCGCGTCCCGACTCGCTGATGATGTGCGGCATGGGCAGCTCGGCATCTCGGCACGCCTCAGCGATCGTGTAGATCACGTCGTTGGCGTACTCCTGCAGCGTATAGTTGACGCTGGCGTGGTTCGTGGAGTTCGTGCCGTCGTAGTCGATGCCCAGTCCACCGCCGACATCCACATGCGTGATGTCGACGCCGATGGCACGCAGCTCGAGATAGAAGCGCGCCACTTCCTGCAGGCCCGACTTGATGAAGCGGATGTCGGTGATCTGACTGCCAAGATGGAAATGAATCAGCTTGAGCATGCCAAGCTTGCCCAGCCCCTGCAGCCTGTCGATGAGCTTTATCAGTTCAGCCGAGCTGAGACCGAACTTGCTCTTTTCGCCCCCACTCTGCGCCCAGCGTCCGGCGCCCTCGCTGGCAAGCTTGATGCGCACGCCGCAGGTGGGCGTCACGCCAAGTTCTTCGGCCACTTCAAGCAAGACGTCGAGCTCACTGACCTGCTCGAGCACGATGAAGACGGTGTGTCCAAGCTTCTGACCCATGAGGGCCAGTCGCATGAATTCGTGGTCTTTGTATCCGTTGCAGACGATGAGATGTTCGGTGCTTTCCGAAAGGCCAAGAATGGCCTGCAGTTCAGGCTTGGAGCCGCATTCGAGACCGACACCATGCCGCTTGCCGAACTTGACGATCTCCTCGACCACGTGCCGTTGCTGATTGACCTTGATGGGATACACCGTGGTGTAGCCACCGGAATACTCGAACTCCTTCATGGCGCTGTCGAAACGTTCACTGAGCGTTTCGATGCGCGATTTGAGAATGTCGGAGAAGCGCAGCAACACGGGGAGGGCGATGCCCTGGCCTTCGAGATCATGCGCGAGGTCACGCAGATCGGCGGTGAGGTCCGGCCGGTCCGGATTGGGTCGGACGATGACCCGTCCGCGCTCGTTGATATCGAAGTAGCCAGCACCCCAGCCTTCTATGTTGTAGAGAGCGCGCGCAGATTCGATAGACCAGGCGGCCGGAGTCGGCGGCTCGGTAGTGGGCTGAGTACGAGTGGCCATAAGCGTGCAAAGCTAGAGGGTTCGGGGCGGCGGAGGGAGCCACGGCCCAGAAATCCCTCGTTGCCGCCGTAATCAGCCCGCCGAGTTTGCCGAGGATCGATCCTTCGCCGACGAACAATGCCGTCTTGGCGGTGCCAATGCTCTCGTCGTCGATTGCGTCAGCCGCCCTCACTTTCCTCCGCTGGGGCGACCCGGCGCCGCGCCGCCGGTCGTCGTATCGAACGTCTTCATCTGATCGCGACCCTTCTCGAGAAACGGGATCCCGCGCACCATCCAGGACGGAGCATCAGCCCCCTGCAGTTTGACCGCGAAGAACTCGATCATCTTCTTGTCGATGTCCTTCTGGTTGGCACGCTTGGTGGGATTATGCTCATCGCCGTTGTAGACGACCATGTAGGCCTCCTTCTGCAGGCGACGCATCGCGACGTAGAACTCGATGCCCTGATACCACGGTACGGCGCCGTCGTTGTCGTTGGCCATAAAGAGCACCGGCGTCGTGACGCGATCAAGCTTGAACAGCGGCGAATTCTCCACGAAGCGCTCTGGATACTGCCAGAGCGATCCACCGATGCGGCTCTGCGTATGCTCGTACTGGAAGGCGCGCGCCATGCCCGAGGCCCAGCGAATTCCGCCATAGGCCGACGTCATGTTCACGACGGTGGCGTTCGGCACGGCGGCGGCGAACATGTTGGTCACCGTGATGAGATACGCCGACTGGTATCCGCCCCACGACTGTCCGGTGATGCCGACCCGCTTGGAATCGACGAAGCCCTTGGCGATGAGGGCCTGCACCCCAGGGATAATCGACTTGGCCGCGCTCGGGCCCGGCTGCCCATCGGTGTACACGATGTCGGGCTGGAACACGACGTAGCCGAGGCTGTTGTACACCAGCGGATTGACGGTATTGCGTCCCGATGGCGCGACGTAGTTGTGCAGTCCGTCCGTGAGTTTCTCGTAGAAGTACACGATCATCGGGTACTGTTTCGACGGATCGAAGTTCTCCGGCTTGTGCAACAGTCCGCGCAGCGGAATACCGTCGCCGTTCAACCACGACACCAATTCGACGGTGCCGCGCGGATACTGTGAGTCCTGCGGATTGGCGTTCGAGATTTTCGCGGTGCTCGCGATCGTCGTGCCGGTATAGAGATCCGGGAATTCGCGATAGGTGCTCTGCGTGAGGAGATACTGCTCGGCGTTCCGCGCCTTCTGTAATCCATTCAGATTGCGGTCGGCCATCACGATCTTCTCAGGCTTGCCGTTTACACCGAACCGATCACGCCAGAAGCCGGTGGCCTTCGTGAGCGAATCGACGGCGCGCAACAGTAACGGTGTCGCGGCATCGAGGAATGGATCGTCGGCATCGAGATCGACGACGCGAAATGTCATGCCGGCGCGACGGCCCTCACCATCAGTGAGATTGTTCGGCGCCGCGACGCCGGACGGATCGATTTCCCAGATGTCGAAGCGATCGTACGCCAGCACGCGCTTGTCGGCCGCGCTCCAGCCACCGAGCCCATACGGCGGCGGCACATCGGGCGAATCGAACTCCTCATCCTGAAACTTCACCGGCAGCTTGTCGGTGAGCACAGACCTTTTGCCGGTGGCCACGGCATACGACACCCACTGTCCCTTCTCGAACCAGGTGACATAATTGCCACCCGGTGAGAGCTGCGCATTGCCATCGAGCCCCTTGGCGATAAGCGTCCTCGCGCCGGTGATCGGGTCGATGAGATAGGCGTCGCTGGCCCCCTCACCCCAGAACTGCGGAATCGCGTATTCCACGGCATTGATGCCGAGTACGCGACGACCGTCGTTGCTGACCGTGACGCGGAGGCTGTCGTTCGCGAGCTGCGTCCACTTGGCGCTGGCGATGGTGTACAACGCGGTATAGGTCCGATTGCGATCACGATTGGCGCTCAGTCGTTGCTGCGGCTGGATCTGCGTGTCCCTCCAGTGCCACAGATCGTAGCCGGCCTTGTCCACGAGCGAATCGGCGGGAATCGAATCCATCGGCACGTTGCCGAGCGAGAAGATCACGCCGTTGCCTTCACGGGTGAAACTGAGCGCGCCGCGCTCGGCGATCAGCAATCCGGCCGGCGCGTCGTTCGCCGCCACGATCATTCGCGCGGCGATGAGTTTGCCTTTTGCTGGCACGAGTGACGCGTGATAGACAGCCATTTTCGGCTTCGGCGTGGAATCGCCGAGGTCGGAGAGCCACGCGACCTGGGTGCCCTTCCGATCGAACGTGAGGCCGCGAAACGTGGCCGAACCGGAGAGGAGCGGCGTGACCGCGCCCGACGCGAGCGCGCGCACGAAGGCGCCGTTGCCGGCTCCGGCGCGTGTGGACACCGTATACCCGAGCCATTTCTCGTCATCGTCGAAGGAGAAGGCTGTTACGCCTTCGATTCGGTGCTCGGTACCGGCGGCCAGATCACGCAACACCAGCGTGACACCGTTCTCGCGGCGCGGCGCAACGGGCGCCATAACCGCGGCCCCAGCGGGCAGTGTACCGGCACCGTTGGAGGGGGCGGTGGTGGTGTCTTCCAACAAGTAGGCGAGGAACCGACCGTTATTCCGCGCGAGACGGAACGAGCGAACCGCCGGCACGCGCGTCACGGTCCCATCGGCGAGGTTCATGATGCCCATGCCATTTCGCGGAGCGGGCGCACCGCGACGGGCGCGGGCACGCTCGACGTCAGCGCGCGGGGCATAGATCGTGAACGCGACGAAGCGGCTGTCGGCACTGAATTGCGCGGGCTGGGCGGAAAACTGCGCCGCCGAGTCGGCGGCGGGCTGTAGCTGCGGCCGGCCGGTAAAGCCGCGCGGGGCGCGGTACTCGGTAGCGGCCGAAGTGGATCGCACGAGTAGTTCGCCTTCGCCGACCACTGGACTGAGGGTATACGCGGCCCATTTACCGTCGTTCGACAGCATCGAACCCGTGATCGTTCGCCACTCGTCGTACGTGTCCTGCGTGATGGGCTTCTTGCCAGCCGGAATGGGCGGTGGGGTCCAGCGGGACACGCTGGTAAAGGGATTGGCCGGCGCTGGCAGCTGCCCCGAGGTCACCGACTGCGCTTCGAGCATCGACGCGCCGACGAGGCTGGCGACGAGTACGGACGTCGAGACCGCGCGCAGGGCGCGGCACGAACGATTCACTGGCGATCGCATTTCTCAGGGGGGCGAGACGTGAGACGGGCTGGTCCTTCGGGGCACGTAGCCCCAACTTGGGACAGAACCTGTTGGGGAAAAGCTTAACGGCGCGGAACCGGCCGCGTGAGGAATTCGATGAGACGGTTGCTCAGCTATTTTGCGCGCGGACTCGTGCTGTTGGCCCCACTGGTAGTGACGGTGTGGGTGTGCTGGCTGGTGTTCACAAATGTGGACGGCTGGCTGGGGTTGCCCATTCCAGGCGCTGGATTCGTGGCGACGCTGCTCCTGATTACCGTGGTCGGATTTCTCGGATCCAACCTCCTTGCGCGATCGGCGGTGAATCTGCTGGAGGGGCTGATGGGGCGCCTCCCATTCGTCCGCCTGCTGTACGGTTCCACCAAGGACCTGCTGAATGCCTTCGTGGGCGAGAAGCGTCGCTTCGACAAGCCGGTCTTCCTAGATCTTTCGCCGGACGGCGGCGTGCGTCTGGTGGGATTCGTGACGCAGGAGTCCCTGGCCCATCTCGGCATGTCCGAGTACGTGGCCGTTTACTGCCCACACTCGTACAATTTTTCCGGCCAGTTACATCTCGTGCTGGCGTCCCGCGTGCGCGCGCTCGATGTCGCGAGCGCCGACGCGATGGCATTCGTGGTGTCCGGTGGTGTGTCCGGACTCGTCCCTGCAGCACTCTCCACTGGCGAATACGCCACCGTCCGGACCTCTCGATGATTGACACGATTCGCGCCACATGGGCCACGCTGACGCTCACGTCGGCACTCGGCGCGTCAGCACTTCTCGCCCGCCCCGCTACGGCACAGTCGGCCACCACGCCGGCTCCCGCGTCCAAGCCGATCCTGCTGATACCGGACGCGGTCTTCGATGGCGTGAGCGACAAGCCGCAGGGCGGTTGGGTGGTGCTGGTACGCGGCGCACGCATTTCGGCCGTGGGACCGGCGGCAAGCATCGTTGTACCGGCTGATGCCGAGCGCATCGCATTGCCCGGCACGACACTGATGCCGGGGATGAGCGACTTGCACAGTCACGTGCTCCTGCATCCGTACGACGAGACGCCGTGGAACGACCAGGTGCTTCGCGAATCGCTGGCGCTGCGCACGGCGCGCGCGGTAAATCACTTAAAGGCGACGCTCGACGCCGGCTTCACGGTGTTGCGCGATCTTGGTACGGAAGGCGCCGACTACGCCGACGTGGGCCTCAAGGAAGCGGTGGATCAGGGAATCATTCCTGGACCGCGCCTGTTTGTGACGACCAAGGCGATCGTGGCGACCGGCTCCTACGGGCCGAAGGGCTTTGGGGCGGAGATCGGCGTGCCGCAGGGCGCGGAGCAAGCCGATGGCATTGACGGAGTGACGCGTGTGGTGCGTGACCAGATTGGGCATGGCGCGGACTGGATCAAGATCTACGCCGATTATCGTTGGGGACCGCGCGGCGAAGCGCGTCCGACCTTCTCGACCGAAGAGTGGGCAGCAATCGTGCGGACGTCGATGGCGAGCGGCCGACCGGTGGTGGCGCACGCGAGTACCGTGGAAGGCATGACGCGCGCGATCATGGCGGGCGTGGAAGGCATCGAGCATGGCGACATGGCGACCCCCGAGGTGTTCGCATTGATGAAGCAGCACAACGTCTCGTTCTGTCCGACGCTGTCGGCCACGGAAAGCACCACCCGCTATCGTGGATGGAAGAAGGGCGTTGATCCGGATCCGGCGGGTATTGTGCAGAAGAAGGCGATGTTCAAGTGGGCGTTGGCATCTGGCGTGACGATCTGCAATGGCAGCGATGTGGGCGTGTTCACCCATGGGACAAATGCGTTGGAGCTCGAACTCATGGTGGAATACGGCATGTCGCCCGTGGCCGCGCTGAAAGCGGCCACGAGTGTGAACGCTCGCATCATGCATCACGAGGACGAATTCGGACGGGTGGCGCCCGGCCTGCTGGCCGACCTCGTCGCGGTCTCCGGCGACCCCAGCCAGAACATCCGCGTGCTGCGCGCGGTTCGGTTCGTGATGAAGAATGGGGTGGTCGTTCGTCGTTGAGCGGAGCACGCCTGTCTTCGTCCACCTCCTCCTCGAACGAAGTTTCTGAGTGACCGTGCTCGACAAGCGTCGAGGGGTAGGCGGGCGCAGGTGCACACGCCGCGAAGGCGGTTGGCAGTGATCGGCAGTCGCGGCATGAACGGTTTGGCGAAGCACGTTGGGCGCGAATTAATCGTGCGACTTGGCGTCCACGTGTCGTCGATGGCCCGCGCGGGCCGAGGATCGGCCCTTGTGGACCGCGACGGCGTGCAGCACGCACGACGTCGTGCTCCTAGCAATACCGGCCCCACAGGCCTCCGCACTGCTGAGCACGATCGGCGAGGCAGTGGCATTCGCGCCACGAAGCCTGGGTGGTGCACAGCGAAGGACACTGGAGCGCCGAGCGCGTGGAGGAGGCGCCGGCGGGGCGTGTGTTGGATCGCGCTACTTCGCAACCCCGTCTGGTGCCTTGAACAGCGACGGATCGGGGGGCGTGAACGACACTTCGGTGGTCGTGAGAATCACGTCACCCTGTGGCGTGACCTGCACGACCTTGGTGGCGATTTGTTTGCCTTCGAATGCCTTATACTCGCGGAACATCGACTTCTGCTCACCCATCGGCGTCTTCGTGACGGCGCCGCGGCGGAGACCGGTCAGGACTTCGAAATACTCGGTACGCTCTTCGCCCAGCTTCGACGTGATCGCGAGCTTATAGCATTCCACGCCGTCGAACGTTTCCTTGGCCTCGACCGAAGCTTTCGCAAACCGGCTCACGTCGAGAAACGCGGCACCGACCTGAATCGATTCCCCGAGTGACTTTTCCTGGTCAGCGGGCATCCGCGACGCCTGTCCGGTGGGCTGCACGGCCCAACCGATCGTCCCGTCGAAGCCTTGATCAACTTTGGCCATGCCGAGGTCGACAATCATGCGCATTTTATTCGGCGCGCCGCTATGCCGCTCGTACGTACCGGAGATGCCGGCGAAGGTGATATCTGCCGTCCCCTTGTCGCTGCGTCCCTGCACTGTCGACCACGCCTCACGACCGCCGACGGCGGTCGCGAACTTGTCGAACAGCTGCTGCACGGTGGGCAGCTGCGCTTCGGCGCGCACGGACACCGCGCTCATCACCAGTGCCGCCACGCCGACGTGTCGGGCGAATCGTATTGGAGCTTCGAGAGAGATGGTCATGTCTCGGATACGATTTCGTGCGACAAACGTTTCGTGGTGCCGTACCGGTCAGACCGGCATGACCCCACGAAACGGCGCATCGGCACCGGCGCGCAACGCGGCAATCCGTTCCTCGGCGAAGGCGACGAGCTCGGCCATGCTTTCCGCATCGAATACGAGCTTCACACCAGCCGCGGCATAGAGTTCGGGCAGCGGACGCGTGCCGCCGAGCGTGAGGAAGCGCTTGTACGCGGCGACCGCATCACCGGCGTCGGCCACCGCATTCCGGAACAGCTGCAGGGCGCCAAGCTGCGCGAGCCCGTACTCGATATAGTAGAACGGCAGCTCGAAGATATGGAGCTGACGGTACCAGCGACTGACCCGTTCACCCTCGAGTCCAGTCCAGTCGACGCCGGACTCGAACTCCTGGCGGAGCTCGAGCCACTTCGCGTCGCGCGCGTCGCGATCGGCACCGGCGGGATCGGTGTAGATCCAGGATTGAAACGCATCGACGCTGGCGATATGCACGAGACTTCCCAACACATCCTCGAGATGCTCGAGCCACGCGACCCGCGCCTGGTCGGGCGTATAGTACCCATCCGGCGCCACGAAGTAGGGCATGGCGAGCAGTTCCATACTCATCGACGCGAGCTCCGCGGCTTCGTGCCCGGTGCGCCGCTGCCACGTGAACGGCAGGGCGTGCGTCGCAAAGTCGTGGAAGCAATGCCCCGCTTCGTGCACGAGCGTCTGCACATCGTCGGGCACGCCGACGGCATTCATGAAGATGAACGGACGCCCGCGGAACGAAAGATCGGTGCAGTATCCACCCGGCGCCTTGCCGGGGCGGCTTTCGAGATCGAGCAACTTCTCGTCGGCCATGATGCGGAACTGCGCGCCCAGCGCCGGGTCGACGCGTTGAAAGATATTCTGGGCGCGATCAATGAACGTGTCGACATCGGCGAACGGCTTGAGCGGTTCGTCGGCATTCAGGTCGACGGTCACATCCCACGGGCGCAGCACATCGACACCCAGCGACTGGCGGCGATATTCCATGAGGCGCGCGACGGCCGGCGTAACCGTTTGCTTGACGGCTTCGTGAAAGCGCGCGGTGTCGTCTGGGGTGTAGTCGAACCGGTGCTTGGCGGCAAAGCAGTAGCGCTGATAGTCGGCGAATCCGGCTTCCTTGGCCACGGCGTCGCGCAGCACGTACATGTTGTCGAACAAATCGGCGAACTCGTCGCGCTTGACCATGTAGGCGTCAGCGCCGAGGCGGAACGCGCGTTCGCGTTCGGCGCGGTCGGCGGACTTGAGGTACGGCTGCAGCTGCGGAATTGTTTTCGGGGTGCCCTCCCAATCGACGCTCAGGCCACCGGTAATTTTCTGATACCCGGCGGACAATTCCTCGATCTGCGAAAAGCGGGCGACGTTCGCTTCGCGGAAGATTTCAATGTCGGTACGAAAACGCCGGATCGTGGTCTCGAGATCGGCGCGCGACCAGCCGAGATCGAGTAGGCGCTTGGCGAGTCGGACCCCCTGCTCTTCCAGTTTCGGAAAGATTTCCATGGAAAAGCGGAGATAGGCCGTCTCGGCCGCCGTATCGGCGGTGTTCCCGGTATAGGCAATCATGGCGAGCGTGCCGGCCTCGCCAACCAGCGTATCGAGGCGCGACCACGTGCTCAGCCACGATTCCACGACGGGCGTCGAGGAATCGAGGGCGATGGTGGCCAGTTGCTCGTAATACGGCAGGATGTCGACCCACGCCGCGTCGCGGAAGGCCTCAGGAGAGGCCGGGAGTTCGATCATGATCTCAGAGTTGGGTCGCATGAACTGCACACTACGTCATGGCGTCGCCGCCGCGTCAGCGGAGCGCGTTGAGGTGCGCGCTCTCACGAGACGGGGTGGCGTTATTCGCCGTACGGAATCCAGATATTCTTGACCTGCACGGCCCGCCGCAGGAACTCGCGGCCTTCGCCCACCCGCGGATCCAGCCATTGGCGCCCATCCCATTCAGTCCACGTGCGCTTCAGGTTGGCGGCCGACGCCTTTTCGATGGCCGTCGCGCCGACCCTTGACCCAAGGTACCACACGGCATCGACATCGTCATGCTCGGCCAGCACTTTGGCGAGCGCGTCACGCGGACCGGTCACGATGTTCACCACACCGGCGGGCACGTCTGACGTTTCCAGGACACTGTAGAAATCGGTCGCCGAGAGCGGATACCGCTCGGACGGCACGGCAACGACGCGATTGCCGGTGGCCAGCAGCGGCGCGATGAGGGACACCAGTCCGAGCAACGGATACGGGTCGGGACAGGCCACCCCCACGACTCCGATCGGCTCGTGCATTGCCAGCGCGACACCGCGTAATGGCACGTCGTGGATCGCACCATCATGCTTGTCAGCCCACGCCCCGTAGGTGAACAAGCGCGATATCGACGCCTCGACTTCGCGCATCGCGTCGGCGGCGGAGGCGCCCGTCATGGCCGAGAGACGCGCGGCGAATTCCTGTTCGCGAGCCGACAGATTTTCTGCGATGTAGAACAGAATCTGCGACCGGTGCTGCCCGGTGAGCTTTGACCATCCGGCGCCGGCATGGGCCGCTTCGACCGCATTGCGCAGATCCTTCCGGTTGCCGTCGCCGACTTCACCGACCACGCGGCCGTTGGCGCCAACGATGCGACGCGAGTAGCCCGAATCGCTGCGCGCCTGCTTGCCGCCGATGAACAGCTTCGGGGTCCGGTCGATGGCCGGCCGTGCGGAGGGCGTCAGTGCAGCGTCAGCGGCACCCTCGTGCTCGAGGGCCACGAGCAGCACGGCACTGGAGTCGATCGGAGAGGGAGCGCTTTCGTGTGGGCGCACCGGCTTGAGATACTCACCGAGCCCCTCGCGTCCTCCTTCGCGGCCGAACCCCGACTCGCGGTATCCGCCGAATCCCGCGGCCGCGTCGAACAGGTTTGTGCTGTTGATCCACACCACCCCGCATTTGAGTTTCGGTGCGATATCGAGCGCGAGATTGATATTCTCGCTCCAGACGCTGGCCGCGAGGCCGAACGGCGTGTTGTTCGCGAGCGCGACCGCCTCTTCGGGGGTGCGGAACGTCATGCTCACGAGTACCGGGCCGAAGATTTCGACCTGCGCAATGGTGGCCGACGGGGCCACGTTGGTGAACAGCGTGGGTGGATGGAACGAGCCTGCGGCGGGCGTGGCCCACGAGGGCTGCCAGCAGGTGGCGCCTTCTTCGATGCCCAGCGCGCACAGCTGCCGGATGCGATCGAGCTGTACCGGCGCGACGATGGCGCCCATGTCGATCGTCTTGTCGAGCGGCGAACCGATACGGAGCCGTTCCATGCGATCGCGCAACTTCTCGAGGAGCTGATCGGCGACGCCTTCCTGGACGAGGAGCCGCGAACCGGCGCAGCACACCTGTCCCTGATTGAACCAGATCGCATCGACGACGCCTTCGACCACACTATCGAGGTCGGCGTCTTCGAACACGACGAACGGACTCTTCCCGCCGAGTTCGAGCGAGAGCCCCTTGCCCGAGCCGGCGGTGGCCACGCGAATCGCGCGACCAACGGTTGTGCTGCCGGTAAAGGCGATCTTATCGACGTCGGGATGCGCGACGATCTCGGCTCCCGTGCGTCCGTCGCCGGTGACGAGGTTGAACACGCCCGGTGGCAAGCCAATGTCGTGCACCAACTCCGCAAAGCGCAACGCGGTGAGCGACGTGAACTCGGCGGGCTTGAGCACCACCGTATTTCCGGCGGCGAGGGCGGGCGCGACTTTCCACGCCAGCATCAGCAGCGGGAAATTCCAGGGGATGATCTGCCCGACCACCCCATAGGCGTGCTGCGCTGGGAACTCGGCCGACAGCAGTTGTGCCCAACCGGCATGATACGAGAAGTGTCGCGCGACGAGTGGAATGTCGATGTCGCGCGTCTCGCGAATCGGCTTGCCATTGTCGATCGACTCGAGCACGGCGAAGTGACGCGCGTGCTTTTGAATGCCGCGCGCGATGGCGTACAGCCAGCGCGCGCGCGCGTGATCGTCGAGCGCCTGCCAGCCGGGCAAGGCCGCGCGCGCGGCGGCGACGGCCGCGTCGACATCGTGCGCGCTCCCCTGCGCGACGCGCGCGAGCGGTGTGCCCGTGGAGGGGTCCTGCACCTCAAAGGAGTCACCGTCCGCGGCCCTGGTGAAGGCGCCGCCGATGTAGTGTCCGAACGCGCTGCCGTGTTCGGCAATCCAGGCGCGAACGATGGCGTCGCCTTCTGGCGCCGGACCATAACTCATCGCATCGAAGATGTCGCGGACGGTGCCGCCCGTTGGTGTTGTTGTGGTAGCCATGCGGATCACACCATGGGTTGGCGATGAGTCGCCGCGTAGCGACCCGTCACGAAATGTTCGAGCTGACGTTCGACGTCGGTGAGCAAACCGCTCGCACCGAAGCGAAAGAGGTGCGGACGAAGCCAGCGATCTCCGAGCTCCTCCTTCATGAGGATCAGCCAGTCGAGGGCCTGCTTCGCCGTACGAATACCACCGGCGGGCTTGAACCCGACCTCGACGCCGGTGCGCGATCCGAAGTCGCGGATCATGCGGGTCATCACCAGGCCGACCGGAAGCGTGGCGTTTGACGTTTCCTTGCCGGTGCTGGTCTTGATGAAATCGGCGCCGGCCATCATGGCGACCTGACTGGCCCGTGCGACATTGGTGAGCGTGGCGAGTTCGCCAACGCCCAGAATGGTTTTGAGGTGGGCTCCGCCGCAGGCGTCGCGGAAGGCACGCACTTCGTCGTATAGCGCCCGCCAATTACCGGTGAGCACGTGCGCACGCGTGATCACGATGTCGATCTCCGTGGCACCGGCGGCGACCGATGCGTGGATCTCGGCGAGTCGTTGCTCGAACGGCGACAAGCCCGCCGGGAAACCCGTCGAGACCGCCGCGACGGGCACCCCCGATCCCTGCAGGGCTTCGACGGCGGTGGCGACATACTGGTGGTACACACACACCGCGGCGACGGTGAGCCCCAAGTCGCGGACACCGAGCGCGTTTACGATGTCGCGGCGCAGCGGGTGGCGCGCCTTTGCACAAAGCCGCTGTACGTTGCCGGGGGTGTCGTCCCCGGCGAGCGTGGTGAGGTCCATGCAGGTGATGGCGCGCAACAGCCAGGCTGCCTGCCACTCTTTTTTGACCGTGCGTCGGCCGCCCAGTGAGGCCACCCGCCGTTCGACCGCGCTCCGGTTGACCTTGGTGGCGCGCACGAGCGCGAGATCGAGGGCCGTACCGGGATTCCGCGCAGGCGGAATATCGGGGCCCAGACCGGTGGGCCAGCGCACTCCTTCCGGCGTCTCGGAGTCGGTCGAACGGAGCGGTCGCGGAGCGTGCAATGGAGTAACGGTCATGGAACCTCCAATCTAGGTCGCAAAAAGATCCGGCGCTCGACCGCGTGGCTGCAGAAGTCGCGCTCAACTCCATGGGACGAGCGGCCGATACTGATAATCGGAGAGGAGTACCCTGACCGACGAGGCCATGCGTTCCGCGCGACCCACACATCTGCTTGCCGTGCTCTTCACGGCCGTCCCGACGCTTCTGGCGTTCCCCGGTTGCACCAAGACCTTGGAGGCACCGGCTGCGGCGCAGCTGACGATCGTGCAGGGACATCTGCAGACCGCGGCCGCGGGGACCTTGCTTCCCACGCCCGTGGTGCTTCGGGTGATCGGCACCGACGGCGCGCCGATCGGAAAGATTCCGGTGAGCTTCAACGTGCTCGCCGGCGGCGGCTCGGTGGATCCGGGTACCGTGGTCAGCGATGCGAACGGCGAAGTGAAGGCGCGCTGGACACTGGGCCCGAATGCACAGGTTCAGACGATGACCGGGAAGGCACCGGGCTTGGATCCGGTCACCCTCAGTGCCAACGGCATCCTTCCCAGTGATCTGGTGATCGCGCAGGGCAATAACCAGACCGCGAAGGCGAGTACGGCGCTGACGGTGCAGCTTGTGCTGCGGGTGACGGGCGGATTTAATGTTCCGATTCCCGGCCAGATGGTCGGCTTGGCCATCACGAGTGGCGGCGGCAGCATTTCGCCCCAGTCGGCCGTGACCAATGCGCTGGGCGAGATCACGGTGCGCTGGACGCTCGGCCCGCAGACGGGTCAGCAGACAGCGACCGCCACGGCCGGCACGCTCGGCCCGATTGTGATCGCCGCGATCGCGAACTGATCGCCCGCCCTCTCGATCTTCAACGTCGTCGGTTCGCCCATGTGTGCGAATCGACGACGTTCTTGCATCGGTAAGCGTAGGTACAACACGTGATCGCGCGGCATTACCCTCCCACAGGCCATGACGAACGCACCGACGCCCAATAGTCTGGAAGGCAAAACCGTGGTTGTGACCGGCGCCAGCGATGGCATCGGGAAGGCCGCGGTACGACAATACGCAGCCGCCGGCGCGTCGGTGGTTATGATTGGCCGCAACGCCGCGAAGACGGCCGCCGTGGCGCATGCGATCATGAGCGAGATCGGCAGCGCCTCGGGCCGTCGCGCCATCACGTGGGAGATCGCCGACCTCTCGCGTCAGGATGCGGTGCATGACGTGGCCGACCGGCTGCTGGCGCGCCTGCCCCGGATCGACGTGCTGGTGAACAACGCCGGTGCGATGTTCCTCAACCGGGAGGTGACGCCCGACGGCTTCGAGCGGACGTTCGCGCTCAACCATCTGAGCTACTTCACGTTGACCATGCGGTTGCTGGCCCCGTTGGTGGCCGCCTCGCGACCGGGGGCGGCGGCGCGCATTCTGAGCGTGGCAAGTCGCGCGCACGAGAACGCGCACCCCGCGCTCGACGATCTGCAGCGCGAGCGCACCTTTCGCGGATGGACGCAGTATGCGAACTCAAAACTGTACAACATCTGGTTCACCCGCTCCCTCGCGCGTCGTCTGAATCCTTCGCGCGTCGTTGCGCAGGCGCTGCATCCAGGCGTGGTAAGTACGCGTTTTGCGACGAACAACGGCCGGATGGGACGACTACTGCGTCGCGTCATGGACGTGGTTTCCGTTTCGCCCGCCCAAGGTGCGGACACACTGGTGTGGCTCTCGTCCGCGCCCGAGGCGTTGGTGGGGGCCGGCGACTACTGGGTGAAGCGCCGACGCGTGACGCCATCACGCACGGCGCGCGATGACGCGCGCGCCGAGCAACTGTGGGAGACCACGTGCAAGCTGACCGGTCTCGACGCCGACCAGCTCATCCGTAACGCGATGCCTCATGCCGTGGCGTGACCTTCCGCGGCTGGTCGCGATTCTTGGGCGACTGGTGCCGCTCGTTTTTTCGTTTCGGCGGGATCGCCGACGCTGGATCTGCTGGGGCGGACCGGTGCCGCGAACACCGTCGTTTCACGAACGGCGCGCCCGTCGCATGGTGCACGAGATTGCGGTACTTGGTCCGGCATTCGTGAAGCTCGCGCAGATTTTCGCGACCCGAGCCGACCTCGTACGCGAACCATATCTCACCGCCCTCGGCACGCTCACCGACCGCGTGCCGCCGGTGCCATGGACACAAATTCGCGCCGCGCTGCAACAGGCGTGGCATGCCGATCCCGACACCATCGTGGACCGCCTCGACCCGACCCCGCTGGCGGCGGGCTCATTGGGTCAGGTGCATCGTGCGCGCTATCAGGGGCGCGACGTGGTGGTGAAGGTATTGCGGCCGAACGTGGAGGCCGTGGTGGTGCGTGACGTGCGACTGGCGCGGGCGATCGTGAGCGCGGTGTACGCGCGCTTTCCGCATCATCACGTACTGGGTTTCCGCGTGGTGCTCGACGAATTCGATCTACACGTGCGCGAAGAGATGGATTTTGAGCGCGAAGCCATGCAGTGCATGCGGATGCGCGAGCGCTTTTCGGACGAGCCGCGTTTGCGCATTCCGCGGGTGGAGACGGCGCTGACCCGCCGCGACGTGCTCGTGCTGGAGTTCATGGAGGGCACGCGCATTGATGCGCTGGACACCCAGATTGCCAATGGACTGGTGTCGCCCCGGGCGCTCGTGGAAACGCTGATCGAGATCTACGCCCGGATGATGCTGCGCGATGGCGTGTTCCACGCTGATCCACACCCGGGCAACCTGCTGGTCGATGCGCAGGGACGCATCGTGCTCCTCGACTTCGGCATGGTCATCGACGTGAGCGTGCCGGTACGCAAAGCGCTGTTCGACACGATCATCGCGGCGATTCGCCGCGATCCGGACGCCACCGCGGATGGATTTTATACGCTGGGCATGGTGGCGCCTGGCACGTCGCACGACGCGATGCGCGAGCTGGTGCGCGTACTGCTCGACATCGCGCATCAGGACACGGCGATGGAAGACCGGGCCCGTGCGATCGCCGATCGGGTCATGCGCGAGCTGTTCAACTGGCCGATCGTGTTGCCCGGCGAGTTGGTGTATTTCGCCCGCACAGCGGCGCTGATCGAGGGAATCGGCGCGCGATACGACCGCAACTTCAACAGTATCAAGGTCGCGTCGCCGGTGGTGCTGAAGCTGCGACGCGAACTTCTCGCCGTGTTCCTGGGCGATGAGGGCACGCGCGAGCCAATTATCACGTTCGCCGCAACGCTCGGCGCGCTCGCCGGTGGCGCAATTGCCGTGATCGGTCGTGCGTGGAGACGTCTGCAACGCGACAATTTTCCGTCGATTCGATAACCACCAGACCGGCGCCGATGTCCTCGTGGCTCTCCCCACGAATACCCAATGCGGCACGCGCTACCGTTGACCTGTCGTTCTAAAAGGGCTCTTCGTGCTTTTGTGTGGGTGATTTGAGTGGGTCGTGTACGACGATCCGCCGCGCCGGGCGATCGGCGGACATTGGCGTTGATCCGCGGTAAAGCAGTTTCATTCAGGAGTTCGTCGAACAGCATAACCGCCGATTGGCGCGAATGCCCGCGGATGACCAGCAAATACTTTGATGGGATGGTCGTGTACGACGATCCGTCGCGTCGCGCCGGGCGATCCGC
>JANLVC010000184.1:0-3705 GCA_031363815.1 Gemmatimonadota bacterium
CATTTACGCCGTTGGTGCGGTGCTGTACGAAATGCTGGTGGGCGAACCGCCCTATACGGGCGCCAACGCGCAGGCGATCGTGGCCAAGCTGCTCACCGAAGCGCCACGCGCACTCACGGTGCTGCGACCAGCAGTTCCGGAGCAGGTGGAGGCCGCGGTGTTGATGGCGCTGCAGAAGCTGCCCGCAGATCGCTTTCCCACCATTCAGCAGTTCAAGGCAGCGCTGCAGGGTGAACATGTCACGCCGCGGCCTAGTGTGGGCGCTCGCCGCGCCGCGGCGCGCCCGTCCGCTGCGCGCTGGATCCCCGTCGCAGCGGCACTCGCCGCTGCCACCGCGATCGGCGGCTACCTGGTTGGACAGCGCACGACCGCCACCGAACCGCCGCGACGGGTAGAGTTCGCCTTCAACGCCGGACCGCGCGCGTCGGGCAAGGCGGTCATCGCCATATCGCCCGACGGCAGCACGGTGCTCCAGTCCATTGTCGACTCGGTCAAGGGGCGCATCCTGGTGCAGCGAGCGATCGGCTCGACGGCGGTGGTCCCCGTGACAGGCTCAGACGGTGGAATTGCGCCCAACTACTCCCCCGACGGAAAATGGATTCTGTACGTGGGCGCCAAGGGCCTGCTCAAGATTCCCGCGGAGGGTGGTTCGGCTACGGTTGTCGCCGAGTACGCCAATACGGCGCTCACGGCGACCAGCCCAGACGGCTGGATTTATTACACCCCTCTCGCGTCCGGCGGTCTCTCCCGCGTCCGCGAGACGGGCGCCGCCGCGGAGGTGGTCACGACGCCGAACGCGGCACGCAAGGAATTCGGACATTGGTATCCCGTTTTGCTGCCTGGCGCGAAGACGATGCTTTTTGGCGCCTATGCCACACCGGTGGAGCGCTCGAGCATTCAGGCGGTAGAGCTGACCACCGGCAAGGTGACCGTGATCGTCGAGAACGCGCTCTTCCCGCGCTACATCGAGCCCGGATACCTGCTCTTCGGCCGCGGCAATGCCATCTTCGCGGCGCCGTTCGACGCCGCCTCGCTGAAACTCCTCGGACCCGCCCTGCCCGTCGTCGAGGATGTGTTCTCGCTGCAGACGGATGGCTCCGTGGCCTACGATGTGTCGAGCGCCGGCGATCTCGTGTACATCAAGGCCAGCGAATTCGAGGAGCGCTCGCGGGTGGTGTGGGTCTCACGCGATGGCACGCGTCGCGAGGCCTTTCCCCAGGTAGCCGGCTGGGCCGATCCGCGGCTGTCGCCCGATGGGCGATGGATCGCGCTTACCCGCACGCAGCCCGAACCGTGGTCGATCTGGCTGTTCGATCGGCAACGAAGCGCGCTGAACCAGCTGAGCGCCTTCACTGGGGCCGCCTTTGCACCGGTGTGGGCGCCCGACAGCCGGTCGCTCTTTCACGCCCTCGAAACACCGGCGTACGACTTGGTGCGATCATCCATCGATGGGGCCTCGGTGGACACGCTGTTGCGCAACGCGCTCGACAAACACCCCACCGGCATCTCGCCCGACGGACGCGTGCTGGTCTACAGCGAGGTGAAGCCTGAGGCGAATGCGTGGACCGTCGATATCGGCACGCGCCAGACCGCGCGCGTCGACGCGACGCACGTCCAGCAACTTGGTGGCGTGGTTTCACCCGACGGGCGCTGGCTCGCCCTCAGCGAGCGACAGGCCGACGGACGCACGCAGATCGTCGCGCGCCTGCGTGTAGGAACGACCCGCGTCCAAGTGTCCCTCGATGGTGGCGATCAACCGCGCTTCACGCGCGGCGGGCGCGAAATCGTGTTCCGCAACGAGCGTGACGTGTTCGCCGTCGACTTCGACCCCGCCAACGGTACGCCTGGACGACCGGTGCGCCTGTTCCAACTCAACACCGTCGGTCGCATCAACGACGGGCGCACCACCGGATTCGACGTGACTCCCGACGGGTCGCAGTTCCTCATGGTCGAACCGGTCGAACGCCCGGGCGCGCTCCCCATCCGCGTCATCCTCGGCTGGCGCGAGGAGCTGATGCGACGGGTGCCGCGGCGCTGAGAGGCGGGTGGGCGGGCACTGCGAACCGTAACGGCCAACGGCCTGGCCCGGATTTCTCACATCGCTATTGCATAACGGCCGATTCGCGTGGCATAAGGTGTTTGTCGAAAACCCCTTACACGCACCGCGGAGACGGCCGTTATGATGGCACAGTGTACGACGGACGCGCTGGCTTTTCAAACGGTGGCGGGACGCGAGGTGGTCGCACGGTTCGATGGCGGCACGCTGACCTCCGACGGCGGCGCGCTGCTGTTACGGGAGACCGACCAGCGTGTTGGCGCGGTTTGCGGCGTGCTTTACGGATCATCGGGATCCCGCGCGCGTTACGCACGCGGTCGAGGCGCTCGTGCGGCAGCGCGTGTACGGGCTCGCCCTCGGGTACGAGGACTTGAGTGATCACTACGCGCTGCGCCATGATCCGCTGATCGCGGTCCTCGCGGAGTCGGCCGATCTCGCCCGCTGCTCGGGCTGATGAACAGCACGTGACATCACACCTGCGTAAGCGGGGGACGCGACGGCGGGACGCGACGGCGGGACGCGACGCGGGGGAGGGCGAACATGCGACGCGGGGGACGACTGAGCACGCCGACACGGGGCGTCGAAAAGATCGCGGGCGCACACCGGCGGTTACGCGGGGGCGCGGAACGCGTTGCACCGTGGGTGATGGCCAACGGCGAGACCCTCTTGAGTGTGCTGCACGACCGGATTGTCGCGAAGCACCTGAGCGTGCGAACGGAGGAGGCGTACGCACATTGGGTGCGACGGTACGTGCGGTTTCACGGACGTCGGCATCCGCGTGAGATGGGAGAGGTGCAGGTGCGTGATTTCCTGACGCATCTGGCGCGTGACACGCAGGTGAGTGCGAGCACGCAGAATCAGGCGCTGGCGGCGCTGCTGTTCCTGTATCGTGAGGTGCTGGCGGTGCCGATCTCAAGCGCGATGCAGCATCTGCATGCCAAGCGCCCGGAGCGACTGCCCGTGGTGATGACGCGCGATGAAACGCAACGTGTGTTGCAGGCCATGCGCGGCACGACGCGTTTGATGGCGTCGTTGATGTATGGCAGCGGCATGCGCGTGATGGAGTGCTGTACGCTGCGTGTGAAGGACGTGGATCTGTCGCGCGGCGAGATCGTGATCCGGTCAGGGAAAGGGCAGAAGGATCGGGTGACGATGCTGCCGCAGCGCGTGGTGCCGGCGTTGCGGGTGCACCTCGAGCGCGCGGCGGCGCAGCACGCGACGGACCTCGCTGCCGGCGGCGGCTACGTGGGGCTACCCGACGCCCTGCGCCGGAAGCTTGGCGATCGCTCGGCGCGGAGTTGGCCGTGGCAGTGGATCTTTCCGGCGACGCGGAGCTACCGCGACGCCGACACCGGCGAACGTCGCCGGCATCATCTGCACGAGAGCGTGCTGCAGCGCGAGGTGACCAACGCGGTGCGCGAAGCGCAGATCGGTAAGCGGGCGACGAGTCACACCTTCCGTCACAGCTTTGCCACCCATCTATTGGCGTCGGGCTCGGACATTCGCACGATCCAGGAATTGCTGGGGCACAAGGACGTGCGGACGACGATGATTTACACGCATGTGCTGAACCGGGGCGGACTGGGGGTGCGGAGTCCGTTGGATGGGTAGCGGCGCAGTAGGGAGTAGGGGTAGGGAGTAGGGGTAGG
>JANLVC010000031.1:0-145843 GCA_031363815.1 Gemmatimonadota bacterium
GCCGATCGCCCGGCGCGGCGCGACGGATCGTCGTACACGACCATCCCATCAAAGTATGTGCTGGTCATCCGCGGGCATTCGCGCGAATCGGCGGTAAGGCTGTTCGGCGAGCTCCTGAACGAAACTGCTGTACCGCGGATCAACGCCAATGTCCGCCGATCGCCCGGCGCGGCGCGACGGATCGTCGTACACGACCATCCCATTAAAGTATTTGCTGGTCATCCGCGGGCATTCGCGCCAATCGGCGGTTATGCCGTTCCGCGAACCCAAACGAACCTGCTTTGCCGCGGATCAACGCCAATGTCCGCCGATCGCCCGGCGCGGCGCGACGGATCGTCGTACACGACCAGCCCAGCAAAGTATTTGCTGGTCATCCGCGGGCATTCGCGCCAATCGGCGGTTATGCTGTTCGACGAGCTCCTGAACGAAACTGCTGTACCGCGGATCAACGCCAATGTCCGCCGATCGCCCGGCGCGGCGGATCGTCATACACGACCCACTCAAATCACCCACACAAAAACACGAAGAGCCTATTTTTCAGCGGCCTTGACGGCGTCCCAGTACTGATCTTGCGCGTCAAGCGACAGCGCCGTCAGCTCCACGCCGTCGGCGGTCGCCAGCGCGTCCATCGCGGCGTAGCGCCGCACGAACTTGGCATTCGTCCGATCGAGCGCCAGCGCCCCGTGCACGCCGGTCTTGCGCGCCAAGTTCACGACGGCGAACAGGAGATCGCCCAATTCGGCCTCGAAGGCGTCCTGGTTGGACACGGTACCGTCGACGCTCACATGCGCGGCGAGTTCCTCGATCTCCTCGCGCACCTTTTCCAGCGGTCCACGCGCATTGGGCCAGTCGAAGCCCACGCCGGCCGCGCGGTCCTGCAACCGGTGCGCGCGATGCAGCGAGGGCAGCCCCGACGGCAGGCCGTCCGCCAGCGTGCGGCGTTCAGCCTTCTGGGCCTTCATCGACTCCCAGCTGCGCTTGATGCCGTCGCCGTACAGGTGCGGATGCCGCGCGTGCATCTTCGCGACCAGCGCACCGGCCACGTCCTGCATCGTGAACGCCCCACGCTCCTCGGCCACCACCGAGTGAAAGAGCACCTGCAGGAACAGATCGCCCAACTCGTCGCGCAGCGTCGCGTCGTCGCCCTGGGCAATCGCGTCGTCGACTTCGTGCGCCTCCTCGATCAGATACGGGCGGAGCGAGCGGTGCGTCTGCACCCGGTCCCACTCGCAGCGTGCCCGCAGATCCCGCATCAGGGCCAGCGCCTCGTCCATCGTCTGCTGCATCGCTTCTCCGTACGTCGTTGGCTGCTTAGGATGTGCGAGTGACCGCGACAATATATCCTATCATCGCCCGCGCCTGGCTCGACGTCGATCTTGACGCGCTGCGCCACAACGTGCGTCAACTCCGTGCCCGTGCCGGCGTACCGCTCATCGTGATGGTAAAGGCGAACGCGTACGGCATCGGTGCGGTCATGGTCAGCCGCGCGCTGGGTGTCCCCTTCGATCGCGCGCCGGCGGCCCCTGATGCCCCGTGGGGGCTTGGTATCGCCTCGCTCGACGAGGCAGCCGAACTCCGCGACGCCGGCTGCCGCGGTCGCATTCTCTGTCTGACGCCGCTCCTTGCGTCGGAGCTGCCGCGCGCCCATGCGCTGGGCGTTCGCCCCGCCTTGCATCGCGCCCACGATATTCGCGGCTGGGCCGCCGCAGGGCCGGCTGGTGAGCGGCGGCCGTATCACCTGTCGATCGACACCGGCATGGCTCGCGCCGGCGTGCGCTGGGACCAGGTCGAAGCACTTCGGGATGCCCTGCGCGAGCATCCGCCCGAAGGGGTGTTTACGCACTTCCACTCGGCCGACGAAACCATCGACTCCCGCGACGAGCAGGACGCGCGTTTCGTGGACGCCATGCTGGCCCTCGGTGACGCCCTGCCGGCCGCCGTGCTTCGCCACAGCGACAACAGTGCCGCTATCGTCAGTCGCCCACGACTCTCACCCGGCGCCTTGGCCCGTCCCGGTATCGCGGTGTACGCCGGCCTGTTCAGCGAGCGGCTCGGTTTGCGACAGGTCGTGCATCTGCGGGCCCGCGTGATCGACCTCCGCGATGTCGCGCCCGGCGAGTCGGTGAGCTACGGCGCCACGTGGACGGCCCCGCGGCCGACGCGCATCGCCACGATCTCGGCGGGATACGCCGATGGATATCGCCGGCAACTGTCCAATCGCGGCGAGGTCCTCATCGGTGGGGTGCGTTGCCCGGTCGCGGGTCGTGTGACCATGGATATGATCCTGGTCGACGTCACCGACGTGCCATGTACCGTTGGGGACGTCGCTACGCTCATCGGCACCGATGGCGCGGCCACCGTCAGCACGGAGCACGTGGCCCAGATGGCCGATCTGTCGCCGTACGAACTCCTGGTCGGACTCGCCATGCGCGTGCCCTCCCGTCCACTCGCCTCGAGCCAGCCATGAGAACGACGGTGATCGGATCGGAGACGGAGGCCCCTGACACCGTCGGCCGCCGCGCGTTGATCCTGGTGCTCGATGGCGTGGGGTGTGGCGAGGCGCCCGATGCGGCCGCCTACGGTGACACCGGGAGCGATACGATCGGCAACGTGGCGCGGGCGGTGGGTGGCCTTGACCTGCCGAATTTGGCGCGTCTTGGACTCGGGCGTATCGCGTCGATCCAAGGGGTCGAACCAGCCGTCCATCCCATCGGCGCATGGGGCACGCTCATTCCACGCTCGTTGGGGAAGGACTCGACCACTGGGCATTGGGAGCTGGCTGGACTGCACCTCGAGAAGCCGTTCCCGACCTATCCGCGCGGGTTTCCACGCCGCGTCGTCGAGGCCTTTGAGCGGGCGACGGGTCGTCCCGTGATTGCGAACTGTGTGGCCAGCGGGACCGCGGTGATCGCGGACTACGCCGAGCAGGCGCGGGAAACCGGGGCGTGGATCGTGTATACGTCGGCCGATTCGGTGTTTCAGATCGCCGCCCACGAGGAATGGATCCCACTCAGCGAGTTGTACCGCGCCTGTGCGATCGCGCGCGCGCTGCTGGTGGCCCCGCATGACGTTTCACGGGTCATTGCCCGCCCGTTCGTGGGAACTTCGGGGGCGTGGATGCGTACCGCCAACCGGCGTGACTACTCCATCCCGCCGCCCGGCGTCACACTGCTCGATGCGCTTGCCGAGGCGGGGATTCCGCGAAGCGGCGTCGGCAAGGTAGACGACTTGTTCGCCGGCCGCGGCATCACATCCCGGCATACGATCGACAACGCGGAAGGGGTGTCCGCGATTCTCGAGTGGCTAAATTCAGCGCCTCGTGGGTTCTGCTTTGCGAATCTGGTAGATTTCGATCAATTGTTCGGGCATCGGAACGATGTCCGTGGCTTTCAGGGGGCGCTCGAAGCGTTCGATCGTGCCCTGCCCAGCCTGCTGGCCGCACTTCGGGAGGACGACCTGCTCTTTATTACCGCCGATCACGGCAACGATCCCACCACACCATCAACCGACCACGCGCGCGAGCGCGTGCCGTTGTTGGTGGCCGGCGCACGGGTGCACGGTGGGAGCGTGGGAGCGCGCGATACGTTCGCTGATCTCGGCGCGACCGTCGCCGAGTGGTTCGGTCTATCGTGGCGCGGTCGAGGCACGTCGTTTCTGCCGGGCCTTCTGCACGCATGAGCATCACCCATCTACGCACCGCGGCAGACGCGGCGCGCGCGAATGCGTGGTGCCCGTATTCGCACTATCCCGTCGGAGCCGCGTTGGAAACCGATACGGGGCGCGTGTACGTGGGCTGCAACGTGGAGAACGCGTCGTATCCGGCCGGAACCTGTGCCGAGCGCGTCGCGCTCGGTACCGCGATTGCCGACGGGGCGCGTCGTTTTGTTCGCTTGGTGATCACGTCGGCGGCAGGTGCACCGACGCCGCCGTGTGGAATTTGTCGACAGGCGCTGGTGGAGTTCGCCCCAGCGCTCGAAATCGTCGCCGTGACGCCCGATGGGCTCACGACGCGCTGGTCGCTGGCGGAACTGTTGCCCGCGCCATTCACGCCTGCTTCGCTCGAGAATGCCTGAGCGCGTTCGAATTACCTCGTGGCCGCGCTTCCGCGGCCCTCTCTTGCTCTGCGCACTCGTGCTCGCGGCCGTCTCGGCCTCGGCGTGTACGGAGTTGCTCGATGGTGGCGCTGCCTGCCCGTCGTTGTGTCCGCTGAAGGCGGAGTCCTTCCGCGACACCATTGTCGATGCGGTCGTTCTCGACAGCTCACTCGCCGGCTATCCGGTGCTCGGGCTGTCGCCGTACATCCTGATCGCGAATCGCCCCGACACGGTGGTCACCAGCATGATCATCCGGTTCGATGCGCTGCCGACGGTCTTCGGTGCGAACAAGGGGAGCACGGTCGACTCCATCACGGCGGTCGACTCGGTGTATCTGCGGTTCCCGCTCGACAGCACGGGCCGCCGCGGCACCAGGCCCGTGACGCTCGAGGTCTATGATGTGGATACGACGGCGTCCGACTCGGTCACGTCGGTCGTGCGGTCGCTGTTCCGGCCCGATCGTCAGATCGGCTCGTTGGTGGTCACGCCCTCGGCCATCGGCGACTCGATCCGGATTCCGTTTTCAAAAACGGTGCTGGCCGCCAAGATCGCGGCCAAGGGTCGCCTTCGACTCGGCGTTCGGATCCGCGGTGGATCGGGACAGCTTCGTGCGGTGGCGTTCGTGGCCGGCGCCGGCGCCCCCACGGTGATCTTCGATCCGAGTACCGACACCACGTACGCGCCTCAACAGATCTCGCCGAGCACGATCGTGCCCAACTCCACCGCGGACGTCGAGTTGGCCTACGCGGCGTATACGATCAGCGATCTCTCGTCGCCGCCGCCGGGAGCCAATACCCTCCTCGTGGGCGGCTTCCCGGCGTATCGATCGTATCTGCGCTTCAACGTGCCGTCGCGCATCACGGACTCCAGTACGATCGTGCGCGCCGAGGTGCTGCTCACGCAGCGACCCTCAACCTTCGGCAATGCGGCCGATTCGGTCGGATTGCTGGCCCTCGTGCCGACCACGACGAACCTCGTGACGGACCTGCGCCGCATTCTCGATCTGGCCGCGGCCGGTTCGTTTGCCGGCGTCGACTCCACGCGCCTGCTCCCGTCGGCGGCCGGTATCCGCACCGTGAACGTGCTCGCGCTTGCCCGCACGTGGAGCACGTTGCCCCCCAACGTGCCCCGCGCCATCGCCTTCAAGATCGGTCTCGAAGGTGCGCAGCCCGCGGAATTGCGCTTCTACTCAAGCAAAGCACCGGTCGCGCTGCGCCCGCGTCTGCGAATCACTTATCTCCCGCGTTCGGAGTTCTCCCTCCCGTGATCCGCCCTCGACTCCGATCCTTCGTCTCGTCCGCCTCACTGGCGCTGCTTGCTGCGATGGCGGCGGTACCGACGGCCAGCGCGCAGGGCTCCGTGGGCACGCAGGGCTTTGGCTATCCCGTGGGCGGCGGCAGTGTCCGCACCAACGGGACGGGCGGCGCGTTCGCTGAATTCGACGCGCTCACGCCGACCAACCCGGCGGCGCTCGGCGGCATTGGCCGCACGGTGATTTCCGCGCAGGCCGAACCGGAGCTGCGCACGCTCACCGCCAACGGCGTGAGCGAGAAGAGCACGCTACAGCGCATCCCGCTCATCATGCTCATCTTCCCGGCGCGCCATGGCGTGGCGGTCGGATTGAGCGCCACGACCTTCCTCGACCGCACGTTCTCCACCACCACGACGGGCAGCGCGCTGATCGATGGCAGCGCTGTTCCCACGGCCGATCAGATGGACGTGCGCGGGGCCATCAACGATCTCCGCGCCGGCGCCGGCTGGCAGATTTCGCCGCGCTTCCGCGTTGGCGTCGCGGGGCATCTCTACACCGGCGAAAACCGCGCCACACGTGAGCGCAGGTTCGCCGATACGCTCGCGTTCGGCAACGTGCTCGATTCCTCACGAGTCACCTACTTCGGCACCGCCCTGTCGGTCGGTGGCGAAGCGACGCTCGGCAAGGGATTCACGGCGCTCGCCTCGTACCGCCGCGGCAACGAGCTCAACGCGCGTATTCGCGACACGATCATCTCAAAAGCCAGCGTACCTTCGCGCACCGGCGTCGCGCTGCGCTACGACGGCATCGTCGGCTCGGTCTTCGCCGTTGGCGTGGAGCAGATCTCGTGGTCCCGAATGGCATCGCTCGGATCGGCGACTACCACCTCCACCGATGCGATGAATTGGCGCGCCGGTGCGGAAGTCGCCGGCCCCAGGTTCCGCGGTCTGCCGCTGCTCGTCCGCGCTGGCTACGCCCGCAATGCCCTGCCGTTCGGCACGCTCGGGCAGACGGCCAAGGAGAACCGCCTGTCGGCGGGACTCGGCGTTCCCGTCGCCGGTGAAGACGCGACGCTCGACCTCTCGGTCCAGCGCGCCAATCGCACGATGTCCGGAAGCGGATTCAAGGAATCCGCATGGCTGCTCGGCATCGGCATTCAGATTCGTCCGCGGAACTGACCCATGAGTGACACGCCCGTGACCGGGGATCTCGTGACCGGGGATCCCGTGACGGGGGCCCCGCGCCCCACCGTCTACATCGAGACCTACGGCTGCCAGATGAATGTGGCCGATTCGGAACTCATGTACGGCAAACTCGTCGCGAGTGGCTACGACGCCGTGGATGTGCCCGATGGCGCCGACGTGATTCTGGTGAATACCTGTGCGATCCGCGAAAACGCCGAGACGCGCGTGATCGGTCGGCTCGGTGAACTCAAAAAGTTCATGCGCCCCGGCAGTGTCATGGGGGTCACGGGCTGCATGGCGCAGCGCCTCGGTCCCCGTGTGCTCGAGCAGGCGCGGCATGTCTCGATCGTCGTCGGTCCGGATGGCTATCGTGCCTTGCCTGAATTGCTTGATGGCGCGCGTCGCGGGGAGAAGTTCACCGCGACCGACTTCGATCTCGAAGAGCACTACGAGGATGTCGTCGCTCGCCGCTTCGCAGGGGTGAAGGCGTGGATTCCGGTGCAGCGCGGCTGTGACTATCGCTGTACCTACTGCATCGTACCGACCACGCGAGGCCCCGAACGGAGCCGCAAGCTCCACGAGGTTATACGCGAAGTGCACGACGTCGTGAGTAAGGGGCTCACCGAAGTGGTGCTGCTTGGGCAGACGGTCAATTCGTACAACGACGGGACACACGACTTTGCCGATCTGCTGCGCGCCGTCGGCGCCGTCGACGGCATCCGTCGCGTACGCTACACAAGCCCGCATCCAAACGACTTTTCCGATCGCGTGATTGCCGCGATGGCGGAAGTGCCCACGGTGTGCGAGCACATCCACCTGCCGATGCAGAGCGGGTCTACGTCGATGCTCAAGAAGATGCTGCGCCGCTACTCGCGCGAGGAGTACCTCGCGTGCGTGGCGCGCATGCGGGCCGCGATTCCCGGACTGGCCCTGACCACCGATATCATCGTCGGCTTTCCCAGTGAGTCCGACGAAGAGTTCGCCGATACGCTCTCGCTCTGTCAGGAGGTGCGCTTCGACGACGCTTTCATGTTCAAGTTTTCGCCGCGGGAAGGGACGCCGGCCACACGCATGCCTGCCGAGTGGACGATCCCCGACGACATCGTGGCGACGCGCTTCGAGCTGTTGCTGAAAACAGTGCGTGGTATCTCGCGCGAGAACAACATGCGCCGGCTCGGCGATACCGTCGAAGTGCTGATCGAAAAAGTGGCCCGCGACGGCGAGCTGCTGCAGGCACGCTCGCGCGACTTCAAGACGATCGTGGTGCCCGCAGATGCGGGAGCGATCGGTGACTATATCACGGTAAAATTGAGCGGCACGACCGGCGCCACGTTCATGGGGACGCCGGTGGTCGCGCAAACCGAACGCAAGTCGCTGCCGATGATGGCCGGGTAGCCACATCGCCTGAGTGTCGCGCCCGCGTTCCTTCGGGTACGCGGGCGTCGTTCTGATGCGGCATCACCCACGGGCGTTCGACACTGTGCGTGATGCCGCTTCTCATTCACGCCGCCGGCTGGTGGCTGCTCGGCCTGTTCGTTGGCGCCTTCCTCGGCGATTCGGCGGCGCGATCGGTTTGGGTGACGCCGATTCCGCCGGCCCCGACATGGGCGCTGGTCGTGGTGGTGGTATTGGCGGCACTCGTGGCACTCGTGGCACTCGTGGCACGCCGCCGGTTTCGCCCCGGGTCCATGACCATCGCGGCGTTCGGGGGCATTGCGTTCGCCGGTGTGCTGGCGAGTCTGTCCGCCACCGATAACGCGCGGCGCTGTCGAGCGGCGGCGGTGGAGCGCTTCGCCCGCGGAGCGCGCATGTCGCTCGTGTTCGACGGCGCCCAGGCCCAACGCGCCCGGGCCGAAAACGCCGGCACCGCGCGATTCACACCACGCCGAGCGCTGAGCGTGCCCGCCACGCGGGGGCGCGGCGCCGTGCGCTTCACCGACGGCGCCGCGCGCTGCGTCGTCGTGGCCTCGGTGCGACTGCCTTCCGATTGGCCACGCCCCCTCCGCGCCGGCGACATCGCCCCCGTGCAGGGCCGCGCGATGGCGACGGACCGCGGCGTGCGCCTCGTTGTCGATTCCGTGCACCCGCCAACCGGGCGCGACTGGTTGCGCGCGGCCCGCGGACGAACCGGCGCCACGATCGATCGGTTGTTCGGAGCGCGCGCACCGCTCGTGCGCGCGTTGGTGATCGCCGATCAGGACGGTATCGCCACCTCAGTGCGCGATCGATTCGCCGACGCGGGGCTCGTGCACATGCTGTCGGTGTCGGGCATGCATGTGGCGATCATTGCGTCGGCGCTGCTGACCATCACCGCCGCCATGCGTCTCCCGGCAACCGTCGGTGCGCTGTCCTCGCTCGTGCTCATCCTCGCCTATGTCGCAATGCTCGGTGCGCCGGCGCCGGCCGTACGCAGTGCGGTCATGCTGCTCACCGTGATGCTCTCCACCGCCTGGCAGCGTCCGTTGCACGAGTGGACCGCACTCGCACTCGGCGCGACGATTCCCACGGTGCAGCCGCTGGTGGTACTGGATCTGGGCTGGCAGCTGAGTGTGAGCGGAATGGCCGCGTTGGTGGCCGCCCGCGCGATCCTGCGGCGCTGGCAGCCCTACGCGTTGTCGCGGCCGGCATCGGCGCGTGGCGGCCTGTCTGGGGCGTGGCGCGAGGCCCTGCGCAGCGTGCAGCGCTGGCTCGTCACGCGACGCGGGGTGTCGCGATGGCTGGTGCGCGAAACGATCACCGGTGTGGTCGCCACGGTGGTGACGGCACCGCTGATTGCGTGGACCTTCGGGCGCGTGAGCGTGCTCGCGCCGGTCACGAACATGCTGGCCGGTCCGATCGTGGCCTTTCTGCAGCCCGCACTGTTTCTCGCGCTGCTGGCCGAACCGCTTGACCCGCTGGCGCAAATGATTGCCGACGCCAGCGCGTTGCCGATCGCGGTGCTCGATCGGATCGCCGGTGCCGCGGCCGCGATGCCGTTCGCCGTGTTGCATGTCGCGCCCACGCTGCCGGCGGCGATCGGTGCGGGGCTGGCGTCGGTGGCCGTGGTTCGGGCCACGGCGGCGCGCCGCGCCGGCCCATGGCTTCGGCTCGCGGCCGTTGCGCTGCTCATGGCGGTGTGGCTGCCGACGCTACGCGCTGGGCCAGGCGTCCTCGAGTTGCACATGATCGATGTGGGACAGGGCGACGCCTTCGCGCTTCGCACACCGCGTGGCCGATGGGTGCTGATCGACGCGGGGCCATCGTGGGACGGCGGTGACGCCGGTCGCCGCGCGGTGATCCCGTACGTGCAGCGTCGCGGTGGCATGGTGGCGCTGATGGTGCTCTCGCATGCACACGAGGATCACGTGGGTGGCGCCGCCAGCGTGATCACGGCGCTTGCGCCGCGGCAGTGGTGGGAGCCCGCCTTCGTCACGTCGAGCACGGGGTACCGCAAGGCCCTGCTGGCGCTGCGCGAGAGCGGCCAGCTGTGGCGCCGCGTGCATCCCGGGCAGCGCTGGCAGCTCGACGGCGTATCCATCGACGTCCTCGCTCCTGATTCCAGCTGGACCGCCGCCCAGCATGACGCCAACGAGACCTCCGTCGTGCTTCGCGTGGCGTACGGCCGCCGGCGCTTCCTCTTCATGGGCGACGCCGAAGGACAGGAAGAGTCGTGGCTCCTCGGTCGCCTTCCCGCAGAGTCCCTGCGGGCCGACGTGCTCAAGCTGGGGCATCATGGCAGTCGTACCAGCTCCGGCGCGGCCTTTGTACGCGCGGTAGCTCCGCTCGTCGGTCTGGTCTCCGTCGGCGCGGGCAACAGCTACGGGCACCCGTCTCCGGAGGTCCTGGCACGCTTTGCCGCACTGCAGGTGCCGCTGTTGCGCTCTGACCTCGAGGGCGCGGTGGTACTCTCCACCAACGGGCTGTGGCTCGACGCCACTGCCCACGGTGACCATTGGCGCATCCCGGAACGCATCCCCTGACCGTTCATGGAGCGCTCGGCCGTGCCGCGCTCCTCACGTTTGCCGCCGTCGGAGCGCGGCGCGGCTCTTGCCTGAGCTTGCCCACGTAGGCCAGTTTCCTCACACTGCGACGTGCTCGCCTCGTTACGCCGCAATTGCGTCCACTCGCTTCACGCCCGTCCCGCTCCGATCCTCCCGGGGTCGGCTTGAACTTTTGCTGCCGCGCGCCTGCGCGCCCGTCTCCCCCAAGGAGTAGAACCGTGGTCAGGCATACTGCGACGTCCGTCGTCACGATCGAACGTTTCATCATTGAGCAGGAGCGCCTGTTCCCCGAGGCCACCGGCGAATTGTCCGGCCTCCTCTACGACATGGCGCTCGCCGGCAAGATGATCGCGAACAAGGTGCGAAGCGCCGGACTCGCGGACATTCTCGGCGCCACCAGCGACGTGAACGTGCAGGGCGAAGTGCAGCAGAAGCTCGACGTGATTTCGAATGAGATCATCATCAAGGCGTTCGATCACGGCGGCCGGTTGTGCGCGATGGCGTCGGAAGAGGAGCCGGGCATCATCCACATTCCCGAAGGCTTCCGTCCCGGCAAGTATGTGCTGCTGTTCGATCCCCTCGACGGCTCGTCCAACATCGACGTCAACGTGCCCGTCGGCACGATCTTCTCGGTGTATAAAAAGATCACGCGCGGCGCGCGTGGCGAGATGGAAGACATGCTGCAGCCGGGCCGCCGCCAGGTGGCCGCCGGCTACGTGATCTACGGATCGAGCACGATGCTGGTGTACACCACGGGGCAGGGCGCGCACGGCTTCACCCTCGATCCGTCCATCGGTGAATTCCTGCTGTCGCATCCGAACATCCAGATCCCGACACACGCGCGCTATCTGTCGGTGAACGATGCGTATGAGCAGGATTGGCCGGAGCCCACGCGTGCGCTGATGCGTCGGTATCGTGGCCTGGATGGTCAACGTACGCCGCTGAACGTGCGATACGTGGGATCGCTCGTGGCCGACTTCCATCGCAACCTCCTCGGCGGCGGCGTGTTCTGCTATCCCGCCAACGCGAAGGCGCCGAAGGGCAAACTCCGTCTGCTGTACGAGGCGAATCCGTTGGCGTTCATCGCCGAGCAGGCGGGCGGCTTGGCCACGAATGGCTTCGGCCGCATTCTCGATGTGCAGCCCACCGAGTTGCATGAGCGGACGCCGCTGTATCTTGGCAGCAAGGCTGAAGTGGAAACCGTGGCCGAGTTCCCGCTGCCACAGTACGTCGCCCCGGGCATTTCGGAGCGACGTGGAATGCGAGCCACGACGCCGACGTCGACGCCGACTCCGACAGTCGCGTCCTGATCGCTACATTGGAGGGATGAGCGAGCGCCTCTCCCCCTCCGGCATTCCGATCCCCGGCGTCGTCCGTCCGGACGACGTTCACGTTGATTACGCGCGTGACCTGGCCGATCCCGGTCAGTTTCCCTTCACGCGCGGCGTGCAGCCCACGATGTATCGCGGTCGTCTCTGGACGATGCGCCAGTACGCGGGCTTCGGAACGGCGCGCTCCACCAACGAGCGCTTCCGCCTGTTGCTGGCAGCTGGGCAGACCGGTCTCTCCGTGGCCTTCGACCTGCCCACGCAGATGGGCATCGACTCCGACTCGCCACGGGCGAGCGGTGAGGTCGGCCGCGTGGGCGTCGCGATCGATACGGTCGACGACATGCACGTGCTGCTCGACGGCATTCCGCTCGACAAAGTCTCGTCGTCGATGACCATCAATTCGACCGCCTCCACGCTGCTCGCCATGTACATCGTGGTGGCCGAAGAACGTGGCATCGCACGCGCCGCGCTGTCGGGTACGGTGCAGAACGACATCCTCAAGGAATACATCGCGCGCGGCACGTACATCTATCCGCCCGATCCGTCGCTCGCGCTCACAGCTGAGATGTTCCGCTTCTGCGCGGCGGAAGTGCCGCAGTGGAATCCCATTTCCATTTCGGGCTACCACATCCGCGAAGCCGGCGCCACCGCGGTGCAGGAAGTGGCGTTCACGTTTGCTGATGCGATCGCCTACGTGCAGCAGGCCGTCGACACCGGACTCGCCGTCGATACGTTCGCGCCGCGCCTGTCGTTCTTCTTTGCCGCGCACAGTGACCTGTTCGAGGAAGTCGCGAAGTTCCGCGCCGCGCGTCGGTTGTGGGCGCGCCTCATGCGCGAGCGCTTCGGTGCCAACGATGCCAGTTGCAAGCTGCGCTTCCACACGCAGACCGGCGGCGTCACCCTCACCGCGCAGCAGCCCCTCAACAATGTGATCCGCGTAACGGTGCAAGCGCTCGCCGCGGCACTCGGGGGCACGCAGTCGCTGCACACCAACGGCTACGACGAAGCGCTGGCCTTACCTACCGCCGAAGCCGCCACGCTCGCATTGCGTACGCAGCAGATTGTGGGCTATGAGTCGGGAGTGGCGCAGACGGCCGACCCGCTCGCCGGCAGCTGGTATGTGGAGCAGCTTACCGATGCAGTCGAAGCGCGCGCGCTCGAGTTGCTTGAGCGTGTCGACGCGCTCGGCGGTGCCGCGGCGGCGATTCGCGCCGGCTTCTTTCAGGAAGAAATCGGACGCAGCGCGTACGAGTATCAGCTTCGCGTGGAAGCCGGTGAGACGGTCGTGGTCGGCGTGAATCGCTTCGGCGATGGGCAGGATCCGCCCATCATTCCGGCGCCTGATTTCAGCGCGCTCGAAGTCGGACAGGTCGCGGGCTTGAAGCATGTGAAGGCGACGCGTGACAATGCGGCGGTGCAGGCTGCGCTGCAGGCGATCTCCGATATCGCGCCCGAGTATCTGCTGGCGCACGTGGGCGCGCGCGCGCCGCTTATGCCGCGCATCATCGACGCCGTGCGCTTGCGTGCCTCCGTGGGTGAGATCGCCGACACGCTCGAAAAGGAGTGGGGCCGGTACCAGCCGAGTATGTAATCTCCGGCGCGATCGGTGCGGCACGAGGTGTGCAACCAGTGCTCGCACCTTTCACGACGGAGCACATGCATGGAACAGGGAACCGATTTCCTTCGCGCGCAGCTCAACAATGCGATCGCGCAGCACCACGCGTTGGTGATCAGCCTTCGCGATCATGCCGAGCAGGCCGATGATCCGCAGTATCGTCGGCTCTGTGAGCAGTACCTCCCGCGGCTCGAAAAACATCAAGAGATGCTCGAAGCGTATGCCGCGTCGATCGGTTCGGAGGGAGGAAGCGGCCTCAAGAATGTTCTCGGATCCGTACTCGGCAAGGCACGTGACGCCGTGGATGCCCTGCGGGGCACCGACTTTCTTCGCGTGGTAGGCGACATCGTCATGATTCGCCAGTCGCAGGATACCTTCGCCACGTTTGCCGTGGCGGGCGAGCGACTGGGCGATGCGCGATTGGCCGAGTTGGGCCGTACCGGTGAGAAGGAGCACGATGCGGTGCAGCGCGATTTCAACGCGCTCTGCGCCGGTTTATTCGTGCAGCATGTGCAGGGCACCGTGGCGACGAACAGCAATGATCGAGAATCTGCCGCTGCGCGCGTGTAGCAGAACGCAACCGCGGGAACACAGACGCAACGGGAGGTCACCGACCGTGTTCCCGCTGTTGCTGTTGCAATCACAACGGCAAACAGCAACAGCGGGAACACGGATGCAACGGGATGTCACCGCAGTGGCTTACGGCGTGATGACTTTCGCCTTGGGCTCCAGCTTCGCCGACCACAGTCCCGAGTTGAAGTCGGTGAACAGCACCTGACCCTTCCACGGCATCGCATTCATCACGAACGGTGCGTTGGCCGTGAACGCCTTTGGATCGTACGGCTTGAACACGGCGATCTCGCGTTTCTGATCGGCAAGGTTCCCCATCAGCTCACCACTCACGTCGACCACGCGTACGCCGCCGTCGTAGTACGCTTGATACAGAATGTCATCTTCCACGATGATATCATGCGCGCCGTAATCTTCTAGGTGATAGCGGCCCACCTTGCGCGGATGCATCGGGTCTGTGGCGTCGACAATGTGCACGTATCCGCCAGAGGTCTGTGCGAGGCCGCCGGCGCTGCCGAGCGTGGCCCGATAGTTCGTCCCCTCCCACACACGGCCGGCCCGGTTCATCTCCTCGTCGCCGAGGAACAGGTACATGCGGCCCGTCGACTTCTGGAAGTACGGATAGATCTCATGGCCTGAATTGATCGGGAACACGTTGATCAGCTTCGGCTTTTCGATCGTGCCGCCATACTTGCCGTTGCCGACGTCCACCATCACGGCGCCGACGCCGCCCTGCGCCGAATAGGCGATACCGTCCCGAACCCACAGGTCGTGGATCCGGGCGTTCGGATGCTGGTATTCGCTCACGTACTTCGGCTTGTAAATGTCCTTGACGTCGATGATCACGTACTTCTGTCCGCCGGAAATCGCGAACAGGTGATCGTTGGTGGCGAACATGTTGTGCACGCCGCCCGTGAGTTCCTGATCGAACGTAGCGGCGATTGTCGGGTGCGCCGGCGTAGCCAAGTCGAGGATGACGACGCCGTTCACGCGGTTCGATGCACCTTCACGCGCCAATACGCCGTATCGGCCATCGGGCGAAACCGTCACGTCGTTGATGGTGCGCGCGTCGATCTTGATCGAATCCGTCTTCACGATGTTGTTCATGTCCGTGATGTCGAACACCATGCCGTATCCGTCGCCGCCCCACGTGCCCACCAGCGCATAATCGCGGCCATCCTTGCCGGTCCACGGCCACAGGTCCGACGTGGCTGTTGCCGCAATACTGCCGCGCCCGGTCACCGTAATGCGACGGACCACGTCACGCGGCTTGACCTCGAGCACTTTGCGCGCCATCGCGTTTCCCGACTGCGCGAGAATCGTAAAGCGTCCCGGATAGTTCGCGGTAAAACGGCCCCAATCAATGATGCCGGGGCCGCCTGGCGCAACGGTGGTGTCGTCGGGCGTGTAGCTGTAGCTCCACGTAATCACGACATCCTTCACCGATGCGCCGGCGGCCGTTTTGGCGGTCGCATTGAGATGCACGACCTGGCCGGTCAGGATCACGTCTTCCTTGATGTCGATCGTGAGGGCACTCACCGGATTGGTCGCGATCGTATACGTCTTGCTCGCGCGAACCCCTTCGGATTCGGCGCTGATCACAACCGAACCGGCTTTGAATGCTGTCACCGTGCCGAAGCGATCGACCGTGGCGATCGCCGGGGCGCTGCTACGCCAGGTTGGAATCAGTCCGGCGCGTGGGCTGCCGTCGGCGTGCGTTGCCTCCACCCGATGACCGATTGAAATGCCGGTGTAGAGGCGCCCCGAGTCGGACGTGATGCTCAGCTTCGACAAGGCGGGCCACGTGATGAGCACCGGGACGTCGAGCGTGATCGGCCCCGTGGCGCCGGCCGCCGTGGCGGTTGCGGTGTATGAGCCCGCGCGGAAAGCCCGCACTTGCCCGTCGTTGAACGCCACCGCCTGCCGCGGTCCGCCCACGCGTACCACGGCATCGGGAATGATCTTTCCCGCCGCGTCGTAGGCCATAACTTTGAACGGCTGAGATTCGCCGGCCCGTATCGTCACCTTTGCCGGTTCAGCTACCAGCTTGGCAATCACCGCCGGCGTCGCGGCTTGCGACAAGGCGACACCGGGCATGAGACCAGTTACCACGACCGGAATCGCAAGGAACAGGGCGGTCGTCGTGACGAACCGCCGGGTGCGCGCTACGTTCATACGTGTTGTCTCCAATGAGATAGATCCTGCCGAGCCCCGCGATCATGCCTCTCGTTTCAAGCCCCCGCAAGACACGGCGTGTCACCTACGCTGCCCGTGTCCTCGCCATGACGGCGCTACCGCTGCTGCCGGCCTCGCTGGCCGGGCAGGCAAAACCCGTGTTGTCGCCAGCTGCTTTGACTGCGCCCGTGGCCAATTATTGGGTGTACGTGGGCGCCGAGTCGGCGGACAAGATCTATCGGGTGCGATTCGGGCCGATGGGAACGGTGGTCGAAAAGACGATCGGCGTCGGTGAGCTGGCGGCCGAGATGGAGGGACCGCACGGCCTCGCGATCTCCCAAGACGGCAAGTATCTGCACATGACCACCGGACACGGCTATCCCGATGGCAAGTACTGGCGCTATGAGCTCGGTCCCGACACGCTCGTCGGTCCGGGACTGCTGCTGGGTAATTTCCCCGCCTCCATCGACGTCACGCCAGACGGTCTGTATGCGCTCTCGGTGAATTTCAATCTGCACGGCGACATGATCCCATCGACCGTCTCGGTGATCTACACGCCGAACAATACGGAAGTCGCCCGCATCGTTACCTGCACGATGCCGCACGGCAGTCGCGTATCCCCAAACGGCATGCGACAGTACTCCACCTGCATGATGGATGATCAGCTGGTAGAGGTGGACACCAAGGATTTCGTGGTGTCGCGTCGCTTCTCGTTGGCCAAGGGGAAGGAAGGTCCGCTTGCGCTCACTGCGCCGTCTACGATGGCGGCAGGTATGGCGGGCATGGATCACGCCGCCGCCGGGCACGATATGTCCGCCAAGGGAACGTCCACCGGAGCCGCGCCGGCCAAGAAGCCCGCCGCCGGCCCCACCATCGATCCTGCGCAGGTCGGGCGCGTGGGCATGGGCATCGAGAAGCACACCATGGCACCCGCGTCTTGCTCGCCCACCTGGGCGCAGCCGTCGGCCAACGGGGCGAAGATCTACGTCGCCTGCAACAAGGCCGACGAAATTCTCGAGATCGACACCAAGTCGTGGGTGCTCACGCGTCGCCTGAAAACCGGCCGTGGCGTGTACAACCTGGCCGTGACCGCCGACGGTCGCTTGATGGTGGCCACGCTCAAGCAGGGTAACGCCGTGGAAATCTTCGATCTGAACACGGGTGCCAGCGTTGCGCAGCTGCCCACGTCAACCCGACTGGCGCATGGCGTCACGGTCAGCTCGGATTCGCGCTACGCGTTCGTCAGCAGCGAAGGGCAGGGCGCCCAGCCTGGCAAGGTCGATATCATCGATCTCGTAGCACGGGCCAAGGTGGGAACCGCCGACGTCGGGCCGCAGGCCAGCGGGATCGCCTTCTGGAAGATGACGAAGTGAGGCTCGCCGTGAGGCGCGTGCGTGGCTGATACCCCGCGGCCGCTGCCCGTCGTGCGCGCCATGATCGACGCACTCGATCGCGACCTTCTGCAAATCATGGCGAAGCGCATGGCGTTGGTGGCAGAAGTCGCCGCCTTCAAACGCCAGCACGGGCTCAAGATTCGCGATGCCAGTCGCGAGCGTGAGCTGCTGCGTGACCGCCATGAACGGGCCAAGGCGCTCGGTCTCCCCAGCGATGAAATCGAGTCGATCTTTCGATTGCTCATGCGATCGAGTCGCGATCATCAGGCCGCGTTGCGCGCCGAAGTGCCCCTAGACGCCGCGTCGTATACCATCGCGATTATCGGCGGGCATGGACGCATCGGTCGCGTGATGGCGCGCCTCTTCGGCGACCTCGGACACCGCCTGCTCCTCGTCGATACCGACACGGCGTTGCGGGCCGAGGAAGCGGCTGCCGTGGCCGACGTCGTCGTGGTGAGCGTGCCGATCGATGTCACCGACGCCGTGATTCGCGCCGTGGGCCCGCACGTGCGCGAAGACGCCCTGCTGATGGACGTCACGAGCGTCAAGGAAGCGCCGTTGCAGGCCATGCTCGAAGTGACCGGCGCCAGCGTGGTCGGCACCCACCCGATGTTCGGACCCAGCGTGCATACCCTGCAGGGCCAGCGCGTCGTGATCTGTCGTGGTCGCGGCGACGCGTGGGCGGATTGGGTGGCGCAGTCGTTCTCCGCTCGTGGCCTCGTGATTACCGAGACCACCGCCACGCAGCATGATCGCGCGATGTCGGTCGTGCAGGTGCTCACACACTTCCAGACGCAGGTGCAGGGCCTCACGCTCAGTCGCCTTGGGCTTCCGCTGGCCGAGACTTTACCGTTCACCTCGCCCGCGTACCTGCTGGAGTTGTACGTCGCGGCGCGACATTTCGCGCAGGACCCGGCGCTGTACGGCTCAATCGAGATGCTTAATCCGCGCACGGCCGATATTACGGCCGCGTTCGGGCAGTCGGTGCAGGATGTCGCCGACATTCTGGCGCGCGGCGATCAGGCGGCGTTCTCGCGACTCTTTGACGACGTGCGAGCGTTCTTCGGCGACTTCACCGCCGAGGCGCTCGAGCAGTCCAGCTTTCTCATCGATCGCATCGTCGAGCGCGCCTGATGTCGGATTCGGGGCGTCCGTGTGGTGTCATCGAACAGATTTGGCGAAAGCGCGCCGCTAGGGCCCGCTCGGCGCCTCCATCGCTTTTCGATCGTGCACCATGAACGTGAAACTTCGATCGCTGCGTTTGCGCCTCCCGTTCCTATCCGTTGTCTTCACGGTCCCCATTCCGGAGTTCTCGATGCCCCGCCGCATGTCCTTTCGCTGGATGGCCCTCAGCGCCGCTCTCGTCGGCAACAGCGCGCTGCTTTTCGCCGCCCGTCCGATCTCCGACTACGTCGCCACCCTGGTCGGCAAGGACGGCCGCAAGGCCCACGGCTCGGCGATCGTCACGCTCACGAAAGACGGCGCGGGCACGGAAGTTTCGGTGACGCTCGCCGACGACACTCCCGGCGCGACGCGCCCGTGGCATATCCACACCGGCAGCTGCGAGAAAAGCGGTGGGGTCGTGGGCGGCGGACGCGCCTACGCGCCTATCGTGATCAACGACAAGGGACAGGGCGCGGGCAAGGCCACCCTAGCCGTAACCCTCGCCGACACCGCGACCTACTACGTCAACATCCACGACGCGTCGACGGCGATGGGCATCATCGTGGCCTGCGGTGACTTGAAGAAGAAGTAGTCACTTCGGGGCGAACGTGTCGCGGATCCGCACTGTACGCTCGAGCTCGTCTCGGTTCTGTCGGATCTTCTGCTGAAGATCCAGCGCGAGCGTGGGGTGCACCGCCAGCCAGCGGTCGACCAACTGCAACGCCTCGGCATCACTCTGTCCGCCAAGCGTCGCCCCCAGCCAGCTGCCCAAGAAAAAGATGCGGCGATTCTGCTGGATCCACGGGAGCGTGTCGAGTGCCGGCACGAGGTACTGCCTGGTCATCGCCGCCTGATCGCCGTCGTGGAAGCTGCGCAGACTCGACGTGACCCATTCTTCGTTGAGCGCCGCATCGGCGAACCACCGAGTGAACAGCGCCCGCTTGTGTGCCGAATCTGGCCGCGCCGCATCCGCGACGAATGCTTGACGTTGTCCTTCACTCGTGGAATCGCGACGGGCCTCCGCGGTAAGGCGTGTTGTCGCCGTCGGGGCCGTCCGCGCCACGAGTCGCGTCACGATCGACCACCGCGTGGGGGGACGCAGCGCGAGGCCAGCCGCCGTGTCACCATCGAGCCAGCGGTCCAACCGCTGGAGCGACGCCTCCGAGCGCGCCAGTCCGATCACCGCGTCGAGTTGCGTCTTGCGCTGCCCATAGCTGCGTGAGCTGTCCGCGGCGCCTCGAAGCAGCAGCGGCTCGGTGCGCGTGAGCAGCGCATCACGCGCCGCGCTCTCGGTGTAGCGACCGATGATCGTGACCAGTCGACCCACCAACGTGCCCGTGATCTGCTCGTCTCGCTCGGTGGGTAATTCGCGCAGCACCATCTCGGCGTAGCGCGTCGGCGAAAGTCGGGCCTCACGCACCAGATCCCAGAGCGAGCCCCACAACATCGCGCGCAGAAAATCGTCGTGTACGCTGCCAATGCGCTGCTCGAGCCATTGCACGCTCACCGAGTCGGGGAGCACGATCGCGTAACCGTAGTCGCCGTCATTGGCGAATACGAAGTCGGGGGCCGGCCGCCCGGCGGCAGCGGTCACGACGGTCGTATCGCCGCGCATTTCCACCGGAAGCCGCACGGCCGGCTTGTTCGCATAATACAGCAGCACCTGCACCTTGAGCGGCCACGCCCCGCGCCCCGACAGCGCCGGCTGCGCGGCGCGCTGCACCAGCGCGAGTCGCTGCACGACGCCATTGCGCACGGTGAGACGCTGTTCGACCAACGGCATGCCGGGGCGCAGCATCCACGTCTGGCCCCACGCCGTGAGATCGCGATGCGCGGCCCGCCCCACGTTGCCGAGCAACTCGCGCCACGTGCCGTTGCCATACGCGTGTGTGCGCAGAAAATCCTGCACGCCGCGCTGAAATGCCGCCGCGCCCACGAGGTACTCGAGCTGCTTGATCACGCCCGGCGCCTTGTTGTACACGATCGGGCCGTAGTTGCTCTTCGCTTGATCGAGGTTGCCGAGTTGCTGCCAGATCGGCGTGGTACCGGCCGTTGCGTCGGTCGCGTAGGCCACCGGCTTGTTGCGCAGATAGAACGTCTTCCACGCATTCGACGTGGGCTCTAAATCGGCTTGCATGCGCGCTGCCATATATGTCGCAAAACCTTCCTTGAGCCACAGATCATCAAACCAGCGCATGGTCATGTAGTCACCGAACCACTGGTGGGCGACCTCGTGGAACGTCGTCGCCTGCCGGCCCAGTAATTGCGACATCGTCGGACGTTCACGGTAAATGAAGCTTTCTTCGTTGTAGAACACCGCGCCGGGATGCTCCATCCCGCCGAAGGGAAAGGCCGGCGCCAGCAACGCGTCGAATTTGTTGAAGGCGTACGGTATGCCGAACCAGTCGCCCAGCCAGCGCAGCGCGCGCGCATTCATCTCGATCAACGTGTCGCTCTCGGCTTCGGCCCGCCGCGACTGTCGCATCCAGAGCGATACCGGCACCGGCGCCGCGCGTGTCGTGGTGGCAACCGAGCGCGTCACGCTGGCCCATGGGCCGGCCGCGAAGGCGATCAGGTACGTGCTGAGGCGCGGCGTTTCCGTGAAGCGATGCGTCACCAGCGCTCCGGCCGTATCAGCGCCGATCTGCGCGCCGTTCGCCAGCGCCCTCCAGCTCAATGGTGTGGTGAGCGACAGGCGAACCTTCGCCTTGAGATCGGGCTGGTCAAAGCAGGGGAAGAGCAGGTTCGCATCGGACGGCACGAGCAACGTGTACAGATACACGTTGCCGTCGGTGACATCGCGGTTGCGGATGATACTGGCGCCGGCCTGGGCGACGGGGGTCGCGAAGGCGACTTGGACCGAATTCCGCCCGGTGCGGAGGCGGTTGGCGGGAATCACGAGGTGGTGCCGATTCCAGGCGGCCGCCAGCTCCGGCCACGGCGATCCGTTGATCTGCCCGTCATTCACCGACAGGCCTCGGAAGTCGAGCACCACGTCTCCCGGCGTGCGCTGCGTGAACGACACCGTGACTCGGCCGGTGGCGGTGTCTCCGGCACTCACGCGAAGGGCGAGATCATACGCCACGTCGGTCACCTGCGCCTCACGGAGGCGGGCGAGTTCGGCCGAAACGCCCGGGCCGATGAGCGACGGCTGCTGAGCGCCAAGGGGGGCGGACGCAAGGCCCACGACCATGAGCGCGCCGTAACGGGCGGCGGCCAGACGCCGGCCGCGCACAACCTGCGGCTGGAACAGGCAGAATCGGGAAAAAGACATGCAGGCAAGCTGCCGGAAACGCCGGTGTCTGTCCAGCAGCGCGCACACGGAGGGAATAGTTTGTGGGGTGCCCCCGTCACCACACGTATGACCCCCGTTTCGGCCAGTGCCATCGCGCTGCGACAGCAGCGTTACGAGGAACTTGTGCGTCCTCACCTCGATCGCCTCCTCGGCTTCGCGGCGCGACGCACTGTGTCGTTCAGCGATGCCGAAGACGCCGTGCAGGACACGTGCGGGCGGGCGTGGAGTGCGTTCGAGGAACTGCGCGATCCGACGCGCGTGCGTCCGTGGCTGTTCAGCATCCTGCGGACGGTGCTCAGCGACGCCTTCAATCGCAGCAGCCGACGCGCGCGACTGGTGCCGATGTCGCGCCTCGAAGACGTGCACGAACAATTTGTGTCCACCGACTCCGACGTGGTGTTCGCGGACGTGGTCGCGCGTCTCGACGAAGAGATGTTGCGCATGGCACTCGACGCGATTCCCGAGGATTTCGCGTCGGCTGTTGAACTGCACGACATCGAAGGTTTCAAGTATCACGAGATCGCCGATATCGTCGGCGCACCGATCGGTACGGTGATGAGCCGGATTTCGCGCGGTCGCCGACTGCTCGCTGGTGTCATTTTGGAACGCCGACAGCAGTGGGCACTTGGATCCGTCCGCAGTGGTGGTGCTGGCGAAGAGCGTGGTGCGCCGCGGAATAAACATGGCCGAACGCCGAGGACGTCATGAGTGAATGGCTCGGAGGCGCGGCCGCGGGCCGGTTGCAGCCTGAGGACGACGCGACACGTGAGGCGCGACACGAGCTGTTGGCGACCATGCTGGCGGCGTACGTCGATGGCGAGCTGCCGCCGGAAACGACGGCGCAGATCGATGCGCACCTGCTCGGCTGCCGTCGCTGTCGTCGTGAGGTCACGGTCCATCAGAGTCTGGTCACCCGTCTCACTCGCGCGACACGACCGGCCGTTTCCGCCGCCCTTGCGAACCGGTTGCAGGCAGCCATTGCGGCCGCGCCGATCGCGGCGCCGCGTGACGTGGTCGGTGCCCCTCTCCCCGACGGGTCGCCCACGGTCGCCGCGAGCCGGCGACGGTGGATTGTTGGCGCGATGGCGGTCGCCGCAGTCATCGCGGTCACGCTCGTCTTTAACGTTCGCGGTCGTACACCGGCCATCCCCGCGCTCCAACCGGCAGCGTTCGTGGTGAGCGCGCCTGTCCCGCTGCTGGAACTCGTGGCCGCGAACTTCCGGACCGCCAGCGCACGGGACTTGCCGGGACGCGCGCGCGATCTGGAAACCGTGCGCCGCGCAGTCCCCTTCACCGTCGAGCCGCTCCGCAGCACCGATCTGCAGCTGGTCGCCGCCTGGACGACCGACCTCGATGGCGAGGTCGCGGCGGTGCTCGCCTACAAGTGGCGAGAGACACTCGTGCTGCAGTACGTCGTGTCCGAGGCTTGGCTGTTTCGCTCGCTACCCATGCGCGGTGCGTTCGCCGAGGGGCGTGCTGTGGCCGCGGAGTCGCCCGGCGCTGGCATGTTATCGTGGTCGTCCGGACAGGGAAGTTCCATTGTGGTCGCCGACCAACACTGGCCGACGCTCCTGCCGCTGCATCCCCACGCGCGCTGACGGCACGTCCGTGTCGCGGACAGACGTTGGGCCGAGTTGCGCTCGATTCGATCGGAGCACTGATTGGAGTCGTGTTCATTCACCGTCGATGGGTCCATCTGTGGTCAGCGATGCTGATCACCGTCACCGCCCGCGGCCTGCTTGCGCAGGGGCCCCCGCCGCGCGACTCGCTTGCCCGCGATTCGATGGGCCCTCGCATGACGCTCGATACGCTCGCTGCGCGATTGGAGCGCGCCGAGGCGGCGCTGGCGTTGCTGCGTCAGCAGGTAGCGACCGAATCGTCCACCCAGGTCCGCACGCGTTCTCGCGTACAACTGGAGCTCTCGGCGAGGCTGATCGTGAATGGGTGGCGCACGTCTGGAACCGGGTCGAGCCCGGAGGTGCCAACCTTCGCCGCCGTCGCGCGACGGGCCGACCCGCAGTTTGGATCCACCGGCCGGCATTCGCTTGGACTCTCCATGCGGCAGTCGGTGATCGGCGCGAGTGTGAGTGTCGACAGTGTGCTCGGTGGCGTGCTCCTCGCCGATATGGAGCTCGACTTCTTTTCACGGGCGCTCGATCCCAATCCGCCGCTCTTCCCAGAACCACGACTGCGAACAGCGCGCGCGATACTGGCGTGGCCTCGCACCGAAGTCATGGTCGGTATGGAGACGCCGCTGATCTCCGATCTCACGCCAATCACGGCGGCGGGCGTCGCCATTCCAACTTTTGCGGCGGCGGGAAACTTGTGGAACTGGCTGCCACAGCTTCGCGTCACGCGCGAACTGTGGCGGCGCAATGGCTCGATGCCGATGTCCGTCGCGCTGCAGGGAGCCGTGATGTCACCGTTTGGCGTCGATCGCCACGTGACCGACGTGGCCGGACCGGACGCCGGACAGCTCAGCGGCCGACCGGCGCTTGAGTCCCGGGCCCGACTTCGCTGGGGCGGCGGTGACGACGTCGCGGGGCTCCAGACTGTGTTGCCCCGGGGCGGAGAGATCGGCATCGGGACGCATGCCGGCTGGCTGCGCGTCGTCGGTGATTCGAACATGACGAGTAGGGCAACCAGCGCCGATGCGCGGGTCGCACTCGGACGCGGCGTCGAAGTGCGAGGCGAAGCGTATCGGGGGCGCCTGTTGCGTGGCCTCGGAGGAGCGGCGATCGGCCAAAACTTCGGGGTGTTGGGCAACAACGTGGACAAACCCGGTGTGCCACTCACCAACGCGGCGGGTTGGGTGCAACTCAACGCACAGTGGCATCCGCGCGTGATCGCCGGTGTGGGCTGCGGCACCGATCGGGTGTTGGGCAGCAGCGCCGATCGTCGTCGGAACAGCGTGTGTGCGGTACACGCCATGTGGCGCCCGGCGCAGCCGCTCCTGTTCTCGTTCGAGCTGCGTGATCTCAAAACCCGTTATGCCGCGGGGCTTCAGCGCGCCCGTCATTTCAACATCGGATTCGGGATCGAGCTGTGACGCCACGCCTTGGGTTCGCGGTGTTGCACTGCGGCGCGGCGCTGTGGGCGTTTGGCGCCCTCGCCCCGAGGCTTGCGGCGCAGGGCGCGGTGCGCGGGCAATTACGCGTGATCGAGACGCCCACCGGGGCGCCCGCCGTACTCAGCGACGCGGTGATCTACCTCGAGGCTGACGGTGATCGGTTGCGCGGTCCCTGGCCGACCATGGCCAAAGCGTCGGTAGGCATGCGATCGCGCGAGTTCGTGCCGCGCGTACAGACCATTAGCGTTGGCGGTGCCGTCGCGTTCCCCAATCAAGATCCCTTCAGTCACAACGTGTTCTCCAATTCCGCGCTTGGCGCCTTCGATCTCGGGCTCTATCGAACGGGGAAGAGCCGCGACGCGACGTTCCCCAAGGCCGGGGTGTACGCGATTTACTGCAACATCCACGCGCGCATGGTGAGCTACGTGGTCGCCGTGACCACTCCCTACCTGTCGCGTGCGCAGTCGTCGGGCGCGTTCACCGTAGCCGGGGTGCCGGCCGGCACGTGGCGCCTGCATGTGTGGCATGAGCGTGCACCGGAACACGTGGAAACGATCACGGTGCCGGCGGGAGGCCTTTCCGATATCGTGGTGGCACTCGACGGACGTGGCTTCGTGCCGAAGCCCCACACCAACAAGTTTGGCCAGCCGTACGCGACCTCGCGCGCTGACCGGTACTAGCGAGGTCGGCGATGCACTTCACCGCGCGCATCTTCATCGGAGCGGTCGCGAGCGTTGCCCTCGTGCTAGGCACGGTGTTCACGATCGTGCGCACGGAGGCGCGTCGGACCGCCAGCGCCAGCGCCGCCCGCGCGCTCGAGCAGTCGGCTGATCTGGTGGCGCAGCTCCTCGCCGGCCGCGGCCGCAGCCTCGCCGGCGGTGCACGCGTTTTCGTGCAGGGCCCGTATTTTCGCACGCTGGTCGCCGAGAGCCGTCGCGACGATATCCTCGATCAGACGTTCGAGGCCGCCGAGCAGCTTGAGGCGTCCTGGGTGTTCATCACGGATGCGTCGGGCATGCTGGTGGCAAAGTCCGACGAACCCTCCGCCTCGGGTGATCAGCTCGCGAACGTTGCGCTGATCTCGGGGGCGCTGCGCGGTCAGGTGATGACCGGCTTCGGTGGCTCGGGCGATTCCGCGCTTTTTCAAGCGACGGCGGTACCGGTGGCGGCCCCGGGCGGTTCGCCGTTCGGCGTATTGGTGGCCACGCGCCTCCTCGACTCGGCGATGGCAGTCGATATCGCGACCGCCACGGGCAGCGAGTTGGTCTTCTACGTACGCACGGCCGACGGCCTCGCCCATCTCGCGGCGTCAACCATGACTCGTGATTCGTCGCTGCGTGCGGTGGTGCGACGTCGTAAGTCTGGGCCGGCGCCGCTTACCATCGACGGCCGCTTGTGGATCGCGCATGCGACGGCGCTCAACACGGCCGGCGGCACCGACGTGGGCGGCTACCTCGTGATGCGGCCCGCCGATGCCGACGTGCCGGCCATCGCCGCCCTCCGTCGCGCACTATCGATCGCCAGCGCGCTCGGTTTGCTGCTCGCCGTCGCGGCGGCGATGTTCGTGCACCGCGCGGTAACAGAACCGGCGCGTCGGCTGGCCAGTGCGCTGCGTGCGCTTGGTAGCGAGCCGGTGGCCGCGTCGGCTACGCCACCATTCGCCAGTGAATTGCCGCGCGCATCGGAACACGACCCATTCAGCGCGCTGGCGCGCGAGATCTCGATCGTGCGCCGCGACCTGCACGAGCAGGTGATGCTGCGTGCGCTGCTGCCGTCTGGCGTCACGGCGCACGTGGCCTCCGACAATACGTTGCCGCACACGACGCCGCAGGTACCGGAGCATCCCGTCCCGCCCGAGTCGTCGCGGGCGTTGCTCCCGAGGCGCGTCCGCCTCGACCGGTCGTTGTCGCTGCCGCGATCGCTGCCGCTGTCGCGTCGCACCGACGGCGATATGATGCCATTCGCGCTCGGCAGTGTGGTCGCGCAGCGCTATCGTATCGATGCTATCCTCGGTGCGCGCGACCGCGGCGTCCTCTATCGCGCGTTCGACCGCGATCGCGCCGACGATGTGGCGCTGGGCGTGGTCCGTCCGGAGCGATTGTTTCTCGACGATGAGGCGCGAGCGCGTCTCGCCCTCGACGTCGCGAGCGCCAGCCGCGTCGTGCATCCGCACGTGGCGAGGCTGCATGATGTCGGTGAAGCGCATGGCGTGCCATTTGTGACAACGGAATTCGTGCCGGGTGTGTCCCTCGCCCGCGTGTTACGTCAGCATGGCACGCTCCCCGCCGACACTGTGGTCGTAGTGGCGCGCCAGCTCCTGCGCGCGCTGGCGGCGGCACACGCGATGCAGGTGGTGCACGGTGACATCAAACCCACCGACATTCGCGTCAACCCCCATGGACGGGTGAAGCTCACGGGATTCGGCATCGCGCGCGCGCTCCGCGACGCCGCGCAGCGCGCGCAGTCGGCGCAACGCGCGGGCGATGCCGTGCTGACCGGACGACTGGCCGGCGCCACCGTCGGCACGCCGGAATATCTCGCCCCCGAGCAGCTCATCGGTGCGCCGGCAACCACGGCCAGCGACCTCTATGCCGTGGGCATCGTGTTGCACGAGTGTCTGGCCGGCCACACGCCGTTTCGCAGCGACATGCCGGTTGCACGAGTCGGCGGGCACCTGCGGAATGCCATCACGGAGCACCCGCGCGCCGACGCGTCCACCTGGCCGCCACTGTTCGCCGCGGTGCTTGCCAGCATGACCGAGACCGATGTCGCCCGCCGGGCCCGCTCGGCGGCGTACCTGCTCGAGTGGCTCGACCGCTCGCGGGCACCGCTGGAATAGTTTCGCGGCTTGCGCGCTCTACTCCCCGTGGCGTTGCACGTCCGCAACGCCGATCCATTTTCGCCCGGAGATTGACCGATGTTCACCACAGTCCGTGATGCACGCGGCACGCGCGTATCGACATGTGTCGCCACAATCTCGCTGCTGTTCACCCTTACGGCCTGCAGTGGCGGCGACGGCGGCACCACGACGCCGACCCCAGTCGCGGCATCGGTGGCGGTCAGTGCCACCGAAACCGGCGCGCTCACGGCGATCGGTGCCACAAGGCTGCTCGCCGCGGTGGTGAAGGACGCGAGTCAGGCGACACTCAGTGGCGCCGCCGTTACCTGGACGACCAATAATGCCTCTGTCGCCACCGTTTCCGGTACCGGTTCCGGCGCCACGGTGACCGCCACGGGAAATGGTACGGCCATTATCACTGCCACCAGCGGATCGGTGTCGGGTACGGTTACCGTCGATGTCGCACAGCGCTTCGCCACATTGGCGGTGCAGGCCGCCTCGCTCTCACCGATCTTCGGCAGCACGACGCAGCTCACCGCCACGGCGCGTGACTCGCGCGGCAACGCCATTGCCGGCGTCACCGGCGTGACGTACACGTCGACCGATCGGACCAAAGCCATTGTGAGTGTCGATGGACTGGTCACCGCCATCTCGCCGGGTGCCGCGTCGGTGGGCGCCTCACTCACGCGCGATGGCGTAACCGCGACGGGAAGCGCCGCGCTCACCGTCACGGCACCGATCAACGGTGCAACGGCCGTTGCCGTGCAGGCCACCAACGGCAATGTGTTCACGCCGGCCACGACCAACATCGCGGAAGGTGGTGTCGTCACGTTCACTTTCGGTAGCAACCAGCACAACGTGCTCTTCCAATCGGTAGGGGCCCCCACGAACATTCCCATCGTTGCCAACTCGTCGGTAGCGCGCACGTTTCCCACGGTCGGCAGCTATCCGTACCTCTGTTCGCTGCATTCGGGCATGTCCGGCACGGTGAACGTGTTGCCGAACAGCATACTGGCGCTGCTCAACGGCGCCAACGAACGCCCGAACCCTGTCACCACCGGTGCGAATGGCGCAGCCGTGTTCACGCGCAACGGAGCCGCGGTAACCTATACCGTCACGTATCAGGGATTAGCCTCGATCCCGACTGGCGCGCACATCCACGCCATTGCCGGACTTGCCAACACGGCCGGCGTCATCGTCGACTTGGTCAAACAGACGCAGACCAGCAACAGCGGCGTGCTGAGCGGCACCTTTACCTCGGCTGACATTCGCGGACTGATCGGACAGCCGCCGATCGCGCTCGATTCGCTGATGACACTCCTTCGCACCGGCAACGCGTACGTGAACGTACACTCGTCCACGTTCCCCGGCGGCGAGATCCGCGGGCAGACCGGCGCGCCGTGATACTCACGGAGTAAACATGCTGTCCGCGATCTCCGCGCCACGCGTCTTCGATGGCGCTGAGTTCGCCTTGCATCGCCTGACGTTCGGCGTCCTCGCTCATCGCGATCTCGAGCGCCAGTCGCTCGGTGACGGTGAGTGCGAGGACGCCGACATCATCGTCCCAGAATATTGTATGCTTCTCACGACGCGTGACGCGCCGCGCACTTCGGCGGCGAATGTCACGCGCCGCCTCGCCGGCGTCGGTGATGCGGCGCGTGGCGTCGAGCACGGGCATCCGCGTGCCACCGCGTGAACTCAGCCGTCCGAGCAATGGACCTGCCATTGCATGGATTGCGCATGCGCCAGTCGCCGGATCCACGACCGCCGCCGGCCAACGACGGCTGCTCGTCAGCGTGTACGGTTCCCCCGCCACCGCGCCGACCATCATGGCCGCGCTCTGGGTCAGGAACGCCGCGGCCGTCGCCCGCGCGTCGGGCCGCTGCCGGCGCCGCTTCCGCCGGCGCCACGCCGTAGCGCCACGCCGTAGCGCCACGCCGTAGCGCCACGCCGTAGCGCCACGCCGAAGCGCCACGCCGCAAACTCCGATCGCCGTGGCGTGCCGATCCGCACCAGGTCGAGCCCCTCGCTCAGGCCCAAGGGGCGGTCGGCGCCGTGAGCGCCCCGACCGTCGCGTCAACAGGCCGCCTTCCGCGCTGGTTCGCACGCACCGAACTTCACAGCTGGATGATCCTCGCGTGACGAATCGATGAGCGATTGTCTGCGCTACGAACTCGACAGCGGCGAATATCGCGTTAACATCCTGCTATGCCACTCGATCCGTCGTTTAAGCCGCTATCCGCGCTTTCGCCCGAGTCATTGTCTGAGCCATCGTCCTGCGGCGGCTGCCACGGCGTCGATCGGCGCCGGTTTCTGGCCTCCGCCTCGATGCTCTCGCTCGGGGTCGTGATGTCTGGCTGCGGCGATGGCATCATAAGCGGGCCCGAGCGGGTGCTCGACGCCAACCCGGCGCCTTTCCGCCTCGATCCCGCCACCGTCCCCGAGTTGGCATCCGTCGGCGGCCGCGCCGTGGTGGTGTCAGGATCCTCGGCTCCCGTGCTGGTGGAACGGGTCGGCCGTGCGCAGTTCCGTGCGCTGTCACTGGTCTGTCCGCATCGCGGCACGATCGTCGACCTCGCCGCCAATGGCCTCCGCTGCCCAAATCACGCGGCGGTCTTCGCGAATGACGGCACGTGGCTCGGCGGGCAGCCCACCGCCGGACTTACCGCACTCGACGTGCGGCAGAATAGCGACGGATCGCTGATGATCGGCGGCGCGCTTACACCGCCGGTGCTGGGACTCGACCGCAACGCCGTGGTGTTCCTCACCACGCTCACGGGAGGCACCCCGGCCGCACAAACGGTCGCCATCGCGAACGATGGCGGCGGCATCCTGAGCGGACTGGCTGTCACCCTGACCTATGGGCCAGGGCAACGCACCGGCTGGTTGTCGCTGGCGCTCAGTCAGGCCTCGGCGCCGTCCACGCTCACGCTGTCGGCACAGCGCGGGACGCTGCCGATCGGCACCTACACCGCCACCGTGTCCATCATGGGCGCCGGCATCAGCAACGGCGCGCAAACCCTGGCGGTATCGTTGTTGGTGCAGGATCCCGCCACGCCAGCCGCGCTACAGCTCTCTACGTCGGCGTTGTCGTTCACGGCGCCGATCGGCGGTACGCCGGCCTCTCAGGTTGTGCAGTGCAACAACAGCGGTGGCGCCACGCTCGCCGGCTTGACTGCCTCGGTGGTCTACGGCGCCGTTGGCACCGGTTGGCTCACCCTGACGCTCAATCAGACCTCCGCCCCCGCAGCGCTCACGGTGCGGGCGAGTGCCGGTGCCCTCCTGGCCGCCGGCAGCTACACGGCCACCATCACGGTCGGCGCGACGGGCGTCGCGTCGCGAACGGTGACGGTGTCACTCACCGTGACCGCCGTCGGCCTGCTGGTCACCATCGCGGCCTGGCCCGCGTTGGCCAATGTCGGTGGCGTCGCGGGCAGCGTCGGCAACGTGAACGGGGGGCCGGTGGCGGTGTCGCGACTCAGCGCCACCAGCTTCGCTGCCTTCTCGATGCGCTGTCCGCATGCCGGCACCACCGTCAACGTGGTCAATGGCACCAGCTTCCGATGTCCGAATCATGGCGCGCTCTATAACGGCGCCGGCGTCTGGCAGCCGTCGCCGCAGCGCGCCGACAACCTCGCCACGCTCACCGTGGTCTACACGCCCGGTGCCACGACCCTCACCGTGACTTGATCCACACCCGTTGAACCCCGGAGCCGACACGGCTACGTTTACAGGTTGTTTGACCCTAGCCAAGTAACGTATCCATGCCGACTTACGAGTTCCGCTGCCCCGACGGGTCCCTCATCGAGGCGCGGTTCAAGATCTCTGAGGTTCCGGAAAGCATACCGACGCCCGATGGTACAGGAGTGGCCACGCGTATCATCTCGGGTGGCGCGAGTCTCCTGTTTAAAGGATCCGGGTTCTACATCACCGACTACGGCAAGGACGGCAAAAAGGACCAGCGCACCAGCGGGGGCCCGTCGTCCACCGATAGCAAGAGCGACAGCAAGAGCGACAGCAAGAGCGACACCAAGAGCGACACCAAGAGCGAGTCGAAGCCTTCGACCAGCACGCCGTCGTCGACTTCCGCCGACTGATGCGACCCGTGGTGCGCGCGCGCATTGCTGCTTCCCGATCTCCTTTTCGACATCCCTGACTCTGTGACTCACGCCGACGCCCTGCGCGCCGAGCTCGCGCGCGCAGCGCGCACGCTTGGTGCGCCCGACGACGTTTCTCCCCTTCTCGAACGGCCGCGTGATCCGTCGTTCGGCGACTGGGCGACCAATCTCGCGATGACGCTCGCGAAGTCGCTCGGCAAGAAGCCGCGCGACATCGCCGAGGCCCTTATCGCCGCGATGGACAAGGCCAGTGTCGGAGTGATCGCGGCGGAAATCGCCGGCCCTGGCTTCCTGAACTTCCGGCTCGATCCCGGATTCCAGGCGCGTGGACTGCTCACCATTCTCGAGTCGCCCGAAACGTTCGGACGCCTCGACATCGGGCACGGCGAGCGTGTGGTCGTGGAGTTCGTCTCCGCCAATCCCACCGGCCCGCTGCACGTCGGTCATGGGCGTCAGGCCGCCCTTGGCGATGCGATCAGCACGCTGCTCGAATACACCGGCTGGAACGTCGATCGCGAGTTCTACTACAACGACGCCGGCGCGCAGATCGCCAATCTCACCAAGAGCACGCAAGCGCAGGTGCGTGCCATCGGTGGGGCGCCGCTCGAGATTCCCGAAGGCGGCTACCACGGCGGCTATATCCGTGAGATCGCCGAACGCTATGTGGCCGAACATCCAGGCGACGCCGCGGGTAACGATCTCGCCGCCATGCAGGCCTTCGCCGTTGCGGCACTACGGCATGAGCAGGACCTCGACATGCAGGCGTTCGGCGTCAAGTTCGACACGTACTATCTCGAGAGCTCGCTCTACACCGACGGTTCGGTGCACAAGACCGTCGAAGGCCTGAAACACTCCGGTCACACGTACGAGGACGACGGCGCGCTGTTCCTTCGCACCACGGCGTTCGGTGACGACAAGGACCGCGTGATGAAGAAGAGCGCGGCCAAGGGCGGGGACTACACCTACTTCGTGCCAGACGTCGCGTATCATGTCACCAAGTGGGAGCGTGGCTACCATCGCGCCATCAATGTGCAGGGCGCCGACCACCACAGCACGATCACGCGCGTGCGTGCCGGTTTGCAGGCGCTCGATATCGGAATTCCCAAGGGCTATCCCGACTACGTGCTGCATCAGATGGTGACGGTCATGAAGGGCGGCGAGGAAGTGAAGATTTCCAAACGCGCCGGATCGTACGTGACCGTGCGCGATCTCATCGACGAAGTCGGTCGCGACGCCGTGCGCTATTTCTACCTCATGCGGAAGGGCGACTCGCAGCTCGTGTTCGATGTCGACCTCGCCCGCAGTCAGTCGGAAGAAAATCCCGTGTACTACGTGCAGATGGCGCACGCCCGCATGTGCGGCATCTTCCGCGTCGGCGAAATCGACGCCACCACGGTCACCGGCGACGGTGTCGACCTCGGTGTCCTCTCCGAGCCAGCCGAACAGGAACTCGTGAAGCAGCTGCTCGATTTCCCGGCCACGGTGAAGGGCGCGGCCGACAATCTCGAGCCGCACCGCATCGCCGCCTGGTTGCTGGAAACGGCCCGTGCCGGCCACACGTGGTACCACAAGCATCATGTCCTCGGAGAACCCGAGGCCATCACGCGCGCGCGACTCGTACTCGCCCGCGCCACGCAGCTTGGTATCGCCGCCGGACTGCGCATTCTCGGACTGTCCGCGCCGGAGCGCATGTGAGCAGTTTCCCCAGCACCGCCAATCACGTGCTCGTCGTCGGTTCCGTCGCTCTCGACTCGGTCGAGACGCCGTTCGGCAAGGCCGATGATGTGCTTGGCGGATCCGGTACCTACTTCTCGTCGGCGGCGTCGCACTTCGCGCCGGTACAGCTGGTAGGCGTGGTCGGTGACGACTATCCCGTACACCTGCTGCAGCCGCTGGCCGATCGCGGTGTAGATCTGGCCGGACTCGAGAAGGTGAGTGGTTCCAGCTTCCGCTGGCGTGGACGCTATCGCCACGATCTCAACGCGGCCGAAACGCTCGAAACGCACCTCGGCGTGTTCTCGAATTTCCGCCCGAGCATTCCCGCGCAGTTCCGGAAGGCGCCGTTCGTCTTCCTCGCGAACATCGATCCGCGGCTGCAGCTCCAGGTGCTCGAGCAGGTTGAGAAGCCGCGCCTCGTGGCCTGCGACACGATGAACTTCTGGATCGAATCGCGTCGGCCGGAGCTCATCGAACTCCTCGGTCACGTCGATCTGATCACGCTCAATGACGGCGAAGCCCGTCAGCTCACCGAGCACACCAATCTTGTGCAGGCCGCCCGCTGGATCCTCGACAGGGGACCCAAGCACGTGCTTATCAAGAAGGGCGAGCACGGCGCCTTCATGTTCACCCGCGACAGCGTGTTCTTCGCGCCAGCATATCCGCTCGAGTCGGTGTTCGATCCCACCGGTGCCGGCGATTCGTTCGCCGGTGGCTTTATCGGCTCCCTCGCCGCCAGCGGTGACTTGAGCGACGCCTCGATGCGTCGCGCGGTCGTCGTCGGCTCGGCCATGGGTTCGTTCGCCGTCGAGAAGTTCTCGAACGGGCGACTACTCGAAATCACGCGCGCCGATATCGACGCCCGCGTGCAAGAGTTCCGTCAGCTCGTGGCCTTCGACGAGGATCTCAGCGCGTGAGCCTGTCCGGCGACACCCCGCTCACGTACCGGTCGGCCGGCGTCGATATCGACGCCGCTGAAAACTCAAAACATCGTCTCGCCAAGCTGGTGCAGTCCACCATAACGGCGGGCGCCCGTGGAGCGTTCGGTGGCTTCGGGGGCATGTTCCGCGTGCCCGAGGGCTATCGCGCGCCGCTGCTGGTGGCGAGCGCCGACGGCGTCGGCACCAAGATCAAGATCGCGATCGAGGCGGACCGCCACGACACCATTGGGCATTGTCTCGTCAATCACTGCACGAATGACATCCTCGTGCAGGGCGCCGTGCCGATGTTCTTCCTCGACTACGTCGCGTTCGGCAAGCTGCTGCCGAATGTCGTGGAAAGTGTGGTGGCCGGCGTGGCTGCGGGCTGCCGCGAGAATCTGTGCGCGCTGATCGGTGGTGAAACGGCCGAGATGCCGGGCGTGTACACGCCGCCCGACTACGACCTCGCCGGTTTCATCGTCGGCATTGTCGAAGAGTCGCAGGTCATCACCAGCGCGAACGTGCGCGAGGGCGACGCGCTCGTCGCGCTGGCCAGCGACGGCCTGCACACCAACGGCTATTCGCTGGCGCGACGCATTGTCAGCGATCGACTCAAGCTCGGCGTGCACGACGCGTTTCCTGATGCAAACGGCGCGACCGTCGCCGACGTCATGCTGAAGGTGCACCGCTCGTATCTGCAGTGTCTCAAGCCGGTGCTCGGCCACGTGCACGCCATGGCGCACATCACCGGCGGTGGACTGCCGGGCAATCTGAATCGTGCGCTCCCCGTCACACTTGATGCCGACGTGGATACGAGCACGTGGACCGTCCCCTCGACCTTTCGGGTACTTGCTGAAGCGGGAGCAGTCGCTCCGCTCGAGATGTTCCGAGCCTTCAACATGGGAGTGGGCATGGTCGTTATCACGGCACACGTAAACGTGCGCGACATCACGGCGCGCGCCGCCGCATGCGGCATCGAGGCCTGGGAGTGCGGCAAAGTCGTTCCGGGCACCGGCCGAGTACGCCTCGATGGCGTGATCACATGAGTGCGCGTGCGCGTGCGCAGCGCGTGGCGGGCCTTACGGCGGTCGCGCTCACGGTCGCCGGTGCCCTGCACGCATCGGCACTGGCCGCGCAGACCACGTCTGGCCCGTGCACCATAACGCCGGCTGTGGCGTCCGGTGCCGATGCCTGTCAGAAGGCGCGCGACCTCTTCGGCTTTGTCGTGCCCCAGATCGGCATCGCCGTGTCGTCGGGTAATCCTGTACTCGGTGAAGGCGGAACGTTGGGCGGCTGGCCCAAGCGCGCGTTCTCGTTCCGCGTGAGTGCGGTTGATGGGCAGCTGCCCAGGAATGCCGTGCCCATCAGCGTGACGGGTTCCGCGGTTGGCTCTGATTTCGGTGCGGCCCGCACGCCGATACCGCTGCCGTCGGCCGACGCCGCGATCGGTATTTTCCCGGGTATTCCGCTTGGCCTCACCAACACGCTCGGCGTCGACCTGCTGCTCGGCGCGTCGTATCTGCCGTCGGTGAAAAAATCGAACTTCGAAGTCGCCCCCAAAGACGGCGGGTTTGCCGTTCAGTACGGAGTGCGCGTGGGTGCGCTGCAGGAATCATCGTTCATCCCCGGTCTGAGCGTGAGTTACATGCGGCGCAAGATGCCCACGGTCGACCTCGGGTACACGCCGAATAACGACACGCTTACCGTCACCGGCACATCGGTCACGTCGAATGCCATTCGGATCGTCGCCAGCAAGCGATTCGCGATCTTCGGGATTGCGGCCGGTGTCGGGCGCGATGAAATCGAAGGATCGGCGTCCATGCGCGCGTCCGTGAACGAGACGGTATTCGGCATCAATCAGCGCTTCAGTGTGCTGCTGCCCGATCTGCGCTATACGACCAAGCGAAACACCGCGTTCGTGAACGCGTCCCTGGGGCTCGGCATCGCGCGGCTGGTCGGCGAATACGGCTGGTCGAGTGAAGGCACGGTGCGGCAGACCGTCAATCAGTTTGGCGGCCGAAAGGCCGATGAAGGGTATCGCTACGGATCGCTCGGTATCGCCTTCCGCTTCTAGCGGGCTTTCGCCCGCATCGCCTGAAGCGCACGTGGCGGCCATCGCGGCCGACGACGTGCGCTTCATGCGTCGCGCCCTCGATCTGGCCGAACGTGGCGCCGGACGCGTCGCGCCCAACCCCAAAGTTGGCGCCGTGATCGTACGTGACGGCAACATGGTGGGTGAAGGCTGGCACGCCGAGTATGGCCAGGCCCACGCGGAGATCGCCGCTTTGCTGCAGGCCGGTGAGCGGGCTCGCGGAGCCACGGCGTACGTGTCCCTCGAGCCCTGTAACCACACGGGCCAAACCGGCCCCTGTTCCGAGGCGCTCATCGCGGCGGGCGTGTCACGGGTCGTCTTTGGCGCCCACGACCCCAATCCGAAGGCGGCCGGAGGGGCAGGGCGCCTCGCCGCGGCCGGGATCGAGGTCAGCGCTGGGCTCCTCGAACGTGAGGCCCTCGACCAGAACGCGCCGTTCTTCTTCGCGGCGCGCGGAGCCGATCGCCCCTTCGTTACGCTGAAGTTCGCGCTTTCAATCGACGGGGCTATCGTGGATGCCTCGAGAATGCCGGGCTGGCTTACCGGCAATGAAGCCCGCCAGGCCGTTCACGCGCTCCGAGCCGACAGCGACGCCATTGCCGTCGGGATCGGCACCGCCCTCGCCGACAATCCAGCACTCACGGTTCGGCATGCCGCGCCGCCGCGCCGGCCACCGTTGCGCGTGGTGTTCGATCGCTCAGCCCGCCTGCCGCTCGACAGTCAGCTGGTACAAGCTGCCCGCGCCCTTCCGGTCCTTGATTTCACCAACGGCTCGTGTCAAGTCGCCGAAGCGGCGCTACGGGCAGCCGGCGTCGAGACCGTCGCCGTCGGCTCTGCCCACGAGGCCATGCGGCAGTTGGGCGCTCGCGGCGTCCGTCATCTTTTGGTCGAGGGAGGCGCCGCGCTGGGTTCTTCCCTGCTGGAAGCCGAACTCGTTGATCGACTGGTTATCTTTCAGGCACCGGTCATTCTCGGCGCCGGCGCCTTGTCGGCCTTCGCCGCATTTCCATCGCAGCGAGCCGGGCTGGCGCCGCGGTTTCGCGTCGTGGAGCGGAAGGCCCTCGGTGCCGACCTGATGACCGTCTACGCTGTTTCTGGAGACTAACGAGAGGATGTTCACGGGGCTCGTGGACGACGTGGGACTTATCACCCACGTCGCCGACACGCCGGCCGGGCGCGAACTGCGCATCCGTTGCCGCTATACCGACTTGGTTAACGGCGAGAGCATCGCCGTCAACGGCGCGTGCCTGACCGTGCGCGAACAGGGTGTGAACGAGGACGGCAGCGGGTGGTGCACGGTGGCCGCCGTGAGCACCACCCTCGGTCGCACAACGATCGACTCGTGGCACACCGACTCGCGCGTCAATCTCGAGCGCGCCATGCGCCTCGGTGATCGCCTTGGCGGTCACCTGGTCCTCGGCCACGTAGACGATCTTGGCGTCGTGGCCCACACCGAACAGGTCGGCGATGCGTGGCTTATCGACCTCGTGCTTCCCGTTGCGCTACGCCCGCTTATGGTTGCGCACGGCTCGATCACGGTGAATGGCGTAAGTCTCACGGTGAATGCGTTGCACCACGACGGCGTGCAGCTTTCCATCATCGAATATACCAAACGGCATACCACGCTCGGCGAACTCGTCGCCGGCGGTCGGGTCCATGTAGAAGCCGATGTGCTCGCAAAGCACGTCGAACGGTTGCTGACGCCTTGGCGCAGCGCAGGGGTTGAAGTCGCATGACGGCAGCAGGCGAAGAGACGCAGGACATGGCGTTCGGTACGGTCGAGCAGGCATTGGCCGACATCGCCGCGGGCAAGTTCATCATTGTCGCCGATGACGAGGATCGCGAGAACGAAGGAGACCTCGTGTGCGGCGCCGAGCGGGTGACGCCCGAGATGGTCAACTTCATGCTCGACGCGAAGGGCATGATCTGCCTCGCATTGGAGAATGCACTCGCCGATCATCTCGGCCTCGAGATGCAGGTTGACGAAAACACCGACGCCATGCACACCGCCTTCACCGTGAGTATCGATGCCGCGGCGAAGTACGGCGTCAGCACCGGCATCAGCGCGAGCGATCGTGCGACCACCATCCGCGTGGCGGTCGATCCCAAGAGCACGCGCGCCGATCTCCGCGTGCCGGGACACATTCACCCCCTGCGGGCACGTGATGGCGGCGTGCTGCAGCGCGTGGGGCACACCGAAGCGGCAGTCGATCTCGCGCGACTCGCCGGTCTGCGTCCCGCCGGCGTCATCTGTGAGATCCTGAACAAGGACGGCACCACCGCGCGTCGTCCGCAGCTTGAAGTCTTCGCCAAAGCGCACGGCCTCACGTTCATCACGATCGCGCAGCTGGTGGCGTACCGCCTCAAGCACGAACGACTCGTGCATCGCGTCGCTCAAGCGCGCCTGCCTACCGAGTACGGCGAGTGGAGTATCGTGGGCTACAAGAACGACGTCGATGCGCACGAGCATATCGCCATTGCGTTCGGCAACGTGGCGGACGGCGAAGGCGTGCTGGTGCGCATGCACTCCAAGTGCCTCACCGGCGATGTCTTCCACTCGCGCCGCTGCGATTGCGGTTGGCAGCTCGAAACGGCCATGCAGATGATTCAGGCCGAGGGGAAGGGCGTCATCGTGTATCTCGATCAGGAAGGCCGCGGTATCGGGCTGCTCAATAAGCTCAAAGCGTACGAACTGCAGGACAAAGGGGCCGATACCGTCGAGGCCAATGAGCAGCTCGGCTTTAAGGCGGATCTTCGTAACTACGGCATCGGTGCGCAGATTCTACTCGACATGGGGGTGCGTTCCATTCGCGTGCTCACCAACAATCCCCGCAAGCTCGTGGCTCTCGATGGCTACGGTCTGATCCTCAAGGATCGGGTCCGTATCGAAGCTCCCTCCACCGACGAAAACGCCTCGTATCTCGAAACGAAGCGCACGAAGCTCGGTCACCTGTTCGCAATCTGAGACGTATCCCTGATGGCCGAGTTCAACGGTAGTCCGCGCGGTGAAGGTCGCCGCATTGTCGTCGTCGTCAGTCGCTTCAACGAGGGCATCACCATGCCGCTCGCGGAAGGGGCCGTGGGCGCGTTAGTAGGGCAGGGCGTGAAGTTCGAAGACATCGACGTGCTTTGGGTACCCGGCGCCTGGGAGATCCCGGTCGCGGTGCGCCGTGCCCTCGCCACCGAACGCTACGACGCCGCGGTGGCGGTCGGGGCGGTCGTGCGCGGCGAAACGCCGCACTTCGACATCGTTGCCGGTGAAACCGCTCGTGGCTTGATGGACGCCATGCGTGACTTCGACGTGCCCGTCACCATGGGTGTGCTGACAACCGACACCATGGAGCAGGCTGAAGCCCGCGCCGGGGGAGTGCACGGCAACAAGGGCGCCGAAGCGGCCACGGCAGCACTCGAGATGCTCGATCTGTTCGATCAGGTCACGCCCCCCGAAGAGTGTGAAGGGGACGAATAGTGACCAATATGCAGGATGACGCCTTCTGGGACACGCCGGTCCAGGAACCACTGGCGCCGCGCGCCGGACGTCGCTCGCGCGGAAATCGCGCCGCGACAAAAGTGGAGCGTGTGGAAACCCGCGGGCGGGCGCGTGCCCTGCAGGCGCTGTTCGCGGCCGACCTCCGTGATCTCACCCAGCTGCGGAAAATCGCCACCCACGTCTTTGACGATCTCGCGGTCGATCCCGAGGAGCGACTGTTCGCCTCGCGTCTCGTTGCCACCGTGGCCGACAAATGTGCCGCCCTCGATGCCGATCTCGCGCAGGTTACGAATAATTGGCGACTCGAACGGCTGGGCGCCATCGAACGCAGCGTGTTGCGCCTCGCGGCCGCCGAGCTCGATCGGAACGAGACACCGGTCAAGGTGGTGCTGCAGGAGGCCGTGCACCTGGCCGAGCGATTCGGCACGACGCGCAGCGCACGCTTCGTGAACGGAGTGCTCGACGCCTACGCCCGCAAACTCGGGCGCCTGTGACCGGACCCGCCGCACGTCCGGGCGACCGGCTGCGGATCGCCGTCGTCAATTGGCAGTGCCGGGAGAATCCGCTCGCCGGCGGCGCCGAGATCCACCTGCATGAGATCTTCGGTCGGTTGGCCAGCCGCGGGCACCACGTCACGCTGCTCTGCGGCGGTTGGCCAGGATGCCCGCCGCGCGCCACGCTCGATGGTATCGAGGTGCATCGCGTCGGGACCCGCGTCACCTACCCGTTGCTCGTACGAAAGCACTGGCACACGCACCTCGCCGACCAGCGCTTCGACGTGCTCGTCGAGGATATCAACAAGGTCCCGGTCTTCACGCCCTGGTGGCAGGCGCCTCCCGTGGTGGCGCTCGTCCCGCATCTCTTCGGCGGGACGGCATTCCAGGAACTGGCCGCGCCGTTGGCTACCGCCGTCTGGCTGGCTGAACGCCCGCTCCCGGTGGTCTACCGCCGCTGCGCCTTCCAGGCCATCAGCGAAAGCACCCGCGACGATCTGGTCTCCCGCGGGGTGCGACGCGATCGCATTCGCGTCATTTTCCCGGGAATCGACACGCAGACCTACACGCCCGACCCCTCAGTTCGAGCGGATCGCCCCGTTTTTGCGTACCTTGGCCGACTTAAAAAGTACAAGGGGGTCGATCTCGTTCTTCGGTCGTTCGCACAATCTGGCGTCCCAGAGGCTACACTGGAGATCGCAGGCGCTGGAGAATTCCGCGGTGACCTCGAACAGCTGGCGGGAACCCTTGGGGTGGCCTCGCGGGTACGGTTTTTAGGACGTATTGACGAGACTCAAAAGTGCGCCCTGCTTCGACGGGCGTGGGCGTTCGTTCTCGCATCACCTAAGGAGGGTTGGGGAATCACGAATCTGGAGGCAGCGGCAAGCGGGACTCCGGTGATTGCGTCGAATTCTCCGGGGATTCGCGAGTCCGTGCGGCATGGCGAGACAGGACTCCTCGTTCCGCACGGCGATGTCGCTGCGATGGCCGAGTCGATGCGGTACCTCAGCGGCGAGCGAGCGCTCGTCGAACGCCTGGGGATCGCCGCGCGGCGCTTCGCCGAGGTATTCACCTGGGAGAACGCCGCCACAGAGACTGAAGCTCACCTCCGCGAGGTGGTGGGAAAGGAGGTAGGTCGCTGATGGAGATCATCCTGCACGCGCACCATGCCGAAGTGTCGGAATCACTCCGCGCACAGGCCGAAGCCGCAATCACGCGTATCGCGAAGCGATTAGACCGTGTGGCGAATGCCATCGTTCGCTTCGTCGGAGACGGGGAGACACGCCGCGTCGAGATCGTGCTGCGCTGCGCCCGACACCGAGAACTCGTTGTCCATGCCGATGCGCGTGCGTTCGCGTTGGCCTTGAGTGCCGCCGTGCACCGACTCGAAAGCCAAGTGTCGCGCATGCGCCGCTCGCGACGCGTTCCAGCCAACGGAGATCGCACCGGGTGAGTCGACGCCTGACAGTGGGCACGCTCTATGAGCGGATGAAAGATCCGCTCGAACTCGAGCTGCTTGGTTCGGCATCCGGTCTCGATCGTGAGATCACGAGCCCCGAGGCGTCAAGCCCGGGGCTCGTACTCGCCGGCTACATCAATCGCTTTCCGTATCAGCGCATCCAGGTCCTCGGCGAAACCGAGATCACCTACCTGCAGTCGCTAAGCGAAGAACGGCGCATCAGCAATCTCGAACAGTTCTTCGGCTTCCCGCTCCCCTGTGCGTTCATCACGAAGCACCTGGAACCGCCTGAACCGCTCGTGCGCTTGGCCGAGGACGCTGGTGTCGCGATTCTGCGCTCGCGCCTCAAAACGGCGGAGTTCTATCGCCTCATCAAGCCGTACCTCGCCGATCAGTTCGCGCCCACCACCACATTGCACGGATCGCTCGCCGACGTGTACGGCGTGGGCCTCTTCTTCACCGGCAAGAGTGGGATCGGCAAGTCGGAGTGCGTGCTCGATCTCGTTGAGCGAGGCCATCGCCTGGTGGCCGACGACCTCGTGTTCGTGTCCCGCCGCGGCAACGATGTGCTGATCGGCAAGGGCCATGAGCTGCAGCGGCATTTCATGGAGATCCGCGGCGTCGGCCTGCTCGACGTGCCCGCTATTTTCGGCATCCATGCCGTTCGCCAGCAGAAGCGACTCGAAGTGGTCGTCGTGCTCGAAGAATGGGACGCCGACGCCACGATCGACCGCACAGGGCTCGACGTGCAGACGCAGGATATTCTGGGCGTCGAAGTGCCGAAGATTACCGTGCACCTGAATCCGGGCAAGAACATCACCGTCATCGCGGAAGTCATCGCGATGAACCACCTCTTGCGGTATTATCGCGGCTATGATTCGGCGACCGCCTTCAACGAACGGTTGATTGGTCAGATGCGCCGGACCTCGGACGTCCAACGATACCTGCAAGAGGATAATGAGTGATCGAGAGGCACGCGTGAACACCACGACCGACACCGACGTCACACCAGCAACTGTCCGTGCCATCGTCGCTGGTCATGGATCGTTCGCCAGCGGCATCATCTCGGCCGTGCAACAGATTACCGGCAGGGGCTCGTCGTTTCTGGCCATGTCGAACACCGGACTGTGTCTCAATGATATTGAGGGCACACTGGCGCAGGCGATCGATGACACGGGCGCGCGCGTGATCTTCACCGATCTCCCCGCCGGAAGCTGCACCATGGCCGTACGCCGCATGATTCGGGCGCGCCCCGGTGTGCTGTTGGTCACCGGGATCAACCTCTCGCTGCTCCTTGATTTCGCGATGCAGGAATCGGTCGATCCGATCGTCGCCGTGCAGACCGCCATCGAGCGCGGTCGCGCGTCGATGGCGGTGCACGGCGCCTGATCCGATGCCCATCGCGCTCTATCGCATCGATGATCGACTCATTCACGGCCAGGTCGTGGTCGGATGGGGGCAACCGCTCGAACTCCGTTTCATCGTACTGGTCGACGACGACGTCGCGTCGAGCGAGTGGGAGCAGGAGCTGTATCGCATGGGTGTGCCCCCCGAGATGTCCGTGCAGTTCTACACCGTCGACGATGCCGCCGCGCATCTCGCCGAACTGCAGAAGCGCCCGGAGCCTGGCATCGTGCTGGTCGGCGATATCGGGACGATGGGGCGACTCGTCTTGCAGGCCGACGGCCGCATTCGTGCCGTGAATGTGGGGGGCGTCCATCACTCGCCCGGTCGCGTGCAGCGATTGCGCTTCGTGTTTCTCACGGCCGCCGAAGAGCAGGGGCTGCGTGATATCGCCGCGCAGGGAGTCGACGTGTCGGCGCAGGACGTGCCCGGTGCGCGCCCCGTGCCGCTTGGTGAACTGCTGGCTTCCACCACAGGCGCCTGATGGACGGGCCCACCTGGTGGCTCGACATCCTGCCGCTGTCGCTGCTGGCCGGCGTCATCGGACTCGATGTGGTCAGCTTTCCGCAAGCGATGATCTCGCGGCCAATTGTCGCGGCCACGCTCGGTGGTGCCTTCGTCGGTGCCCCGGTTGCCGGCCTCGTCTGCGGCGCCGCGCTCGAGTGCCTCGCGCTTGAAGCGCTGCCGGTTGGCGCCTCGCGCTACCCGGAATGGGGCAGCGCGTCCGTGGTGGCCGGTGCCGTGGCCGCCACCGGGGCCACCGCTGGGGCGATGCCCTTGGCCGGCGCCTTTGCGGTCGCCGTTGTCGTCGGGATCGCCACGGCGTGGATCGGCGGGCTCTCCATGATCAAACACCGCCAGATCATCGCCGGCTTCGCGCGTCGCCGCCTCGGGCAGCTCGAAGCGGGCAATCGCCAGACGGTGGTCGGGCTGCAGCTGTTCGGGATGACGCTCGATCTCGTCCGGGCGGCTCTACTGGGCGCCTGTGCCTTTATCCCAGGGCATTTGCTCGCTGAATGGGTGAATGGCCGCTGGAGCGTCCCTGAAGACCTGTCACGGAGCATCGTCGTGGCCTGCGTGGCCGCGGTTGCCGCGGCGTCGGTGTGGAAGGACTTCCACGCCATCAGCGGCACCCGCCGGCTCTTCCTGATTTCACTGGCCGTGGGCACGCTCATGGTGGTGCTCGGTGCCTGACGAATTCCTGGGCCCAGAAAGCAACCAGGACGCCCTGCGCACCGACACGGTCAGCATGCCCGTGGTGGGGATCGCGTCGGCGCCGCCGATGGACACCGGCCTACGGCTGTCCATGTACTTGCGCTGCCTCGCCATTCAAGGCTCGTGGAACTACGAAATCCTCGTCGGGAATGGCGTGGGTTTTTGTGTCGAGCCCGCCCTGCGACAGCTTCCCGGGGGGATCCACGGTCAGCCGTACCGCGAGGCGTTGGCGAGGCAGTCCGTCTACTTCAACGCCCATCCCTATCTCGCCGCGCTGGCGATCGGGGCGCTCGCCCGGGCGGAGGTGGAGCAGGTCGCTCCCCTGCGCATCGAACGTTTCCGCACGGCCCTCTGCGGGCCCCTCGGCAGCATCGGGGACCGCCTGGTCTGGGCGGCGTGGCTGCCCGCCTGCTCGCTCGTGGCCCTGCTGCTCTTCGGCGTCGGCGCCTCCGCGCCGGTCGTCGTGTTGGGCTTTCTCGTGTTGTACAACGTGGGGCACTTTGGTCTGCGCGACTGGGCCCTCCGCGCCGGCTGGCGGCACGGACTTCGCGTGGCGACGGCCCTGGGGCATCCCGTCCTTCAGCACGGTCCGCGCTACATTGGTCGGGTATCGGCTGTGTTGGGTGGATTGGCGCTGCCCCTGGCGGTCCATCGTGCTATCGGCGGACTGACACCGCTGACCCCCATTCCTGTGGGCGTCGCCGTCGTGACGCCGCTCTTGGCCGTGCTCCTTGTGCGACTACACGGGCGCGCCGAGGGATGGCGCGTCGTCCTCTTCCTGCTCGCGGCCTTCGTCCTCTACTCGGTGGTCCGTTAATGGCTGAACGATCGGTGCAAATCGTGAATAAGCAGGGACTCCATGCCCGGCCGGCCGCGGAAATGGTGAAGGCTGCCTCGCGCTTCAAGAGCGACATCACGATCTCGCGCGATGACCTCGAAGTGAACGGCAAGAGCATCATGGGCGTCATGATGCTGGCCGCCGAACACGGGGCCATGATCACCCTGCGCGCGTCCGGGCCCGACGCCGACGACGCGCTCGAGTCGCTCGCCGCACTGGTCGCCGCTCGGTTCGGGGAGAGCTGATGCAGTCCGTACTCCGCGGCATTCCCGCATCGCCGGGAATCGTCGTGGGACCCGTGCACCTCCTCCATTGGGAAGTGCCCGAAGTGAAGCATCGCCTCATTGATGATGACGCCATCGATGCGGAAATCGTGCGCGTGCACGTCGCCTTTGAACGCGCCCGCGATCGCCTGCGCCAACTGCGCGCGAGGGCGGAGCAGCAGGCGGGCCCCGAAGAAGCCGCGATCTTCGATGTGCAAATTTCCATTCTCGACGACGGGGAACTCGCGCGCAGCACTGAAGCGCTGATCCGTCAAAACCTCGGTGCCGAAAAGGCCTTCGACCTCATTTTGCTTGAATGGCGGCAGCACTTCGCGCGGCACGCCGCGCCCATGCTGCGCGAGAAAGTCGGCGATCTTATGGACGTGCACATTCGTGTGCTCTCCATTTTGCTCAACCTCCCCGATCACGACCCAGTTGACGTGCCGCCGGGTGCTCACGCGATTCTCGTCACGCACGACCTCACGCCGTCGCTCACGATGCAGCTCGATCGCAACTGCATCGCGGCCATCGCCACCGAGGCCGGTACCGCTACCGCGCATGTCGCCATTCTTGCGCGCTCGCTGGGATTGCCGGCCGTCGTCGGCCTGCGCAACGCGCTCTCGTTCCTCGTGCCGGGCCAGATCGCGATTCTCGACGGGGCCGAAGGCACGCTCCTGATTGCGCCGTCCGAGCACGAACTCGAGGAGGCACGGCTCCGCGTCGAACACGAAGCCGGTCGCGTTGGCGAGATGCGTGAGATCGCGCACCGCGAGGCGATTACGCCGGATGGCGTACGCATGGTCATTCGCGCCAATGTTGACATCCCCGAAGAAGCGGACATGGCCGCGACCAGCGGCGCCGATGGCGTGGGCCTCATGCGTACGGAGTTCCTCGTCGTCGGCCGTGCCACGATGCCCGATGAAGAAGAGCAGTACAAGGCGTACAAGAAAGTGATTCAGGCGTTCGGCACCCGCCCCGTGATCATTCGCACCTTCGACGTGGGTGGCGACAAGCTGCCGGTGGGCGGATTCCCTACCGAGGCGAATCCGTTCCTCGGCTGGCGCGCCATCCGCATGTGCCTCGACGAGAGCGAACTGTTCAAGGTGCAGCTGCGAGCGCTCTTGCGAGCCGGCGTGCACGGCGATCTGCGCATCATGCTGCCGCTCGTCGTCACCGTCGATGAAGTCCGGGAAACGCGTCAGCTTATCGACCAAGCCGTCGCCGAACTGGCGGAACGCCGCGTTCCGTTCCGCGCCGACGTACCGCTCGGCGTCATGGTCGAAACGCCAGCCGCGGCCATCGCCTGTGATACCCTCGTGCGCGACGTCGACTTCTTCAGCATCGGGTCGAACGATCTCGTGCAGTACACGCTCGCCGTCGATCGTGGCAACGCGAACCTCGCGCCCCGCTTCACGCCGTTCCATCCGGCGGTCCTGCGCCTTATCGCGCAGGTGCAATCCACCGGTGCGGCGCACGGCATCGATGTCTGCGTCTGCGGCGAAATGGGATCGCAGCCGCTGGCGGTGTTCGCCCTCATGGGGCTGGGCATTCGTCAGCTCAGTGTGGCCCCGCGGGCCGTCGGTGAGGTCAAGCGCGTCATTCGCAGCGTGCGCATGTCGGCCGCGCAGGATGCGGCACAGGCCGCCCTCGCCGCCGGCACGGCACGCGAAGCGGAAACGCTGCTGCGTCGTCGCTTGCGTACCGAGCTCGATCTCGCCGCCCCGTCGGGCGGGTTGCCCGCACTTTCGTAGCGGAGTAGTCTACGCGTGACCCTCTCGCACGAACCTTCTACCCAGAGTGCTGCGTGGCCGATCGTCACCTGTTTACGTCGGAGTCCGTAACCGAAGGACATCCGGACAAGATCGCGGATCAGATTTCTGATGCCGTGCTCGACGCCATCCTGGCCAAGGATCCCGCGGCGCGCGTCGCCTGTGAGACCCTGGTGACGACCGGTCTTGTCGTGATCGCGGGCGAGATCACGACGTCGGCCTACGTGCCGCTGCCGGATATCGTGCGCCAGACGATCGAAGGAATCGGCTATACCGACGCCACCTTCGGCTTCGACAGCAAGACGTGCGCCGTCATGAGCACCATTGACGCGCAGTCGCCCGACATCTCGCAGGGCGTCGACACCGGCGGTGCGGGTGATCAGGGGATGATGTTCGGCTACGCCACCGACGAAACGCCGGAACTCATGCCGTTGCCGATCCAACTGGCGCATGCCCTCACGCACCGCCTCGCGGCGCTGCGCAAGGACGGCTCGCTGCCGTGGCTTCGTCCCGACGGCAAGGCCCAGGTCTCGGTGATCTACGAAGGGGATCGCCCGATCGCGGTCGACACGGTGGTGATCTCCACCCAGCACGACGAAAAAGTCTCGAACACCAAGCTCCGCCGCGCCATCCTCGACGACGTCATCATGGCGTCCATCCCGGAAGAGTATCTGCCGAAGCGCCTCAAAACTCACATCAATCCTACGGGGCGCTTCGTCATCGGCGGCCCGCAGGGCGATGCCGGTTTGACCGGGCGCAAGATCATCGTCGACACCTACGGCGGCATGGGTCGTCACGGCGGCGGGGCCTTCAGCGGCAAGGATCCCTCCAAGGTCGATCGCTCGGCCTGCTACGCCGCCCGTTGGGTGGCCAAAAACATCGTGGCCGCCAAGCTCGCCACGCGCTGCGAAGTGCAGGTCGCCTACGCCATCGGGGTCATCCAGCCGGTGTCGGTGTATGTCCAAACCTTCGGCACCGGCGTGGTGTCCGATCGGGCCATCGAGGCCGCGGTGAACGAGGTGTTCGACCTCACGCCGCGCGGCATCACGCGCGACCTGGATCTGCGCAAGCCGATTTATCAGGCGACCGCCGCCTACGGGCATTTCGGTCGCCGTCCTGAGACCGTGGGCCGAGGCCGCTCCGCCCGGACCACGTTCACGTGGGAACGCACCGACCGCGTCGCGGCGCTCAAGCGCGCGATCCGGTGAGTCGCCACGGCGCATCGCTCCGCACGACGCGTGCGGAGTGGTGTGCCTCGCGAACCGTGTGCCGTCCGCACGCTCGCCTGCACGAGGTGCAACGATGATGGTGGAAGTCACGGTGGCCCGACTCGGGCTCGATAGCGCGACCAATTCCTACGTCGTCATTCTCCGTGAACGGGGCGGGCGGCGCGTGCTTCCGATCTGGATCGGGCAACCGGAAGCGGAATCCATCGTGATGCAGATGAATCAGGTGAAGCGCGAACGGCCCATCACCCACGATCTCTGCAAGTCGCTCATCATTGGACTCGGCGGCACCCTGCGCCGTGTCTCCATCACCCGCGTGCAAAAAAGCACCTACTACGCGGAGCTGCAGATCGACGGTCCGAAAGGGATGGTGGAGGTCGACGCCCGCCCGTCCGACAGCATCGCGATTGCGCTGCGGCTCGACGCGCCGATCTTCGCGCCCTCCGCGCTGCTTACGGCTCTCGATGACGACCAGGACGACGCCGACGCCGATTTCTCCGTCGAGGCCTCCGACAGTGAACTCACGGCCGAACAGCTCAAGGCGTATCTCGAGAATCTGCGGCCGGAAGATTTCGGCAAATTCTCCCCCTGACGTTTCCGCTCCTCAACCCGATGGTCTTCCGCGTGTTGCGCCTTTCGTCGTTCCTCCGATTCCTCGCGCTGACGCTCGTCGCCGCGACGGCGCTCAATGCCCAAACGCGATCCGTAAACGGTCGCGTGCGTCGTCCCGTCAGCGTCAATGCGGACTCGACCGGCATGGCCCCCGCCGCGGGCACGTGGGTCACCCTCCATCGCGTCGGCAAGGACACCGCCGGACCGGTCGACTCCATGCGCACCGACGCGCAGGGACACTATCGCTTTCGGTGGACGCCGTTCGGCAGCAGCGACGGCGTCTACTTCGCGTCCACGACCTCAGGCGGTATCGCCTACTTCACGCCGCCGCTCAGGAACGTCGAGTCGCGCGGTGACGACGCCGAGATCACGGTGTTCGATACCACCTCCGTGCGTTTTCAGCTTACCGTGAAAGGGCGGCATCTGATCGTCGGCAAAGCCGATACCTCGCAGTTCCGCACCGTGATTGAAGTGTTCGAACTGTCCAACGACAGTCTGCGCACCTTGGTGGCCACCGATTCCACGTCGCCGATGCCAACGTGGAGCATGTCGGTGCCGGCGTCCGCGCGTGATGTGCGGGCGAATGAAGGCGAGATATCACCCGATGCGTTCGTCGCGGGATCCGGTCGCGTGTCGGTGTACGCGCCGATCGCGCCCGGTATCAAACAGGTGGCATTCTCTTACAAGGTGCCGATTAGCAGCTTTCCGCTATTGATGCGCGCCGAAGGCGGTGCCGTCGTGTTTGAAGTGCTGCTCGAGGAACCACAGGGATTCGTGACCGGCAAAGGGTTTGCCAACGTTGCCCCCGTCACGCTCGAGGGTCGCAACTTCCGGAGGTTCCTGTCGCAGGATGTGCAGCCGAATGCGGAACTCATTATCGAACTGCCATCATCAGGTGCGCCCGCACGCAATCTGTACATCGCCGGGTTGCTCGTCGCGATCGGCATGCTCATGATGGTCGTGCTCATGCGCTCCATGCAGCGTCGCGCCGCGCGTCGTGTTGCCGTCGAGCCCACGATGCGCCCGCGGGAGTCGGATGCACCGTTGCACAAACGTCTGGCGCAGGAGATCGCCGCGCTTGATGAAACCTACGCCCGCATCGCTGAGCCGTCGGATACCGTGAAGAAGGCCTACGAAACCCGCCGCACCGAACTCAAGGGCGCGCTCGGTGCGGCGCTTGCCGACACGGGAACGCGAAGGTAGGTTGCTGGTGTCGCGCATTCGGCGCGGCGGACAACTGATTTAAGAGCGCAGGACACGGAAACCGGTGTAATCCCGGTGCGGCCCCGCCACTGTAACGGGATCTGCAACGCCACACGCGATGCAGCAGCGACACTCATGATGCCACTGACCTGCGGGTCGGGAAGGCGAGTGGAGCGACCCGGAGCCAGGAGACGACCCGCGCTCATTCTCGGACGAAGACCCTCGAGGGGGGGCTCGCGCCACGTGTCGTCGATGGTGCCATTCGACTGCGCGCGTGCTCGGGCGTCTTCTCGTGGGAGAGGACGCCTTTTTGTATCCTCGCCAACAAGTGGTGCGCTGCACGCTACTGGTCCTGTTGCCGTTCGTCGGCGCAGTGGCCTGCGTGCGTGCGGATACCGGTACAGTCGACACACGCGACGCCGTCGCGAGAGACGCCGTCGAGATAGACGCCGTCGAGATGGGCACCGATGATTTCGGCGCGCCGCTGCCTTCCGACGCGCGCTTCGCGGCCCGCGTCGTTTCGCTTAATCCCGCCGCCACCGAAGCAATCTTCACCATCGGTGCCGACTCGCTGCTTGTCGGGCGCTCGCGTTGGGACGAGTATCCGAAAGAAGTGAGCCGCATTGCGGCCCTCGGCGATGGCATTCGCCCGAACATCGAAGCGGTGCTGGCGGCGCGTCCCACGCTCGTGGTGCTGTACGCGACCGCCGAGAACCGCGTGGCAGCAAACGCCTTGGCGCGTGCCGGCGTACGCACGATCGCGCTTCGCGTCGATCACATCGCGCAGTTCCACCGCCTGCTCGCCGTGCTCGGCCGTGCGCTCGGTGCCGAGGCCCGCGCGCGGGTCGTCAGTGATTCCGTACAGTCTACGCTCGATCGCGTCCGCGCGCTTACCGCCTCGCGACCACGACCACGGGTCGTCTGGCCGGCGTGGGAGTCTCCGCTGCTCGTGATCGGTGGCGGCAGCTTCATCGACGAACTGCTCACGATCGCCGGCGCCGACAACGTGTTTCACGATATGGATGCACCGTCGCCGCCGGTTTCGATCGAAGAAATCGCCAAGCGGGATCCTGATGTGGTCATCACCGGTGTCGCGCGCGCGGCAAAACTGATGGCCAGTCCGTCGTGGCAGGCGATCCGTGCGGTGCGCGAGAAGCGCTTCATCGTGCAGGATCCTGCCGTGACCGGTCGCCCATCCGTGGTGCTGGGCATGGCCGCTGTGCAGCTCGCGCGCGCGCTGCACCCCGAATTGCGCGACTCGCTGTTGCGCGACTCGCTGCCGTGAACAACGTACGCGCTGATCGCGCTGATCGCGCCGCGCATTCCCCGTGGCTTGGCTGGGCCGTCGGCGGGTTGCTGTTGGCCGTCGTCGTGATCCTCGGGCTCTCGATCGGCGCGGTGCCCATTGCAACCGGCGACGTCGTCGATGCGCTCCGCGGCATCGGGGACCCGTCTACCATCGCCATTGTGCGCGACCTCCGGGCGCCACGCGTGTTGCTCGCCGCGTTCGTCGGCGCCGGCCTCGCCTGCAGTGGCGGAGCGCTGCAAGGCACGCTGCGCAATCCCTTGGCCGAACCGTACCTGCTCGGCGTGTCAGGCGGTGCGGCCGTCGGCGCCGTCACCGCGATGGCATTTGGTGTCGGGCAGCCCGCCCTTCTCACCGCCTGCGCATTTGCCGGAGCCGCCATCGCGACGGTCGTCGTCACGGCGATTGCGCGGGTCGTCGGCGGCAGCGCCGATACCAAACTGCTGCTCATGGCCGGCGTGGTCGTCGGAGCCTTCGCCAACGCCGCGATTCTCGTGGCGCTCGCCGATGCGCCCCCGGAGCGCCTGCGCGGTGCACTGTTTTGGATGATGGGATCGGCGGCCGACGCCACGTGGCCCGCCGTCGCGCGTTGCGGCGGCGCGTTGTTGGTGCTCGGTGGTGTGCTCGTGTGGCGGGCGCGCGATCTCGATGTGCTCTCGCTCGGCGATGAACCGGCCGCCGCCCTCGGCGTCGATGTCGACCGGATCTCGCGTCAGCTCTTTCTCGTGGCGTCGTGGCTTGCCGCGGCCACCGTGGCGGCCGCGGGATTGATCGGCTTCGTGGGCTTAGTCGTGCCGAACCTCGCGCGGGCGCTCGGCGCGCGTCAGCATCGACCGATGTTGCTCATGTCCGCGCTGTATGGCGCGGTACTGCTGGTGGCGGCCGATCTGCTGGCGCGTACGCTGCGCGCCCCCGCCGACCTGCCACTTGGCGCCGTCACTGCCTTGGTCGGGGTTCCGTTCTTCCTGCTGCGTCTGCGCCGGCTGGCCGCATGAGCGGTGCGAGGCAGGAAACGGAGCGGGGACACGCCCTCACGTTTGACAATGTGAGCGTGCGCTACGCCGGTCAGACGCAGCGTGCGCTCAGTCATGTCTCGGTGGTCGCGGAGCCGGGAAAGATGACCGCCGTCGTCGGTCCGAACGGCAGTGGCAAGAGCACACTGGTTCGCACGCTGTTGCGTCGCGTTCCGATGGAGTCCGGCCGCGTCACGGTGGGTGACGTCGATGTCGCCGCGCTCGATGCGCGTGAACTGGCGCGTCGTATCGCCATCGTGCCGCAACGCGAGGAGCCGGTGCTCCCGCTGCGTGTCGAGGAGTTCGTCGCCCTCGGCCGACACGCGCGTCGTCGGGCCTTCGGCGGAATGAGTGCCGACGATCGCTTGGCCGTCGCGAGTGCGGTCGATCGCGCCGGTATCGCTGAGGCCATCGGTCGTCGCACGGACACGCTGTCCGGCGGCGAGTGGCAGCGCGTGCGCATCGCCCGCGCGCTGGCGCAAGCGGCACCGGTGCTCGTACTCGATGAGCCCACCACCTTCCTCGACATCGCACATGAGATGGCGGTGTTCGAGTTGCTCGACGGACTCGCCCAGCAGGGGCACACCGTCGTGCTCGTGAGTCATCAGCTCAACCTCGTGGCGCGATTCGCGTCGCATATCGTGCTGCTGCATCGAGGAACGGTCGCCGCCGCTGGCGACGCCGCCAGCGTGATGCGTGGTGAGATTCTCGAGCGGGTGTACGAGTGGCCGATCGTCGTCACTCGCGATCCCGCCGTCGGCGCGCTCGCGCTGCTTCCGCTGCGTGGCAGTGGCCGTCATCGCGAGCGTCCATCGTCGTGACCATTTTTTCACTGCTGCTGGCCAGTGTTGTCGCGCACGCGAGTCAACCGCCCATCGACTCTGCCACGATTTGCGTGGCCGATGGGCGCACGCACGCTCCGCTAATCGGTGCCGTACTCACGTGGCGGCCCACGCCGTCGGTGGGTACGTCGTCTCGTCGGCTCGTGGGTGCCTGCCTCGCGGTGTACCCGGCGCACGCCGACAGCCTGCACATAGCGCGTGCTGGGTATCTGCCGCGCGTCGTGGCCATTCCAGGCGGTCCGCGTCACGCGCTCGATACCAGCTGGGTATCGCTGCTGGCCCTCGATGCCCCACGTGCGGCGCGTTTGGCCACCATGCCGGTCACCGCCGCCCGCACCGCTGCGCTTGCCAGTGACGTGCGCACCGCCGGACGCACCACCGCCACACTGCAGACCGCCGCCGCGCGTACCGCCGGCGCATCGACGGTGAACGCGATCCTCGCGCTTATGCCGTACACCAATCTGCGCTCGGCCCGCGGCGAGACCGGCCTGTCACTGCGCGGCGCGCGACGGGAACAGGTCGCGATCACGCTCGACGGCATGCCGCTCAATGATCCCGCTACCGGCATCGCCGACGTGTCTGACATTCCGCTGGCGGGATTGCAGTCGGCGACCGTGGCGCTTGGTGCCGATCCGGTTGGCAGCGGGGCCGGCGCGACCGGCGGAGTGCTGGCGCTCACCACGTCCGCGCAGCGTGTGGCCTCGGTGCGTACCGGTGCCTTCGGGCAACGGAGTCTGGAAGGGGCGTGGCACGTCGCGGCGGCCGGTGCGGTGTGGCATGCCAGCGCGGCATGGCGCGACGCCACCAACAACTTCGACTTCGTCAACGATGCTGGCGTTGCGCCGCAGCGCGAAAGGCGCATCAACAACGACGAGCAGCGGGCCACGCTGTCGCTCGGCGTCATCGGAAGCCGGGCGCAACTCTCGGTGCTCGGGTCCAGCAGCGAACGCGGCATGGTAGGCCCCGCCAACGTGCACAGCTACGATGCCGACCGCTCGTTCACCGACCGCCTGCTGGTGCGGGCGCAGACCGCCGTGCACGGCACTACGCTGGTGTCTGGTGTGCGACGTCTGCAGCTGCGATATGTCGATCCCACGCGTCCTGCGCTCGACTCACGCGCAGTGGCGTGGGCCGCGGATGCCGAATGGCGCGGGACGATGCACGACCTCGCGTGGCGGGTGGGCGTGGGCGCCGATCGGCTGTCGGCCACCGGTGGACTGGCGCAGCGGCGCCGTCGTGCGTTTGGCGGCGTGCAGCGCGCGTGGAGTGCGCGCTCCGACGGCCGGTGGAGCGTCGACGTCGGGGCGCGCGCCGATCTCATCGAAGGCAGTGGACTGTTGCCCACCGCATCGCTCGGCGCCGAGCGCCGAATCGCGCATGTTGGCGAGCAGGTGCGGGTGGTGATGTTTGGCCGCGCGGCGCAGGCGGTGCGCGTCCCCACACTGTACGACTTGTACTTCGCGTCACCTCAGCGACTGTTCGTGCGATCGCTCGCACCGGAGCGCGTCAAGTTCGACGTGAGCAGTGGCGTTCGCGTCGTCGCGGGCACATCTCGCACACGAGCGAGCATTGAAGGCGCGGTGGTCGCGCGGAGCACGCGTGACGCGATCGTGTGGTTTCCGGGCAATTTCGGCTGGAGTCCCGCGAATGTCGGCGTGGAACGCCTGCGCGGCCTCGAGTCGCGCGCCGAGTTCGCGACAGGCATCGCGTCAGTCTCGGGGTGGGTCACCGCGTACGATGCCGTCCTCCGCACGGGCGGCCTCCGAATTCCGACACCGTACGTACCCCGTGTTGCCGGCGGCGCTCAGCTGCAGCTGCACACACAGGCGCAGCACGCCACCGTGGTGTGGCGCGGCATGGGCGCCAGGCCATATACGGCCGGCCCACGCAATCCTGATTTCGAATTGGCAGCGGTGTCGCTTGTCGACATCACCGTCGCGCAACAGTTGCGCACGCTGCCCCACTGGCCGTGGCCCCACCTCGACGCCCTGGTTGCGCTCTCGCTTGAGAACGCCTCCGATGCATCGTGGCAGTCGGTCCGCGGTTTTCCGTCGCCCGGGCGATCCTGGGCGATCTCGTTCACCCTGCAACACTCCACACGATGATCCCGCAGGTCCGCTCTCGCACCACCGTTCGCCGCCGTTCTACCGTGGTAACGTTGGCCGCGCTCCTGACCGTGCTCGCCGCGTGCGGTGATGACGGCATCAACAACAGCACGCCACAGCCGCCACGCGGCATCATCGTCCTCGATGGCTTTATCCAGCCGGGCCTCACGTTCCTCGGTGACACCGGCAGCGCGAGTACGAAGCTCACGTTAGCCCCAACCACCGAGTTCGATGCCGGTGGTTTCACGCTGCTGCGCGATACGGTCCTCACCGTGTCGAGTCGCGGCGCGGGCGATCTGTTATACGTCACCGATGTGCGCACGTCGACTACGCGGCGCATTCAGCTACCCACGCGCAGCAATCCATCGCGCGCACGCTTGCTGTCCGGTACAGGTGGGCAAACGCTCATCGGTGCCGCACTTCGAGACTCGTCCAGTGTGGCGCTCCTCTCGTTCACCGGCGCCGGCACCGTCACCAGCACGCGTATCGCCAACGCTGGGGCATGCCCCACCGATCTCTTTCAGTTCGACAACGCCACCTGGATCGTCGACGCCAACGCGAACTGCAAAGTGAACTACGCGGTGCAGGGCGATGTCCGTCTTATCCGCGTGCCGAATACCGGCCTCACGCGTGACACGATTCTCCTGCCGGGACTGCGCGGCTCAAGCGCCTCGGCACTGGTTGACGGTGACGTGGCATACATCAGCGCCGGAGGAGACGCCAGTTTCGCCGCGTTTCCGTACACGCTGATTTCGACCGGTGGCATCACCAAGGTCGATCTGCGCGGCAAGCGCGTACTGCTCACCAAGCGGATGCCGGCCAACACGTACGGCGCCGGCGTCAAGCTCGGTCTCGACGGGTTCCTCTACGTCTCGCTGTATCAGGACCTCGCCGCGTTCACCAACCGGATCATCAAGGTGCGCACGGCCGATCTGAGCTTCGTCACGTCGGCTTCCGCCGATTGGTTGGCGCTCACCGGCGCCACCGGCGCCGCCGTGACTTGCGGCAGTGGGCAGGCCGACGCGCTCGGCCGGCTGCACTGCATCCAGAACGGCACCGGTTCCGTCACGTCCCTGCTCGTGTTCAGCCCGTCCGGTACCGAGGTGCGTCGCGTGGCGGCGAATCAGGGGGGCGTGGACCTCGCCATCCGTCCGTAGGCCAACGCCGGGATTCGGCGACAACGCGCTCCGGCCGAGGCGTCGCTAATCTCCACCCATGTCCCTGATCACCACCGACGCGATTGTGCTGCACGCCATACCGTATCTCGAGTCGTCGCGCATCCTGCGTCTGGCGACTCGTGACGCCGGCGTGCTGTCGGTGGTCGCGCGCGGCGCCCGGTCGTCGCAAAAGCGGTTCGGCAGCGCGGTGGATCTGTTCGCCGAAGGGCAGGCGCAGATTCTGGTGAAGCCGGGACGCGACTTGCACGCGCTGAATGCATTCGACGTCACGCGATCGCGGGCGGGCCTGGCCACCAACCTCGGCCGCTTCACCGCCGCGAGCGCCCTCGTGGAGTGCGTGATGCGGGTGGTCCACGACGAGGCGGCGCCCCGTGTTTATCTCGGGGTCGCCGCGGGGCTGGACGCCATTGCTGAGGCATCGGAATGCCATACCGTGGCGCTCACCCTCGGGGTCTTCTGGCGGCTCGTTAGTGAGGTCGGCTTCATGCCGAGCCTCGATCGGTGCGCCGAGTGCCACGCCGAGATCCCCGCCGAGGCGGATGCCCGCTTCAGTCACGCCGCTGGTGGCGTTCTCTGCCCCCTGTGTGCCAAAATGGCGCCCATGGGCCGGCGATTGCCGGCGGCCGCCCGCCACACCATCGCCGTCTGGCTGCGGGGCGACGAGACGGCGGTCGAGCCCGCCGACTGCCGGGCGCACCAGCGACTCCTCCGGGAATTCATCACCCAGCACCTCCCCGATGGCCGCGAGCTGCGGGCGTTCGGGGTTTGGGAGCAAGGACGATGGTGACGGTCCAGAGCGATCGGAGAATGTTGCTTGACGGCCCCGTCTGCGCGTCCTAGCTTCAGGAAGACCTGATACGCAGGTCTGACGTCCACCTTTCACTTGGAGACTTCGACTCACAACCCTGATTCGTCAGTCGGAGAAGCAACATGAAACGTGTGTGGGGAGCACTGGGTCTGGTGCTCGCTCTCAGCGTAATCATGCCACGAGTCGCGGCCGCGCAGGACAGCAAGCAACGCCGCAATGGAGCAACGCTCGGACAGAACTATCCGAATCCGTTCAATCCTGAGACTCGCATCCCGTTCAGTGTGGGTGATTCACCCAACTGCACCGATTCTGGTCGGCAGTACCGCGTCAGTTTGAAGATCTACAACATGATCATGCAGGTTGTAGCGACGCCGGTTTTGCAGGGCGGAACCGGAGGGGTGGCCGGAGGTCAACCGCTGGAAAAAGTGTCTGTCCAATGTGGCGACTATGTCGCCTATTGGGATGGCAAGGTCCAAGCAACCGGGCGGGAGGCCGCTTCGGGCGTGTATCTGTATCGCCTCGAAGTGGATGGCGTGCCGCTGGTGAAAAAGATGATCGTGGTGAAGTAAGCCGGAGTCAACGAGCACCACGAGACCCAAACGAAAACTCACGATGGCGCGCCGGGTGGACGGACTCGGCGCGCCATTGTGTATCCGTGACCTGCTCACCCGGCGATTGTAGGGGCTTCCCTCTCGAAACTCAGCGCCCGTATCTGCAGTATTGGCAGCAGAAGTGCGGCACTGTGATTGCCTCTCGAGGATACCATGATCAATCCCGACCGTCTGACCGTGAAAAGCGCTGAGGCGCTCAACGAAGCCGTCGCGCTCGCGCGTAAGGCCGGCAATCCCCTCGTCTACGATCTGCATCTCCTGCTGGCGCTGCTTGCTCAAAGCGAAGGCATCGTGGTGCCGGTGCTGCAGCGTGTTGGAGCCAATGTCGCCAGTGTTCGCGCCGCCGCCGAACAGGAGGCCGCGCGCTACGCGAAGCAGAGCGATGCACAGCCCACCTTCAGTCGCGAACTCACTCAAGTCGTTGATGCCGCCGAAAAAGAAGCCAAGACGCTCGGCGACGAATACGTCTCCACCGAACACCTGCTGCTTGCGCTCTCCGACGCAAAAGGCACCGACAGCGCGCGCGCACTGACCACCGTCGGCGCGCACCGTAAGGCGCTGCTTGATGCGCTCAAGCTCGTGCGCGGTTCGCATAAAGTCACCGACCAGTCGCCCGAAGGGCAGTATCAGGCAATCGAGAAGTTCACGCGCGATCTCACGGAAGCCGCGCGCAAGGGCAAGCTCGATCCTGTGATCGGACGCGACGAAGAAATTCGCCGCGTGATTCAGGTGTTGTCGCGCCGCACGAAGAACAATCCGGTGCTTATCGGCGAACCGGGCGTCGGCAAGACCGCGATCGCCGAAGGACTCGCTCAGCGCATCATCAGCGGCGACGTTCCCGAAGGGCTGCGCAACAAGAAGCTTGTGTCGCTCGATCTTGGTGCGCTCATCGCCGGTGCGAAGTTCCGCGGCGAATTCGAGGAACGTCTCAAGTCCGTCATGAAAGAGATCACCAGCGCCGAGGGACTGTATGTCGTCTTTATCGACGAACTGCACACGCTCGTTGGCGCCGGCAAGGCGGAAGGCAGCATGGACGCGGGCAACATGCTCAAGCCCATGCTGGCCCGCGGCGAACTGCGTGTGGTGGGTGCGACCACGCTCGATGAATACCGACTGCACGTCGAAAAGGACGCTGCACTCGAGCGGCGCTTCCAGCCCGTGTTCGTCGGTGAGCCCAGTGTCGAAAGCACGATCGCGATTCTCCGTGGCCTGAAGGAGCGGTACGAAGCGCACCACGGTGTGCGGATCACCGATGGGGCGGTCGTGGCCGCCGCCACGCTGTCGAATCGGTACATCGGCGATCGCTTTCTGCCCGACAAGGCCATCGATCTGATCGACGAAGCGGCGTCACGGCTGCGCATCGAAATCGATTCGGTGCCGCAGGAGATCGATGAAGTCGAACGACGCGTCGTGCAGCTGGAAATCGAACGGCAAGCGCTGCGCAAGGAAACCGATCCCGCATCGGTCGAGCGCCGCGGCAACCTCGAGAGCGAGCTCGCTGATCTCAAGGAAAAAACCACTGGCATGCGTGCCCAGTGGCAGCAGGAAAAGGAAACACTCGGCGCCGTTGGTCGCATCAAGCAGGAAATCGAAGCGGCGAAGTTCGAAGTGGAGCAGGCCACGCGCGCCGGTGATCTCAACAAGGCCGCCGAGATCACCTACGGGAAAATCCCGCAGCTCGAACGCGACATGAAAGTCGCCGAAGGAAAACTCGGCAGCCACCACGGCCGTCCGCAGTTCCTCAAGGAGGAAGTCGGCGCCGACGACGTGGCAGACGTGGTCGCGCGCTGGACCGGCATCCCAGTTACACGCCTGCTCGAAAGTGAGCGCGAGCGGCTCACGAAGCTCGAAGACGTGCTCGCCACGCGCGTGGTGGGTCAACGTGAAGCCGTGCGTGCGGTGGCGAACGCGGTGCGGCGCTCACGCGCCGGACTGCAGGATCCCAATCGTCCGATCGGCTCGTTCATCTTCCTTGGTCCCACCGGCGTTGGCAAGACCGAAACCGCGAAGGCGCTCGCCGAGTTCCTCTTCGACGACGAACACGCGATGGTGCGCATCGACATGTCGGAGTACATGGAGAAGCATGCCGTCGCGCGGCTTATCGGTGCGCCACCGGGCTACGTAGGGTACGAAGAGGGCGGGCAGCTCACCGAAGCCGTGCGTCGTCGTCCATATGCCGTGATCCTGTTCGACGAAATCGAGAAGGCGCATCCCGATGTGTTCAACATTCTGTTGCAACTGCTTGACGAAGGACGACTCACCGATTCGCAGGGACGCACCGTCGACTTCCGGAACGCCGTCATCATCATGACGTCGAACGTGGGCAGTCAGATGATCCTCGAACGTGGGCACAGCGGTGATGCCGCATGGTCGACGATCGAGCAGGATGTGTTGATGACGCTCCGGGGCGTGTTCAAGCCGGAGTTCCTCAATCGTATTGATGACATCGTCGTCTTTCATCCGTTGGGGCGCGGCGAGATCGATCACATCGTCGACCTCCAGCTCGCCCGTCTTCGCAAGCTGCTGGCCGACCGCAAGCTCACGATTCGTCTCACCGACGCTGCGCGCACGCTGCTCGCCGACGAAGGGTACGATCCGGTGTTCGGCGCGCGACCGCTCAAGCGTGCCGTGCAGCGTATGCTGCAAAATCCGTTGGCCCTCGCCGTCCTCGACGGCACGTTCAAGGAGGGTGATGTGATCGTCGCGGATGTACAGGCAGGCTCCCTGGCGTTGTCATTCCGCCACGGCGATGCCACCGATGCCGCGGCGCAGGCCGCGTTTAGCGCCCCGCCGATCGTAGCGCCGGTAATGGCGGAGCCGCCGGGTTGAACCCGGAGTCGGGATCCATCGCCGGCCCGCCGTTGGCGCCGCAGGTCCATGCCGCGATGGACCTCGCGCTCGACGAAGCGCGCGAGGCCGCGCTGGCCGGTGAAGTACCGGTCGGCGCGGTGGTGTTGTGTGGTGTCGAGATCGTCGCTCGCGCGCAGAATCGGATGGTGCGTGATGGCGATGCCACATCACACGCCGAGTTGCTGGCGTTGCGGGATGCCGCGCGAGCGCTGGGCCAGGCGCGACTGACCGAGTGCACCTTGGTGGTCACGCTCGAGCCCTGCGCGATGTGTGCCGGGGCGATCGTGCTCGCGCGCGTGGGCTCGCTCGTGTTCGGGGCGTGGGACGAGAAAGCCGGCATGTGCGGCTCCGTGGGCGACGTCGTGCGTCATCCCAAGCTCAATCATCGGCCGCAGGTGCGGGGTGGCGTGCAGGCTGCGGAATCGGGCGCGATATTGAAAGCATTCTTCGCTGCCCGACGCGCTTGAGTATTGCGCGCTCCTTCCGGCCACTCTTATGTCCGAGTTTCGTTTCACGCGCCGCTCCCTCGCCCGTGCGCTGACGCTCGTCAGCGTCGGTGCTGGCGCCGCCGCTCTCGCCTGCTCTGCGCCGGCCGACAGAACGCCGGGGGATGCAGTGGCTACAGCCGCCCCCGCGGCAGTGGCGTTTCAAACGGTCTCATTGCTTGGCGACACGTTGCGGACATTTCCGCTCGCCCCTGACGTGCGCACACGCTACGAAGGGCAACTCGGCGAGGCGCGTCGGGCGTACGAGCACACGCCTACCAACGTCGACTCGATCATCTGGTATGCTCGCCGGCTGGGCTATCTTGGCAAGCTCCGCGAATCCATCGAGATCTACACGCGTGGCATCGCGCTATATCCCGACAATCCGTGGCTCTATCGGCATCGCGGTCATCGCTACATCTCAGTGCGCGACTTTGCGGCGGCCTTGAAGGATCTTGAGCGCGCCACCGAGCTCGTACAGGGCAAGCCCGATGAAGTCGAACCCGATGGCCAGCCCAATGCGCAGAACTCGCCCATTGGCACGCTGCACAGCAACATCGGCTATCATCTTGCCTTGGCGCACTACCTGTTGGGTGACTTTCCGGCGGCGGCGCGCGTGGCGCAACTGGAAGTGGATTCGGCCACCAACGATGATCGACGCGTGTCGATGGCCCATTGGCTGTACATGTCGCTTCGCCGTGCGGGGCGCGACGCCGATGCGGCGAAAGTGCTCGCGTCCATCACGCGCGACATGAACGTCATCGAGAACCAGGCGTATCATCGCTTGATGCTGCTGTACAAGGGCGACCTGCCGGCCGATTCCGTGCTGACTGCTGCCCCGAGCGGTGAACTGTCGGTGAAAGACGCGTCGGCGGCGTATGGCGTGGCCAACTGGCATTGGTACAACGGACGAAAGCCCGAGGGCCAAGCGCTGTGGCGGCGCATCGTGGAAGGCGGACAGTGGGGCGCATTCGGCACCGTGGCCGCGGAAGCGGAGCTCGCTCGGCTCAAGTCCGCTGCCGCCCCGTAAAGTCGCATCAGGCGCGGCGTCGTAGGCTGATACCCTTGAATCGGGTGCACTCGCCGATTAGCTATCCAGACTCTACGGGATCCGGACGGTGCTGGAACGGCCATTCCGAGTGCGAGGTCATAATCTGGCAGCAGATTTGTGACATCCTTCTTGTAGGACAGGTGGCTGAGTGGTTGAAGGCACCGGTCTCGAAAACCGGCGTACCGGCAACGGTATCGTGAGTTCGAATCTCACCCTGTCCGCTGCAGCAGCTGCTGCATGTGCGACAAGTCGATTAGGAGAACGTGGAAAAGAAAGCGCCGTCGTGGAACCCCGCGCCGGCGCGTTCGTCTATCAGAAAGCAGTGGCAGTTTTAGGATGGATGGCCGAGTGGTTTAAGGCGCACGCCTGGAAAGCGTGTGTGCGTGAAAGCGTACCGTGAGTTCGAATCTCACTCCATCCGTAAACGTGAACACCCCGTGCTTGGAAAGCGCGGGGTGTTTTGCGTTGGGGTGGCAGTGCCAGCGGCGTGACGTCCGCCGATTGCCCAGCGTTCTGGGGCGCGAGTAGAATTCAAATGTGCCAGAACTCAGCCGCTTTTTCGGTATCATCGTCCGCATGTTCGCCGAGGCGGGTGAGCCGCATCATGTGGCGCATTTCCACGCCTACTGGCAGGACCAAGTCGCGGTGATCCGCGTCGACCCGGTCGACGTGATCGCAGGCTCACTGCCCACGCGCCAGCGCCGGTTGGTCGAGGCGTGGGCGGAGTTGCACCAGCAGGAGCTGCTCGATGACTGGACGCGCTTGCAGCAGGGGCGTGCCCCCGTGCCTATTGATCCTCTCACCTAGCCATTGATGCGCCATCCCATCTATCGGGTCGTGTCGTGCGCCGTCGCGGCGCCGTTTACGCTCCATCTGCGCTTCGACGACGGGCTCGAACGCCGCATCGACTTCTCGTCGGTGCTGGCCGGTGAGATGTTCGGTCCGCTCCGCGACGTCGGGCTGTTCAATCAAGTGCGCGTCGATCCCGAGGTGCACACCGTCGTCTGGCCGAACGGTGCCGATTTTGATCCGGCGACGCTGCATGATTGGCCAGCGCACGAAGCCGCATTTCGCACCCTCGCTGAGCAGTGGGAGCACGCGCGCGCGTAGTCGCGACGCAGCTGCCCAACATGCGTTGCTGTTGACAGCGCATTTCGGAATGCGCGCTGCGCGCGCATTGTGTTGATGGCGCTGCAACAGAACGCAACGCGTTGAGGCCGTAGGAAAAGCCTCAACGCACCGATGGTGGAAGTCCCGCATCGCGCAAAAACAGCGCGCAGTCATTCGATTCGACGGCCGCGAATGCGCCGCCGATCGCTGGCGCCAGATCGCACGGCCGCAGGCTTTTGGGAAGGGGGGCGTGAAAGCGTGCGGAGAGGCGCAGGTCAGGGGACCATCAGGCGGTGGGGGAAAGTGGCGATGATCCGCTCGGCGACGGCGTCCAGCGGGGACGTGTCCGTGGCGAGAGAGAAGTGCACGCACATGCCGTCGATCTGTGCAAAGGGCGCGATGGCCTCGAGCTCCGGCGCTGCAGCTCCGGCGGCCCGCAACAAGGTCGTGAGCACCGAAACGATTTCGTCGGTCCAGCTGGAGAGTGCCGGCCCCAGTGCGCGCGTGACCTCGGGCTGATGGCGAGCCGCGTACCCGAGCTGCCAGAACGCGAGGTGCGCGCGTACGGTGACAGCGGCGGCGCGAACGAGCGTCGCGAGCTGCCCGCCGGGCGGTGCCGTGACTGCCGCCTCGAAGGTGGCACGGACGTCGGCCATGCTGCGCTCAAAGGCGGCGAGGAGCAGCGCGTTCTTGTTCGGGTAGTGCTGGTACAGCACGCCGACCGACAAGCCCGCCCGCGCCGAGATACCTCGCACGGTGACGGCGGAGTACCCAAGGTCGGCAAAGCAAGCCATGGCGCCAATCAGAGGCCGCTCGTTGGTGGCAGCACCGAGCGCAGCGTTCTAAGCGGCAGATCGGACCACACTGTAAAATGATCAATCGTTCATTTCATGCAAGTGGCCTTCACACGCCGACGTGCGACGTGGCAGGCGCGCAGTCGTTTTGGATGATGCGCACGACCTGTCGGCGTGACACCGGCGCGAGGGGGGTCGTGTCTGGCCGCGGCGTGCAGATGGCGTACGTTTCGCGCGGCAGCTAGGGCAGAATTGTCTGGGGAGCTTTTCTCACGGGCAAGGAGCGGATCTACCTGAACGATGCCTCCCTGCACGAGGGCCGCAGCCTCGGCTTGGAGAGCCGGTACCCCGTGGCGATTGGGGGGCCTCGCCGTCTTCGTGGTGCCCGATGTGTCGTGCAACGGATTCGACGCCGTGGTGTGGCGCTCGCGGTTCGCGAAGCGTTTGTCGCGTTTCCGCATGTCGATGTCGGCAATCAGCGCCGGCACGTCCAACGCCGCGAGCGCAGCGAGATTCGCTTCATTACGGCAGTCCGCGTCGGCCGTGAGCAACGGCACGAGCGTCTCCACGACCGGCAAAAGTAGCTCCTGTTCGGAGCCCGTGCCATGCGCTTACGCCTCGACGATGATCTGATGCTTCGCGAGCCACGCCCGCAACTGCTGCGCAGCCTTGGTCGCCCGCACGATCCGCGCGGTCGTCTTGGCCTCGACATCGGGCTCGAGCTCCAAGGCATCGGTCGCCCGCGTGCCGCTCCGATGCCTCGACGCATTACTCGCCAACTTCACGCCATCGACCGCGAACATCTCCCGCCCGATCAGTCCGTAGCCGTTACCCACCGCCAGCACCGCCGCATAGACTGGGGCAATATCGTCGCGCCGCGTGCTGACGAAATGGGATATCGTTATCCGGCGCGCTGGTCGCGTCGTTCTTGAACCGCGCGTTGAAGTGGCCAGATCGACTGCGTGATCGAGCAGGTGGTTGAGCGCGTGCTCGAACGTGCCGGGCAGCAACTGGCGCGCGAGGTCGACGCCCAAAACCTGCGGATTCGTATCGAAGAATCTACAGCGGGCCGTGGCGGGTGCTCGACCGCGAGGCGAAACGATACCACATTTGACGTGAGACCAACCCGTCGCGTGCCATCACGTTCCGTTTCCATATTTGCCTGCTTCGGGACTTTTCCTACAACCTCGTCAGGTGGACCAGAGCCGGCATCGCTTCATGCGCGCTACATCCTCGGAGCTTCGTACGTGATGCACAGATTGCGTCTGCGCGAATTTTCTCGCCGTTGTCTCGTTGCGCTCATCCTAGCTGGCGGCGTGAGTGCGTGCGCGAAGGCACCCTCGCGCACGTCGGAGCTGGCAGTTCGTCGAGTCTGGGACGAGTACCTTGCGTCCAAGAGTGGCCAATTCGCGATGAACGCCGGCAAGCCCTCGCCCCTGTGGAGCGCGTCGGAGCAGACGCAGTGGTCCATGTACGACTTAGCTGGCTTTTACCTAAGCGATAACGCGGTCCCCGAAGTGTTGAGCGTCACATCCGTCAACGCGAAAGTGGACAGTGCGTACCGCATCGTCACTCGGTTCTGGCCCGAGGGAACCACCGCGCGTGATTCCTCGACGAAGCCCGAGCTTACGATGACAACGTACGCTCGTCGCGAGGACGGGCGCTGGGTGCTGGCCAATGCATTGCCGTACAGCACGAGCTCATGGGTGCGAGAGACCCGCGGCCGCGTTACGTACCGAGTTGCCCCCGCACTGCGCTTCGACGACTCGAAGGCCGTTCGTGCCGCCGCCTTCGTGGATTCGCTCGCCACAGCGTTCGGCGTGGCGCCACCTCCTCGGCTCGACTATTACGTCGCCGAGAGCGTCGATCAGGCGTTGGCGATTCTCGGCGTGGTGATCCCGCAGCGTTTCGGTGCCGCCGGTGGGTTTGCAAAGCCCGTCAACTTTCAGGTCTTCTCCGGTATCCCTGCGCTCGGCGAAGAGTATCGACACGAGATTGCTCACGTCGTGCTCCTTCCGATCAATCGCGGGAGCAGCACCTCGCTTATCGCCTCGGAGGGCGTTCCGACTTGGTTCGGCGGGACGGCAGGCCGAGATTATATCGGCTCAGTGCGGCATCTCGATTTATTGTTGAGCGTGCAGCCGCAGCTCGGCCTCGACAAGATTGTGGACGACATGGGTGTCTCGCCTGACATCCGCAACAGCGCTGGCGCGGTGCTCGCCGAAATGGTGCATGAGGTTGGCGGTGTCGATGCGGTACGCGAATATTTGCGCACACCGGGCAGCGGCATTCGAGAAGTGCTGACTCGACTTCTTCAGCGCCCGTGGACAAGCATCGTCGAGGAGTGGCGGCGACGCGTGGATCGGATCGCGGCCACATGATGTCGCTTGACAGTCGCAGTGATCGCTCGCCATCGGAGCGAGTTCCCCGTGCGACGCATGTGCCGCGTGTTGGACGTGTCCGTGTCCGTGTCCGGCTACAACGCGCATCTCCAACGGCCGGAGAGTTGGTGTGCGATCATCGACGACGTGCTGATGGTCCATCTTCGGATCGCATTTGCCGCGAGCGGAGAGACGTAGGGGCGCCGCCTATCCGTCACGACTTACGGGAGGCGGGCCTGCTCATGAGTACGAAACGCGTCGCGAGGCTCATGCGGGCCGACGGCGTGGTGGCGCGGCCGCGGAAACGCCCGCGCGTCGTCACGACGGACGCCCAACACGGCCATCCGACTGCTCCAAACTTGTTGCATCGCTCAAGTTCTGGACCCTGTGATCCGAGATTGAAATGCAAGGGCGACGGCCTCGTGCCGATGACCGCAGCGACGTGGTTGCGAACGACCCTTCTTTTCTCGGTATCGCATCCAATGCTCGACTACTTCGTGCTGGCGCACTCAGCTCCGCGCCGTTTCGCTGTGCTCGCGTCGGCGCTTCTGCTGACCTCGCTCAATGCGTGCGCCACAGCCTCTATGGCCTCGCGGGCCGAACCAATCATCACCGACCGCCCCGACTTCACGGAAAGTGCGGTCACCGTTGCCACGGGCCTGACGCAGATCGAAGCCGGGCAGACATTCACGCGCGAAGCGAGCACCAACAGCATGGCTGTCGGTGAGATGTTGTTGCGCCGAGGGGTGGCTCGGCGAGTCGAACTGCGCGTCGCTGCGAATTCGTACACGATCGAAAGCCATGGTGACAGCCGCGCCCGCGGTTTCGAAGACGCCGGCATTGGCGCGAAAATCTCAATTATGGACGCCGGTCAAGGAGCGCGACGCTGGCAGCCGGCCTTGGCCGCCATTGTGGGTGCATCGGTCCCCACTGGCGCGTCGCCATATCGGAGCCGTCACGTGTTGCCAGAAGTAAAGATGCTCGCTGCCTGGGACCTCTCGGACCGCGTCGCCTTCTCGACGAACGGCAACTGGGCCGCATCGGAAGATGCGATTCGCCTCAACAATGAGTGGTCGGGTTCTGCATCTTTGGGCTTCTCTCTCACCGACAAACTTGGCACCTACACCGAGTACTACGCCTTTGGGGAAAACGCGGGCGGATGGCAGCGTCGTCAGTTTCTGAATGGCGGCGTTACCTACCAGATCACACATATGTTCCAGCTCGATGCGCGTGCCGGTGTTGGACCTTCGCCCTCGCGCCGCGACTACTTCGCGGGGCTCGGCTTTTCGCGTCGCTGGTAGAACATCATGGCTTTGAAAGTGCGTTGGACGCTGGGTCGCAAATTGCTCGGGCTGGCGGCGCTGGGAGCAATCGGCACCATTGCCGTAGCTGCAGCCGGTGCCGTGGGACTGTCGCGAGCGCGGAGCGGGATGGATGCGCTTGTCATCAGCACGCGCGCGCAGCGCTTGCAGATGGACGCCGACATGATGCATGATGCCGTACGCGGCGATGTGCTGGCGGCGGTGCTGGGCGTGGCCGCGAAGGATGCAGCCAGGGTCAGCGAGGGACGCACCGGCTTTACACAACATGCGGCGCGGTTTCGGCAGGATCTTGTCGAGGTCCGGGCGGTCACGACTGGTCGTGCGCAACAGTTGGTCGACTCTCTGAATGCCCCGGTCGCAGCGTATCTCGACGGCGGCGAAGCCGTGATTGCCGCGGCACTTGCTGGTGATAGCGCGACGGTGACGTCACGAAATGCCGAATTCATGCGGTACTTCGACGAGTTGGAAGCGTCACTTGAAAGCTTTGGTGATGTGATCGCGGTCGGCGCCGAACAAACGAACGGTGCGAACGAGGCCTTGTTCACCTGGCTCGGCCGCATTCTGCTGGGTGTCACACTGTTGACCGCCGCGCTGGTCTTCAGCGTTGGTCGACAAGTGGCCAAGCGCATTCAATTTACGACGGCGCAATTGGTGCGCGGTGTGGAGTCGCTGCAGCGACAAGCAGTGACAGCACTCGGGTCGGCCATGATTCGACTCGCGCAGGGTGATGTCGAGCAGGATGTAACCACCACGGTCGAGTCGGTCGCGGTTACCGGCGACGATGAACTGGCCACGCTGGCGATTGCGGTGAATTCGATCGGACAGAAAACGGTGGAAACGGTGGAAGCTCACCGGCAAGCGATGCACACGTTGCGCGGGCTGTTGACCGAAACGCAACGGGTCGTGCGCGGCGCACAAGTAGGCGATCTCACGGTGCGTGCTGCCGCGTCGAACTTCCCTGGCGCTTACGCCGATTTGCTGCGCGGCTTTAATGCAGCACAATCGGCTGCGCGTGAACCGGTCGACGCTGCCCTTGATGTACTGGAGCAGGTCGCCAAGCGCGATCTGACCGTGCGAGTTCGAGGCACGTTTGCCGGTGATCATGCACGTCTCGCGGATGCTGTGAATGAAGCCGTTTCGAACGTCGCACAGGCGCTCTCCAAAGTGGAGCAGGCGGCCGAACAGATCGCCGGCGCCGCGGGCGAAGTAGCTGCCGGAAGTCAGAGTATGGCGAATGGTTCATCGCAGCAAGCCGCGTCGGTTGAAGAAATCACCGCCGCAGTTCAGGAGCAGGCGGCAGTAACGACGCGTACTGCCGATAATGTGCAGCAAGCCCGGACGTTAACGCAGCAAATGCGGGATCGTGTCCGAGCCGGCTCCCAGTCGATGCAATCGCTCGACGAGGCCATGGGCCGCATGACGACATCGGCGCAGCGCACCGCACAGATCGTGAAGACCATCGACGAAATCGCATTCCAGACAAATCTGCTGGCGCTGAATGCGGCGGTCGAAGCGGCACGCGCGGGCGACGCCGGTCGCGGCTTTGCCGTAGTCGCCGACGAAGTGCGTCAGCTCGCGATTCGCGCCGCGGCCGCTGCACGAGAAACGTCCGAATTGATCGAGCAAACGGTCGCCACTACGCGGGTCAGCACTGACATCGGGCGTCAAGTGCGCGAACATCTCGGTACCGTCGACACCGATGTCGAACGCGTCACGACACTCGTCCAGGACATTGCCGTCGACTGTGAGGCGCAGCGGGATCAGATTCGCGACGTTGGCGCCTCGGTGGAGGCCGTGAGTGAGCAAACCCAACGGGTCGCGGCCTATGCCGAAGAGTCGGCTAGTGCGTCAGAAGAACTCAATGCACAGGCGGATATGATGCGCGACCTGGTAAGCCAGTTTGCCCTGGATTCGTCAACGACCCACGTGGGTCCCGTCTCATCCGGACGATCACGCGTCAGCCGTCAGGCTCTCTCGGCGGCTCACGGCGGGGATGCCTCTGACTCGACTAGCCGCATTCCTGATTCGCTCAAGGTGCGCAAGGTTCTCCAGCACAACCATCGCTGAAGCACCGCACCATGAATCGTTCGCCGGCCATGCGGATTCGCATCGTCGCCGCGATCGTTGCTTGAACCGGGGCCGCGCGTGATGTAGTGATGTCGTGCAGCAGAGGCGACGAGATCACGTATGCAGCCCTACCCTGTATTGCACCCCATTCGCCGTGTATCAGCGGCTACCCGCGAGAATCCGCGGTAAAGCAGTTCCGCGTCACTCCCGCATATGGAAAAAGGACACGAGGGCCAGTACCGCGCCCCCGTGTCCTCCCTCCTTCACAGCCCATCACAACGAACTACGGGTTACGGTCGATGCACACACCCGCGCCCGCATTCGGGTTGTTCGTCTCCGCCAACGGCAGCGGCAACGTGACGTCTGTGCCGTAGTTGCCACCCTTGTGCCAGGCGCCCGTGGGGAACACTGTGGCCGTCGTGCGCGCATACTGACGGATAAGACGACGCATGTCGCCCATGCGCGTACCACGGCCGAACAGCGTAAACGCGCGCTCGCGGAACAGTTGGTCCACGCGCGCCGCGTCGGTGCCCGCGTCAGTGAGCGGTGTCAGGCCCGCAAACGTGGCGCGAAGCGCGTTCAATGTCGTAAGCGAACCGCCGGTGTTGCCGGCGCGCATCTGCGCTTCGGCTTCAATGAGGCGGGCTTCCTGTCCCGACACGATCGCCACCGACGATTCACGCGCCGGCCACAACCGCTGCACATAGTACGGCGTGCTCAGGTCGTCGCGGCTCGCCTTCGTGACGCCGATCGTCTTGCAGATTGCGTCGTTACCCGCGCATACCGGTACGCGCGGATCGTTGGCCAACGCGAAGTTCATGCCGTTCCCGCCTTCGTTCGTGCTCACGCTGTAGCGGCCAGTCAGGTTATTGAAGTTCCAGAACTGGTTGCTGGTTGTCGTGAGCGCGTGATACGTGAGATACTGAAAGGCCGTGGCGACACCGGTGACCGCCGTCGCTGCATCCGCCGGACGATTGAGACCGAGCAGGATACGACCTTTTATCACCTGCAACGCGCTGCGAACACGTACGTCATCCACCGTCGTGCCAGTGACCAACGCGAGCCCCGAATCGGCGTGAGCCAGGGCGCGGGTGAACGCCGCTACCGTGGTCAGCGGCGTACCGTACGCTTCGACGGCATCCACGACCGTACTGAAGACCACGCCGCTGCAGTAATGCTCGGCCGCCAGCTCCTCCACGTATGCCTCGATGAAGTACATCTCGGCGAATTGCCAGCCAGGCGCGGTTTGGTTGTACTCCTTCAGCAGCAGAATCGACTGCTCGGCCGCCAGACGCGCGCGATGAATCGCGCGATTCGCGTCGGTCAGGAAATTGTTCTGCGGTGTGATCACACGCTGGTCAATTTCCTGACGCGCGATGAACGAGTCGCCGTTGTTCCACTCGTCGGTAAAGAGGCCGCCAAGCAGCAGCAGACTCTCGCCGCCGGCCGTCGCCGCGTTCAGGCGGGCGATCGCCCCAACGCGTGCGGCGTTGGCGCCCGCTGCACTCGCGACGTTGGCAGGGTTGATGATGTCCTGGTCCTCAATCGTCAGGAACTCTGTCGGACTACAGCCAGCGGACGCCAGCGTGCAACCCGCCAGCACCGAGAGGGCGAGGGAGCGCGCGCGTGTGTGCAAAGTGCTATGCATGCGGTGAGTACTCCTCAAAAGCCGAAGGTGAAGCGGAACGCAAAGTACGTTGGCGGGCCGAATGCCTGAAACTCTGACGGCGCATCACCGGTGGTGCCGAACGCTTCAGGATCGACGCCCGTGTACTTGGTCCAAAGGATGCCGAGGTTACGTACTGAAGCGGTGGCGGAGAGGCTCCGGCCACGGAACAACCGGCTGGCGACGCGCGCCGGCACCTGGTACGTCGCGGACAGTTCGCGGAAGCGCAGGTAGTCGCCATCCTCGAAAAATCCGGCCACCGAGCGGCTGGGGTGCTCGCGAACCATGACCACTCGCGCCTGTTCTTCCAGCGACGCAGCCGTATTCAGCAGCCCCGAGCAATTCAGACGGCTGGCGCAACGAATGCGCTCCGTATTGTTGTAAATCTTGTGACCGCCCTTGTAGTCCAGCAGTGCCGTCACGCGCAGGGCCTTGTTGAATAAATCGAGGCCCGTGGTGAAGCCAAGCTCAGTTTTCGGCATCGAATAGCCGATGAACACCGACGTATCCGTCACCGTGATCTCGCTCAGCGCCTGGTTCGCGTTGTACGCGATGATGCCGTCGCCGTTCTTGTCTTCGAAGCCGGTCAGCTGGCGTGACCACCAGCCGTACAGCGGATAGCCTGCACGCTGCTGCTGCGTGGTGCCGATCGTCGGCTGGCCGCCGAGGCTGAGCAGTTCGTTGTCGTTATACGCACCGTTCAGCGTCACGTCGAGACCGAACGCCTGCTTCTGGATCAGCTGCGCCGAGATCAGCGCTTCGATTCCGCGATTGCGCACGGAGCCGAGGTTCTCCAGGCGCGCCGTGGCGCCGGTCCCCAACGATGGCGGGAGCACTTTGTTCACCAGTGCATCTTTTGAGAGCTTGTTGTAGTACGTGATCTCTGTGTTGATGCGCGCGTTCCAGTACGTCCCGTCAAGACCGACTTCCGTCTCGGTCGAGCGCTCCGGCCGCAGATTCTTGTTGCCAAGTGTCGAGTACACCAGAGCCGGCACATCGCCGCTCTCCTGCCGGCCGGCCGTTGCCGAGTAGTACTGCACCGCGTCGATCGTGCCCGGCTGAACGCCCGAGGCACCGTATGCGCTGCGCAAGCGCAGTTGATCAAGCCACTGCGGCTTCGGGAAGAATGATTCCTGCGAAAGCACCCAAGACGCGGCAACCTTTGGATAAAACACCGTCTTGAAGTTCGCGCCGAAGGCGCTATTGCGGTCCGACCGCAAGGCCGCGGTGAGGAACAAGCGATCGTTGAAGCCCACGTTCTGTTCCACGAACGCGCCGAGCGTGCGGCTCTCACTCGATGACTCGTCGGCCTGCGCCGTTGCACCCGCCGTCACCGTGGTCGCGCCCGGCGGAAGCACAAGGCCGGTTGCGCCGTTACGGTCAAAAATGTTCTGGAACATCTGCACGCCAACCGTCGTCTTCGATTCGATGGACGACGTGAGTGCCTTGGTCGCCGTGGCGCCGGCATCCACCGTGTACGTGTAGAAGTTCGTGCGGTTGTCACGCTTATAACCCAGACGGTCCACGCCGATGTCAGGGCAGTTCTGGAATCGACAGAGCTGCGTATCCACCCGATTCACATAATCAAGACCAAAATTCCCGCGCACCGCCAGCCAATCCGTCGGGCGGTAGTTCGAACCGATCGACGAGATCATACGGTTGATATTCTGCACTGACTCCGACTGGAAAATGTCGCGCGGCGTAAACTGGCGCCAGCCGAACAGCGTATCGCCCAAGGCCGTCAGGTTGTACTTGAAACCGGGGCCGCCGTATACGTTAGCCGCAATGCCCGCCGTACCTGAGTCATCGCTCTGCGGCAAGCGCAGATCCTGATTCGTGTAGCCGGCGCTCACCGTCAGGTCGGCTTTCGGTGACAACGCGATGTTCAGATTCGCGCGCGTGGTGATCTTGTTCAGATGGTTCGGGCTCATCTGGATCGCACTCAACGGCGTCCCGGCGGCGGCCAGCTTGCGCGCGTCAAACTGCGTCAGCTTCGTCACGCCGTCTTCGTCTTCCCATTCACCGTGCAGGAAGTAGCGCACGGTTTCCGAGCCGCCCTTCACCTGCAGACCATGCTGCTGGCGATAACCGACGCCGTACGGCGTGGTCTCCTTGTCGTTGTGCAGGTTGAAGCTGCTCACGCTGTCGATGGCGCACGAACCCGCCGCCTTCTGCGTGAGGAAGCACTGCACGGCATTCGATCGCGTCGACGTCGTCGCGGCGGTCATACCGCTACGCCACGCACGATACGCCGTCGGATAGCTGTTGCGGTCCGTGAGCGCCGTCTGCTCGGTGTAGTACGTCCACTGCGGCTTGCCTGCCACGCCGCGCTTGGTCTTGATCACGATCACGCCGTTCGCCGCGTCGGTGCCGTACAGCGTGGAAGCCGACGGGCCGCGCACCACTTCGATCGACTCGATCTCTTCCGGATTCAGATCGCCCACACGGCTCGGGGTCGTCCCGCCCACGCTGAGCGTCGACGAATTGCTCGATCCGTCGATGCGAATACCGTCGATCACGTAGATCGGATTGTTGGTCAAGGCTACGGAACTGGTGCCGCGGATGCGCACACGAACGCCGGCTCCGGTCTGCGTGCCCGGTGTCACCAGCACGCCAGGCGCGCGCGCCGTGAGCAAGTCGGCCATGTTCGACACCGCTCGCGTCTCTGTCACTTCGGCCGCGTTGATTTGCGCGATCGCGTTGCCCACTTCGTTCCGGCGCTGTTGGCCCGTCGCGGTCGTCACCACGGGATTCAGTGTCGCCGGTACCGATTTGAGCTGCACGTTCACCGTGGTAACCTGCGTGGCCGTCACTGCGGTCGCCTGATTCACTTCGGAATAGCCCAGTCGAAGCACCCGAAGCCTGATCGCACCCGCCGGTACGGAGCGGATGGTGTAGATGCCGTCCTGATTGGACTGTGCGCCGAGCGTGGTGCCGACCACCTGAATCTGGGCGGCGCCCACGGGCTGTCCGGTCGAAGCATCCGTTACGCGGCCTGACACGGTCCCGGTCGACGCTTGCTGCGCGTGCGCGATGGGGGCCACGAAGGCTGCGGCGACGAAGGCCAGCGCGCTGAGCACGCTTCGCTGACTCATGAAGAACTCCTTGGGGTTAATCGCGGAAAAACGTGGCGCCGCGCTCGTTGCATAAGCGGGCTGCGCGAAACTATCGTGTCGGACGCGCCTCGCAATAGTACGAAAGCCGCACGCATGCTTCGGGTATCGCTCGCGACGTGCGGTTGCGCGGACACGTGTGACGCCGCAGCATTGCCTGATGTTCTCACACGCTCCGCGCCGCGCGCGCCTCTTCCTTCCCGCGCTCATCGCCGCCGCGGTACTCGGCGCGGCGAGGCACGCCGCCCCCGCAGATAGCGAACCGACGATCCGACGCACCGAGTACGGCGTGCCGCATATCAGCGCCAGCGACTTCAAGGGCATCGGAATCGGACTCGGCTACGCACAAGCCGAGGATTATGGAGTGCGCGTCATACTCAGTCTAATCCGTTCAAAAGGATGGATGGGCCGTACATTTGGACGGGATAGCCTGTCGTCGGATTTTTCGGCAGCACTCGAACACGCCCGTGTTGAAGACACCTACCACCTGCTTGATGTCGACACCCGCGACATGTACGACGGCTTCGCCGAGGGTGTGAACCGCTACATCCGAGCCAACCCGAACACGCTACCGCCGTGGGCCAAGCCGGTCTTTCACGGACATGACGTGGCCGCCGGTGACATCGGCGTCGCCAACACGGCCACGGCCGAGCGACTGGTCACCCGATGGCTGCAGCGCCGCACCGACGGCGCCGCCGGTGCGGCGCCGCGCGAGCCCGCAAGCTTCGACGTCGAACCGGCACCGCCTCTCGGCGCAGATGCCGATGTCGGCTCCAATGCCTGGGCGCTCGCGCCAAGCCGCACAAAGTCTGGGCGCGCAATCCTGCTACGGAATCCGCACCTCGCCTGGACGGCCGGATACTGGGAGGCCCACGTCACGCTGCCCGGAAAACTTGATTTCTATGGCGACTTCCGCATCGGCAGCGCCTTCTCCGTGATCGGCGGCTTCAACAAGGACCTCGGCTGGGCCACCACGAACAACGCGCCAGATCTCGACGAGGTCTATGAACTCGACCTCGATGCCGCGAATCCTGAACGCTATCGGTTCGATGGAACGACCATCCCGATTCGCTATGAGTCTATCACACTTCCATACCGTATCGGGAGCACCGACGACTCGCTGGTGAGTGAAACGCGACGCGTCGCCTTCACGCCGCTCGGACCCGTCGTGCACCGCACGGCCAGCAAACTGTACGTCGTGCGCGCCGGACCGGACGGGGAGTATCGCGCCGGGTCGCAGTTCCTCGCCATGATGCGCGCGCGCACGCTCGCCGAGTGGAAGAGGGCACTGGCCACCCGTGCCCGTGCCACGTCCAACCTTACGTACGCCGATCGCGCCGGCAACATCCTCACCATCTGGATGGGGAGCGTGCCACGCCTTCCCACTCGCTCAGGGGGTGATTCCATGCCGATTCCCGCGCGTGGATCGGCCGATGTGTGGACACAGTTGATTGCGCTCGATTCGCTGCCGCAGACGCTCAATCCGCGCGGCGGATACGTGCACAACGAAAACGACGCCCCGCACTTCGCCAATCTCAACGCACTGCTCGATACCGCGCGCTATCCGGATAACGTCGAGCGTGGCGAACTCCGGTTACGCAGCCAGCACGCGCTGCAGCTCATCGGCGGAAAGGACAAGTTGTCGCTCGAAGATGTGCTGGTCCGAAAGCATAGCATGCGCATGCTGCTCGCCGACCGCGTGAAGCCCGACCTGGTCGCCGCGCTTAAAACGTCGTCGCCCACGCCTGCGGTCGCGCAGGCGCTCGCCGTGCTCGAGGCGTGGGATAACACGGTGGCACCGACGAGCCGCGGCGGGTTGCTCTTCGAGACGTGGTGGCGCCGGTACCTATCGCAGGCGCGCGACTCCGCCTACGCCGAGAACTGGTCGTGGAAGACGCTCACGTCCACGCCGCGCGGCATCGGACAGCGGGCGAAAGCGGTCGACGCGTTCAGCTGGGCCGTCGATGACATGACGCGCCGCTACACGAAAGTGGACGTGGCATGGGGGGACGTGCATCGCGTGCGCCGAGGCCCGGTCGACGAACCGGTCGGTGGCTGCAGCGGAGCACTCGGTTGCTTCCGCGTCCTCTCGTACGAGCAACGCCCCGACGGCACTCGGAACGCCAATTCCGGCGATGGGTGGATTCTCGCGGTGGAATTCGGCGCGCGCGTGCCACGCGCCTATTCGGTCTTGGCATATGGACAGAGCGCCGATTCCACATCACCGCATTTCAGCGATCAGGCCGCGATGTTCGCCCGCGGTCAGCTGAAGCCTGTATACTTTCGTGCTGCGGATATTGCCGCGCACACCATTCGCTCCTACCGGATAGAACCCTGAGAGACTCAACACGATTCGTGCGGCGCGCGGCCTTCGCCGCGATGCTCGCCCCTGGGCTGGCGCTCTCGGCGCAGGCCAACGCGAAGTCCACAGGAAGTAAGGCCGTGCCGGCGGCGATGGCCGCCATCAAGCGCGCTGACCTCGAACGCGACCTGTACGCCATGGCCGGCGACGGCATGCGTGGTCGCGAAGCCGGTACGCCCGATGAAATGCGGGCATCCATCTGGGTCGCTGAGCAGCTGCGCAAGATCGGGGCAAAGCCGTTGGGGCAAGACGGCAGTTACTTCCAATGGTTCAACATGGTCCGCACCCGTGTCTCCACGGTGTCCACCACCGGCGCGGTCGGCGACAAGCCGCTCGTGGTCTGGAAGGATTTTGTGCCCCTGGGTTCAGCCAACGCCGACGTGAGTGCGCCGGTCGTGTGGGTCGGCACCGGTGCGGACTCCACCATCGACGTGCGTGGAAAGATCGCCGCGGTGCAGATTATCGCTCCGTCGCCGTCGACGATTCGCACCACCACGAACTCTGCCGAGGTGCGCTACGCCACCGCGGCGATCGCCGCCGCCACGCAGCGTGTCCAGCGGCGCGGCGCCGTGGCGATCATCCTCGTGGCCGACTCCATCACCGACGTCGCGTTCGAAGGGCTCGGGGTCCTGCGTGAGCGCGGAACGTATGACGTCGACGGCGGCGCCCCGCGTTTTGCCGGTCAGGCCACACAGGCCGCGCGTCCGCAGGACGCGCGCACCGCCCCAACGCCCGCCTTCCTCGTGCGCGGTACGACGGCCGCTGCCCTCAAGGCGGGCGGCTCGGTCGAGATGCATGTGCGCGTCGAACACTTCACCACGCCGTCCAGCAACATTGTGGGCGTGGTGCGTGGCACCGATCCAAAGCTTCGCGACGAGTACGTGCTGTACAGCTCGCACCAGGACCACGACGGCGTACGCTTCGTCATTGACGGCGATTCCGTGTGGGCTGGTGCCGACGATAACGGGACGGTCAGCGTCGCCCTCCTCGCGATCGCCCGCGCCTTCGTCAAGCAGCCGGGCAAGCGCTCGGTGCTGTTCGTGTACCACGGCGCCGAGGAGCGGGGCCTGCTCGGCTCCCGTTATCATGCGGCACATCCGGTTGTGCCACTGCAGAGCATTGTGGCGGTGCTCAACGGCGACATGATCGGCCGCAACCATCCCGATTCGGCCAGCTTGCTCGGGATTCAGCCGCCGCACCGCAATTCGACCGAGTTGGTCGACATGGCACTGCGCGCCAATACGCTCACGGGCGCCTTCAAGCTCGACTCGATCTGGGATCGGCCGACGCATCCGGAAGGCTGGTATTTCCGCAGCGACCACGTGCCGTACGCGCGCCTCAATGTGCCGGCCCTGATGTACTCCACGAACCTCCATCCCGACTACCACACGCCACGCGACAAGCCCTCGGCCATCAACTATCCGAAGCTCACCCGTATGACGCAGTGGATGTACCTCACCGGCTGGTACGTGGCCACGACCCCCAAGCGCCCCGCGATCGATCCGGGCTTCAAGCTCGAGCGGTGATCGCGCAGTAATCAAGGAGTGATCCAGCGCACCAGTGCTCCGGCACCGTAGGCGTGTGTGGGGTACCAGTTTGCGTTCTCTCCCCATGCGCTCCATGTTCACATACACGCCACGGCATATGTCCGCGGCGTCACCTACCTCGGAGGATGTGCGATGCAGGCATTCGTGCGCCGTACGCTGGGCCCGGCGTTGGCAATTACGGCGCTGGCGTTGACCGCAACGGCCGCCAGCGCAATCACTGGACAGGCGAAGCCGCAGCTTTCTGTCGAAGCTGAGCGGTCGCCGCAGGGTGCCCGTATCACCTTCAAGGGCAAGAACTGGCCGGCCGCGGCGCGGGTGAAGCTCACGGCAACTCGGGCGCCGGCCGCCACGAAGCCGCAAGACTTCGGTATCATCGATGCCGACAGCAGCGGAACCTTCACGGTGCGGAAGGTCGCGATCTGCACCACGCCAAATCAGGAAGACGGCGCCAACGAATCGGTGACCTTTACGTCCACTGATTCGGCCACCGGCGTCAAGGCCACGGCAACCACCCGCGGCGGCGCTTGGGTCTGTCAGTAAGTCGGATCGCTCCTCACGCACGTGTCGCGGTGTTGCCCCACGGACAGCACCGCGATCGTGTATCCGCACCCGATCCTTCCTAATTGAGCCGCGCCATGTTCGTGATCTTCGTCTGCCCCATCTTTTCGCCTGCCGCCACGCAGATGATCGAGGCCGCGCTCAATGTGCCGCACGTGCGCCTCGGCGTCGTCGCGCAGCAATCGCTAGAGTCGCTCGACCCACACGTGGCCTCTCGACTCGCCGCGCATCGGCAAGTGGATGATGTCACGAACACGACGTCGCTTGAACACGCCGTGCGCGCCCTCGGCGCCACGCACGGCGCGATCACCCGTTGCTTCGGCGCCTACGAACAACTCCAGCAACCGCTCGCGACGGTGCGCGAACGGCTTGGTATTCCCGGTCTCACCAGCGCCGCGGCGCACAATTTTCGCGACAAGGCGCGCATGAAGGATGCGTTGCGCGCGGCCGGTGTCCCAGTGGCGCGGCATCGGCTGATTGCCTCGCGTGACGACGCGTTGGAGTTCATCGCTGAAGTCGGATACCCCATTGTGCTCAAACCGCCCGCCGGCGCCGGCGCGATCGCGACGCAGCGCATTCGCGATATCGCGTCACTCGACGCGATGCTGGCGAACTATCGCGCGTCAGCCGCCAATCCGATGCTCGCCGAGGAATTCTTGCTCGGCACCGAGTACTCGCTGGAAACCGTGTCGGTCAACGGCGAGGCCATCTGGCATTCGCTCACGCGGTATGGTCCCACTCCGCTCGACGTCGTCGAAAACTCGTGGATGCAGTGGACGGTGTTGCTGCCGCGCGAGATCGACGCCCCGGAGTTCGACGACATCCGTGCGGTCGGTGCCAAGGCGCTGACCGCACTGGGCATGGGAACAGGCGTGTCGCACTGCGAGTGGTTCCGGCGTAACGATGGGAGCATCGCGATCAGTGAAATCGCGGCGCGCCCGCCGGGCGCCAACATCACCACCATGATTTCCCGCGCCCACGACATCGATTTCGTGGCCGCTTGGGTGCGGCTCATGATCCATGGCACGTTCGATCTGCCTGAACGGCGCTACGCGGTGGGCACCGCGTATCTGCGAGGGCAGGGCACCGGCCAGGTGCGCAGCGTCGAAGGGCTCGACGCCGTGCAGGCGCACTGTGGCGACATCATCTGCGATTCCCGACTGCCGTTCCCCGGGCAGCATCCCACGGGGAGCTACGAGGGTGAAGGGTACATCATCGTTCGACACCCAGACACAACCGTGGTGCAGACCGCGTTACAGCATATCGTTTCCACCGTACGCGTCCGGTTAGGCTGAGCCCCTCCACCTTCTGCTGAATCGCCCTGTGTCCAAGACCGTGTTGATGCTGACCCCCGGGTTCCCGGGCGAAATGCCCCTCTTCACGCGTGGCCTCTCCGAGCAGGGCGCCACCGTGTTGGGTGTCTCGAATACGCCCGTGCAGGACTTGCCCGATGTCGCACGCCGCCATCTCAGCGACTACCTCCAGGCCACCGACCTCTTTACGAACCCGGAGGCGGCCATCGAGCAGATCCGCCGCTGGCTTGGCGCCCGCACCCTCGATCGTGTCTGCTGCCTCTGGGAGCCGGGGGTCGAGATCGCGGCGCAGATCCGTGAAGCGCTTGGGGTACCGGGCCAGTCGTACCAGCAATCACTGCGCTTCCGCAACAAGGACCTCATGAAGCAGGCGCTCGCTGAGGGGGGCGTGCGGGTTCCGCACCACGCGATTGCGAGTACGCCGGCCGAAGTCTGGGCGGCGGCGGAACAGGTGGGCTATCCGCTCATCATCAAGCCCATCGCCGGTGCCGGGTCGATGGACACCTTCCGCTGCGACGACGAGCAGGACGTGCGCAAGGCCATCGGTCAGCTCAGGCACATCGCCGTGGTCGACGTCGAAGAGTTTATCGACGGCGAGGAGTTTACGTATGACACCGTCTGTGCCGGCGGCGACATCAAGTACTTCCACATTGCCTTCTACCGCCCGCGGCCGCTCATCGCCCGCACCAACGAGTGGATTTCCCCGCAGACGCTCACCTACAAGAACGTCGACGATCCAAAATTGGCCGGCGGTCGTGCCATGGGAGAGCAGGTGCTCAAGGTGCTCGGCTACGACACGGGCTTCACGCACATGGAGTGGTATCTCAAGGCCGACGGCGAGGCCGTGTTCGGAGAGGTCGCGGCACGTCCGCCCGGCGCGCGCACGGTCGATCTGATGAACTACTCCGGCGACATGGATCTTTTCAACGGGTGGGCGGAGGCCGAACTGTACGGCACCTTCTCCCAGAAGATCGAGCGGAAATACAACACCGCCTGCATCACGAAGCGGGCACACGGACAGGGCCGTATCCAACGCATCGAAGGGCTCGAACAGCTGCGCCAGCGCCTTGGCGACGCGATCTGCGTGGTGGACCTGCTCCCCATCGGTGCCCCGCGCCGCGACTGGAAGAGCACCCTGTTGTCCGATGGGTATGTCTCCCTTCGTCATCCCGACTGGGAGACCATCATGGCGATGGCCGACGCGGTGGGGACCGACCTGAACCTCTACGCTGGGTAACGAATAGTGAGGTCGCCGATGGGTCCGCTGTAGCGTGCTCGCCTCACCTCGTGGTGGGACGCACGCAACGTATAGCGGGCCCATCTGTGACGCGTCAGAGGGGAATAGTAGGGAAACAGTACCAATTGCTGTTCGGAACGGTTCGGCACGTCACTTGCCCCCTTACCCGTATGCGAAGTCGCTGAATGGCGGCCGTCGCGTCGACCCGAGCCGGAAGAACCATGTCCCGTATTCTCGAAGAGCCGCCGATTGATCCGATCCGTGGCTACTTCTCGCAGTTGTGCGTGATGCGTACGGGAATCGCATCGGGCGTCGTCGAGCCGCCGGCCAGCGAGGCGCTGCAGTCGCCGACCTATCACATGGGCCGCCGTGATGGCTTTCACGTCGTCGTCGCCCATCTGGCGTCCAGCCGCAACCTCCGCGAGGCCGCTGACAAGTGCGTCGCCTTCGGCCTGGGCGTCGAAGAGCGCGCCGACTCGCACCCGTACGGTCCCGACTGGTCGCACGGATTTGCGCAGGCCACCATGGAAGCCGCGGCCGATATCGCGATGTACGCCGCGACCTCCACGATACCGCCCATCGACAAGTCGCTCCTGCGCGCCGCCCGTACTGCGGCCCGTCATTTGTCGCCGCTCTCAGGGCTCTGGACGCAGCCGCCAGCCGCCGGTGCACAGCCCCCGCGCAGCCACCATGAGTGGTAAACATCTGAGAGGCTGAGCCGCGCTATATTGCGGCCATGCCTCGAAAGCCTTCCATCGTCCTCGATGCCCGCGCGCTCGATCGCACGCTGCGTCGCATGGCCGACCAGATCGTCGAATTGAATGCCGGCACCGACAATCTCGTGCTCGTCGGAATCCAGCGCCGCGGTGTGCAGCTCGCCGAGCGCATCGTGCGCATGATCAAAGCGCAGGAAGGCGTGGACATCGTGAGCGGCGCGCTCGACATCACGCTCTACCGCGACGACCTGCAAACCGTCGGACCGCGTCCCGTGGTCGGTACGACGCAGCTGCCGTGGACACTCGACGACCAGAACGTCGTCATCGTGGACGACGTGCTCTACACTGGGCGCACCGTCCGCGCCGCGCTCGACGAACTCGCCGATTTCGGACGCCCCGCGCGCATCGCGCTCGCCGTGCTGATCGATCGCGGCGGTCGCGAGCTGCCGATTCACGCAGACGTGATCGGTCGCAAGGTCGAAGTGAATCCCGGACAGCGGGTCGACGTGTTTATCGAAGAACTTGATGGTCGCGACGAAGTCTTGATCGCCGACCGCGACAGCGAGGCCTGAGACCATGCCCGGCCCGCTCGGTAAGGACCTCCTCGGACTGGCGCCGCTCTCGGCCGATCAGATCCGCCTCGTGCTCGATACCGCCGTCCCGTTCCGCGAAATCTCCGAGCGCGCGATCAAGAAGGTGCCGACCCTGCGCGGCGCCACGATCGTCAACCTGTTCTTCGAAGCGTCTACTCGCACGCGCATCTCGTTCGAGTTCGCCGAGAAGCGACTCAGCGCCGATACGGTCAACGTGGCATCCGCCTTCTCGAGTGTCTCGAAAGGGGAAACGCTCGTCGATACGGCGCGCAATCTCGAAGCGATGAAGATCGACATGGTGGTCATTCGCCATGGCGCATCGGGAGCGGCGCAGTTCCTCGCCGAACGCATCGAGTCCAATGTCATCAACGCCGGCGACGGCACGAACGAGCATCCCACCCAGGGCTTGCTCGACATCCTGACGCTGCGCAATCACCTCGGCGATCTCGCCAAACGCCGCATCTGCATCGTCGGTGACGTGCTCCACTCACGCGTTGCCCGCTCCAACATCTGGGGCCTCACCAAGCTCGGCGCGGAAGTCGCCGTGTGCGGTCCGCGCTCACTGCTCCCGAATGCCATCGGCGAAATGGGCGTCACGGTGTTCGATCGCATCGAAGAGGCGGTCGAATGGGCCGATGCCTTCAACGTCCTGCGATTGCAGCTCGAGCGCATGCAGGCTGGTTACATCCCGTCGTTGCGCGAATACAACCGCGTGTACGGCGTCACCCGCGCGCGGCTCGAAAAGGCCCCGCGCGATATTCTCATCCTGCACCCTGGCCCGATGAATCGCGGCGTGGAAATCGACAGTGACGTGGCCGACGGGCCGCACTCGGTGATCCTCGATCAGGTCACCAATGGCGTGGCGGTCCGCATGGCCGTGCTCTATCTGCTCGCCGGCGGCAAGCCGGAACTCGCCGAAGCGGCGAAAAAGGGAACCGTATGAGCCGGGACTTGTTGCTGCGCGGCGGACGCATTGTCGATCCGTCGCAGGGCATGGACACCGTCGGTGACGTACTGCTGCGCGACGGCCGTGTCGAAGCGTGTGGGAGCGGCATCGGCACGCCCGACGGCGCCGACGTGATCGACGTGAGTGGACTGGTCGTGACGCCCGGCATGATCGATGTGCACATCCATCTGCGGGAACCGGGTCGTGAAGACGTCGAGACCATCGCCACCGGCGCGCACAGCGCCGCGGCGGGTGGATTCACCGGCGTCTGTGCGATGCCGAACACCAAGCCCGTCACCGACAATCAGGCCGTCGTCGGATTCGTGAAACGCCAGGGGGAAGCCGCGGGCTTCGCGCGCGTGTATCCGTACGGCGCCATTTCGGTGGGGCAGAAGGGTGAGACGCTCGCCGAAATCGCCGAGATGGCCGGTGCCGGCGCCGTCGCCTTCAGCGATGACGGCAAGCCGGTGGAAAGCGCCCAGCTCATGCGGACCGCGCTCGAGTATGCGCGGGCCTTTAACGTGCCCATCGCCGAACACTGCGAAGACATGACGCTCGCCCGCGGCGGGAGCATGAACGAAGGCATCATGAGTGCGAAGCTCGGGCTCAAGGGCCTCCCGGCCGAAGCGGAAGAGATCTACGTCATTCGCGACATTCTCCTCGCCAAGCGCACCGGTGGACATATCCACCTCTGCCATCTCAGCACGAAGGGCTCGGTGGAGCTCGTGCGCTGGGGCAAGGAACGCGGCATCAACGTCACGTCGGAGGTGTGCTCGCACCACATCTCGCTAACCGAAGATGCAGTGGAAGGCTACAACACCAACGCGAAGATGAATCCGCCGCTGCGCACGGCGGCCGATGTCGACGCACTGCAGCAAGGACTCGCTGACGGCACCATCGATCTGTTGGTCACCGATCACGCGCCGCACCATTATGACGAAAAGGAACGCGAATTCGCCGATGCACCCAACGGCATCGTCGGACTCGAGACCGCCCTCGGCATCAATTGCACGTATCTGCTGCATCGCGGCATCATGACCATGTCGCAGATGGTCGACGCCATGAGCTGTAAACCCGCCAAGGTCTTCCACCTGCCGGGCGGTACGCTCGCCCGCGGCAGCCTCGGCGACGTGACTGTCTTCGATCCGAATCGCCTCTGGACCGTCAATCCGAAGGCGTTCAAGTCGAAGGGACGAAACACGCCGTACGGCGGCCACCAGCTCACCGGACAGGCCCGACTCACCGTTGTTGGTGGTCGCATCGTCTATCGCGCCGACTGAGCGCGCGGTGGTGGATGCCCTTGGGGAGCACACCCGCGAGTTGCGCATCCTGCTGGCGGCCGCCGGTCGACGATTGCATGCGCGCGGGCTGTTGGCCGGTGCGGAGGGGAACCTCTCCTGTCGGCTCCCCAACGGCGACCTGCTGATCACCGCCAGCGGCGTCGATAAAGGCGCTATCGACCACACCCACGTGCTTCGGGTACACGCCGATGGCACTCCCTGTCACGAGGAACGAGGCGACGCGCGGCCAGGTGATCCCCCGTCGCGTGACACGTCGCGCCGCCCCTCGTCGGAATTAGGGATGCATCTCGCCTGCTATGCCGCTCGCGCCGACGTTCAGGCGATCGTGCATGCCCATCCCCCGGCCGCCACTGGGTTCGCCGCGGCGGGGATTCCCATTCCCGCCGACGTGTTGCCGGAGCTGCCGGTCGTCGTGGGGCCGATTGCACTGGTGCCGTACGGGCGTCCTGGCACGCCGGCCCTCGCCGACGCCATGCGTCCGTTCCTTGCGGCACACGAAGTGTTCCTGCTGGCGAATCACGGGGTAACAGCGGTCGGGCGGTCAATCGAGGATGCGTTGCTGCGAATGGAATGCGTGGAGCAATCCGCGCGAATCCTCGCGGTGGCGCGCCTGTTGGGAGGGGCCCGGTTGCTCCCCCCATCGGAAGCGGCCGTGCTTGCGTCGCTGCATCCCCGATACGAGGATGCAACACAGGTGAAGATGGCTTGACGGATAATTGCGACCTGCGTCACGCAGTGTCGTGATTCGACTCGGCCTTGTTCGTCTGGTTCGCACATGGAGTCGAGTCGTACATGCAGCGCCCACATATGACGGAGTTTTGCGCAGTGTCCATCGACGAAGTCCGGTCGCTCGTTGCCGAACGGCAACGCTATGATGACTGGTTGACCGCGCTCGACGCCCGTCGTGCCGAGGCGCCGAGTCGCGTGTTCGACCGCGTGCGCGGGGATTACGTCGCGCGCCGTGACGCCGTCATGGCGCAGCTGCGTGAGCACGTCGGCGCGCTGGCCGCCCACGGTGATGACCTCGACGGCCGCTTGAGTGCGCTCGAGGCGGAACTGGCTTCATGCGAAGATCGGCGGATCGAAACGATGCTTCGGAATGCCGTTGGCGAATACGACGACGAGCGCTGGGAGAGTGAGCGCCAAGATGTCGAGGCGCAGATCGCGACGCTCGGCGAACAGCGCAGCGGCCTGCTCACCGAGATCGATGAGATTCGCTCGCTCCTCGCCAACGCGAGCAGCGAGCCGCCGGTGGCGGAGGTCGAAGTTTCTGAGGAGACGGTGGCCGAGGCGGTCTCCGTCGATACGCCGGTGACAGCGCCGATGGTCGAGCAGCCCGAGGCCATGCTGGTCGTGACGAGGGATGTCGTTCGCCCGATGTTCTCCACGGGCGATCTGGCGGCGATCGAGCCGCCGGTTGATCGAAACGCTGATCATCCGGCGGAGCCATTTGCCCCCGTGCACGTCACCTTCGGCGCCACGCCCCATGGCCTGTCCGACGTGCGCCTGGTGACCGAGATGCCGGAACTGGCGCCGGCGGCGGAGCAGGCCTCGTCCGAGTTCGACGATGCGCTGGCGATGTTTACCGATACCGCGAGCACGTCGGATCAGACCTTTACCCGGTCGCTGGGAGGCATCGAGGTCGAGGTCGAGGTCGACGTGCCGGGCGCCTCGTCGATGTCCGCCCCGTCGGCCCCGTCGGCCAACACCGCGACAGCCGCCCCGGCCTCATCGGTGCCGGTCGATACCGGCGACACCTTCGACGATCTCGCCTTTCTGCGGTCGGTCATCGACCCGACCCCCGCCAGCTCGTCGCCCAGTGTGTCGTCGGTCCCGAATGCTGTACCGACCAACGAGCCGCTCAAAACATTGCGCTGCACCGAGTGCGGCACGATGAACTTGCCCACCGAGTGGTATTGCGAACGCTGTGGCGGAGAACTCGCCGCGTTCTGAGGCGGGTGCCGGCAGGTGCGAACGACGAAGGGCCGGACTCAGAGTATCCGGCCCTTCGTCGATGTGACCGGTCTGACGCTATCGAGGGTGCTTTTCTCTCGCATCGTTGATACGAAGGGAGAGCGCGTCCGCGTCGGTCCGCGCGTTCATCGTTGTCACCGGTATCGTCGCGCCAAGTGCGCTTTTTACGGTCGCGACCGTTACGAGCCGATCATCGATGACAACGGCAATCTGTTGACCGACGTGGGTCGCGGTAGACGCACCGAATCGAGCAGCGGCAGACGCCCGAAGTCGTGCGACCACGGTCCACTCCGAGCCATCATCCGACGAAACCACCCACGAGCTGTCGATTCCGCGATTGTCGAGCACGATCGCGCCTTCCAGCGCGAGCGCCGCTCCGGTGGCCGGATTCCTGTACGTCTTCGTCGCGGCCGACGATGCTCCCGTATTCACCCATCGGTACTCGATGAACGGTTGTTGCGTGGTGGTCGGAACGTAGCCAATTTCGGCCCGCCGCATCGGAACGGGAAGTCGAGACGCCGCGCCCAGGAGCAGCGCCGCGCCGAGCGTGGCAGCGACCACGCGAGCGCCTCTCGGTGAGGGATTCTGAGCATTCATTCGCAAGATTCTCCTTTCGATGTGTGTGAACGACGAAGGGCCGGACTGAGAGAGTCCGGCCCTTCGTCGTGCAGCGTGTGTCGCGAAACTTACGCGGCCGCGTTGGCGGCCTTCGCCAGCTTGCTCTTTTGACGAGCAGCGGCATTGCGATGGATGAGTCCCTTGCGCGCCGCACGATCAAGCAGCGAAACGGCAGACAGGCGATCATCGGCACCAGCGGCGGCGAGCTTCGCCCGCTTGACGGCGGTACGCAGCGCCGAACGCTGCGCACGATTGCGCACCGCAGCCGCACGCGACTTCCGCAGGTCTTTCTTCGCGGACTTGATATTCGGCACGGAAAACTCCCCAGCAGCTAGAATCGGTAAGTACGAAAACAACAGTCAGATGGGGCGACGCCCCAGACCACTGCACAGATCAGAAAACATACCCGGACAGAGGCCATCGGTCAAGAACCCCCCGCATCTCCGGCGACGCTCGTCGCTTTGACACCTGACCGGCGCTTGGCTACCTTCCAGTTCGAACTTGCTTGCATTCGCGTCCAGCGAGGCCTCCTACGCGGCCGCGGGCCGCCCTCCTGACGCCCCTTCCCGATCGCTGCCGCGATGGATCCTACTCAGCAAATTGTCCTCATTGCGCCCGTGCTGCTTTTCTCGATGGTCGCCCACGAGTATGCGCACGGCTATGCGGCGTTCAAGCAAGGGGACATGACGGCGTACCAGCTCGGGCGCCTCACGTGGAACCCTCTCAAGCACATCGATCCGTTCATGACCATCATTCTCCCGGTCATGCTCGCGCTCATCGGTGCGCCTATCTTTGGCGGTGCCAAGCCGGTCCCCGTCAATCCCAGCAACTATCGCCACTACCGCAGGGGCGACATCATCGTGTCGCTGGCCGGCGTGGCGACCAATGTGCTGATCGCCATCCTGATTGTGCCGCTCATCATCGGCGTAGGGATGCTCGGGCAGTACTTTCCCGGACTTATTCGCCCCCTCGGCGTGCTGCAACAGATGCTCGCTGCCGGTATCTTCATCAATCTGATTCTCGCGGCGTTCAATCTGATCCCGATTCCGCCGCTTGATGGATCGCACGTCTTCAAGTATCTGCTGCCCCCGAAATGGTCGCTGCAGTATCAGCGCCTCGGAGGAGTCGGACTGCTGTTGCTCTTTGCCGTGCTCTCGTTTGCCCGGCCGCTCGTGAATATCTGGCTGGCACCCGCGTATCTCCTGCGGGCGCTGGCCGAGCAGGTCTACTTCCCGTACATGCTGCCCAACCCCTTCGCGTGAAGGCCGCGTGATCGCTCAGAATTTCCGCCGCGCCGACAATCTGGCGCTCTCCTTTGTCGTTGAGCTCAGCCACTTCACCGGCCCGCTCGATCTTCTGCTGTCGCTCATCCGCGACGAGCAGGTCGACATTTACGACATCCCGGTCGCCCGCATCGCGGAGCAGTTCCTGGCGCGCATCAGCACGCTCGGACTCGACGAAGCGGCCGTGTATCTCGAGATGGCGGCGCGTCTGCTTCGGATTAAGGCGCAGATGCTCCTGCCGCGGGCTGATGGCGAGGAAACGTGGGAAGATCCCCGCGCCGAACTCGTGCGCCGGTTGCTCGAGTATCAGCAGATGCGCGAAGTCGTCGATCTGCTCGAACGTCGCGGCGAAGCGCGTCGGCATCAGTTCCCACGCCGCTGGGTGCCGCAGGCGGCAGATATCACGACGATCAACGCCCCACTCTCGCTTTCCCTCGGGGAGCTGCTGGCGGCCGTCGATCGTGTGTTGCGCACTACCAGGGAGCCGGCGCTGCACGAGGTCATTCCCCGTGCCCTCGATGTCGCCGGTGCTATGGTGACCGTCCGCGCGGTGCTTGCCATGCGCCGTTCCGCCCGCTGGTTCGATATGGTTGGTCGTGACGCTGAGCCCTGGCAGATCCTGTCCGTGTTGCTCGCGTTGCTTGAAATGGCGAGGGTCGGTGAACTGCGGATCGCGCAGCATCACGCCTTCGCCTCTGTGGAGATCTGTCGTGACGCCGTTAGCGAAGCTGCTTGAAGCCGCCCTGTTCGCCGCCCCGCGCCCCATTGCCATGGAAGCGCTGGCGGCGTTGGACGTCGAGTCGAGTCCCGCCGCAGTCGCGGCCGCGCTCGACGAATTGCGCGAGCATTACGACGTCGATGGGCATGGCGTCGAACTGGTCGAGCAGGGCGGCGGCTGGCAAATACTCACCCGCGCGGAGTTCGCCGAAGCGATCGAGCGCGCCCAGGTTGCCGTGCGTCCGCAGCGACTCTCGGCCGCCGCACTCGAATCGCTGGCCATTATCGCGTATCGCCAGCCCATCGGGCGTGCGGAAATTGAAGAAATCCGCGGCGTCGCCGTGGGCTCCGTGCTGAAGTCGCTCCACGAGCGCGGGCTCATCGACATCGTCGGGCGCAGCGAGGGCATCGGCCGTCCGCTGCTGTACGGAACCACCTCTCAGTTCCTCGAGCAGTTTGCGTTGCGACACCTGGAAGAACTCCCGCGCGCCGATGAGTTGGCGATCGCCCTGCGTGGCGCCGGTAATACAGCCGTGGTGCCGGAGTGACGAAGCCTCCGAAAAAGACCGCCGCCGAGAAGAAGGGCGAGTACCGCCGCGGCACGCAGAAGAAGACCCCGAAGGGGCCCTCCGCCCGTGGTGCGGCGGCGCGTGCGGCCAACGAGAAGCGCGGCGTCCCCTCGGTTGCCAAGCCCAAGCCGCCACGCGAGCGAAGCGTGCGCGATGCCGCCTCCCGTGAAAAGCCCGCGGCACCGCCTCCGGAAGGTCGCGCCAATGGTGCGGGCCGTCCCGTGCGCGATCGGAGCGAAGCGGGCTCCTCCAAGCGCCGCCTGAAGCCACAAAAGTCTGCCGACGCGCTGCCCTCCAAGGCCGGTGGCACCGTCAAGGCCGATCGCGAAGGCCCCATGCGTGTGCAACGGGCCCTCGCCCGCGCCGGTGTGGTGTCACGTCGCGGAGCCGATCAGGCCGTCGCCGACGGCCGCGTGCAGGTCAACGGGGCCGTCGCCACCATCGGACAGGTCGTCGATCCCTTTCGCGATCGGATCATGCTCGACGGAACGCCGGTGGTCACGCGTATCACGTCGCACACGTGGATCGTGCTCCACAAGCCGGCCGCGGTCATGACCACCCGCAAGGATCCCGAGGCACGCACCACCGTCTTCGATCTCGTCGACGACGTCCCGGGACTCGTATATGTCGGACGCCTCGACTTCATGACCGAAGGCGTTCTCCTGCTGACCACCGATGGACGCGCCGCCCATGCGCTCACCCACCCCAGCAACGAGGTGGAGCGCACGTACGTCGCTACGGTGCGCGGTGACGCCGTCACCGCCGCCAAGGTCGCGCGCCGTGGAGTCCAGCTCGAAGACGGCTTGGTCGTCCCGCGTGAAGTGGTCGCCCATCCGCTTGGTGGACGTCGCTGGGCCCTCGAAATCACCATCGCCGAAGGCAAGACACACGAAGTGCGTCGCCTCTGTGAGGCGCTCGAACTCGAAGTGGAGCGCCTCGTGCGAACGCGGTTTGGACCCGTCCGCCTCGGGGAGCTGCCGTCGGGCGGGGCGCGGGCCCTCAACAGCACCGAGCGCGAAGTACTCGAAGCGCTCATGGTCGGCGGCCGCTAAGACGATCGTGACGGGCTACTTGGCCCCATGAGGGAGCAGACCGGACGCTGTCGGGTATGCTCGACGGAACGAGCCACCAAAAAGAGGAGCAGCAGATCGTGACCACGAGCGTTGCCGCGTCGCAGGACGCGGCCCTAGTGCAGGGTGTCCTGCACGAAGTCGCCAAGCGAATCGTCGGACAGGAGTACATGGTGGAGCGCTTGCTCATCGCGCTCCTCACCGGCGGGCACGTGCTGCTCGAAGGCGTACCGGGGCTCGCAAAAACGCTCACCGTGCGCACGCTCGCCGAAACGGTGCGCACCAGCTTCCAGCGCATCCAGTTCACCCCCGACCTGCTGCCCGCCGATGTCGTCGGCACCCAGATCTTTGATCAGCCCTCTGGCGAATTCCGCGTCAAGCACGGGCCGATCTTCGCCAATATTATTCTCGCCGACGAAATCAATCGCGCGCCCGCCAAGGTGCAGGCCGCCCTGCTCGAGGCGATGCAGGAAAAACAGGTCACGATCGGTGGAACCACCTATCGACTGACCGAGCCTTTCCTCGTGCTCGCCACGCAGAATCCGATCGAGCAGGAAGGCACGTATCCGCTGCCGGAAGCGCAGGTCGATCGCTTTATGATGAAACTGCGCGTCGGCTATCCCACGCGCGCCGAGGAAAAGGAAATCCTCCGTCGGATGGCGGGCGGGGATCGCATCGTGGTCAATCCGGTCGCCTCGCCGGAAGAGCTGCTCGACGCCCGTCGTCGCATCTCCGAGCTGTACATGGACGAGCGCATCGTGGACTACATCGTCGATCTGGTGCACGCCACGCGCTCGCCGGCCGATGTCGGCGCGGCCGATTTGCGTCCGCTCATCGAGTTCGGCGCGTCACCCCGCGCCACCATCTCGCTCGCGCAGGCGGCCCGTGCCCACGCCTTCCTCCGCGGCCGCGCGTTCGTCACGCCCGACGACGTCAAGAGCATCGCGCCTGACGTGCTGCGTCATCGCGTCCTGACGTCGTTCGAAGCCGATGCTGAGGGCGTCACCAGCGACACCATCGTTTCGCGTCTGCTCGCCGTCGTCGAAGCGCCCTGATCGCCGTGGCGAAGTCCGACGCCGTTCCGCACGCCAACACGCCGATAACCGTGTCCCCGCTGTCGGTGGCACCGGCCGAGGTGCTGCGGCAGGTCCGTCGCATCGAAGTGCGCACGCGGCGGCTGGTCGACTCGCGCTTCGCCGGTGAGTACCGTTCGCTCTTCAAGGGGCAGGGTATGGAGTTCGCCGAGGTACGCGAATACCAGCCCGGCGACGAGGTCCGTTCGATCGACTGGAACGTGTCGGCCCGCATGGGACGCCCCTTCGTCAAGTGCTACGTCGAGGAGCGCGAGCTCACCATCATGCTCGTCGTCGACATGTCGGGCTCGTCGCGCTTCGGCACGCGCGCGCACTTCAAGCACGAACTCGCCATCGAGATGGCGGGCGTGCTGGCCCTTGCCGCCACACGCAACAACGATCGCGTCGGCCTGCTGATGTTCTCCGATCGCGTCGAACACGCGTTGCCGGCGCGCAAGGGACGCAAGCATGCGTTGCGCTTGATTCGCGACCTGCTGACCACCACTCCCGTCGGTCGCGGTACGTCGGTGGCCGTCGCGGTGGATCGTCTCATGCGCCTGCTGCCGCACCGCTCGGTGGTTTTTTTCGCGTCCGACTTTCTCGCCGATGATCTTGAGAAGCCGCTGGCGCGACTCGCGCAACGTCACGATGTGATCGCCGTCACGCTCGAAGATCCATCGGAGCGCGTGCTGCCCGATATCGGCCCCGCGCGCCTGCAGGACCCCGAAACCGGCACCGTCATCGAGATCGACACGTCGCATCCGTCGGTGCGCGCGGCCTTCGCGAAACAGGTCACCACCGACAATTCGCTGCGTCGCAAGCTGTTCGGTCGGCTGGGCCTCGACGAGATCGTGGTGCATACGGAGCACGGTTACGTCGATGCGCTGCTGTCCTTCTTCCGGGCGCGGACCCGTCGGCCCCACGGTGCGGTGCGCACCGGACCGCGCGGCGCGATGGGTGATGCCGCCGGAACCGCTGCCCCGGTGCGCGCGCCAAACGCGCCGGTCTCCGCGGCCGATCAGCGGAGCCGCTAATGTCACAAGTCTTCTCCCAACGTGGTTCTGCATCGCCTGGCGCACCGCTCCGCCTCACGCGGATCGTCGCGCTCAGCGCGGTCCTCCTCGAGTGGCATCCGGCGCGCGCCGAGGGGCAGGCCGCGCCGTCGGTGTCGTCCGGTGTGCGAACGCCGCTCACCGGATCACGCGTCAAGGCCGGCTTCTTGGTGCGCCCCGACACCGTCGAGGTGGGCGATCCGTTCACCCTGATCGTGACCGTGGTCGTCCCCGACGGCGCGCGCATCGAATGGCCCACCATCGATGACACGACGGCGATGGTCGTGAGTCGTGAGCCCACCAAGGTCACGCAGGAATCGATGCGCGCCGGTGGCCGCACCGAACGCGCGGAATATGCGTTGGCTGCCTGGACCGTCGGCTCCCTCCCGATCGGCCTGAAGGCGGCGATCGTGCGATACGGAGCGACCACGCTCAACGTACCGCTCAACGACGCCAGCGTATTTGTGCGGTCCGTGCTGCCTGGCGACAGCTCGATGCACAAACCCAAACCGCCGCGGGATCTCTTCCCTCGCGTCGTACCCTGGTGGCAGCGCTGGTGGCCTGCACTCCTGGTGTTGGCTGCGCTCGCGCTGCTCTGGTGGCTCCTCAAGCGCCGCCGGAAGCGCGGGGCCGCCACCGTGCACGCCGCGCGCGATCCGTACGCGCAGGCGGTGCATGACTTCGAGCGGCTGGAACGGCTCGCGCTGGCCGACGCCGGTGAACGCGGACGGTACGTCGCGCTGGCCATTGACGTGGTGCGCACCTATCTCGCCCGACGCCATGCGTCGGCCGTCCTGTCGCTCACCAGCTCCGAGTTGATCGGCGCCGTCGCCGATGACGAACGCGTGCCGCGCGATCGCCTCGTCTCGCTGATGGCCGACGGCGACGGCATCAAGTTCGCCCGTCGCATCGTGTCCGGCACGCGTGCTCGCGAGTTGGCCGCCGATGCGCGCGCGGTCGTCGAGCACATTGAAGCCGCCGAACGCGCCCGTCGCGCGGCCGAGGACGCGGCGCGCGCGGCCGCCGCGAAGGCCGTGCGCGACGCCAAACAGCGCGACGAAGACGACGCGCGTCGCCAATCGCGTCGCCCCAAGGCGGGGGCAACATGAACCGCGCACTCGATTGGTTTCGCCAGTTCATCAGCGAGTTCAGCGGCTCGATGAGCCCCGACGCGTGGTCGATTTTTGGCATCAACTTCGCGCACCCGGCGCTCCTCCTGCTTCTCGTCCTGCTGCCGCTCTGGTCGTGGTGGCGTCGCCGCGCCGCGCCGCAGCGCGCGATCCCGTTCTCTCGCGCCTCCGTGCTCGGCCTCGGCCCGCAACCGTCTCTCTCCTGGGTGCGCTGGTTGCCGTGGTTGCGGTCACTGGCCCTGGCCGGTTTTGTCGTGGCCGCCGCGCAGCCGCGCTCCGGCGCGCGGGCCGAACGGGTCTCCAGTGAGGGCATCGATATCGCGCTCGTCGTCGATATCTCGAGTTCGATGCTCGCTGAAGATTTTCAGCCGCAGAACCGCATCGAAGTCGCGAAAGAGAAAGTGAAGCGCTTTGTGCTAGGTCGGAAATCGGACCGTGTGGGTCTCGTGGCCTTTTCCGGCGAAGCGCTCACGCAGGTCCCGCTCACCACAGACTATCCCGTCGTACTCGCGGCCATCGACAATCTTCAGGTCGGTCAGCTCGAAGACGGTACGGCGATCGGCACGGCGATCGCCACCGCCGCCAATCGGCTGCGCACCGCTCCGGGTCGTTCCCGCGTCATGGTGCTGCTCACCGATGGCGAAAACAATCGCGGGGCGATCGATCCGCGCACGGCGGCGCAGGCTGCCGGTGCGTTCGGCATTCGCATCTACTCGATCGGCGTCGGCAGTGAAGGCATGGCGCCGACGCCTGTGGGGCGTGGCCTGTTCGGACTTCGCTACGAGAATCGCCCGGTAAAGATCGACGAGGCCCTCCTTACCGAGATCGCGACGAACACGGGTGGTCGCTATTTCCGAGCGAAGGACGCGCAGGCGCTCGAAAATATTTACGAGCAGATCGATGCGCTCGAACGCTCGATCGTCGAGGCCCGCGCGTACATCCGGTACACTGAGCGATTCCGCTGGCCGCTGCTGTTGGGCATCGCGGCCCTGATCGGCGAACTCGCGTTGCGCGCGCGGCGCGGAATGCTGCCATGATCATCGGCGCACTCCCTCCGCTCATCTTCGACGTGTCGTGGCTACTGCTCGCCGCTGCGCTCCTGCCGTTGGTCGTGTGGTGGATGCGATCGGTACGCATGCGTCAGCGCCGCGTCCGGCTTGCGCGCTACGCCGAGTCGTCGGCGCTGCGTCGTCTGGTGATGATCACCGACCCCGACGAACGGGGGCGCACCGTCCGGCTCATGCTGGTCGCGTTCCTCGCCGGGCTGGCGTTGTCGGGGCCGCGCTGGGGACTCGCTCACGGGCCGGTGAGCGCGCGCGGCATCGACATGGCGATCGCCATCGACGCGTCGCTGTCCATGATGGCGCCCGATGAGCGTCCGTCTCGATTGGAACGGGTGAAGCAGGAAGTCCGCCGGTTGCGTGCCATGTCGCAGGCCGATCGCGTGGCGCTGATCGCGTTTGCCGGACGGAGCTACATCCTCACGCCGCTCACCAGCGACGACGGGGCTATTGAACTCTTCCTCGACAATCTCGATCCGTCGGTGGTGGGGCAGGCGGGGAGCTCGATCGCCCGCGCGATTCGACAGGGTACCGAACTGTTGTTGGCCAGCGACGGAAGTGCCGACCGCGCGCTCGTGCTCATGACCGATGGCGAGGCGTTCGAGCCGGCCGAAGATGTACACGCCGCTGCCACCGAAGCGGGCACAAAAGGGGTCAGTCTCGTGACCGTTGGCTTTGGCACCACGCAGGGCAGCACGATTCCGGTTCAGGACGGCTCCGTCACTCGCGAGAAGCGCGATGACGAAGGCAAGGTGGTCATCACCCGCTATTCGCCCGAGTTGTTGGAGGCTGCAGCCAAAGCTGCCGGCGGCACGTTTATCCCCGCCGAAGCCTCCGACAAGGCCACACGCGTGCGAGGCGCGCTGCGCTCGCTGCGCACCGCGAAGCGGAAGGTCGATTCTCGGGAAGATCACGTGCCGCGGTATCTGTGGCTGTTGCTCCCCGCGCTGGCTCTTCTTGCCTACGACACGTGGTTGCTCTCACGCCGCCGTACGTCGACTCAGCCCTCGGTCGAAGCGATGCCGCCGGCCGCCCTCGTGCTCCTGCTCGTCGCATTGCCGGTCGCGCTGGTCTCGTGCAAGCAACCGCCCGATCCGGCCGCATTGTTCGCCGAAGGCAACGTCGCGGCGGCCATCGCCGGGTACCGCGCGCAGATTGCCAACGGCGATACCACCGTGCGCACGCGCTACAATCTCGGCACGGCGTTGATCGGCGCGGATTCGCTCACGGCGGCGGCCGAACTGCTGGAAATGGTGCGCCGCGAAAGCGATGGCGAGACACGCATGCGCGCCCGGTTCAATGCCGGGTACGCGTCGCTCGTGATGGGTCGCACGCCGCAGAATCCAGACGCCGAAGCCGCGCTGGCCGCCGCCCGCGAGGCGTATCGCGTGTTCCTCACCGATCGCTCCATCGATGCCGACGCGAAGTGGAATTACGAGCTCACACTGCGCAAGACGCCGCCTCCGCAGGGCGGAGGCGGCGGTGGAGGCGGCGGCGATTCGCAGAAAGACAAACAGGATGAGCAGCCGCAGAATCAGGGCGGTCTCGATCAGAAGCAAGCCGAAGCACTCCTGAACAGCGCCGCGCGTGAAGAGCGCGATGTGCAGGGTCGGAAGCAGCGCCAAGGACGCACACCGCCGGGAGGAAAGGACTGGTGAGCATGAATCAGTCCAAGCGCATTCTCGTCGCGTGTACACTCCTGGGTGCTGTCGCCTCACACACCACCGCGGCGGCACTACACGCGCAGCCGTCGCCGTCGCCCACGGCCATCCTCGATCGCCTGCAGGCAAACGGCAACCGGCCGATCGATTTTCATGCGGCCACGTTTCCCGATACCGTGTATGTCGGGCAACAGGTCACATATCAAGTCGCCGTACTCCTCAGTGAGTCGGCGCGCGCGCGGTTGCGTCGCAATCCGGAGTTCATTCCCCCCGAGCTGCGCGGTCTGCTGGCCTACGAACTGGGCACACCGCGACGAGTGGCGCCGCAACACTATGGCGGCGGGGTGTTCGAAGCACACGTCTTTCAGCGCGCCCTGTTTGCCGTGGCACCGGGAACGCGCATGGTGCCGGCGCCACAACTCAGCTACACGCTCCCGCAATCGTCCAGCTACTTCAGCCGCGAAGAACGGTTCGTGGTGCGGGCCGAAAGTGCGCAGTTGGTCGTGAAAGCGCTGCCTGAAGCCGGCCGACCGCCCGACTTCACGGGCGCCGTCGGTGTCTTGCGTGCCTCAGTGCGACTCGATTCCTCTACGGCACGCGTCGGTGATCCGCTGGTGCTCACCATGCGGGTTGACGGCACCGCCAATGTGAAGCTGTTGCCGCGTCCCGTGCTCGAAGTCTCCTGGGCGTCCGCGGTGCCGGGCACGGAGCGCGTGCACGTGGATACGAGCGGTGCGTTCGTCCGTGGGTACAAGGAATTCGACTGGATTCTCACGCCCACGCAGGCGGGGCGCGTCGCGTTGCCGGCGTTGCGCTACAGCTACTTCGATCCGTATCGCGGCGAGTATGCGTATGCGGAAACGGCCCCGCGCGTCGTCTCGGTTAACGACGGCAGCCTCGCCACGGCGGCCGAGGGCGACAACGCGTCGGTGGTGCCGCTCCGCGCGTGGCGTGGCGCGTCGACCGCCTCGCTCGGTGAGCGGCTGGTGGCGTGGCGCCTGCCGCTGATCGTCGTGCTGCTGCTCGCGCCGCTGCCATGGCTCGTGCTCGCCATCGGATCGCGGGTCGGAGGCTCCCGTCGGTCCCGCGTCCCAGCGAGCAAGCCCATCGCTCGCGCGGCCACGCCACGTGTGGCGACCGACGACGCCGGCGATCATGCCCGCGACACGCGACGCACGCTGCTCGGCGCGCTCGCGCAGCGATTAAAAGTGTCGCCGCAGGAGCTCGTCTCGAGGCGCGATGTCGAACGGACCGTCCGGCGCCGCGGCGTCACCCGCGACACGACCAAAGCGTTGCTCGCGCTGCTTGACGAACTCGCGGTGCAGGGGTTTAGTGACGTGCCGTTGCAGGTGTCCGGCCGCGACGACGTCTCGACGCGTGCCGATACCGTGCTCGCACGCATCGACGCCGAGGCGGTCACCCACGCGCGCACGATCCGATCGGCGCGGCATGCGCAAGCGCGCTTCGCCCTGTTTGTCACGCTGGGCGCCGCGACGTTCGCCGCGCCACCGCATACCGTGGCAGCGCTGCCGGCCACGCCTGTGCCAACCGCGCTCGTGCAGGCGACGCCAGAATCGTCGTCGGCCGCGCGCGTGGCGCTCGAGGCCACGGTGGCCCGCGCGACGGCCCTGTATGGGCAGCGTCAATATTCGCGGGCGGCCGAACAGTTTGCCGAAGCGGTCGACGCGCGTCCCGCCGACGCCGATCTGCTCACCAACTGGGGCGCCGCGGCGTGGGCCGCCGGCGACACCGTGTCCGCGGTGATCGCGTGGCAGCGTGCCGCTCGGCGAGAGCCCGTCGCCGTCGATCTGCAGGAGCGGGTTGCGTTGCTCCCTGCCGGTGCGCGCGGTGGGGTCGCCGAAGTGCCGATGATTCCCGTGCCGGCCCTCGCGTTGGCGGCCGTATCGGCGTGGCTTCTGGGATGGGTAGTGCTCGCGGTTGTGCGCCTGCAGCGCCGCGGGGGACGGGCGTCGGCATGGATGGAATTCGCCGCCAACGCGGCCGCGTTCGCGCTGTTGCTCGCCGTCGGCACCGCGGCGTCGGCGGCGTGGGGCTACCGGGAGCTCGATGCCAATGGCATGCTGGTGGTTCGGCGACCGGAAACGATGCGGACGGCACCAGGCAATGACGCGAACGCGATGGGTGGTGTTGCCACAGGAGACGTCGTGCGCGTCGAGGATGCCCGCGAAGGATGGCTCCGCGTCTTGCATGCCGACGGACGTCGCGGATGGCTGCCGGCGGGACGTACCGTTCCGCTCGTATCGCCGGCCGTGATCCGGTAGGTTGTCGTATGTCGCGTATCGCCATTCTCGCCAGTGCGGTCGCCGACCAGATCGCGGCCGGTGAAGTTGTGGAACGACCGGCTTCGGTCGTCAAGGAACTCGTCGAGAACGCGCTCGATGCCGGCGCAACCACGGTCGACGTCACCATCGAAGAGGGCGGCCGTGCGCTGATCCGCATCGCCGACGACGGCAGTGGCATGGATCGCGACGATGCCGTGCTGTGTCTCTCGCGGCATGCGACCTCGAAGATCACCGCCGCCGAACAGCTCGTTGGGGTGCGCAGCTACGGCTTCCGTGGTGAAGCGCTGCCCGCCATCGCGTCGGTCTCCGAGTTGATGATTGAAACGGCGTGTGAAGACGGGGCCGGCACCCAGGTGCGCGCGGCCGCCGGCGCCGTGCTCGAAACGCGCGACGTGACCCGTCGCCGCGGCACCACGGTGTCGGTGCAGCGGCTTTTCTACAACACGCCGGCGCGTCTCAAATTTCTGCGCAGCGCGCGGTCGGAATGGCGCGGCATCATCGACATCATGTCGGCGATCGGCGCGTTGCGTCGCGATGTGCATTTTACGGTGCGCCACGATGGCAAGGTCGCACTCGATCTGCCCGCGGTGCCCACGCTCCGTGCCAGACTCGCCGAGCTGTGGGGACATCGCGACGTGCAACGTTTCGTCGACATCGACGTCGTGCAGGGGCCGATCCACATTACGGGCATGGTCGAACGTCCGGCGGATGTCGGTACGGCCACGCGCCGCGTGCTGCTCATCATCAACGGGCGCGTCGTGCGCGATCACGGCATCGTGCGCGCCGCTGAAGCCGCCTATCGCTCCACGTTGCCGTCCGGCGTGCGCCCGTCGCTCGTGCTGTCGCTGCATGTGCCGGGCGGCGATGTCGATGTGAACGTGCATCCGGCAAAATCCGAAGTGCGTCTGCGCGATCGATGGCCGACAGAACGGGCCGTGGAGAACGCGGTCCGCCGCGCACTCGGTCTGTTCGAAGCCAGTGCCGGCATCGGCTGGCGTACGTGGACGCCAGCCGCTGCCCCCTCGTCGCGCGATGACGTACACGCGATGGACCCCTCGGCGCTGCGCGCCTCGCCGGTCGCCGAAGGACTCTTCGCGTCCTCGACTGGACACACCGCCGTAGAGGCGCCCGAACACGAGTTCGTGGCCGCCACTTCGCCGAATGATCGCACCCACGACGCGCGTCGTGTCGAGGACGCACCCTTCTCCGTGCCGCCGCTGCTGCAGCTGCGACGCATGTATCTCCTGTTCGAGCACGACGACGGCGTGATCCTCATCGATCAGCACTCGGCGCATGAACGCGTGCTGTACGAAAACTTCCTCGGTGTGCTCGAACGCGGCGACGCGCCGTCGCAGCGATTGCTCTTCCCGATGATCTTGCACCTCGGTCCCGACGAAGCGGACGCCTTCGAAGCCAACCGCGCCTCCTTCGAGAAGCTGGGCTTCGAGATGGACGGATTCGGAGGCAATGCGCTGCTCGTGAACGCCGTGCCGATGCCGCACCCGCGTTTCGATGCGGAACGGTGCCTGCGCGAAACGCTTGCCGCGCTTACTGGCGATCGCGCGGCCGGAGATGCCAAGCGCCATGAACGGCTCGCCGCTACGTTCGCGTGTAAAGCTGCTATTAAGGCCGGCGACGTCATGTCACCCGGCGAGATGCGCGCGCTGTACATCGCGCTGGCGAACACGACGTTGCCGGCCCACGACGTGCACGGTCGCTCAACGATTGTCCGCTTGTCATGGGACGAGCTCGACCGGCGCTTCGGGCGGAAGTGACCGCCGTGCAATCCGACGACTCCACGGCGCCGTCGTCATCGCCGCATCGCATCATCGTGGGCCCAACGGCCGCCGGAAAGTCGGCGCTGGCGATGCACCTCGCGCGGGCGCGCGGCCTCGCCATCGTGAGCGCTGACTCTCGGCAGGTCTACCAAGACTTCGACATCGGTACCGCGAAGCCCTCGCTCGCCGATCGTCAGGCGGTACTGCACTACGGTGTAAACGCCGTCCCACCCACCATGCGCTACTCGGCGCATGCCTGGGCCGCCGACGCCGCGCAGTGGTGCGCTGCCGCCGTGCAGTCGGGAACCCCACCCCTGATCGTTGGCGGGACTGGCCTGTACGTCAAGGCGCTGGTGTCGCCTCTGGATGCGGTGCCGACACTCGATCCCGATCGACGAGACGCGCTGGGCGCCTGGCTGGCGGCGTGTACGCTCGACGAGTTGACACGCTGGTGCCGTCGGCTCGATCCAGCCCGCGCACATCTGGGACGCACGCAGCTGCTGCGGGCGGTCGAGACGGCGCTGCTCGCCGGCACGCGCCTCAGCGACGCGCTCCGGTGCGTGAGCGGCCCTGATGATGCCTCGACCGCTCGCTTGTCCAATGCCTCGTCCTCGGCATCGACGCGGTATCTTGTGGTGGATCCCGGGCCAGTGCTGGCCTCGCGGATCGTTCACCGCGTCCACCAGATGATCGCCGACGGATTTGTGCAGGAAGTTGAACGACTGAGGCAGACGATCGCTCCCGACGCACCGGCGTGGTCCGCGAGCGGGTATCGCGTGGTTCGCGATGCGCTCGTCGCAGCCGGAGGCGCGCGCACGGTCGATGCCGCGATCGTGCGGGTTATCATCGAAACGCGACAGTATGCGAAGCGACAGCGCACTTGGTTCCGGCATCAGCTGCCGGCGGAGCAGGTGACGCGTCTCGACCCCAACGCGCCCGACGCGCTCGAGCAGGCGCTCGCCTGGTGGGATCACGACGAACCCGTCGCGAACAACGCGATGCAGACGAGGACCGCATGAAGATCGGTATCACCTGCTATCCGACCTACGGCGGCTCCGGCGCCGTCGCGACCGAACTCGGTATTGCGCTCGCCGCGCGCGGCCACGAAGTCCACTTCATCACCTATCAGCAGCCATTCCGCCTGCCGAGTTTCCTCCCGCGGGTCTGGTTTCACGAGGTGGATGTCGGACGCTATCCGCTCTTCGAGTATCCGCCGTACGACCTCGCGCTCGCCGTGCGCATGCACGAAGTGGTGCGCGACCATCATCTCGATATCCTGCATTGTCACTATGCCATCCCCCATGCAACCAGTGCCTGGATTGCGCGCGAGATGCTGCGTGAGGGGGACGCCGATGTGCGCGTCGTGACCACGCTGCACGGTACCGACATCACGATCGTCGGCCAGGACCGCTCGTTCTACACGATCACACGCTTCTCCATCGAGAAATCCGACAGCGTCACCGCCGTGTCTGACTACCTGCGCGATGAGACCTATCGCGCCTTCGGATGCGTGGGCTGCGAGGTTGAGGTCATCCCGAATTTCATCAACCCTGAACTCTACGACCGCAGTCGTCATCAGTTCCCGATCCCCGCTGAGACGACGATGGGCCGAAAGGTGCTGATGCACATTTCGAACTTCCGACCGGTCAAACGTGTGCGTGATGTGGTGCGCGTGTTCGCGGGAGTCAACAGGGAAGTGCCGGCGGTGCTGGTGATGGTCGGCGACGGTCCGGAGCGCGTTGAGGCCGAAGCCGAAGCGCGCGCTCTCGGCGTTGCCGAATACGTGATGTTCCTCGGGAAGATCGATGCGATCGCGCCGCTGCTCGCCGGCGCCGATCTCTTTCTGCTCACCAGCGACAAGGAGTCCTTCGGCCTCAGCGCCCTCGAGGCGTTGGCCTCGGGCGTGCCGGTCATTGGCGCGCGGGCTGGTGGTCTGCCGGACGTGGTAACCGATGGGGAAACCGGCTTCCTGTGCGACGTCGGTGATGTCGATGCCATGGCGGCGGCCGGTGTGCAGCTCCTCAAGGATCCAGCGATGTGGCAAAGAATGAGCACGGCGGCGGCGGCGGATGCGCGAAAGCGCTTCTCCGAAAATGCCGTCGTCGCACAGTACGAAGCGCTCTATGAGCGTACCATTGCATCGGCGGTCGCCGGACGATGAGTTCAGAACCTTTTCGCGGGTGGATGACGGCGTGACGATCTTTCAAGCGGTCGTGCTTGGTATCGTGCAGGGACTCGCCGAGTTGCTGCCCATTTCCAGTTCGGCACATCTCGCACTCACTCCCTACTTCTTCGGGTGGACCGATCCGGGTCTCGCCTTTGATGTCGCGCTGCATCTCGGCACGCTCATCGCGCTGGTGTGGTACTTCCGCGCCGAGTGGGTCGATATGACGAAGAGCGCGTGGCGCATTGCGTCCACGCGGCGCGTCGAAACCGTGCACGACAAACGACTGGTGTATCTCGTGGTCGCCACGATTCCGGCCGGCGTCGGTGGATTACTGCTGAATGATCTCGCGGAAACAACCTTTCGCTCGCCGATGATCATTGGAACGACGCTCGTCGTGATGGGAGTGTTGCTCTGGGCCGTCGACCGCTGGAGCGCGCGCGCGCGCATGCTTGAGGAGGTCACCTTGCGCGACGCCATCATCGTCGGCTGCGCGCAGGTGCTGGCACTCATCCCCGGCGTCTCGCGCTCCGGCTCGACGATCACCGCGGGACGTTTTTTGAAGCTCGATCGACCCAGCGCCGCGCGCTTCAGCTTTCTCATGAGTATGCCGATCACGCTCGCGGCCGTCATCCTGAAGGTACCGGAGGCGGTGCGCGCCGACGGCCTCTCGGCGCCACTCGTCGCCGGTGTCATCGCTGCCGCCATCAGCAGCTGGTTGGCCATCACAGTGCTGCTGCGTTACGTCAGCAAGCATAGCTTCGGTGTATTCGCCGTGTATCGCGTCATTCTCGCCGCGGTCGTCTTCGCCACCATCGCGATCCGCCGCTGATGTCAGTCCCGTCGCCGACGCTCGCCGCCGAGTGTGGACTCGCACGACTTGAACACCATGCCGTGGTGGGATCCACCATGGACGAGGCGCATCGCCTCGCGCAGGCCGGTGCTGGTGCAGGTACCCTGGTGCTTGCCGACGCGCAGGATGGAGGTCGTGGACGCGGCGGCCGGAGCTGGGCGTCCGAACCGGGTGCGGGCGTTTGGATGACGCTTGTCGAGCGCCCGCGCGATCAGCGCGCGCTCGACGTGCTCGCCCTGCGTATCGGCTTGGCGCTGTCCCACGCACTCGAGCCGTTCTGCGACGGTCGCATCACCCTGAAGTGGCCGAACGATCTGTTCGTCGGGGCAGGGAAGTTGGCCGGCATCCTGATCGAAGCCCGTTGGCGCGAATCGCTTCCGGAGTGGGTCGCGATCGGTGTCGGCGTCAACCGTCGCGTGCCGGCGTCATTTCCCGGTGCCGCCTCGGTGCGTGCCGACATCCCGCGCGACCATCTGCTGCGCGCGATGCTTCCGGCCATGCGACGCGCGTCATCACAGGTTGGCAGTCTCACGCCTGAAGAATGCGCGCAATGGGCCGAGCGCGACCTGGCCTACGGCCGCGAGATCGTTGAGCCGCGCGCCGGGCGCGCCATGGGCATCGATGCCACCGGGGCGCTGCTGATTGCTGAGCCCCGCGGTGCGGTGTACGCAGCGCGAAGCGGCTCGCTGGTGTTTGTCGGGGAGCCGGGGTGAGAGGGGCGAGCGGAGGTCTGCAATGCGGATCGCCGTCGATGGCGGCAACACCGACACCACAAAATCGGATTGTTCGACACGACCTGCGGTGATCTCGGCACCGCGATGACCTTCAATTGCATCACGGCCGACAGCGTCTTTCTCGTCGTCGTCATTATGGCGAGGCGCCCACGACACGCAGTACCAGAGGCAATTCACCTCTTGCATATGCTGCCGTCACGGCAGACCCTGCCGTTTACCTGCTGTCATTTTGTCCAATTCAATGTCGATTCGGCATCCGCGAACACGTTGTAAATGCTTTTATTGCTTTCGGTTACGGAATTTCAGGCGTGGCGACACACGCTTGACTCGATCCGCCGGTCCGCTTACGTTTGCATTGTTAGCACTCGACTCAGTTGAGTGCTAACATCGAGCATACTCATGGTTCGATCCCTGACACATACGCAGGAGACAACAGTTATGGCCACTCAGAGTGCCGCCAACGTAGCGCCGCTCGCTGATCGCGTCGTCGTGAAGCCGAGCGAAGAAGCGGAACAGATGCGCGGTGGGCTGTACATCCCGGATACCGCCAAGGAAAAGCCGCAGCAGGGTTTAGTCGTGGCTGTTGGCCCGGGCCGTTTTGAGAAGGAGACCCGCGTTCCGATGGACGTGAAGGTCGGCGACAAGATTCTGTACGGTAAGTACAGCGGTACGGAAGTGACGATCGACGGTGAGCAGCTGCTCATCCTCCGCGAGTCGGATGTGCTCGCGGTGATCAGCTAATCGTTTTCGAACCACTCAACGGTAAATAGCAACCATGGCTCCCAAGGAACTGCATTTCAACGTTGACGCGCGCGCTGCTCTCAAGCGTGGCGTCGATCAGCTCGCCGAGGCCGTGAAGGTCACGCTCGGACCCAAGGGTCGCAACGTCGTTATCGACAAAAAGTTCGGCGCCCCCACCGTGACTAAGGACGGCGTCACGGTCGCGAAGGAAATCGAACTCTCCGATCCGATCGAGAACATGGGCGCGCAGATGGTGAAGGAAGTCGCGACCAAGACCTCCGATCTTGCCGGTGACGGCACGACCACCGCCACGGTGCTCGCCCAGGCGATCTTCCGTGAAGGCCTCAAGAACGTGACCGCCGGCTCCAACCCGATGGCGCTCAAGCGCGGCATCGAGAAGGCCGTCGCGAGCATCGTCGAAGAGCTCAAGCGCATCTCCGTGCCCACCACGGGCCGTAAGGAAATCGCGCAGGTCGGTACCATTTCGGCGAACAACGACCCCGAGATCGGTAACCTCATCGCGGAAGCGATGGAAAAGGTCGGCAAGGACGGCGTGATCACCGTCGAAGAGGCCAAGGGCCTCGAGACGACGCTGGAGACGGTGGACGGTATGCAGTTCGACCGTGGCTATCTCTCGCCGTACTTCGTCACGGATCCGGAGAAGATGGAGGCGGTCCTCGAGAACGCCATGATCTTGATTCATGACAAGAAGATCTCGGCCATGAAGGATCTCCTCCCCGTGCTCGAGAAGGTGGCCCAGCTCGGCAAGCCGCTGCTCATCATCGCGGAAGACATTGAAGGCGAAGCTCTCGCGACGCTCGTCGTGAACAAGCTTCGCGGCACGCTGCGCGTCGTCGCCGTGAAGGCGCCGGGCTTCGGCGATCGTCGCAAGGCGATGTTGCAGGACATCGCGACGCTCACGAAGGGACAGGTCGTGTCCGACGAAGTCGGCTTCAAGCTCGAAAACGCGGTCATCACGGACCTCGGCTCGGCCAAGCGTATCGTGATCGACAAGGACAACACGACGATCATTGACGGCGCCGGCGAGTCGAAGGACATCGAAGGCCGCGTGAAGGAAATCCGTGGTGCCATCGAGAAGAGTACGTCGGATTACGATCGTGAGAAGCTTCAGGAGCGTCTGGCGAAGCTCGCCGGTGGCGTGGCCGTCATCAATGTTGGCGCGGCCACCGAAGCGGAAATGAAGGAGAAGAAGGCCCGCGTCGAAGACGCGCTGCACGCTACGCGTGCCGCGGTCGAAGAGGGCATCGTCCCGGGCGGCGGCGTCGCGCTTATCCGCGCGCAGCACGTGCTCAAGGACGTCAAGGTCTCTGAGCGCGACGAGCAGATCGGCGTCGATATCGTGCGTCGCGCGATTGAAGAGCCGCTCCGCATGATCGTGCAGAACGCCGGTGGTGAAGGCTCGATCGTTGTCGAGAAGATTCGTAATGCGAAGGAAACCAGCTTCGGCTACAATGCGCTGACCGATGTGTACGAAGACCTCGTGCAGGCCGGCGTCATCGACCCGACGAAGGTGACCCGCACCGCGTTGCAGAACGCGGCGTCGATTGCCGGACTCCTCCTCACGACGGAAGCGGTTATCGTCGAGAAGAAGGACAACTCGGCGCCTGCCGGCGGTGGACACGGCGGCGGTGGTGGTGGCATGGGCGGCATGTACTAAGCCGTTCAGACCAGTCGAAGGAAACAAAACGGGCGCCCAATCGGGCGCCCGTTTTGCAAGCGACACGTGCAATGGTCGTCGCTACAAACCCAGCGACAATTGCGACGCGCGCACCAGCCACGCCGCTTCACCGGTCGAGGTCATGGGCGGCAACGGATGCTGCTGCGACGCGGCCGATAGCGCATCGCGCGACCAGCCGGCACGGCGCAAGGCGGCGCGCGTCCGCTCGATCGCGAGCGACGGCAGATTGTTCGTTTCGCTGAGATGCGTGAGCAGCACACCGCGCAGCCCGCGATGCGCGCACGCGCTCACGAAGGCGGCCGCCGCTCCGTTTGACAGGTGACCTAGGCCGCCGCTGATACGCTGCTTCAGCGACCACGGATACGGGCCACGCGCCAGCATCTGTTCATCGTGATTCGACTCCACGACCACGAGGTCGAGTCGTTCGAAGGCGATCAGCAAGCTGTCGGGCACGCGGCCCAGATCCATCGCAATCCCCACGCGCGCTCCACTGCGCACGTCGGTCACGACCAGTGCACGGCAATCTCGCGCATCGTGCGGCACGTTCGTGCTCTCCACCAGAAATCCGCCAACGGCCGTGGCGCCGTGGTCAACGAACGCGCGCGAATCGGTCGGCCGTAAATCGGCGCCGCTGTGGAGTGCCTCGATCGTATCGGCCGACCCGTATACGGGCCAGCCCCAGCGCGTGCACGCGGCCGCTGCACCACTCGCATGATCGGTATGCTCGTGAGTCAGGAGCACGGCGCTGATCTCCGCGGCGCAACGACCGGCCGCGTTGAGTCTCCGCACGAGTGCGCGAGGGCCGAAGCCCGCGTCCACCAGCACCGCGCCGTAGGTCCCATCGATCAGGATCGCGTTGCCGCGGCTTCCGCTGCCGAGCACGGTTACGCGCAGCATACAAGCCCCGACGCGTGAGGTCCCGTGCCGGTCAGTGGCGCGGCCACCGACCGTCAGCGGCGCTCATGGCATGCACCTCGGCCCACCATGCGCGATCGCGTTCCGTGATCGTGACGTGGCGACGCGCCATCATGCGCTCCGCGGTCTGCACAAACTTTACGGCATCGAAGGGCTCGTATGGTGCGCGCGCTCCCCACGAGAATGGCGCGACCGCTTTCGGCGGCATCGTGTCGAATACGTTCGCGCCCGCGCCCAGTACACAGCCCGTCGTCAATCGCACCCCGATGCCGGTCTTTACATGATCGCCGAACATCGTCCCGAGAAACTGCAGCCCGCTATCGCGCACGCCCTCGGGCGTCCACAGAGAAACCGTGCCGTATGTGTTCTTGAGATTGCTCGTAGTCGTACCGGCGCCGAGGTTCACCCAACGACCGAGTACAGAGTGCCCGACAAAACCGTCGTGCCCCTTGTTGGCGTGGCCCATGAAAATCGAGGTCGACAATTCGCCGTGCACGCGACAGCTATCACCGATCGACGAACCGGCGATGCGATCGGCGGTGACGACGCTGTCGCGGCCGATGTAGCACGGGCCGATCACCCGTGTGAACGCCTGTACCTGACACCCGCGCCGTAGGAGCACCGGCCCCGCGCTTGTATCGAACAGTGACATCGGTTCGATATGCGCACCCGTTTCCACGTACACCGGATGGCTACCGAGCACCGTGATGGGCGTGCCGCCTGCACGAAGTCTGGTGGTTGGCAGCGCGGCGGCCAGTGCCGGGATGTCGCGGAGAAGCAGCGGCTGGAGCATCCCGATCAGATCCCAGATTTCGTCCAGCCACACGCCGTCGAGTTCGAGCGCGTCCGCATCGTTACCGGTCCCATCGGGCAGCGCGCGGTCATGCGCCAGCACATACGATCCATCGGCCAGTGCCGAGACCGTGCGCTCGTCACCCGTCTCGACCTCGAACCGACAAGCCGCCACCCGACCGGCAATCGTGATCACCGAGGTGGACTGCAGCACCTCCGGTGCCGGGCCGTCGAGGAATGGCAGGGCCCGCGTATTCACGAGCCAAGTGCCGGCGGCCAGCGTCCTCCCGTTCAGGAACGGCGGCGCATCGAACTCGGCGAACCCCTGCAAATGCCGCGCGGATATGAATCCACGACTGCCGACACCGAGCGCAGTCTCCCACCGCTCCCGCACCAGCAACGCACCCGCGCGCACCTCGCCGAGCGGACGGCTCGTGGCGAACGGTTCGAACCGCCGGGCAACAGCGTCGTCGTAGAAGGCGATCACCACCCGCGCACCTCGGCCGGAAGCGCATCGAGCAACGTCTTGAGATCGGCGGCCTTCTCGCGTGTGGTCACCATCACGAGCCCCTCGCGGGCGACCACCACGAGGTTGTCCACGCCGTAAAGCACCACCTGGGTACCGTCGGCATGCACCACATTCCCTGAGGCTTGTAATGCGAACGTGGGCCCCAGCATCGCGTTCTCCTGTGCATCCCGTGCCCTCACGCGATGCAGCGCGGCCCACGTGCCGACGTCATCCCATCCGAATTGTCCCGGCAGGACCAACACGCGGGCGCTGCGCTCGAGAACGCCGACATCGATAGCGACTGACTTGACCTGCGCGAAGAACGTCTCGAGATCGTTGCCGGCCGCCGTGAGCGCCGGGTGCACTTCGGGCGTATGGACGCGGATTTCGTCGAGCAGATCGCCCACGCACCACGCGAAGATCCCCGAGTTCCAGAGGTATCCGTCGGCCACCATCTGCGCCGCTCGTTCGCGGTCGGGCTTCTCGACGAACCGCACCACGCGTTGCACTCCCTCGCGCGTTCGCGCACCCGGCTGGATGTAGCCGAAGCCTGGATCCGGACGGGACGGGACGATCCCGACGGTCACCAGCGCGCGCTCCTCCAGGGCCACCCTCCCCGCCTCGGCGAGCGTCGCGCGATACGCTTCGACATCCCCGATTGCCCAGTCGGCGTGCACGCAAATCATCACGGCATCGCCGCCCGCGCGCTGCGCGATCACCTGTGCCGCCCAGGCCAGCGCGGCGCACGTGCCGGCGGGCCGCGGTTCAGCAATCACATTGTCCGGCGGCAACTCGGGCTCAAGCGCCAGCACCGCATCGCGAAGCGAGGCGTTCGTGAGCACCAGCGTTTGCGTCAGCGGGGCGAGCGGCCGCATCCGGTCGAGCGTGTCCCGAAGCATCGGCGCCTCGCTGATAAGCGCCAGCAGCTGCTTGGGACGCTCAGGGGTCGACAACGGCCAGAAGCGGGAGCCCACGCCACCGGCCAGCACCACGTTCCATCGGTTCACGGCACCACCTGTGTCGATGGCAACGGCGACAACAACGCCGCATGCGCCGACTCGGGCAGCGTCGTTCCGGTGTACGCACGGACCCGCTCCAGCAGGCGCCGCGGACTGAAAGGCTTGGTCATGATCTCGGAAACGCCAAGGGATTCGACTTCGCGCAATTGCGCGTCCTGTCCTGCTGCCGTGAGGACGATGCAGGGCAAGTGGCGCCATCGGGTGTCGCTGCGCAGGATTCGCAGAATCTCCGTGCCCGACATCACCGGCAGCATCAGATCGAGCAACACCAGCGAGACAGACGGGGTTGACTCGAGATGGGACAGCGCTTCTGCGCCACGCTCAGCAAGCAGCACCCTGATCCCGGCCTGTTCGAGTCGCGTCCGGATGATGCGGCCGATATGCGGCTCATCGTCCACCACGAGCACAACCATCTCGGCGGCTGAGTCGACCGGCATCGGGTCCGCTGGCCGCTCGCTCAGACGAGCGAGGCGATCTGCGCCCGAAAGCGACGGAGATCGTACAGAAGCGCGGCCAGATTCGCGTCCGGGCGCAGAAGCACGAGCAGGAAGGCGTCGGGGGAGACGGACGTCACGACGACAGTGCCGAGGCTGTACTCGAGCACCATCAACCCGAAGTCGCCGCGGCCAGCCGCGACGCCCATCTCGACGGCGGCGAAGGCCATCGGTGGCACAAAGGCAGCCACGCCATCGGGGTCGAGCGCGGCATCGGTGGCGCCGTCGATCAGGAGACCATCGCGCCCGAGGACGATGGCGGCCTCCACACCGTCGCGGCGGCGCAATGCACTGACGAGATCGCGAATGGTGGGCATGGCGAACGCTGGTCGCGAAGCGGAGCGAAGTCAAGCGAGGATGCTCACGTGATTGCGGCACCAAGCGCTTGCCCGGACACGAGTTGAGCGGTAACCTCCACACCCGTACCGCCATCGCTTCCGACCATGGGAGTTACCCTGCTCGCTCGCTTCCTCGGCGCGCCTCGAGTCGCTCGGCGCTCCATGTCGTTTCCGGCCCTGATCCTCACGGCCGTTGCCCTCGCCGCCTGCGACGACGCGAACAACCTGCTCACGGCAGCGTCGTTCGAGAACACCGCACGCAATTACAGCGTCTACGCGCTCTCGGGCACGTCGTCGGCGCTCCCCGCGGCGTATCAGTTCACGTCGGAGCTCCTTGCCCGTCCGCAGCTGCTGGGCAATGGCGGGGTCAACTTCGACGTGGCGTTCGACCTGACCACCGACAACAAGGTCAAGCTCTTGCCGGTCCGTTCGGTGGTGCCGCTCCCGCCGGCCGGAGTCTCGAGTGTCGGCATGCTCAAGTCGGCGAGCAGCTACCGCGCGCTCGAGCGCGCGCCGGATCGCGGCTATACGATCGATTCCACGCTCGTCATCGGGATCGGTGAGACGGTCGTGCTACAGCTGCCTGGTTCCGGCTGCATTTATGGCGAGCCGTTTTACGCCAAGCTCGTCGTCGATAGTATCATCGCCGCCGAGCGGCGCATCGTGGTCGGCTCGCTCGTGAACCGCAATTGCGGTTTCCGCGCGCTGACGGTTGGTATCCCGAAGAACTGATTTCGCATGCATGACATTCGGTTGTTGCGCGACCAGCTTGAGCACCTCCGCGACGGCATGCGCCGTCGCGGCAAGCTCGCCGAACTCGGGCCCATGCTCGACCGCGCGGAGTCGCTTGAGCGCGAGCGTCGTGCCGCCATCACTCAGCTCGAAGCTCAGCAGGCGCGGCGAAACACGGTCACGGCGGAGGTCGGTCAGCGTCGCAAGGCGGGCGAAGACGCCACCGCACTCATGGCCGAGGGGCGCGCCATTGGGGAGCAGATCGCGATCCTCGAGCAGCGCCGCGCCGAAGCCGAGGCCGCGGTGCAGGTCATGCTCTTCGAGCTGCCCAACATCACGCTGCCCGATGTCCCGGAGGGCGACGAGTCCGCCAATGCGGTCGTGCGCACGTGGGGCACCCCCCGTATCCACGACGCGTCGATCGTGCCGCACTGGGAGAAGGGGGAAGCCTTCGGGATGATCGACCTTGCCCGTGGCGCGAAAATCAGTGGCTCGGGCTTCATCGTCTATCGTGGCCGCGGCGCACGGCTTGTGCGCGCCCTCATGAACATGATGCTCGACATTCACACCGAGGAGCACGGCTACGAAGAGACGTGGGTGCCGCTCGTGGTGAATCGTGCGTCGATGACCGGTACCGGCAACTTTCCGAAGTTCGAGGAAGACGCCTACGCGCTCGCCGACGACGAGCTCTTTCTCATTCCCACTGCCGAAGTCCCGATCACCAATCTCTATCGCGACGAAATTCTCGACGCGAGCGAACTGCCGAAACGGTTCTGCGCCTTCAGTGCCTGTTTCCGTCGTGAAGCGGGCGCTGCCGGCAAGGACACACGTGGTCTGCTGCGCGTACATGAGTTCGACAAAGTCGAACTGGTACGCTACGCGAATCCTGAAACGTCGCTCGACGAGCTGGAGCTGCTCACCAGTCAGGCCGAGACGATCCTCAAACGGCTCGAACTGCCGTACCGGGTGCTGCTCTTGGCAGCCGGCGACACCGGCTTTTCCAGTGCGAAAACCTACGACCTCGAAGTGTTCGCCCCGGGCGTCGGCAAGTGGCTCGAAGTCTCGAGCTGCAGCCTCTTCACCGACTTCCAGGCGCGTCGCGCGAACATCCGCTATCGCCCCGCACCGGGAGAGAAGCCAAAGCTCGTGCACACGCTCAACGGGTCGGCGCTCGCGTTCTCGCGCATCATTGCGAGCATGCTCGAGCATCACCAGCAGCCCGATGGCTCCGTCCGGATTCCCGAGGCGCTTCAGTCGTACCTCGGCCGCACCGAACTGCGTTAAGCGTCGCCACCGATGCGCCGTCGCCGTTGGCCCGTCATCGTCATTATGCTCGGCGTGCTTGGGCTGCTCAGTTGGTACGTCGTGTACACGCAGCACGTGGTGCGCCAACTGCGCGTGGCCGCGGCAGGGCAGGGACAGATGTACTCGCGAATCTTTCGGGCGCTGCAGGATACGAGCGCCACGCAGGATCCCACGGTCACCCTCCTGGAGCTCTCCCAGCAGATCCGTGAGTCGGGATTGCCCCTCGTGCTCACTGATCCCGACGGCCGGGTGTCGGCGGTCGCCAATCTACCGTTCGACGAACCGCTCGACGGTGAGCGCACGAAGGCGTTCGTCCACGATCTCGATCGGCAGAATGCGCCGATCGTGCAGCCCGGCGTCGGCGGCGTGCACTATGGCGATAGCCCAATCGTGCGCGGCCTGCAGGTCATTCCCATTCTGCAGGCGATCGGCATCAGTCTGCTCGTCGCTTTCGGCATTTATGCGCTGATCGAGCGCGGCCGGGCCGATCGCGAAAAAGTGTGGGCCGGTATGGCGCGCGAGGCGGCGCATCAACTCGGTACCCCACTCTCGGCGATGGCTGGATGGCTCGAACTGCTACGCGACCTGGTCACCACCGCCGCCGCGACCCGCGCCGTCGACGCCATGGAGCAGGATCTGCAGCGGCTGGAACGGGTGTCGCATCGGTTCGAACGGATCGGTCGTCCACCGCGTGACGAACAGGTCGACTGCGCCGCGCTCGTCGATCGGCTCGCCTCGTACTTTGCCGCGCGCGCGCCGACGCTTGCGCGTACGGTTCGCATTCGCAGCACGCACCCCGAGGGACCACTGATGACCCGCGGCGACAAGGTGCTGCTCGAGTGGGTCATGGAAGTGCTGATCAAGAATGCGATCGACGCCCTCGCCGGTCGCGACGGGGAGGTCATCGTGTCGGTCGTTCCGCTCCCTGAGGGCGGCGTGCGCATTCGCGTGCAGGACGACGGCCCCGGAATTCCCCGCAAACTGCGCAAGCGCATTTTCGACGCCGGCTTCACCACGAAGGATCGCGGGTGGGGGATCGGATTGTCGCTCGCGCGTCGCATCGTGCAGGAAAATCACGAAGGCAAGCTGGTGCTCGCCGACACCGACCGCGGAGCGGCGTTCGACGTTATCTTGAACGGATGACGACGACGGGTTGGTCCGGTTCCCTTTTTGACGCGGTGCCTGCGGCACCGGCGCTCGATCTCGAAGCGCTCACGCGAGGCCTCAATCCGGGTCAGCGCGAAGCCGTATTTCATGAAGACGGCCCGGCGCTGGTGCTCGCCGGTGCGGGTTCCGGCAAAACCCGCGTGCTCACCACGCGCATCGCCCGACTCATCGGCGATCGCGGCGTGGCCCCTCACGAAATTCTGTCGGTCACGTTCACCAATAAGGCGGCCGGCGAGATGCGGGCCCGCATCGCCAAGTTCCTCGGTCACGAACCGAAAGGCATGTGGTGCGGCACCTTCCACGCCCTCGGCGCGCGCATGCTGCGCGGTGTTGCCCCGAGTGTGGGGCGGCAGCCGAACTTTACAATTTACGACGAAGACGACACGATCGGCGCCGTGAAGCGCGTCATGGAGCGTCGAAAGCTCAGTCCCGCCCAGTTCGCGCCGAAGGCGATTCTCAGCGCGATCTCGAGCGCCAAGAATGCGCTCGTTTCGCCGAGCGAGTATGCGCGCACCGCGCGCGACACGTTCACGACGGCCGTGGCCGGCGTGTACACCGATCTCGAGCACGCTCTGCAGCAAGCCAACGCCGTCACGTTCGACGACTTGCTGGTCCTGCCCGTACGCGCGCTCGAGCAGGATGAAGCACTGCGGGCGCACTATCAGCGTCGTTTCAAGTACGTGCTCGTTGACGAGTACCAGGATACCAACGCCGCGCAGTTCCGCTTCGTGCAGCTCATGGGTGGTGGCTATCGCAACGTGATGGTCGTCGGTGACGACGATCAGTCCATCTACGGGTGGCGCGGCGCCGATATCCGCAACATCCTCGACTTCGAACGCGCCTTTCCCGGTGCGCGCATCGTACGCCTCGAAGAGAACTACCGCTCCACGCCCAACATTCTCGCGCTCGCCAACGCGGTGATCGCCGAGAACACCGAGCGGCGCGGCAAGACGCTGCGCGCCACGCGACCGGCGGGGGAGACGGTCACGCTTGTCGAGACGCTCGATGAGCGCGACGAGGCCGACTTCATTGCTGACACGATCACCGCGCGCATGTCGCGCTCCGATCTTGCGCGGCGCGACTGCGCAGTGCTCTACCGCACCAATGCACAAAGCCGCGCGCTCGAAGACGCGTTCCGCCGCCGCAATATCCCGTATCGTCTTGTCGGCGCCGTGCGCTTCTACGATCGTCGCGAGATCCGCGACATCATGGCGTACCTCAAGCTGGTCGCGAATCCCGCTGACGACGAGGCGTTCCGTCGTGCCGTGAACGTGCCCAAGCGCGGCCTCGGCGAGGCCACGATTATGCTTTTGGTTGAGCGCGCGCAGCGCGAAGGCGTGCCGCTGCTTACGATCGCGTCGCGCGCCGACATCGTGGCCGAGCTGCGCCCCGCCGCGCGTACGGCCCTCACCGATTTCGTGTCGCTCGTGCAGCGGTTGCGCACCGCGGCCCTCGACTCGGCCGTCGATGAGCTGCTGCGTGATCTCGCTGCCTCGATCAAGTATGCCGACCACCTGCGTGCCGAAGGGCCCGAAGGGCAGGAGCGCATTGAGAACGTGCGGGAACTCATCGCCGGTGCGGCGGAAGTCGTGGCCGACGAAGGCGGCGAAGTCGGACTCACGCCGCTCGATCACTTCCTGCAGTCGTCCACCCTCGTGGCCGGTATCGACAAGCTCGATCCGAACGCCGACGCCGTGACCTGCATGACGATGCACAACGCGAAGGGACTCGAGTTCCCGCTCGTGTTCGTGTCAGGCCTCGAGGATGGACTCTTTCCGCTGGCGCGAGCCGCCGAGGATCCGAGCCAGCTCGAAGAGGAGCGCCGACTGTTCTACGTGGGCATCACACGAGCTGAGACGAAGCTGTACCTCACCTGCGCGGAGCAGCGCCGGCGAAACGGGGAAATGATGGTCTCAATGCCATCGCGCTTTCTCAAACAGGTCACCATTTCACTGGCCGAACGTCAGAAGTCCGCGCGCGCCAAGTCCGAAGGGCGTGGCGGCTTTGCCTCCCTCGTCGGCGGGCAGTCCGGACGCGAGAGCGACGATTCATGGGGACGCAGCAGCTACAGCGCGGGTGCCGGTGGCGGAGCGAAACGCTCCGGTGGCCAGTACGGCAGTGCCTCGTATGGTGCCGGCAACACGTCGTTCGCAAAGAGTGCGGGGGCGTACTCCGCGCCCGCGCGGCGCGATCGTCCCACCGCGCCGGAAGACGAGTCTCAGGATGCGCCGATGTTCGCCGTCGGCGAAAAGGTGCGTCACGCCAAGTTCGGGTCAGGCACCATCGCCGAACTCACCGGCAGTGGGCGCGACCTGAAGGTTCGGATCGATTTCGAAAACGAAGAGATCGGCCGGAAAACACTGGTGCTGGCGCAGGCTAAACTCGAACGCGGGTGGGAGTAGGTGTCGGTCACCAACGATGACGTGCTCCATGTGGCGCAACTCGCGCGCCTTACGATTGACAACGCGCGGCTTCCCGGGCTTGTCGCGGAGCTGAATGGCATCCTGCAGCACATCGATGTACTGCAGCAGGCGACGTTGCCTGGCGACCTCGGTGTGCGCGCCGAGGCCGGAATGCCGCTCCGTGCCGACGACGTGCCTCCCCTGGCGCTCCAGCGCACGCGCGAAGCGTTCGCGCCGGCCACCCGCGACGGATTCTTCCTCGTGCCACGTCTGGCTACCCATGGCGATGCCGGTGCCTCAGCCGCCGAGAGCGACGCATGAGCGGGGAATCACTGAAGGCACACACCGTCAAAGCGGCTTGGGCGCAGTACGACGCCGTTGATGCCGGCCCCAACGGACTCAACGCTTTCCTCGCCGTCGACCGTGAAGGATCGCTGGCCGCCGCCCAGTCCGTGGCAACATGCGCGAGCTCCGCGAACGCGAATACTGCCGATCTCGCCGGAGTGCCGGTCGCTATCAAGGACAACCTCGCCACGCTCACGCTGCCGACCACCTGCGGATCGCGGATTCTCGAGGGGTACGTGAGTCCCTACGAAGCGACCGCCGTGCGGAAGCTGCGTGACGCAGGGGCGATCGTGATCGGCAAAACGAACATGGATGAATTTGCCATGGGTTCGTCCACCGAAAACAGTGCGTACGGACCCACCAAGAACCCGGTTGATCGCACGCGCGTGCCGGGAGGGTCCTCCGGTGGCTCCGCGGCGGCCGTCGCGGCCGGCGTCGTCCGGCTCGCGCTCGGTTCCGAGACCGGTGGCTCCGTGCGTCAGCCAGCCGCCTTCTGCGGGATCGTCGGCGTAAAGCCCACGTACGGACGCGTCAGTCGTTTCGGCCTCGTCGCGTATGCGTCGTCGCTCGATCACGTCGGTGTCTTCGCGCGCAATGTGTACGATGCGGCGCTTGGGCTTGAGATCATTGCCGGTCACGACCCGTACGACGCCACGTGCGCCGCACACCCCGTGCCCGCACTGCGAGACTCCGCCCGCCGCGTCGAGAGTGCGCAACCGCTCGCCGGTGTCGTGGTGGGTCGCCCCGTTGAATATTTCACCGACGCACTCGATCCCCGCATCCGCGCACACTGCGACGCGTCGCTCGAACGCCTGCGTATGCTCGGCGCCGAGGTCCGCGACGTCTCGCTTCCGCACACGTCACTCGCAATTCCGGTGTACTACGTGCTCGCGCCGGCCGAGGCGTCTAGTAACCTCGCACGCTATGACGGCGTGCGATACGGACCGCGCGCGAATGCCGACGGACTGCGCGAGATGTACGAACGCACGCGCTCGGGCGGATTCGGTGCCGAAGTGACGCGCCGCATTCTGCTTGGCACCTACGTACTCAGTGCAGGCTTCTACGATGCGTACTATCGTCGCGCGCAGACCGTCCGCGCGCTCATCACGCAGGATTTCGAGCGCGTCTTCGCCGAGGGCGTGCATGTGTTGTTTACGCCCACGGCACCCACGCCGGCGTTCCGCATCGGTGAGGTGTCCGATCCGTATGACATGTATCTCAGCGACATCTACACGGTGACGGCCAATCTTGCCGGTATCCCGGCCATGTCGCAACCGATCGGCCTGGTCGACGGACTCCCCGTCGGTGGACAGTTCATGGCGGCGCACTTCGACGAGGCCACCATGTTCAAGGCGGCCACCGCCCTCGAGCACGCGATGGAACGGGAGGGCGGCGCGTGAGCACGACGTTGCCACCCACCAGCTCGGACACCAGCTCGGCCGTCGACTGGGAGCTCGTCATCGGGCTGGAGGTACACTGCCAGCTGAAGACGCGAAGCAAGATCTTTTGCGGCTGCGCGACATCGTTTGGTGCCGCACCCAACACCAACACCTGTCCGGTGTGCCTCGGGTTGCCGGGGGCACTGCCGGTGTTGAACGGGCACGCCGTCGAACTCGCGACGCGCGCCGCACTGGCGCTCGGGTGCACCCTGCACGAAACGTCAGTGTTCGCGCGCAAAAACTATTTCTACCCTGACTTGCCGAAAGGCTATCAAATATCGCAGTTCGATCAGCCCCTCGCGACCGGCGGAACGATCGTGGTCGATGACACCGTCGATCCGCCGCGCGCGATCCGCGTGCATCGTGTCCACATGGAAGAGGACGCAGGGAAGTCGGTGCACGATCGGTTCCGCGACGCCACGGCCATTGATCTGAACCGCGCCGGCACGCCGCTCATCGAGATTGTGTCGGAGCCCGAGATTCACTCCGCGGCCGATGCCGTGATTTATCTCCGTCGCCTGAAGCAGATCCTTGAGTACACCGAGGTCTCCGATGCGAACATGGAAGAGGGCTCGCTGCGCGTGGACGTGAACATTTCAATCCGCCCCCGCGGAGTCGACACGCTCGGCACGAAAACCGAGGTCAAGAACCTCAACTCATTCTCCTCGGCGGAACGCGCCGTCGAGGTCGAGTTTGCACGGCAGCGCACCCTCCTTGACAGTGGCGGCCGCGTGGAGCAACAGACGCTGCGCTACGATGAAAAGCGCAATCAGGTGCGCTCTGCGCGCAGCAAAGAGGGCAGTCACGACTACCGGTACTTCCCCGAACCTGATCTTCCGCCGCTCCGTCTTACCGACGCCTTCGTGCAAGTGCAGCGTGAGGCCCTGCCCGAGTTGCCGGCCGCGAAACGCGACCGGTTCGCCGCGCAATACGGGCTGCATGCAGCGGACATCGATCAGCTCATCGTGTATCGCGCACTCGCCGACCGTTTCGAAGCCGTCGCGCTGGCGTCGGGTGATGCGCGTCGTGCGGCCAACTGGATGCTCGGTCCGGTGTTAGCCGCCGTGAATGCATCAGGTGGCACGCGGCTCGAACATTCGGTGAACCCCGCCCGACTCGGCGCGCTCATCAGACTCGAAGCGCAGGGCGACATCTCCAACACGGCAGCCCGTCAGATCTTCACGCTGATGCAGCAGGAGTCCACCGAGCCGCTGGCGATCGCCGCGCGCGACGGCTTGCTCAAGGTCACCGACGATTCCGCGTTGGTCGCGTGGATCGATGAGGTCTTTGCCGAGTCTCCCACTGAGGCCGCACGCTTCATGGCGGGCGAGCGTAAGCTACAGGGCGTTCTGGTCGGCCAGGTGATGAAGAAGTCGAAGGGCTCCGCCGACCCGAAAAAAGTCAATCAACTGCTGGCCGCTCGCGCGGAGTAAAGAGCGGTGTCGATAATGACACGGCATGACGGAGTTCGGTGACCGGCATGCCGAACATGCGGTCGGCTTCGAGCGCCGCTCGCACATCCCCACCTTCGCGCTTTGCCTGACGACGGACTTTCTTCGCATCGCGCAGCGGACTGTCGCCGGACGGATCGAAGCGAAACGCATCGCTGTGGTCCCAGCGATTGAATAGATCGACGATGTAGTCGAAGGAGCGCGCCATGTAACGTCCGACTTCCGCATCGCTCAAATCCCAGCGGCTCTTCTCGGCGACGAGCTGAAAGATGCGTTGCCACGAGTCGGTGTCGGTGACGTACACCATGCCGCGGAAGATGCGACGGTTGGTCGGTGTGCCGAACAGCGTGGGGCTCAGGATGCGATCGAGATGTTGATCGGCCGGCGAGTGATCGACGGATAAAAGCGCACGTGCCCGCCGCGGCCATGGATCGCCTAGATGCGTGTCGATCCGGCTCTCCCAGTAACTGTGGCCGAGCGCGGTCGTGCTCGAGGTCACAGCCAGCTGGCGCGGCACGAAGAAGTTGTGTGCCACGACGTCGGCCGCAAGATGGGCGAGATACCCGAGGCCGAACGAGCGCAACGACGGCGCTTCCGCCTCATCATGGATCTCGAGGCCGACGCGCCACGAATGACAGTGGCGCCCGACCTCCGCGTACTTCTTGGCGATGCTCGTATCCGCCGCGATCGAACCGTACAAAAAGTCGGTGGGATAGGCCGCCAGCAGGTCAGCGATCGTCGATGGAACGAGCGACAGATTGCGCAGCAGCGCGTCGCCCAAAAAAACGTGAGTCCCGGGCGTCCATGCCCAGGCGTCGGTCGGGAAGCAGACTAGCGCCATCAGCACCGCGAGTCCGCCGGAAATCCAGGAACGATGGCGTCGGAGCACGGAGCGCTTAGTCTTCGTGGTCGTCAGCATCCACGAGGACAGGCGCCCGACGCGGCCGTGGGTGGCGCAGTCCCGCACTCAATTCGCCGGCCCCGACGCGAACACCGCGAATCGCCGAAACGGCCGAGAGCGCGGTGTCTTCCAGCTCGTCCTGCAGCACATCCAGCACCGCATTCACGTCGTCCACGCGCCGTACCGCTGTGTCTGCCGCATCGAGCAGCTGCTCGCTCAGCGCTTCGGCCGCATCCGTGACGCGCTCCACATCAGTCCGCAGCATCGCGACCACTTCCCGCGCATCGCCAACCATCGCGGTCGCGTTCGCAAGCAGTGGTTTGGTTTCTGCGGTGAGACGATCCACAGTCTCGTTGAACTTCCGCACACCCGCACGCATCGAGAAGATCAGCAGCATCGTCGCAATCAGCACGGTGATGCCAAGAAGCAGCACGACGATTTGAAGAATACCGCTGGTCCACTCCAACATGCCGCGCTCGGCTATCGTGCGGGCGATGATGGTGTCCGGAAGCGCTGCGGCCTGGAGGAGCCGCGCAGACAAGGCACTGACTAAGGTCATAATGATGATCTAAGGGTTTTCGGCAGGGTCGGGAAGGGGCTGGAGCGGTCTATCGATGGCATCGGCATCCTGTCCGTAACGGGCAGGGCATGCGTGGCGCTTTCGCGGCTGCTATCCTTCCGATCGCCCGATCGCTCCGTTCAATCGCCGCGTTCAACCCCAACTGCATGTCCGCCGTCCAGTTCATTGTCGAAGGGGGTCAGCATCTCAGTGGCTCGATCCGACCAGCCGGCAATAAGAATGCCGCGCTCCCGATCGTTGCCGCCACGCTCCTGACCGATCAACCGGTTCAGCTGCACAACGTGCCTCGGATTCGGGATATCGAGACGCTCGTGGAACTCGTCCGTAGCACGGGCGCGGAATGCGAGTGGACCGGCCCGAACTCGCTGCGCGTCCATGCGAAGTCGGTGCAGGCGGCCGATCTCGATCCAAAGATGTGCGCGCGGATTCGTGCCTCGATCCTGCTCGCGGCGCCGCTGCTCGCGCGGTGCGGCACCGTGACGTTGTCGCCACCCGGTGGGGACGTCATTGGCCGCCGTCGGCTCGATACCCACTTTCACGTGCTGCAGGCACTCGGTGCCACGTACGAGGTGGGCGAGCGGTTCCGCTTCACCGCGAAGGCATTGATCGGCGCCGACGTGTTCCTTGATGAACCCAGCGTCACGGCCACCGAGAACGCGCTCATGGCCGCCGTCGCCGCCACGGGACGCACCGTGCTGCGCAACGCGGCGAGTGAACCACACGTGCAGGACCTCGCACGCTTCCTCGTCGCGCTCGGCGCGCGCATTGAAGGCATCGGGTCGAACGTCTACACGATCGAAGGCGGCCTGCCGCTCGGCAGCGCGACGCACGAGATTGGTCCCGACCACATTGAAGTAGGATCGTTTATCGGGCTGGCCGCCGTGACCCGCTCGGCGATTCGCATTGAACGCGCCGGCGTCGAGCACTTGCGAAGCACGCTCATGGGTTTCGAGAGACTGGGAATCTCCTGCATCATCGACGGCGATGACCTGATCGTGCCCGCCGAGCAGTCGCGCGTCATTCAAAGCGACCTCGGCGGACATGTGCCGAAACTCGAGGATCAGCCATGGCCCGCGTTCCCCGCCGATGTGATGTCGATTGCCATCGTCACGGCGACGCAGTGCGAGGGCATGATCCTCATGCACGAAAAGATGTTCGAATCGCGCCTCTACTTCACCGACAAACTGGTGAGCATGGGCGCGCGCATCGTGCTGTGTGATCCGCATCGCGCCATCGTATCCGGTCCCACCAAACTGCGGGGCAGCACGGTGGACTCGCCCGACATCCGCGCCGGCATGGCGATGCTGCTGGCCGCACTCTGTGCGGACGGTACGAGCGTCATCAACAACGCCCAGCAGATCGAGCGTGGATATGAGCGGATCGAAGAGCGGCTCGGAGCCCTCGGTGCCAGTATTCGCCGCGTCGAACTGAGCGTTCGCTGATCCCGGGACATCCATGAGTCTGATGCCGCTTGGATCGGCGGAGCCGGTGTCGGGCATGCCGGATGGCGTATTGGCGTGGACCACAACCCGCGCCGACGGCTCGTTCGGGATGGGATCGCAGGAACCGGTTGGCGAGGTCATGGATCGGTGGGCTGCGTTGCAAGACGGACTCGCGGCGCTCCATATCGAACGACTCGCCACCGCCCATCAGGTCCACGGCGCGGTCGTGGAACGGTATGACGTCGGCTGGCGGGGCTGGCTGCGCCTCCGAGGCGTGGATGGACACGTTACCACCACGCCGGGCACCGCGTTGGCCGTGACGATCGCCGATTGTACCCCCGTCTTCGTTGCGCACCCGGGCGGGGCGGTCGCGGCCCTACATGCCGGCTGGCGAGGTACCGCCGCGCGCATTCTCGACGCCGGCCTCGATGCACTGGGCGCGCTGGGCTTTCCGGCCGATGAATGCGTGGTGCACCTGGGCCCGGCGATCTGCGGCCCGTGCTACGAGGTTGGACCTGAAGTGTTGAGCGCCGTGTTCGGTGGTCTGACAACGGGGAAAGGCCAGCTCAACGTACGAGAGGTGCTGCGAGATCAGGCCTGGCGCCGAGGCGTCCACCAGATTTCGACCAGTCTCGCCTGTACGCGATGCCACGCCGACCGGTTCTTCAGCCATCGTGGTGGAGATCAGGGTCGGCAGCTGGGCGTCATTGCGCTCCAGTCATCTTGACCTTGTAGGTGGTGGGGCGTAGCTTGCCAGTCTACGTAGTAACTCCTTCGTGACTTTCGCCCGCCAAGCGCGGGTGGGTGAAGTGTGGGGATGGTCCCCACATTTTTTTGTTCTTCGGTGTTTGGTTTTTTCTGGTTCTTACTGGAGATGTGCAGGTGGGCGAGATCGTCGAACCCATTGTCGCACAAGAGCTTGATACGCTCGGTTTCGATTTGGTGGAGATCCGGCGCGGGGGCTCACGCTCTCGTCCGGTGTTGGAAATCCGAATCGACCGGCGCGACGGCACGAAGGTGACGATCGAAGACTGTGCCCGGGCATCCCGCGCGGTGGAAGCGCGATTGGAAGCTCAGGCGTTGGTCGGAGAGCAGTATGTATTGGAAGTTTCTTCGCCGGGCGCAGACCGGCCGTTGAAAACCGCTGCAGATTGGCGCCGATTCGTCGGTCGCCGGGCAACGGTAACGAGCGGCGCGCTGGTGGGGGGTAAACAGGAAGTCGAGATCCTTGCGCTGGATGGCGAGGAAGGCGCCGAAGTCGCGCTGGTGCGTGATCCGAAGGGGCGGGAGTTCCAACTCCCGCTCGTCGAGGTCACCCAAGCGCGATTGGCGTTTCACTGGAAACGATAGGGGAGACGGATGGCCGGATCAGCGGAAATTCTCGCAGCGTTCCGTGAACTGTCGAATCTGAAGCAGATCACGCGCGAGGAGCTGCACGGGCTTCTCCAGGACGGCATTCATGCCGCTCTGGCTAAGAAGCACGGGGCCAACGTGCAGGCCGAAGTTGAAATCAACGAGGAGAAAGGCGCCATCCGCATCGTGCTGCTCAAGACGGTGGTGGAAGAAGTGGCCGATCCTTCTCGTGAAGTCCCGCTTGAAGAGGCGCGGTTCATGGACCCGGAGTTCCAGATCGGGGACGTGATGGAAACCGAGGTCGACTTCAATGAATTCGGCCGCACTGCCGTTCAGGCCGCGAAGCAGCGTATCGTGCAGCGCGTCCGCGAAGGTGAGCGTACGCGTATCCGCGATGAATTCGCCGGCCGGGTCGGAGACCTCCTGTCTGGTGAAGTGCAGCAGATCGAGCGTGGCAAGCTGGTCGTCATGCTCAACAAGTTCCGTGAAGCCGAAGCGATCATTCCGTATCGCGAGCAGAATCATCGCGAGCACTACCATCAGGGCGAGCCGGTTCGTGCAGTCCTCAAGCGTGTCGAGGACACGCCCAAGGGACCGCGTCTGATCCTGAGCCGCTCCGACGCGCTGTTCGTGCAGGCGCTTTTCAAGCTCGAGGTTCCCGAGATTCAACAGGGGATCGTTGAGATCAAGGCGGCCGCTCGTGAAGTCGGAAGCCGCACCAAGATTGCCGTCACGTCCCGTGATGACGCAGTCGATCCGGTCGGCGCCTGCGTCGGCCTCAAGGGATCGCGCGTGCAGGCGGTCGTGAACGAACTCGGTGGCGAGCGTATCGACATCGTGCCCTGGTCACCAGATCCGGAACGCTTCGCCAAGCTGGCGCTCGCTCCGGCTCGCGTCGCTCGAGTCTTCAGTGACGCGATGTCGCGGACGATTCAGGCGGTGGTCGATGAGGATCAGCTCTCGCTGGCGATTGGCCGCAATGGTCAGAACGTGCGCCTCGCGTCCGAGCTCACCGGATGGAAGATCGATCTGTACTCGAGCCGTGAGTGGATGGAGAAGGGCGGGGAAGTGCCGCTCTTTGCGCCGCTGCCCGAGGAAGAAGAAGCAGATGTACCGCTCAACGAGATCGAAGGGCTTGAAATCGGAACGGTCGCCGTGTTGGCTGAAGCCGGTCTTCACACCCTGAACGACATTCTCGATCTCGATCGCGATGATCTCCTGCGTTTGCCCGGCATCGCTCCCGAAGAGGCCGATCGGATCATGGCCATCATCGACGAGCTCACCACGGAAGACGAAGGCGACGCTGGAAGTTCTGGAGAGTGAGTAACGAACCTCGCGTACCGCCGACGCTCGATGATACCGTGCGCCGAAAGGTGCTCGCACTCATCGGGCTCGGTGCACGCGGGCGGCTTATCGTGGTGGGCGCCGAACGCGTCGCTGTCGAAGCCGGGAAAGGCAAAGTGGTGCTGGCCGTGGTCGCGAGCGATGTCTCGCGCCACTCGCTGGAGAAGGTCGTGCCGGTCCTTCGGGCCCGTCACATCGAAACGTTGGAGTGGCCGAGTGCGGCCGAGCTGGGCGGTGCGGTCGGGCGGGATACGACAGCAGCGATCGGGATAGTAGATCAAGCGCTGGCGCGCGGTATCCGTAGCGCCGTGGCCGGGGCAACCCCGGCAGGCGACGCGACGCGCGTTTCGCGTTAGGAGGACGGGTTGAGCAAGCTTCGTGTGCATGACATGGCGGGTGAGTTCGGTATCTCGGCTGACGAGGTTATCGCGCTGCTGCGCCAGATGGACGTTCCGGTTCGCAGCCATTTGTCGCTGCTGACCGACGATCAGGTTTCCCGTATTCGCGCCCGATGGGAGCGCGAAAAGCGCGTGCGCGCCGAAAAGGCGCAGCCCGCACCGGCCGCCGCTCCTCGGCGCCGACGCACGGGAGCCGCCGCTGCACCTGATGCTCCGGCCCCGGCGGTGGAAGCGGAAGCGCCACCCCCCGCGGTTCGTCGCCGTCGCGCCGCCGAGGTCGATGCCCACACGGGTCACGTCCCTGCCGGTGCGGTCCAGGTGGCCGACAGCCACACCGCTGACGCCCGCGCGGCCGAAGCGCATCCGGACGAGCCCAAAGTCGAGGTCAGCCGGTCGGCTGCCCCCGTGCCCGTTGAACAACCGGCACCCGAAGTTCGTGCCGACATCGAACATGTCTCCGTCGAACGCGCCGCCGAGCTCTCGGCTGCTGCGGCCGCCGAGCCCGTGCGCGCTGAACCGCCCATCGTCGAAACTCCGCCGGCTCCCAAGCCGAAGCCTCTTCCGTTTGAACGGAAGGGCGCGGCGCCCGTACAACGTCCCGCCGCTTCGGTCGCGCCAAGACCGGTATCGGTAGTCGAGCGCTCGGTTGCGGTAACACCGCCGCCTGCGCCAGTCGCGCCGGCCGCGCCGTCGCCGACCGTGGCGGCATCGGTTGCCTTCGCGGCGCCGACCGTACCGTCGGCCCCGTTGCCGGCCGATCGCCCGCGTCCGCGTCCCGTCGTTCCTGGTGCACCGCGTCCGGGACGTATGGGTGGGTCCCCAAATTTCGGCGGAGCTCGTCCGATCGCGTCCGCCGCGCCCGGTGGTGGACTCGGTCAGGGACAGCGCCGTGACGATCGTCGCCCCGGCGGCCCCCAGGGCGGTCAAGGTGGAGCGCCTGGTGGCGGCCAGAGTGGCCAGCCGGGACAGGCTGGGCAGGGCACTGGAATGGCAAGTGCGCAGAGCCAGCAGCGCCGTGGCAAAAAGGGCAAGCGGGGAGCGGTCGATCAGGAAGCCGTGTCGGCCAACATCACCAAGACGATGACAGCCATGCGCGGCGCGCCCACGCGCGGCCGTGGTGGCCGTCGCTTCGGTGCCGACATGCGTGCCGAGGTGGAGGAGCAGCGCGTTGCCGCCGCCGAACGCGAGCGCAAGACGGTGCGTGTCAACGAGTTCATCACCGTTTCCGAACTCGCGCAGATCCTCGGCGTTTCCGCCACGCAGATCGTGGGCTTTGCGTTCAAGACGCTCGGCCTCATGGTCACCATCAATCAGCGACTCGACTTCGATCAGATCGAACTGATCGCCGGCGAGTTCGGCTTCCAAGCCGTCAAGGAAAGCGATTACGCCGCCGACCTGATGGACGAACAGGTGGAAGATGCCCCCGAGGATCTTCGCCCGCGTCCGCCGGTCGTCACGATCATGGGTCACGTCGATCATGGGAAGACGTCGCTGCTCGACTACATCCGCAAAGCCAACGTGGTCGCCGGCGAAGCTGGCGGTATCACGCAGCACATCGGCGCGTATCACGTGGAGGTCGCCAACAAGCGCACCATCACGTTCCTGGACACGCCTGGCCACGAAGCGTTCACCGCCATGCGTGCCCGCGGTGCGCAGGTCACCGACATTGTTGTCATCGTCATTGCAGCCGACGACCAGGTGATGCCACAGACGGTCGAGGCGATCTCGCATGCGAAGAGCGCTGGCGTTCCGATCATTATTGCCATCAATAAGGTCGATCTTCCCACGGCCCAGATCGCCAAGGTAAAGCAGGATCTTCTTCAGCACGAAGTCGTGCTCGAAGAGTTCGGCGGAACGGTACTGCACTCCGAAATATCGGCTAAAAAGGGAACTGGCATCGGCGAGCTGCTCGATCAAATCCTGCTGCAGGCGGATATTCTCGAACTCAAGGCCAACCCGTCGCGTCGTGCGGTCGGGTCGGTGGTCGAAGCACAGCTCGATCAGGGCAAGGGGCCGGTTGCGACGGTGCTTGTGCAGAACGGTACGCTCAAGGTCGGTGACGACTACATCTGCGGCATCTACTCCGGCCGCGTGCGCGCCATGCTCGACGAGCGTGGCAAGCCCGTAAAGTCGGCGGGTCCCGCGATGCCGGTGCAGATCCTCGGTCTTACAGGCGTGCCCATGGCCGGCGATCAGCTACTCGTGGTCGAAGATGCCTCGGAAGCGCGTGACATCGCGCAGCGTCGTGAACGTCTTGATCGCGAAGCGCGGAGCCGTCGCAGCACGCGTGGACTGGTGTCGCTGGAAGACTTTATGTCACAGACCAGCGCCGGCCAGAAGCGTCAGTTGCGCCTTGTCATCAAGGCCGACCAGGGTGGCCCGGCCGAAGCGCTGGCCGATGCCCTCGGTCAGCTCTCCAACCCCGAAGTGCAGGTGGAAATCCTGCACCGTGGTGTCGGTGCGATCGCCGAAACGGATATTCTGCTCGCGAAGGCGTCGGGAGCCATCATCATCGGCTTCCACGTGCGTCCCGACAACAATGCCCGCGCGGCGGCTGAGCGCGAAGGCGTGGATATCAAGCTCTATCGCATCATCTACGAGGCCGTGGCCGACGTGAAGGCCGCCCTCGAGGGCATGCTGCGTCCGGAGTCGCGCGAAGTGGTGTATGGCGAAGCCGAGGTGCGCGAAACGTTCAAGGTTGCGCGCGTCGGAACGATCGCCGGTTGCATCGTGCGCTCGGGTAACATGAACCGGAAGGGACGTATGCGCGTCATCCGGGACGGCGTCGAGGTCTACGACGGCGGCATCGCGTCACTGCGTCGCTTCAAGGACGATGTGAACGAGGTGAAGGAAGGCTACGAGTGCGGTATCGGCATCGAGAACTTCAACGACGTCAAGATCGGCGACGTCTTCGAATGCTACCGCACGGAAGAAGTGGCTCGTACTCTCGACCAGGCTGCAAAGTCCTGAGGAGGCAGTATGGGCGAACCACGGCGACCTGATCGCGTAGCCGAATCGATTCGCGAACAAGTGGCGACCTTCCTTGCAGAAGGCGCCAAGGACCCGCGGATTCGTGGCTTCGTCACCGTGACAGCGGTGGAGATGACACGCGACCTTCGGCACGCAAATGTGTTCGTGAGTGTGATGGGAGACGAGGCCGCCATCAAGGCAACCTTCGAAGGACTCGGAAGCGTCGCGTCGCACTTGCGTTCCATGCTCGGAAAGACGCTGCGCTTGCGCAACGCGCCTGAAATTCACTTCAAGGCTGACGAGAGCATCGCGCACGCCTCGCGTATCGAACAGCTCTTGGCACAGATCCGCACAGATCGTGATGCGGTGGCCGGCGAGCCCGTGGCGTCCGCCGCGGACGACGCCGACTCGGCGGCTGGGGATGCTCCCGACCCGTCGGGCACATCGCCCTCCGTCCAGTGACCACGACCCGCTCGGCGTGATGGTGCGCTGAAGTGGGCGTGGGCGCGATATCATGATCACGTCAGGACTGCTGTGTGTCGACAAGCCGGCGGGGATGACCTCGCACGATGTCGTCAGTGTCGTGCGACGAGCGGCCCGCTCAAAACGGGTCGGGCATGCCGGTACACTCGACCCCTTTGCAACCGGATTGCTCGTGCTGGCCGTCAATGCCGCCACGCGCCTGCTGCCGTATGTCGTCGGCGAGCCGAAAGTGTACGACGCGGTCTTTCGCTTCGGTTTCGAAACGAACACCGATGATCGCACAGGTGTCGTCACCCGCGAAGCGAATCCACCCGCCGAAGAGGTCCTCGCCAATCCTCACGCGCCACAGCTCCGCGATACGATTGCCGCGCTCACCGGTCAACTGGCGCAGGTCCCGCCCGCATTTTCCGCAAAGCACGTCAACGGCGAACGGGCGTACGCGATGGCGAGACGTGGGGAAGTCGTCGACCTACCCCCGGTCACGGTCCATGTGATGCACTGGGAGTGGTTGGCGAGCACGCCGGACTCGCTCGCCGTGCGCATCACCTGCGGTGGCGGGACATACATTCGCGCGCTCGCCCGCGATTTCGGACGCGCGCTCGGCAGTGCGGCGCACTGCGAGAGCCTGCGACGTATCGCCAGTGGTGCGGCGCATGTGGCCGACGCGGAGCGGCTCGATCGGCTTGAGCCCGGTAGTATCCTCGATGGGCGGGTCCTGTTGCGATCGCCACTGTCGGCGCTCGGTGCGATCGCGCATGAACCGCTCGACGACGCCGGAATTGCGGCGCTCCGCTTTGGCCGTCGAATCGCCGCGACCACCGCGGGCGCACGGGGCGCGCTGCTCTGGCACGATGCGGTCGTCGCGATCGCCGAGCGCGCCTCCGGCGACTGGTGGCAACCGCGCGTGGTCATGCTCGGTCACGAGGAAGGCGTATGACGTCGGTGTGGTCCGATCCCGCCGGGTTGCCGATCGGCGACTCCGGTGCCGTGATTACCGTCGGCACCTTTGATGGCGTGCATCGCGGCCACCACGACGTGCTGGCTCGGCTCGTTGCGCTCGCCGCCGAGACCGATCGGCCCAGCCTCGTCGTCACGTTCGAGCCCCATCCGCTGGAGGTGGTGCGTCCGTCGGCCGCTCCGCCACTGCTCACGCTACACGTCGAAAAGCTCGAGATGTTCGCGCAGTGCGGTGTCGCTTATGTCGCCGTGCTCCCCTTCACGCCCACACTCGCGTTGTATGAAGCTGAGCAGTTTGTGGATGCCGTGCTGCTCGAGCGTTTCCGGGTCGCCGAACTGCTCGTCGGGCACGATCACGGATTTGGACGTGGGCGACTCGGCGATATCGACGTGCTGAAAGCGCTCGGAGCCTCGAGGGGGTTCGGCGTGACGGTGCTGCCTCCGGTGCACGCCGCCGACGGCCGGGCCATTTCGTCGACGGCCATCCGTACCGCGATCCTGCGGGGCGACTTGCAGACCGCTGCCGCTGGACTGGGCCGCCCTTACAGCCTGGCCGGTACCGTTATCCGAGGTGACCAACGTGGGCGATTGATAGGGTATCCTACCCTCAATCTGCAGCCCCCGCCCACTAGAAAACTGCTCCCCCCCGATGGCGTTTATGCGGTTCGCGTGCAGACCCCCCAAGGGCCCTTCGGCGGTATGCTGAATCTCGGTCCGCGGCCAACATTCGGCGATGCATCCCGCCGGATCGAGACACATGTGTTCGATGCAACGCACGACTGGTATGGGGCCCCGATCCGGCTCGACCTGATTGCGCGGCTTCGGGATACCCGGTCATTCACCGGAATCGACGCCCTGCGGGCGCAACTTGTACTCGATGAGGCCGCCGCACGCGACACTCTGCAGCGACTGGCTACCGCCGCGAGCGCCGGACCCCTAAGTTAAGAGGCTAGGCGTACTATGCGCCGTTTCTCGCGTCTCTCTTCCTGACGCGCTGACATTACCTCTGGCCACCGGCATCGATGGCGAACCTGAAGTACCGCGTCCTGCTCATTATGGGACTCCTCGCGGCCTCCGCGTGGACCCTCTTTCCGCGCACCGTCGTTGAACGGGTGAAGCGCGATGGCGTTTTCGTGTACGACACGGTGCGTCGCGTGCCGCTCAAGCGAGGCCTCGACCTCCAGGGCGGTATGCACCTGACGCTCGAGATCGACGAGTCCAAGCAAGCGGTCGCCAACAAGTCCGAAGCACTCGATCGTGCACTCAAGGTCGTGCGTCAGCGCATCGACGAGTTCGGAGTGTCCGAGCCGGTCGTGCAGAAGGCCGGCAACGAGCGCATCATCGTTGAACTGCCTGGTATCGACGACGCCGAGCGCGCGCAGGACGTCGTGCAGAAGTCGGCGTACCTCGAGTTCCAGATCACCGACAAGACGCAGGCCTTCGAAAAGGTGATGCCGCGTTTCGACGAGATCGCGAAAAGCGCGGGCCTCTCTGCAGCATCCGAGGCCAAGGCGTCAGGCGACACCACGAAGAAGGCCGGCGTCACCTCGCTCCTCACGCAGAAGTCGGATCCCACGAAGGACTCAACGGGCAAGGCGGTCGCGACCACGGGAGTCGATAGCAGTGCCGCAGCGCCCGCCCCAGTGGCTGGCGGACTGTTCAGCACAAATGTGCAGCAGGGGCAGATTCCCGGACAGTACATCGTGCCGGAATCGGCCTATGCCGCCATCGAACGTGCGCTCGCGCTTCCCGCCATTCAGGGCGCCATGCCCCCCGGCAAGGTGATGCGCTGGGGCGTTGACTCGCTCGTGTCCGGCACGCAGCGCTTCTTTGCACTGTACGTGCTCGACTCGCGCCCGATCATTACGGGTGAAGTGCTCACCGACGCGCGCCCGTCTACCGATCCGGTGGAAGGCAACGTCGTGCAGTTCACGCTCAACAACGAAGGGGCGCGTCGTTTCAAGGCCGAAACCGGCAAGCACGTGAAGGACAACATGGCCATCGTCCTCGACCAGCGCGTCGTCACGGCACCGGTTCTCAACAGTGCGATCGGTCGTAATGGGCAGATCACGCTCGGCGGCGGTACGCTGCAGGCGGCGCAGGACCTCGCGCTCGTGTTGCGCGCCGGCGCATTGCCGGTACCGCTCAAGGTCGCGGAAGTCCGCAGCATCGGTGCCAGCCTCGGCGCCGACTCGATTAACAAGGGAGCACTTTCGCTCGCCGTCGCCTTCCTATTGATCGTCGTCATCCTGATTGGTTACTACCGGTTCTCGGGCGTGCTCGCGGTCGCGGCACTGTTACTGTACCTCGTATACACGCTCGCGGTGCTGGCCGGCTTTCACGCCGTGCTTACGCTTCCCGGCCTCGCCGGCTTCGTCCTCTCCATCGGTATCGCCGTCGACGCCAACGTGTTGATCTTTGAGCGCATCCGCGAAGAGCTCGATCATGGCAAGTCGAACCGACTGGCCATCGACGAAGGCTTTCGTCATGCGCTCAGCGCCATCATCGACACGTCAGCGACCACGATCCTGTCCGGCATGGTGCTCTATCAGTATGGCACCGGGCCGGTGCGCGGTTTTGCTGTCACGCTCATCGCGGGCCTCGTGGCTTCGCTGTTCACGGCGCTCTTCGTGAGCAAGACCTTCTTCATGATCTGGCTTAGCCGCACGCGCGGCAACCAGACGCTGAGCATCTGAGGACGCCATGCTGCGAATCTTTCACAACACCAAGTACGAGTTCGTCAAGCATTGGCGCATCGCTGCCGGCCTCACGGCCGTGTTCATCGTAGCGGGACTGGTCACCTTCGGTGTCACCGGCGGCGTGAACTACAGTATCGAGTTCACGGGCGGCACGCTGATGCAGGTGCAGTTCAAGCAGGCCCCGGATGTCGGCGTCCTGCGCAGTACGCTCGATAAGGCGGGCATCACGGGTAGCGAAATCCAGCAGTACGGCACGGACACGGAGTACACCATCCGGGCCCGCGACGAGAAGCAAGTAGAGGCACAGGCGGCCGGCGCCGAGGGAATTTCCAAGTCGATTGCGGCCGCGCTCGAACAGCAGTTCGGTGCGGGCAACGTCACGATCGTGCGCACGGAAGCGGTCGGACCGAAGGTCGGCAGTGAACTCCGCTCTGGCGCGTTCACGGCCATGCTCATTGCCTCGCTCTTCACGCTCATCTACCTCGCGATCCGCTTTGACTGGCGCTTCGGTGCGGCGGCTGTGTTCTCCACGGCGCACGACATTCTGCTCACGCTGGCGTTCATCAAGATGTTCGACATCGAGGTGTCGCTTACGGTGGTGGCCGCCATCCTGACGTTGCTCGGCTACTCCGCCAATGACACGATCATCATTTTCGATCGCGTCCGCGAGGATCTGAAGAAACGAGCCAAAGGCGAGTCGCTCCCGCAGGTGCTCGACCGCGCCATCAATGAAACGTTGCCGCGTTCCGTCATGACGCACGCTACTGTGCTGGCTTCCACGCTGGCGTTGCTGTTCATCGCCGGCGAAGTCATTCGCCCGTTTGCTTGGGTAATGACTTTCGGCGTGTTCGTCGCCACGTTCTCGTCAATCTACGTCGCCGGTCCGTTCCTCATCTGGATCGAGTCGAAGTATCCGCGCACCACCTCCGACTCCACGAGTCGGTCCGTGAACGCGGGCAACGACAACTCGGACGACACGCGCCCGCGGAAGTCGGAGCGCCTCGCCACAAGATAACGGTCATGACCGTCTTTTCCGACAGTCATGTGCATCTGGCCGATCCCGCGTTCGCTGATGAAGCAGACGCGGTGATCCAGCGGGCCCGCGCAGAAGGTGCGCGGGCCCTTGTCTGTATCGGCGAGTCGGCGGCCACGGCCCGCCGCGCACAAGCGCTGGCCGAACGCCACACCGGCTTGGTCTTTTTTACCGCCGGCGTCCATCCGCACGATGCCGCCGCGTGGGATGATGCGTCTGACCCTCAGCACATTCGTCAATCCATCGCCAAGGGCGCTGTCGCCGTCGGTGAATGTGGCCTCGACACCCACTACCATCACTCGCCGCGCGAACGTCAGCTGCACGCCCTCGCCGCCCAACTTGCGCTGGCCGCGGAACTGCAGAAGCCGATCGTGCTGCACACCCGTGAAGCCGAGGCGGACACCTTTGACTTCTTGAAGCGTGCCGAGGCGGGCAACGTGCGAGGCGTCCTCCACTGCTATACGGGGTCGGCAGCGCTTGCCGAGGCGGCGCTGGCCGTCGGCTGGTACGTCTCGTTTAGCGGCATCATCACGTTCAAAAGCTGGACCGACGAGGCGCTCCTGCGCCTGGTGCCCGACGACCGGCTGCTGGTGGAGTCCGACGCCCCATATCTTGCCCCCGTTCCTCACCGCGGGAAGCGCAATGAGTCGGCCTTCGTCAGCCTGACACTGGCCCGATTGGCTGCCGTCCGGGGGCAGGATGTCGATGTCCTTGGCTGGCAGACGCTCCGCAATACCAAAGAGCTCTTCGACTTGCCCGACGCCGTCCTGGCTGCGTAAGCCTCGGCGCCTGCGCAACGACTTTTCCTTCACTATTCAGCGCATTCACGACATGTCCATCGAAACACTGCACACTGACCATGCACCAAAGGCGATCGGACCGTACGCGCAGGCTGTCCGCGCTAACGGATTTCTGTTCACGGCCGGCCAGATTCCGCTTGATCCCGTGTCCATGGAGATCGAAACCGGAGACGTCTCGGCGCAGACCGAGCGCGTGCTCTCGAATCTCACCGCGGTGCTGAACGAAGCAGGCGTGACGTGGAACGACGTCGTGAAAACGACCGTCTTCCTGAAAACCATGGACGATTTCGTCGCGATGAACACCGTGTACGCCCGAGTGCTGGGCGATGCCCGTCCGGCTCGCTCGACCGTGGCGGTCGCGGGGCTTCCACGAAATGTGAGTGTCGAGATCGAACTCGTCGCGGCTCTCCCGATCCGCTGAGGAGTATCAGAAACATGCTTCGGCTGATGCTGCGTGCGCTGTTGGTGGTGACTCTGGTGGCGCCGGTCGGCGCCCCGCTGGCAGCGCAACAGCGCGACTCGGTATTGGCGAAGCCTGTTTCCTCGGCTGGTGCGAAGCCGCCGGCCTCGATGGCACCCCTCACGGGGCGAGGCCGCTTCACACCGCCGCTCACACCGAAGAGGGCGTTCCTGTACTCGTCGCTGCTGCCGGGATTCGGACAGTCGCGCCTCGATCGTGGAACTTCGGGCGCCCTGTTCGCGAGTATCGAACTCGCCGCCATCGTGATGATGCGCCGCAGTCAGATGGACCTGCGCGAAGCGCGGCGCTTTCAGATCGACACGTTGCCCGATCACTATCTCGTGTCCCGTGACTCCGTCATCAAGAACGGCGCATTCACCAACCGCTTTACGCGCGATCTCGTGAGAACGCGGCGCCTGCACGTCGAAGATTGGATCGCCGTCGTCGCATTCAATCACCTCTTCGCGGGCGCCGATGCCTTCGTCTCGGCGCAGCTCTGGGACGTGCCCGTGGAGTTGTCGGCGTTCCCGCGCCCCGCTGGTGCCGTGTTCGTTGCCACCATTCGCTTCTGATTCGAGTGGACGCGTCGCGTGGTGCGCCAATCGGAATGTTCGATTCGGGCCTCGGTGGCCTCACCGTCGCCAATGCCCTGATGCGGCGACTGCCGTCGGAATCGCTGCTCTACTTCGGTGATACCGCGCGCGTCCCATACGGCCCGAAGAGTCCGGATACCGTGCGCCGCTATGCGCGGCAAATCGGTGAGTGGTTGGTTCAAGAGGGCGTGAAGTGCATTGTGGTGGCCTGCAACACGGCCACCGCACACGCGCTTGAGGCGCTGCAAGCCTCGCTGCCGGTGCCGGTGATCGGCGTGCTAGAGCCGGGCGCGCGCGCCGCCGTGCGCGCCAGCCGTGGCGGGCCGATTGGGGTCATCGGCACCAGCGGAACGATTGCCTCCGGTGCCTACACCCGGGCCATTCAGCAGCAGTCACCCAAGGCGAGAGTATTGGCTGCGCCATGCCCGCTGTTTGTGCCGCTCGTTGAAGAGGGCTGGGTCGACCACGTGGCCACCCGACTCATTGCGCACGAGTACTTGGCGCCGATGCGAGAGGCGCAGGTGGATACGCTCGTTCTCGGGTGTACGCACTATCCGTTGCTGGCGCCAGTGATCGCCGCCGAGATGGGTCCGGACGTCCGATTGATCGACAGCGCGGAGGAGACGGCGGCGGAAGTAGAACGCATCCTCGCCGAGCGCTGGCTGATCAACGAGATTGCCGCGGCGCAGGGAATCAGCCCCTGGCATCGCGTCGTTGCATCAGACGCGCCGCAGCACTTCCTCGCGCTCGGCGGTCGGTTCCTCGACGTTCCGCTCGCCGCTGTCGAGTACCACGTCTTCACCTGATTCGCGCCACGCGCGAAGGGAAATGCGATCGCTCTCGATCAGCAGATACTGTTGATCGAGATACCAGGCACCGGCATTGGCATACCAGCCGCGGCCCGCGCGACGCAACATCGGCACATGCGAGTGACCGTGAATCACCAGAGACGGACCATCCGGCGCTGACAACGTGTGCGTTCCCACGGCGAGTAGTCCGCGGCCTTCATCGCCCGCGCGCCCCGTACGGCTGGTATGCGAGGAGGCGAGCGCGACGCGTGACGCGAGATTGGGATGCAGCAGGCCGAAGGCACGGATCGCCAACGGATGGCGTAACACGTGACGGAGTCGGCGATACGGCGCGTCCGCTACCTCGCGAAGCCCGTCTCCGTGGGCGAGCTCGGCCCGCCACGGCCCGATCGAGCCAGTCCACGGGTGCAGGGTGTACTGCGCCCCCGTTTCCGCCATGAGCGCTTCGCCGCCCCAGCAATCATGATTCCCGCCGATCCAGAGCACAGAGATCCCGGCGTCATGGAGATCGGCGAGCGCAGCCAACACCCGAAACCCGGTGCGCGGCATGGCGTGACGCCACGCGAACCAGAAATCGAAAAGGTCGCCCATGATCAGCAGCGAGCGGGCGCGCGCTGGGATGTCGCGCAGCAACAGCAGCAGGGCACGCTCAGCGTCCTTCGAGGCGATGCCGAGATGTGCGTCGCCGATGACCAATGTTGGGGTGTGGAGCACATTGGCAGTCTAACCTTTCGGGAACGGAGCCACAAACGCACGGGACCGCCGCTTGGCGGCCGCGCAGCGCAGAAGCATCTTCCCAGTTCCCTATTCCACCGGCCAGCTCCGGTGTCCCCAATGCCTGCCATGGTGTCCGAAACGATTTCCGAACTGCGCGTACGATACGCGGAGACCGACCAGATGGGCGTCGTGTACCACGCCAACTATTTGGTGTGGTGTGAGCTCGGTCGTACCGACTTCATTCGCGCGCTGGGGAAATCCTACGCCGAACTCGAACGCGAAGGCGTGCTGTTGGCGGTCTCCGACGTCACCATGCGCTTTCATGCCTCGGCCCGATACGACGATCTTATCCGCGTGCAGACCCGACTCACGTCGGCGGGCTCGCGTGGGCTCGTCTTCGCGTATCGCGTGATGCGGGCTGACACCGACGCACTTTTGGTCTCAGTCACCACGTCATTGGTCGCGATCAACAAGGCCGGACGTCCGGCCGGGATGCCGCGCGAGGTGCGGGACGTACTCGAGGCGGCAGTCATGCCGGCTGAGAATGGTCGCTGATCGCACGGCCCCACGGCGAATGCTGGCCATGGCCATGATCTGCGCGAGTGTGTCGGGGGCGGGTTGTGCCAGCGCCAACGCTGGCAACCACATGGGCGGAAGCGCGCCCCGCCTGTCCGATCTCGACGTGCGACACGATGCACGCCTCATGGCGATGCTCGATGTCCGGCGCGCGGATACGCTGCTCGTCGACACACTGCTCGCGGACGCCGATCCGGATCGTCGAGCCCGCACCGCGCTGGCGATTGGTCAGCTGCGCATACGGTCGCGGTTCCCGCAGCTGCGTCGGTTACTCACGGATGGCGATACGCTCATCGCGTCGAACGCGGCCTTCGCACTCGGCGTCGCCAAGGACACGATGGCCGTCGCCGCGCTGGCGCGCGCGATCGGCGGCGCACCGGATCCCGTCGCGAGAGAAGCCGCGTGGGCCTTGGGCGAAATCGGCGAGCCGTCACGCACGGTGCTCGCGGTCGCACTGGGCGATGGCCTCGCTGCGCCGTTACGCGCGAGCTCCGCGTCACTGCGTAATGCACCCGTCCGTGCGGCGCTCGTTCTCGCCACCGTGAAATTGCGTCCCGCGCCGATTGCCCTGGTGGTGCCGTGGCTCGCCGATACCTCGGTACAGGTGGTGCGCTCCGCAGCATACGTCGTTGGGCGATTGCGTGCGCCGGCCGGACTGCGCGCCCTGCTCGCCGTGCGCGCGCACGCCGACGATGAAGTCCGACAGTATGTCGCCCGCGCCCTGACGCGAACCACGGTTGGGGATTCGCTCGCCATTCCGGCGCGCGAGGCCTTGAAAGCGTTCATGCGTGACATCGACTGGCGTGTACGCGCGAATGCCGCCGGTAGTGTCTCCACGTTTGGAGCGTCGGCGCTCGATGACGTGCAGATCGGTCTCGCGGATTCGGTCGCCAACGTCCGTGTCGTAGCGACCGACAGTTTGTCCGTCGTCTTCGGTCGCGATTCCGTTCGATGGCGTCGCGCGTGGACGCGTGACACGCTGCTGGCCGTTCGTCGCCTGATGCTCGCGCATGCGCGACGACTCGCGCTGCCGCTCTTCGATGCCGAAGTGACCAGCTGGGAGCAGCATACCGATTGGCGCTATCGTCTGGCCGCCCTCGAGCATCGCGCCAGCCTGGGCGACACCGATCGCGTGATCGCGGCAGAGTCATTCATGGCAGATGCCGAGCCGCGTGTGCGCACGGCAGCACTGCAGCGTCTCGCGACCAACATCGACGGCAGCCTTGCAGCCCGTGTTCGGGTACTCGGTGAGCGCGCCAGCGCGGATCGCGATTCGATCGTCCGTTCAGTCGGGCGGCGTTTGCTCGCGCCGCGGGACACGGCGGCGCGTCAGCCGAGACGATCGATACCGGATTCCCTGATCGCTCGATCGCTCGCCGAGTACGAGCGGCTGGTCCGTCAGTGGGGCGCGGTCGGCAGTCGCCAGCCCGTAGCCGTCATCGAGACCGATCATGGAGTCGTCACCCTGCAGCTCTACGGGCGCGAAGCGCCGTTGGTCGTCGAGGCGTTTGTACGCCTCGCCAAGGATGGCTTCTACCGGAACACGGTCTTCCATCGCGTGGTACCCAACTTCGTGGTGCAGGATGGCGATCCACGAGGCGACGGAACCGGCGGCCCCGGTTTTGCGCTCCGCGAAAGCTTTTCTCGGCAGCGCCATGAACGCGGTTGTCTGGGTCTCGCTACGTCTGGACCCGACACAGGCGGGAGCCAGTATTACCTCTGCCACTCCAGTCAGCCGCATCTCGATGGTGCTTATACGGTCTTCGGACGGGTGCTGTCCGGGTTGGACGTGATGGATCGCATCGTGCAAGGGGATCGCATGCTCCGCATCCGGATACAGTGATTTGCCCCACGCTCCGACTCCATCCCCCGTTATGCTCAAGCGAGCCAGATTCGTGATTCGCCGCAGGACGCCCTCAACGCTCATGACCATGCTCTCGGTGTTGACGGTCGCGTGCGCACCGGCCGCCCGTCCCTTGGTCGGCTCGCCGACACGCGCTGTCCTGCCTCCAACGACGATGGCGGCCGGTTCGCAGATCCTGCGCTTCACGTGGACGTACGAAGATGAGACATTTGAGGCGAACGGCGACGGCGCCGTGCGGGCACAGGCGCCGGATCGGGCGCGACTCGACTTCTTCCTGAAGAACGGGATGGGTGGCGGCTATGCCATACTGCTCGGTGACTCGCTGATCGTCCCTGGTGTCGATCTGGTGAAGCGGCTACTGCCGCCCGTTCCGCTGCTGTGGTCGAGCTTGGGCCGACTGGCGCTGCCGCCTACCCGCGACACCACGGTTCGGACCGACGGCGACACGCTTCGTGCCGATCTCGGTGTGCTGCGGGGGCGCGATGCGTCCGGGGCCGATGGCCGGGCGTGGCGGCTTGCCTTTGGCGGAACCGCACTGGCGCGGGTCGAGCGCATTGAAGACGGCAAGGTCATCGAGTGGATGTCGCGACGTCGTGCGGCCAACGGGCAGTGGCAACTGCAGTATGTTCATGAGCGAGGCAAGCGGCGTCTGGCCATTGCCGTGACCGATACCACGACCGTCGAGGGATTCGATGACGCCATCTGGCGCCGTCCGTAGGATCGCGTGCGTCGCAAGGAGCGTTTCCGCTCTGATGTTCGGGGCGCTGCTGTTGTCAGGCTGCTACGGGTTCTCTGGTGGTGGTGGACTGCCAAAGCAGTTGAAGACGGTCGCGATCGAACCGTTTGATAATCAGACGGCGGTGCCCGAGCTGCAGCGCGAGCTGTTCGAACAGCTTCGCGCTACACTGCGTGAGCGCCTCAATCTGCGGGAGGCGCCCGCGGCTCGCGCCGATGTCGTGGTTCGCGGTACGCTCGTGAAGTATGATGTCGACCTGCCCGCCGGAGTCAGCTCCGATGGGCGTCAGACCACGTCGACGCGTCGACGGCTGCTGATTGTCATCGATGTGGAGATTGTCGATCAAACCACCGGACGCATCCTGCTTAAGAAGAACGGCCTCCAGCGCGAGGGGCAGTACGCGGAAGGCGGGGAAGCCGTCGGACGCAAGAATGCGCTCGAGAGCCTGATCTCCGACCTGGTGGAAGGAGTCCAATCGCAATGGTGACGCGCGATGGTCCCCGTTTCCCGTCGTCCAAAGTCATGACGGTGGAGGCCGCCGCCGCGTGGCGCCGAAGCGTTCGCGGAGCGCTCGTGTTCACCAACGGCGTGTTCGATCTGTTGCATCCGGGTCATGTCGACTTGCTCGACCGTGCGCGCCGCGAGGGGGCCGCCCTGATCGTCGGCGTGAACAGCGATGCGTCAGTCAAGCGGCTCAAGGGGACCGAGCGGCCGATTCGAACCTCGGCGTCGCGCGCGATTGTTCTGGCGGGACTCGAAGCTGTGGACGCCGTCGTGGTGTTCGAGGAAGACACGCCGTTCGATCTCGTGCAAGCCATCGAGCCCGATGTGATCGTGAAGGGCGGCGATTATTCGCCGGACACAATCGTTGGCGCGGATCTGGTGACCGCACGCGGTGGACGCGTCGTGGTCATTCCGCTCGTCGACGGACACTCCACTACTTCAACCATCGAGAAACTGCGTGGCTGACGCTGCCGTGAACGGATCAGACGGAACGAACGACGAGCGCCCCTTGCTCTCCACACGAGTGGGGCGCGCGAATGACGCCATGCGACCGGTGCGTCTTGAGCGCGGTGCGGTGCCCTATGCGGAAGGCTCCTGTCTAGTGTCGTTCGGCGAGACGCGCGTGCTGTGTGCCGCGTCGGTCGAGACCGGCGTGCCCGGTTGGCGCCGCGGGTCGGGCGACGGCTGGGTCACCGCCGAATACTCGATGCTGCCGCGCGCAACGAAGACGCGGTCGTCGCGCGAACGTCAGCAAATTGGCGGACGTACGCAGGAAATCCAGCGCCTTGTTGGGCGCAGTGTTCGTGCGATGCTCGATGATTTCCGTTTTGGCGAGTTCACCGTGAAAGTGGACTGCGATGTGTTGCAGGCTGATGGTGGCACGCGCACGGCCGCGATCACTGGTGCCTGCGTGGCAGTGCACGACGCGTTCTTGTGGATGGTGCAGACCGGTCGCATCCCTGTCTCGCCGGTGCGCCGCCGCGTGGCCGCTATCAGCATCGGTCTCGTTGACGATCAACCACGTCTCGACCTCGACTACGAGGAAGATGTGCGCGCCGGCGTCGACATGAATGTGGTCATGAGCAGCGAAGGACGATTCGTTGAGGTGCAGGGTACGGGTGAACACGGCACATTCGCGCGCGATCAACTCGATGCGCTGCTCTCGATCGCTGTGCGAGGCATCGACACCCTCGACGCGATGCAACGGCAGGCGCTGAGCGGGCCGTTTCCCCAGCCGCGTTGAACAGGCGGATGTCGGCGCGTGCATTCGGTGACGTCGCCGCGATGGGAGCACGCGTGGTGCTCGCCACGCGCAGCGAGGGGAAGGTGAAGGAACTCGTCCCGCTGATGGCATCGGTCGGTGTACGAGTGGTGACGCTGGCCGACCTCGACGTTCCCGAATCGGTCGACGAAGACGCCCTCGAGGCGTTCGATACCTTCGAAGAGAATGCTGTCGCGAAGGCGCGTTATTTTGCGCAGCTTACCGGCGCGATTGTGCTGGCGGATGACTCCGGGCTTGCCGTCGACGCCTTGGGCGGTCGCCCCGGCGTACACAGTAAGCGCTGGTCCGGGCGATCCGATCTGCACGGTGCGGCGCTCGACGAGGCGAACAATGCGTTCCTGCTGAACGCGCTGCAGGAGTCGGCTGCTCACACGGGCGCTCCCTCGCGTCGGGCCCGGTATGTGTGCGCCGCGGCCTGTGTCTGGCGCGAAGGCGATGCGCTACGCCAGGCGGTGGTCTGTGGGGAGACGACCGGTGAGCTGTTGACTACCGCACGAGGATCCGGCGGATTTGGCTATGATCCGTATTTCTTTTCGGACGACCTCGGTGCAACGTTCGCTGAGGTGGAACGCGAGGCAAAAGCGCGCGTCAGTCATCGCGGTCGCGCCTTCGCGGCATTGCTTCAGCACGATGCCGTCCGGGCGCTCGTCACAGGCACGGCGCGCGCGATCTGAGCGCCGCGAGTTGGCGCAGGGCGTGGGCGTGTGTACGCGTGTACGCGTGTACGCGTGTACCGTGCGCGTGTGGCGTGTGGGGTGTGGCGTGTGCCGGACGTTGCAACGGATTTGCGAGTCCCCGTTGACCTCGGCGTATCGGCGGGATAACATAAGCGGCCACTGTTCAGCGGGGCGTAGCGTAGCCCGGTATCGCGCCTGCTTTGGGAGCAGGAGGTCGCCGGTTCGAATCCGGCCGCCCCGATCTCGTAGTTAGGAAGTGTCAGGTGTCGCAGATTCGCAGTGGATCCCTGTTCGGGGCCCAGTGAGGGGGACCAACAACTGAGCAGGCGCCAGTAGCTCAGATGGATAGAGCGGCAGCCTTCTAAGCTGTTGGTCGGGGGTTCGAGTCCCTCCTGGCGCGTCACGTCGGTGTTGCAGGCGGTAGACTGTTTCGGACCGCATCCTTAGCTCAATGGTAGAGCAGCTGACTCTTAATCAGTAGGTTCTAGGTTCGAGTCCTAGAGGGTGCATTTTTGATGGCGCTGGTGTTATACTGCTCGTGTAGGGAAGGATGAATGTCGCAGTCGTTCGATTTACTTATCGAACGCGTTCTGAGGTTCGGCGAGGTTAAAGCTCTCTGAGTTTTTGCTGTCGTTGTCAGGCTGGTTGGTACTTGGTTTGTTGGTTGCTGGTGGTGTTGTCAGGCAGGCTCCTATGCGAGCCGTGCGGTACACGCTCATCGTTGCATCGACCGAACACGAGTTCTCTACTGGATACTGTCGGGTTATAAACCCGGACCTCCCCGATGCTAAAAGGCATCGGCTTGCGACGGCCGCCCTCAGCGGCCGTCCTTTTTTCGGCCAAGTGAGCGCCTGGCAGGTTGGCGAGCGGTGCGGCCGAGAAGGCGTTAAAACTGGGGGTTGCGGAATACGCAGAAAAATCGCATACTTGCGACCCCACAGTACGATCTGACTCAGTTCGCTGAATATCGTTGGCTGAGTAGAAGGTTGGATGTTTAGCTGCGGTCGGCCTACACGGATTGCGCGACGCAGGCTTCAAAAAACGGTTGACTTTCGACATGCTGTTGAGTATTGTTGGAGGCTGCCACCTAAATCGTGGCGAAACGAAAAAGAGTAACTGACGCAGCCGCAAGCGGTTGCGCGAAGATAGCAGGGAAGTTGCATCGCTGTTTGACAATCGAAGTTCGAGATCGAAGGATGTGTAGGACGGTATCGACGACCT
>JANLVC010000188.1:0-3545 GCA_031363815.1 Gemmatimonadota bacterium
GGCCAGCAGGGGTAGGACAATCATCTGTTTCGCTCCAAAGACAGGCTATGACGTGCAAGGCGTCTGACTGGTAGCGAACGCCGGAATACCGATCATTGAGACCGGCGCGCACACCGTCACCATCGTATTGCGCGCGTGGCTATGCGGACGCAACCACGTCTCTGTTGCATTTGGTAAAATGGCGTAGTTCCACTCGCCATGACTATGGCTCGCAGAAGCCGAATATGTCGCCGTAGCCGTTGATGCGCCCACTGCTGTTGGCCGCCAGCAGGGTGCTGGTCGCGCAAATGCGATTCACCGGTAAGCGTCCGGAATTACCATGTCGCCGGTGGTCAGCCGGTGGTCGGATGCTGAGCGGAGTTGTTTGGTGGGAATCGTGGCGCGTGGAGCGCCACCCCGAGTGGTGCTGACTAGTGCGGACTTGCCGCGCCGTACAGTTCGCGCCAGCGATCGGGCAGGAGATCATTCACCGGGACGTGTTTGCGGAGTGTGCGCCGCACGTCGGTGAGTTACGGGAGCGGGGGCACGCCGTGTTGCGCGCAGGTGCGCATCAACGAATAGAGTACGGCGGCGCGCCGCGCCGCCTCGTGCGATCCGGCGAACAGCGCCGGGAGCGCCACCGCCGCGCGGTGTCGACTTACGGCAGACTCGCCGCGCCGTACAGCTCGCGCCAGCGATCGGGCAGGAGCTCATTCACCGGGACGTGTTCGCGAAGTTTGCGGAGCACGTCGGTGAAATACGGGAGCGGCGGCACGCCGTGTTGCGCGCAGGTGCGCATCAGCGAATAGAGCACGGCGGCGCGCCCTGCGGCCTCGTGCGATCCGGCGAACAAATAGTTCTTGCGACCGACGGCCACGGCGCGGAGCTCTCGCTCCGTGCCATTGTTGTCCAAGCGCACGCGCCCGTCTTCGAGAAAACGCGTCAGCGCCGTCCAGTGATTGAGCACATAGCGCGTGGCTTTCGCAAAAGCACTGCTCGGGGGTTCGTTCAGGTGCGCGCGGGCCAGCGCGTGTTGGAGTTTCTCCAGCACGGGGACGGAGCGCTCCTGTCGCAGGAGGGCGCGATCCGGGGGCGAGAGGTTTCTGGCGTCGGCCAGATGCTCGATGCGGTAGAGTCGCGCGATGAGTTGCAGCGGGTAGGCCACGCGGCAGTCGGTCGGCTGCAGCTCCACCATCCGCCGTCGCGCGTGCGCCCAACAGCCCACTTCCACGGCAGTGCCCACTTGCCCGTTGTAGACGCGGTCAAACACGCTCGCCGCATCGGCCTGCACGTACCCATCGCGACCACGCAAGAATTCCCACGGGCCCGTCGCGCCTTCCCCGGTCGGCGCGTACGTGTACACCACGTCCGTTCCATCCCCCACGTAGCACCAAATCGTCCCGTGCTCAATGTTCTCCGCACTCGTCGGGTCCAACACTTTGAGCCCCGTCGCGTCGGTGCCGATCACATGCGCGCGCTTGACGCGCTGCGCCAGCACCTCCGCGATCGGGGCCACCTCATCGGCCACCGCCGCGACCCAGTCGGACATCGTGGAGACGGCGATCGTCGCGCCACTGCGTTCGTAGATGCCCGCGAGTCGGGTGAGCGGCGTGTGGTCGGCATACTTGCTCACGACGACATGCGCGAGGAGTGAGGCATCGGCGCTCCGCTGGTCCAGGACGGTCGTCGGTCCGTCTGCGGTGGTCACGCCGTCCTTGCAATAGCCGCACGCGTATTTATTGAGCTGATGCTCGTGGATCAGGAATCGCGCGGGCACGTATTCCAGGATCTGCCGGTCGTCGTGGCCGATGCATTGCTTCGCGCGCCCACACGTCCCGCACTGCTGCGCGGCCGCAGGGACGTCGTGCGTGTGGACCTGGCGTTCGACTTGCTCGCTCGTGCGCCACGACCGCCGCTCGCGGCGCGGCGTGGGTGACGCCGCGTCGGCCCGCTCGATCTCACTCGTGAGCGCGGCATCTTCCCGCGCCTCAGACTCGGGATCCACGTCCGCTTGCGGCGCTTGCTTGAGGAGCTCCTCCAACAGGAGCGCCAGTTGCTCTGCGTTCGTGCGCTCCGAGCGTTTGCCCACGCCCGCCATGCGGAGCTTCGCGACGAGGAGTTCCAACGCACTGCTCTGCTGCAGCACGGCGGCGAGCGCGGCGAGCAAATATTCAATCGCCTCCGCATGACGGCCGTCCTGCTCCAGATCGACCACGGCGCTGCGAACTTGGGCGAGCGCGACACCGCCCGACGTCTTCGGCAGCGTCGTCTCGGCCGCAGTGTGTTCGCGATGCGCGAAGGATGTGTGCGTGGTCGTCATGCGTGATGATCACTACGCCGCTGTTGCACGAATGTTTCATCATCTCACAACATTCGCGTGACAATATTTCGCGTTGCGCACATCGCGTTGCGCACATCGCGTTGCGCATGCGGCGTACGTCGATGTTCGTCGTGCATGATCACGGTGTCCGCACGGCCGCAGTGCGTTGCGGCTCGTGTGGCGACCGATACCAGCGCGGCTGCCGACGGGCATGCCGGAGATCGAGTCCCTCGAGCATGAGTGTCAATTCGCCGGAGTCCACTTCCACGTGCTGCTGTCCCGCCCGCGGCGACACCGGAATTTTAAACGTCCCAGCCTCGAGACGTTTGTAGACTACGATAAATCCTGTGCGGTCCCATGCCAAAATCTTTATGCGGTCGCGTCGCCTGTTCAGAAACACGAAGAGATGGCCGCTCATCGGGTCCGCGCCGATCACGCTGCGCGTGAGCGCAGACAATCCATCAAACCCGCGTCGCAGGTCACACGGTGCCGAGGCCACGTAGATCCGGACCGCCGCCGACAGCGTGAACATCTCAGCCGTGCTGTTCGAGTGCCGCCAGCACCGCGCGCAACTCCTCCAGCGCCACGCCGCGCGGCACGCGGATCATCCGGATCTCGATCGGGGCCGTGCTCCCCGCGTCGAGCCGATCCGGCAGCACGCGCACGGGATGGAACTGCACCGGTCCGCCATCGGTCACCGGGCCGCGCGCTCCCGCCTTCGTGATCCAATAGTGCAGCCGGTGCACCGCGATGCCGTAGCGGCGTCCGAACGCGGCGCGCGATTGGCTACTCCGGCGCCACGCCGTCACGATGCGCTTCCCCTCGGCCTCGCTCCAGATACGCTGCTTCGCGATCCGCTGCACGTCTCCATCCATCTTCTCCATCGCGCCCTCCTGTCGTTCTCAGTGATAACCGCGGAACGAGAGAAGAATGGCCCCTACTAAAACATGGGAAATCCGGACGGATACTCGGAATAGGCCGGTCGCCCGCTGCGAGAGGTCGACGGCGCTGTCGCACCGACTAAGGTGGTGCGCCGGTAAGCCGCCATCGACGAGCAGGCTGTTCGCACGCGCTCGTCACCACAGGGGGAAGTCAGATTCGTCTGACGGCGGTGAGCGCAGATCTTTCCGAAAGCGTTACCCTATCTATCACGAGCGATTCAACGAAGGCGTCAAGCCGTTCGGTCTGGGATTCGCGATCGACAACTGGTGGCCGACGCCGCCGGCCAGCACGCCGGATCTGCTCA
>JANLVC010000066.1:0-15412 GCA_031363815.1 Gemmatimonadota bacterium
CGCGCCAGCAGCTCCTCGTGCGTGCCCATAGAATCCACCGCGCCCTCGTTCAGCACCAGAATGCGATCCGCCATGCGCACACTCGAAAAGCGATGCGAGATCAGCATACTCGTGCGCCCCGCGCTCAGTGCCTTGAAGCGCTGAAACACCGCGAACTCGGCACGCGCATCGAGCGCGGCGGTGGGTTCGTCGAGCACCAGCAGCTGCGCGTCGCGCATGTACGCCCGGGCGATCGCCAGCTTCTGCCACTCACCACCCGACAGCTCCACGCCGGTAGAGAATCGCTTGCCGATCGGCTGATCATACTGCGCCGGCAACCGCGCAATCATCTCCGCCGCCAAGCTTTGCTCGGCCGACTGCACAATGCGCGCGCGGTCCTCGCGCTCGTCGATCCGCCCCACGGCAATATTCTCGCCGGCGGTAAGACTGTAGCGCACGAAGTCCTGAAAAATCACGCCCACGTTGGCGCGTAGTGCATCGAGGTCGTACTCGCGCAAATCGTGCCCGTCCAACAGCAGGCGCCCTTCGGTGGGCTCATACAGGCGCGCCAGCAGCTTCACGATGGTGGTCTTGCCCGCGCCATTCTCGCCCACCAACGCCAATGTTTCGCCGGCGTGCAGCGTGAACGATAGGTGACGTACCGCCCACCGCTCGGTGCCTGGATACTGAAATCCTACGTCCTGAAACTCGAAGCCGATCGCAATCGGCTTGGGCACAGCGCGCGCCTGTTTCGGCGAGTGAATGTGCGACCTGATCGTGAAGAACGAAAACAGATCGTCGAGATACAACGCCTGACTGGCGGTACTTGAGAATCCTACCAGCAAGCTCGCCAGCAGATCGCCCAACCGACGGAATGACCCGGCCAGGAACGTGAGATCACCAATGCTGAACTGACCGGTGAGCGTTCGCCACGCGATGTAGCCGTACGCCGTGTAGTAGCCGGCGGTGCCGATCGCGGTAAACAGTCCCATCCAGCTCTCGCGTTTGATCGCCAAGGCGCGATTGGCTCGGTACACATCCAGCGAGATTTCGCGAAACCGGTCGATCAGAAATCGATTCAACCCGAAAATCTTCACTTCCTTTGCCGTCTCCACACTCGCCCCGGTCTGCCGCAGGTACTCCAGTAATCGACGCTGTTGCGTGCGCGACCACTGCAACGCGTACTCCAGCGCATTGAAGTGCGCTTCACCCACGAACGCCGGCACCAGGGCGACCAGCAGCAGCACGATCAGCCACGGCGCATACACCACGAGGCCGGCCGCAAAGCTGACGATCGTGATCAGTGTCTGCACCTGCCCGAACAGCTGCCCCATCACGCCCAGCCCCTGAAACGTTTGCGTGCGCGCACGCTCCAGGCGGTCCTGCACCTCGCTGTCCTCGAACTGTTCGAGATCGAGCGTGGCCGAATGCTCCATGAGGCGGATCGTGGTGCTGATCGAGAACTTGATCCCCAAAATGCGATCCACCAGCGATCCCGCGCGCGACAGCGCATCGGCGGCCATGGCCAGCGCGAACTCGACGACGATCAGCTGCATCGTGCGATCCAGCAGACCGCTGGCGACCCATGCACTCCACGTGTCGGGGTGACCCGGCAGCGCCGCCGTGCGGATCACTTCGTCGATGATCAGCTTGCCCACGTACAGCGTGCTCACCGGGAGCAGCGAGCGAATGAGCCGGATGCTGATGGTGGCGATCGTAAGCGGCGCGCTGGTGCCCCACACGAGCAGGAACAGCGGTCCGACGTGCCTGAGCGCGCCGAGCCGTTCGCGGAACGACTTGATCGGTGGTGGGGACTGTCTCGGACGCGCCATTGGGTGAATCTGGGTACGTACCCGCAACACGGCCATTGTGACGTTTGGCTACCTTCCGTGGTATGCGCCCATTCTCGCCGTCTGCACTGCACCGTAGCCGCCGCCGGCTCGGGATCGGAACGATCGCCGCCCTCGCCGCGTGCAGCACGGGCACTGGCCTGCGGCGTGTCACGAACGCGCCCCCGGCGGCCGCGAACACCGACATCCAGCTGGACGGGCGCTTCGACGACTGGGCCGGCGTCCCGGTGTGGTCGCAAGCCGCACAATCGGCCGAACCGCTCCAGGCGGTATGGGCCACCGACGATTCGCAGTGGTGGTACTTGTCGTTCTCCGTACGCGACAGCGTGAGCTACTCCGCCATGCCGGGTACGCTGCACCTGCTCATTGACGCCGACGACAACGCCGCCACCGGCGGTACCGTATTCGACAGCGCACGCGGTCTCACCGGCGTGGATCTGTCGCTCGACCTCTCCCGCGCCGATACGTCACAGGCGAATGACGTCGGTGCCGGCGCTGCCCTGCGCACCGTCGAAGCCACCGGCGTTGACGCGTATCGCCTCGGCGCAAATCGCAGCGCGTACGAGCTTGGCGTGGTGGCGCTCCCCACGTGGAGTGCCACTCGCTTCGAGCTCCGCATCGCCCGCGGCGGCGCGCTCGACGGCTTCGCGCGACTTGGCCGCGCGGTACGGGCACGACTGGTATTCGAATCAACGAGTGGCACGGTCACTGCGCTTCCCGCCGCCCGCTACCTGTTCAACACGTCGCCCGACACGCGCGCCACCACCAACCTCGTGTCAGCCATCCCTTCAAAAGCCTCCGGCTCGGTGCGCGTGGCGCAGTGGAACGTGTCGGAAGGATCGTTCAAGTCGCCGGCCAATCACGCCAAACTGTTGGCCGCCGTGACCCCCGACGTGATCCTGCTGGATGAAGCGTACGCCGAAACGTCCGACTCCACGCTCGCTGATTTCTTCGCGCGCCCCGAACTGGCCGCTCTCGGCACCTGGCGCTTCGTGTATTCGCGCAGCGGCGGCCGGCAGCATACGATAGTGGCCACGCGTGATCGCGACATCCAGCAGGCGTCGTCGATGGTGCGCGTGGAGTATCCGGCCGGCGTCCTCGACAGCGTGCGCGCGACGGCACCGAGTGCCTCGCACCATCTGTTCGACGTTGAAGCGCAGGCCCAGCTGTCGACTACCGGCGCCTGGATTGCGATTGACGGCGTCGAGACGCTGTTCGTGCCACTCGACTTGCAAAGCGGCGGATTCTTCGGCAATGCGCAGGATAAGTTGCGCATAGTGCAGAGCCGTGCGATCCGTGCGCACGTGCAGCGTGAACTCGCGTCACGTGCAACACGTGGTGCACTCGTCATCGCTGGCGACTTCAACGCCATCGGGTCGTACGAATCGATTCGTACGCTGCAGCAGGGCCTCGATGTCGACGGCTCCGACCTCACGCTCAGTGATTCGTGGCGATTGGGTGAGCGCACGCTCGTGACCTGGACCGATCCGAAGGTGGCCCGATTTCTCCCTGGCCGTCTCGATCTCACACTGTACGCCGACGCCGTGTTCGAGCGCACCGGTGGCTTCACGTTCACCAGCCTCGACCTCACGCCGGCCTTCGCCGCGACGCTGGGCCTGACCCGCGAAACATCAGCGAGCACTTCGGATCACCTTATCGTGGTCACCGACCTGCGCCGCAGGCGGTAATACGCCCGGCATCTTGCGCGCGATCCGTTATCTTTCGATATGCACGGGATGCGCCCGCGCGGAATCACGATGATCGGATGAGGCGGGTATGTCGCGGGCGTTTCTGAGAGATGATGCGGAAGGCGAAATGCCCCGCCGCAATTACCACCTGCCCGAGCGCAGCGATGCGGGGTATGATCGCGCCTGCGCGCGTGCGCTGCTGGAAGCGGCCCGCGTAGACGAAACGCAGTTAGCCGAGCGGGCCACCGGCTATTACTGGGGTGAGTCGTTGCTCAAGCCGTTCGTGGAAGAGCTGCGCGTGGAAGCCGAGCAACAGGGCGACGATCGGCTCGAGCAGCTCGCCAGGCGCTTTCTGGCGTAACGGCCACGTTCCCCGCGCCTACTGCTCGAGCCACGCCACGGTTTCAGTCACCGCCATGGCCCAGTGCGCGGCCGTGGTGAGGTGACCTGCGCCGCCTACGCAGCCTACGCAGCCTACGCCTTCGCCGCCTTCGCGGCGTCGAGCTGCGCCTGCATCCGCTTGCGGAAACGATCGAAAATCATACGACCCATCTCCGTTTCCTTCGCCACCCACTCGGCATTCCGGAACGCGATCGGATTTACCTGCGCGCGATACTCGGCGAGCCACGGTTCGACCCGTGAGAAGATCAGCAGTCCTTCGCCGTTGCTTTCCAGCATGAAGTCGGCGTGAATCACGCCGTGACGTGCCATCCCGTAGGTCATCTCCCAATACGACGTGCACTGGCGGAACGCGGCGTTGAGCGGATGATCGCCCTTCGTGACGGCGATGACGTCTTCGACGTTCGTTGGCAGGAACTTGGCGATCACCAAATTGCGGGATTCACGCATGACCGCTTCGCGACGGAGCTCGTAGAGCTTGAGAACGAGTTCGGCGTCGTGATGGTCGGGATATTCTTTGAGGGGCACGGTGTGCTCGGCAGACGGGGAGGATCGGCCCGGCGCGGGGAGGGTCGCGCGTGGGGAGACACGGAGTATTGTGCGCTGAGAGATGCTTGGCAAGCAAACGATCCGGCGAATGCCCTGACTCAGCGAAAGCGCATGCGGACAATTCGCTCGACGCCATCGGCATCGGTCGCGACTGCCGTCGCCGTATTGCCCGTAATAAACGGGTGTCCGTTGTACATGTCGATCGCGCGTGGCCATTCTGCCACCGCAATGAGTCGACCCGATGCATCGTACACGTCGGCTTCTCGCGGACGACCGTCAGCCACTGCACGCTCCACCCACAGTCGCCCATCTTTCGCGTACGTGAGTCCGACGATCGGCGCCTTGGTCGCCGGGACACCGAACGGTAGGTCCGGCTTCGCGTCGTCGATCGTGCTGTCGGCCTTGGCGCGCTCCTTCGCCGACAGCGGTACGGCGGGTACCGTGCGCGCAACGGTCCGCACGCGCGTGCCGCCGGCATCGTAGATGTGCACCTCATAGCGCGAGGTCACGACCTCGGCCCGCCCGCCACCAGGACTGTACGCACGAATCCATTGCGGCCCGTAGGGCTGCCAGTAGTACCGTTGCGACGTGCCCATCCGGGTGCCCTTCGCATCCTTCTGCACGGTCGTGACTTTGTGCATACCGGCGAACGCCCCCGGCGGTACGGCGAGCGTGTCGCTGCGCGTGATGGCACCGCTGGCGCCATGACGCACGCGCAGTGTTCGGAAGCTCGCCATCGTCTGGTCGAACCAGATCGTTTCGTCCACCAGCGAGCCATCAGGCTCGAACGTGATCGGCAGACGACTTCCGCCTGTGAACGACTGGAGCGGCACGTTCTTCTTGACGAGTGCAGGAGTCACCGACGCATCGATGCCGAGCATACGTGCGTTGCCTTCGTCACGCGCCCAGAGCAGGCGATCGGGGCCGAAGCCGATCGGACCGAGCCGCTTGAACTCCAACGGGCCCGAACCGGAGCGTCCGATTCTGGCAAGCGATGCGCCCGTTGGTGAGAAGACGCGAATCTGCAAATCCTGCGCGTCGGCAACGAACACGCGCCCGTTGGCATCGACGGCCAAGCCGCCAATCCGACCGAACGATGCGTCGTCGTCGGCCTCGGCGCCGCCGATCGTCATCTCGATCGTCCCCTGCCAGCGTGGTGGGGCGCTCTGCGCTTCCACCCGGACGGTGTTGACCAACAAAGCAGAGAGCAGCGCCAAGGCGGGAACGGACACGAAGCGATTGGTCGGCATTGGACTGGACTATGGAACGTTGAACGCGACCTACGGCGAAGCGGCTACGTTAGCGCGCTGGCCGGCGTGGCCGCAACATGCGGCTCCCACTGCTGCAACGTCACGCGTAAGCGCCACGCGGCGTTGTCGGCCGCGGCCGATTCCGGATCGAGTGTTGCCTGGGTGATCACGAAACCCGGCAGCGACGCCATTTTCCCGCTGGGCAATCGCTTGTTCCACGAGCCGTCGTGCAACGGCACATCATCGGTAAACCGGCCATCGGAGGCGCGGCCGTACACGCGCATCGGATCGAGTCGCAAGCTGGCGCCATTGGCACGGCGATCTACCGTGATCGCCGACAACCACAAGCGTCCGGCGTACTCCATGACGACGCTTAGCTGCACCTGCCGGATGGTCTCACGCGACGCGGTCAGACGCGCGATAAAGTTCGTGGCCACCTGACGGCGCAGCGAGGCCAACACCACCGGCTGCGTGAGTTGGACGGTGCCGTCGCCTCCCGTCACCATCTCCTCGCCGGCCGACGGCGATTGCCAGTCGGCCGCCGAACCGAGGATCACGCGAAGCGGCACGCCGACGGCGAGCGACTTATCTGGGTGAAGGACGGTGATCTGGACATCAAGGCTCACCGGTCGTGTAATCGGAATCTGAGTCACCCTGAAAGCTACTCAACCGCACCCTCCTGATGTCGCCATCGGGAGCACAAGTCACGCGCCGCTTGGTCCCGCGGGGGGAACGGGAAGGGAAATCCATCCTCACGCAGTCGTCCGGGCACCACCCGATGGATCGCGCCGGCGATATGCTCGCGCGTGATCCTCCAATCGAGGGCATTTACAAACTCGATGTCGTGAATCCAGGACACCAACAGCCGGCCGTTGCCGGAGGTGAAGCCGAGTCCCAGATCCGCCCATCGGCGCCTCCGCGCTCCGTGTCCCACGTGCCGCATGATCGCACGGCCCACAGTAGCGTGCGCCACGGCGCACGATGGAGCTGTCGACTCAGCACCACCACGTCGGACGCCTCGCGCGATGTGCGCACCACGGTCGCACGCGATATTTTGTCGGAGCGCGCACCCTTTCCCCACGGCCCCGCTTCATGATCCGAATCGCCACGCGGTTGATGTCGATGGCCGCGCTGCTCGTGGTGACCGGGGCCTGCGCGGGGCCACCGACTACCGGCTCGGCGGCCGTTCCCCCGCTCCGTTGGGGCGGCGATGCCGAAGGAGGCGCCCCTTTCGTGGAAGCCGACCCGGCCGACCCCACCCGCCTACGCGGCTTCGACGTCGAGATCGCGACGATGATCGCGAAGGGCCTTGGTCGCGAGCCGCAGTTCGTGCAGGTGGCGTGGGCGTCGATCGAGCAGTCGGTGGCGCGCGGCGACTTTTCGATCGGCATGTCCGGCGTCGAAGATCGACCCGCGCTGCATGAGCGTTTCGCCGTGTCGCTGCCCTACTACGAGTTCCGCGAGGTCCTCGCGGTGCGAACGGCAGACAGCGCCCATGTCCACACGCTGGCCGACCTGCGGGGACGGCGCGTTGGCACGCTCGGCGCGACCATGGCGTGGGAGATGCTGCTCGCGGCCAAGACGGCGCACGGGGTATTGCCGGTGTCGTACGACGACGACGTGCACCCGTACAGCGACCTTGTGCGCGGGCGCGTGGATGCCGTGCTGCTGGATCACGTGCTGGCCGAGCGTTCGCTGCGCCGCATCGGCGGCTTCGTCATTCAACCCACGCCGCTCGCGCTTGGACATTATGTCGCGGTGCTCGCCGAGGCCGACAGCGTGCTCCGTGATTCCGTGAATGTCACACTCCGTGCGCGTATGCGCGACGGTTCGCTCGAGCGGGTCTTTCGCTTGTGGAACGTGTGGGATGCGCAACAGGCCGAGTATCAACAACGCGTCCTGCACGAGTCGCGCGCGCGCGTCGTGGCGAGTAGCTCGCAGAAGGCGACGGTCGGTGCCGCGCCGCACGTTTCCACGTCGATTGCCACGTATCTCCCGGCGCTGCTTCGCGCAGCCGTGATCACGTTGCTACTGTCGGTGCTCGCGATGGCACTGGCCATTGCGATCGGCATCGGCCTCGCCGCTGGACGCGTGTACGGATCACGTCCCGTGCGCATTCTGCTCACCGCATACGTGGAGCTGATCCGCGGCACGCCGGTGCTCCTGCAGCTCTTCGTGCTGTACTACGGCTTGTCGGACATCGTGCGACTGCCGGCCTTCACGGCTGCCGTGATCGGCCTTGGCCTCAACTACGCCGCGTACGAATCGGAGATCTACCGCGCGGCGCTCGAGGCCATTCCCACCCTGCAGCTCGAAGCGGCACGCACGCTTGGCCTCTCCGAAATCCAGATTCTTCGTCTCGTGCGCGGACCACAGGCGCTGCGACTCGCGCTCGCACCCATGACGAACGACTTCGTGGCCCTGCTCAAAGATTCGTCACTCGTGTCGGTGATCACCGTTGTCGAACTCACCAAGCAGACGGCGATCTACGCCACGAACGCCGGCAGCTGGGCGATCCCCGGCGCGCTCTGTGCGCTCGTATACCTTGCCATGTCGCTCCCGCTCTCGCGGATGGCCCGTCGCCTCGAACAACGGTGGAAGCTGTCATGAACGGCGCGTTGCGCATTCGTGCGCTCCACGCCGCTCGTGGCGGGCACGCCATCCTACGCGGGCTCGACCTCGATGTCGGCGTGGGTGAGGTGTGCGCGGTGATGGGGGTGTCCGGCGCCGGCAAAACGACCGTGCTGCGCGTCGTCGCGGCGCTGCAGCCGTTCTCGTCGGGCACGGTCGACATCGGTGGCGTGGCACTCGAACCCGGTGCACTGCCGCCGGAGTCGCGGCTTCGCGCGCTACGTCGCCGCGTGGGTGTCGTCTTTCAGAGCCACGCGCTGTTTGAACATCTCACCGCGCTCGAGAACGTCATGCTGGCGCCGATACACGCACTCGGACAGTCGCGCACCGCGGCGGCCGCGGCCGCCACGCAGCTGCTCGAATCGCTTGGCGTGTCGGCCCGCGCGAACGCCTATCCACGCCAACTCTCCGGCGGCGAGGCGCAGCGCGTGGCGATTGCGCGCGCGCTGGCCCCCGACCCGCAGCTATTGCTGATGGACGAACCCACGTCGGCGCTCGATCCCGCCCGCCGCGCCGCACTCGGCGAGTCCCTGCGCACACTGGCCGCGCAGGGACGTGGACTGTTGATCGTCACGCACGACGCCGAGTTCGCCCGGAGTTTCGCCGACCGCGTGGTGATACTTGCACACGGCACGATCGCCGAACAGGGGCCCGCCGCTCAGCTTGTCACGTAGCCACGGTGCGCGAACCCGTGGGCAGCCACCGCCGATCGTGGTCCAGCGAGATCACCACAGCATGACCACCGATTCACGCGGAAAACGACACGGATACGCCCACCGCCACGCACGCCAAGGATCGTGTACGTCAGCAGTATGTTTTTCGTGGTTCAACAACAACAACCGGGTCCGCCGAATCCGCGCCGTAGCGTGTCGTCAAACCGGAGCACATTCGCGCGCTCGCCGTGAAATCCGCAGTGAAGCAGTTCCGGCGGTTGGCAATCTGTCGGTCGCCACCGCCGCTCGAGCTCCATCGAGATTACAAAAGAATGACCACCGATTCACGCGGAAAACGACACGGATAACCACACCAGCACGCCCGCCAAGGATCGTGTGGGTCAGCAGTATGCTTTTCGTTGTTCAACAACAGAAACCGGTTCCGCCGAACTCGCGCCGCAGCGTGTCGTCAACCCGGAGCACATTCGCGCGCTCTCCGTGAAATCCGCGGTGAAGCAGTTCCGGCGGTTGGCGATCTGTCGGTCGCCACCGCCGATCGTGGTTCAGCGAGATCACAACAGCACGACCACCGATTCACGCGGAAAACGACACGGATACGCCCACCAGCACGCACACCAAGGATCGTGTACGTCAGCAGTATGTTTTTCGTGGTTCAACAACAAAACCCGGGTCCGCCGAATCCGCGCCGTCGCGTGTCGTCAACCCGGAGCACATTCGCGTGCTATCCGTGAAATCCGCGGTGAAGCAGTTCCTGGTGGTAGCGATCTGTCGGTCGCCGCCGCCGATCGTGGTTCAGCCCCGACTTCCGCAGTGGTGACCTCGTGCTCAACCTCGACGTCTCTCCGGCCGCACCGTCGACACGTCGCAAAGTGACAACTCAGTGCGCTAATCTGAACATCCGCCAAGGTCCGGGCACTGATCAGCCGATCACCGGCAAAGCCGCACACGAATCGGAAGTCACCTTGCTCGGTAAGTACAACGCCGAGTGGACGATCAGTACGTGCGAGCCCTGCTTCTCCATCACCTGCTTCGACGCCTACACACGGCCACCCCCCAACGGGAGGCATGACGCAGGTGATCGACTACTCGCGCGGCGCCGTGCGTCCCTGCAACAGGGCGCCGAGCGCGATGCCACCGATGGCGTACAGCAACTCCCAGCTTCCGGCGCCAAGTCCGGCGATCGCCGGCCCCGGACATACACCGGTGATACCCCAGCCAATGCCGAAGATGGCAGCACCGATGATCGTGGAGCGATTTAGCACCGATTCGTGCGCGTCGAACGCACCGCCCAACAACGGCTGCCGCAGCAGCATCGGCACGAGGCGATACGCCAGAAAGGTGACCGCCACGGCGCCGCCAAGTACCAACATCAGCCCCATGTCCTCAAAGCGCAGGAAGCTGAGCACCACACGCGGTTGAATCATCGTGGAGAATGCGAGACCGAAGCCGAAGAGGGCTCCGGCGCCGAGCGCTGACTTCAGCATCGTATCAGCTCCCCCCAAGGCGGGCGATGACATTCGCGGTCACGAATGCCGTGGCCATGAACGTCAGCACCGCCAGGAACGACGGCAACTTGAGGGAGGCCAGTCCGCAAATCCCGTGTCCGGAAGTGCAGCCGCGCGACAGCCGCGCGCCGTAGCCCACCAGTACACCGCCACCGGCGAGCTGCCATGGCGGGATCGACACCGCGACGCGCACGCCATCGCCGAACATCAACCACCACACGAACGCCCCGACAACCAAGCCGGCCGCGTAGGCCAGACGCCACGCGCGGCTGTTCACCAGGCGCGCCTGTTGAAAGAACGGCCGATCAACGACGTACGACCACGTCGATGAATACACGGAGCTCATGCCGCCAATCAACCCAGTCAACGCGAACAGCAGCGCCACGCCAAGGCCGATCGTTAAACCACCTACGAGATAATGGGTCCAACCCTGCGGAAACATCGTCATAAGCGGCGGCGCACTCAGCGGGAAATGGGAGTCATGGCGTCTCGTGAAAACTGACGCTACACTCGGGTGATGGAATGCACCGTGCGGCGTCATCCTCTATAACTTTCTTCACGAGTGCCGATCATGGAATGGTTCACTCGCACGCCAAAGATCAGCAAGCCAGGGCGGCGGAAACTATACCGACACCGTGTTTCGGAACCTGATGGAGAGTGAATCGACGCCCGTTGGCGCAGCCCGGGTCAAGGTGGCGCCGCTCAACTCGTAGCTTGCCGGAACGACCATCCCCAACGTGGACCACATGGATGTTTTGACGACGGTGCTTCAGCAGTGGCGGCGTTCGGGTAACGGCTGCGGCACGGGTATCAACGACGATCCGCATAAGGATTCGGCCGGCGGACGACTCTTTGAGTTGATGTCCGTCGGTCTGGTCCCGTTCCACACGCGGCCGTTCACCGAAAACAGATTGATGACACTCCGCCAACGATTCGCCACGGCGCTCACGGCGCTTTCGGCGCTCTTTACCACGACGTACAACGCACAAGCGTGGGCACAAAGCACTGTGCCGTCCCGACAGGAAACGAAGGTCTCCAGAAGCGCGCTCGTGTTTGGTGTGGTGTACGATAGCGTCGCCGGTCGGCCGTTAGCCGGGGCCATGGTGCAACTCGTGGCCGACGATAGCCTCGCGAATATCGGCCGGACGATCGTCGCCGACTCGGTTGGACGGTTCACCTTCAGTGATGTGCCCGTTGGTCGCTACACCATCGGCTTCTTTCATCCGATGCTTGACTCGCTTGGCCTGGAGCCGCTGTTGCGCACGGTCGCAATTACCGGCGGCACGGCGGTTCGCGCCGACCTCGCCATTCCATCTCCCGCGCGGCTTCGCACAGCCATCTGCGGCGCGTCGACCGCACAAAACTCGGGTGCGGTGCTGATCGGTTCGGTACGCGACGCATCGGGCCATGCTCCGGTTGCCGGAGTGACGGTGATCGCCGAATGGGTGGAGTTGACGTTCGGTGCCGGCGGGATGACGCGCCGCCTGCCGCGCCGTATCGCGACCACGCGCGAAAGTGGATGGTTCTCGATCTGCAATGTGCCGGGTCCTGGGCTCGTGATGCTCATGGCCAGCCGTGGAGCCGACAGTACCGCCATGATTGAGGTGCAGGTGCCCGCCAGCGGTTTGCACCGACGTGAGCTCTACCTCGGTGCCGCGCGTATCACCGCCGGCGTCGACAGCGCGCGACCGATCCATGTGGGTGAGGGCCGCGTAAGCGGATCCGTGCGCGCGACGAACGATGGACGTCCGCTGTCCGGCGCCCAGGTTGGCATCGTGGGCGGACCACAAACGCGAGCCGATGCGCGCGGTGAGTGGACGCTCCTGAATGCCCCGCCGGGAACGCGCCTGCTGGAAGTGCGTGCCGTCGGCTACTATCCCGAGCGTCGGGCGGTCGACATCGTCGATCGCGTCGCCCCGCTGCAGATCGCGCTGGCGACGTTCAAGTCGGTGCTCGACACGATGAAAATCAATGCGTCGCGTACGGTCGACCAGAATCTCATCGGCTTTCAGGAGCGTCGCCGCTCAAGCGTCGGTCGCTTTCTGTCCCCCCGCGATATCGCCGTCCGGCAACCGTTCGTCACGTCAGAGATTTTTCGCGCTGTTCCCGGACTTTTCCTCGATCGCACCATGGACGCTGAGGAAAAGGTCATGATGCGCGGCCTCTTCGAAGCGCGCTGTGAACCCGCGATATTCATCAATGGCCAGTGGATGAACGGCCTCACCTCAGGCGATCTGGACGGCTTTATCCGCCCGAACGATATCGCGGGCATTGAGGTGTACATGGCCGGACAGGTCCCGGCACAGTTCCAGCCCGGTCTCGCCGGCTGCGGCAGCCTTGTGTTCTGGACGAAGTAATCGCGAATGCGAATTTCATGCGCTACTCACTCACAAGCGATGAAGGCCGAACCAAACACCAGCACGCGCATCACCAGCATGCACGCCACCGACCCTCGACCCCACGTGGTCATCGTCGGTGGCGGTTTCGCGGGACTCACCGCCGCGCGTACGCTCGCCAAGGCCGATGTGCGGATCACACTCATCGACCGCACGAATCACCACCTGTTTCAGCCACTGCTCTATCAGGTGGCCATGGCGGTGCTCAACCCCGCTGATATTACCGTGCCCATTCGCTGGATGCTCCGCAATCAGCCAAACGCCACCGTGATCATGGCGGAGGTGCACCACATCGATGTCCCTCAGCACACGCTTTCTCTCGATGGTGACAGCAGCACCGTGGCCTGGGATTATCTCATCGTAGCCAGCGGGGCCCGACACGCCTACTTCGGTCATCCTGACTGGGAAGCCAACGCACCGGGGCTTAAAAGCATTGAAGACGCCCTCGAAATGCGCCGCCGCTTCCTGCTGAGCTTCGAAGCCGCCGAGCGGGCGAGTGCTGAAGGGCAACGCGAAGCGCTGTTGACCTTCGTGATCGTGGGCGGAGGGCCGACCGGCGTGGAGTTAGCCGGCATGATCCCCGAGATCACGCGCAAGGCCATGAAGCACGATTTCAGGCGCATCGATCCCGCCTCCGCGCGCGTCGTGCTGCTGGAAGCCGGCCCGCGGTTGCTGCCGCAGTTCCCGGAGTCGCTCAGCGCACGGGCCGAACGCGACCTGCGCGACCTGGGCGTAGACGTGCGCACGAACACGGCCGTCACGAACGTAGACGACGCGGGCGTTACGGTGGCGTCGGGCGAACGGATCTTCGCACACACGGTGTTCTGGGGTGCCGGCAACCAGGCCTCTCCGCTCGGCCAGCAACTGGGCGCCCCACTCGATCGCGCTGGACGGGTGATCGTGGGACCAGACCTCGCGCTCCCCAGCGACCGACACGTCTTTGCCGTCGGGGACATCGCCTCGGTGATCACCGACGCCGGCCCACCGGTGCCAGCCGTGGCACCAGCGGCCAATCAAATGGGCGCCCACGCGGCGCAGGCCATTCTGCACGATCTCCGCGGCACGCCGCGCACGCCCTTCCGCTATTTCAACAAGGGCGATCTGGCCACGATCGGCCGGCATCGCGCCGTGGCGTCCATCGGCGCACTCAAGTTGCAGGGCAACATCGCGTGGCTCGCGTGGCTCTTTATCCACATCCTGTATCTCGCCGGCTTCCGCAATCGCCTCACCGTCCTCGTGCAGTGGGCGTATCAGTATATCACCTATCAGCGTGGCGTACGATTGATCACCGGCACGACCGCGCACCGATTGCTGAACACCAGCCGTGACCGTGAGCGTGCTCGTGCAAGCGTGCGCGACGACGAGACGCGCCAAGACTAGCGAGGCCGTCAACGCACCGCTGGTCCCGCCGTATACCTATTATGCGTCTGAGAATTGAACGGTTTGCCACTGTCCTGTTGGGCCTCGGTCTGGCGGGCACTTCGCTGTCTGCCCAACCGACAGCGTCACGTTCGGGAGCCAGCAACGAGACCCCCGCGCCCGTCGCGGCGGCGTCCGTCATGACGCGCGCGCCCGACGGGCATGTATCGGTGCAGGTCTCACGGATCACGGAGCGAATGACCCTCGACGGCGCGCTCAATGAAGCCGTGTACGGCCGCGTGGCGCCTTTCTCAGGGTTCGTGCAACAGGAACCGAACGAAGGCGCGCCGGCGACGGAGAAAACCGAAGCCTGGATCTTCTTCGACGACGAAAACCTCTACGTCGCCGCGCGGCTCTACGAGAGCGAACCGTCACGCCGCGTTATGAGCGACATGCGGCGTGATGCGCAGAACATGTACAACAATGACCATCTTGCCGTCATTTTCGACACGTTCAACGATCACCGCAACGGCTTCGGCTTCTCCACGAACCGCATTGGCGGTCTGTTCGACTTTTCCGCGACCAACGAGCAGCCCAGCTCCAACTGGAACGCCCTCTGGATCTCGAAGGCGCAAGACTTCGACGGCGGCTGGACCGTCGAGATCCGGATCCCGTTTCGCTCGATCCGTTTTGCCGACGGCGCGGAAACGTGGGGCGTGAACATACGCCGCATGGTCCGATGGAAGAATGAAACGTCGTTCCTGAGCGGCGTACCGAGATCGTGGGGACGCCGGGCGTTGAACAAAGTCTCCAATGCGGCGGCGATGTCGGGGATCGTGGCGCCCACCGGCGGCCGGTATATCGACATCAAGCCCTACGCGCTTGGCTCGATGCTCACCAACGCGACTGCCACACCCGCCGTGCGGAATGCGCGTGACGGCAATTTTGGCCTCGATGCAAAATGGGGCATCACGCCACAGATCGTGGCGGACCTCACGTATAACACCGACTTTGCGCAAGTCGAGGACGACGAGGCGCAGGTGAACCTCACCCGCTTCTCGCTGTTCTTTCCGGAAAAGCGCGACTTCTTCCTCGAGGGTCAGGACGCCTTCGCCTTCGCCGGCGTCGGAGG
>JANLVC010000087.1:0-17387 GCA_031363815.1 Gemmatimonadota bacterium
AGGATAAGTCGATTTCGCGGGATCGCGTGGTTTTCTTTCTCCTCGTGGGCGGGTTACAGCGGCCTACGTCGGACCTGTCTTTCCATGGCATGGGAGCCGCCTGCGCGACGAGCGACGCCGAGCTACTGAAACCTGGGCCTCAACCTTTCAGTCCTCTCATGACGAGATGCAGGTGACCACAACACTCCCACGTTTTCGCTTGGTCTCAACGCGTGCGTGCGCGGCGGCAATCTCATCGAAAGTGAAGCGGGAATCAATCAGCGGCGTGAAGCGCCGGTCCGCCGCCATCTCTACCAGTGTGCGCAAGTCGTCCACACGCTCTGCCGCCGGGCCAGCAACAATACGATGCCGCGACGTGGTGTTCACCCACGGCGCACGGAGCATTTGTGGCAGCGTTGCCAGTACCAGCAACAGGCGCCCGTGTGACGTGAGGACATGGCGTACGCGCGAGTACGGTGCGTTGCCCACGGTGTCGGCGATCACGTCGTAACGCTTGCCCTCCGCAGCGAAGTCGACTCGCGTGTAGTCTACCACGTGTGCGGCGCCGAGCTGCTGCATCGCTTCCGCATTGGCGCCACTGCACACCGCCGTGACCTCCGCGCCGGCCGCGACGGCGAGCTGCACCATCGCGGAGCCAACGGTGCCCGACGCGCCATTAATCAGTACGCTGTCTTTCGTTCGCAGGGCGCCGCGTCGGAAAAAATCGAGCGCCGTGATTCCGCCAAACGCGAGTGCTGCCGCCGTCTCGTACGAGAGCGTTGCCGGCTTGCGCACAATCACGGCATCGGCACGCATACAGCGGTATTCAGCGTGAGCGCCCAGCCTTGCACCAGAGAATGCCACGACTGCGTCGCCCACGGCAAAGTTGTGTACGGCGGGACCAATCTCAACGATATCACCAGCCAGTTCACTGCCAAGAATCGGTTGACGCGGTGCGGTGATACCGAACGCAAGCCGCCCGGCAAGACCAAAGCCGTACGGCATGCTTTGGCTGCGAACTCTCCAGTCGGCCGACGACACCGTGAAGGTGCGCACGCGAATCAGCACGTCATGAGGACCGGAAACGGGCTTCGGCCAATCCTCGATCATGACCACGTCGGGCGGTCCGTATTGCCGGCATACCGCCGCTTTCATCTGTGGTGTCATGGCGCAGGAACAGCGTGGCGAGGCTTCCGACGGAGCGCGGTGGTCACACCGAACCGAATGGCGTACAGTGTAGCCTTCGATCGCTTGATGTCAAAACCGAGCGACCCATCAGGTTGGTCGGTCAATCCCCCCCTGATGAGATAGTCCCGTTCACCGTGGCGCTCATAGCCGACACCGATGTCAATGCTGGTGCTGCGGTGCACGGGCAACTGCAGGCCGACACCGCCACGCCACACCAGGCCGCCATCGCCAAAGTTTTCATGGGCGGCCACGAAGTCCGGAACAAGGCCGCCGTCGAGTCCGCTGACGGTTGCGAAGCGGCTCAGGCCGACGAGGCCGTAGCCATACGCCCGGACTCGTCCGAGCGGCACGGCGAACTGCGGCCCCAGTGCTAACGAGAAGATCCCGTTGGCCGTGGTAAGGTTTACGGCCACGCGACACTGCGGCGCCGTTCCCAGACAACTACGCTGGCTCTCGTGTCCGTAGTTCAGCCACCCACCTTGCAAGCGCAGCGACGCCAAACCGTTTCGGTCGAGCCGCAGCAACACGTGGGCCTGCATCCCCGCCGCGCTGTTCACATTCCGTTTGAAGTCGCCGACCGGTTGGCCGACATCGGCGGCGAGACCAACGTGCCAGCGAGGAAAGCTCACGGCGTTGGTATCTGCGGAAGGCGATGTTTGCTGCCCGGAGGCGGGGGCCGCACACGAAAGCAGCCCGACGAGGGCGGCAAGGCAATGACGCATGGGGAGTGGGTGAGAGGGGTAGGCATAAACTTACAGCGTATGTTCAACCTTACATCGTAAGTACAGGCCGGTCAAGCGCGGCCGCTTGCTTGCCTTACACTGTCAGTACCTGTAGTGTCTTTTCCATGCCCTCCTCTCGACGCGCGCCACTGAGTCGCGACCGCATTCTGCGCGCCGCCATCAAGCTCGCAGACCGGCACGGTCTCGAGGCACTCTCCATGCGCAAGCTCGCCACGACGCTCAAGGTCGAAGCGATGTCGCTCTACAATCACGTCGCGAACAAAGACGAACTGCTCGACAGCATGGTCGATGAAGTGATTGGAGAAATCACGCGGCCAACACGCGGCGGCGACTGGAGAGCCGCCTTGAGTGCGCGCGCCACTTCGGCGCTGGCGGTGATGACGGCACATCCGTGGGCACCAATGCTCGTCGTGTCACGCATCAACGTGGGCCCCAACATGCTCGGCTACATCGACGCCACGCTCGCCACGCTGCGCGAGGCGGGGTTGTCCTGGTTCGAGACGGATCGCGCGTGGAATGCCATGGACAACTACATCTATGGGTTCGCGTTGCAACAGCAGAACTTTCCCGTGAACCCCGAAGAATACGCGTCCGCGGCGGCGGCCTACCTGCCCATGTTGCCCGCCGACGTGTACCCCTACATGCACCAAATGACGGCGCGCGTGGCAGATGGTTCGCACGACGGGTCGCTCGATTTTGCGTTTGGGCTGGAACTGATTCTCGATGGATTGGAGCGGCTGCGGAATACACGCGAATAGGCGCGCCCCAAGGCTACTATCCTGAGAGCATGCGATTCGCGTCAGCATGGCCAGCGTCGCGCTTGGGATTCCGCGGGATAGGAATTTCAATCGGGGTAAGCTGACGATAGGCCCCGGTCTCCTGCCTCGCGGGCCTCACGATGCTTGCTGTTGCCGAGCGGACCGACCATCAGCGCGTCACGAAGCATCGGGCGGTCCGCTCGCAGCAGAAGCTGGCGTTGAGGCTGTAGGAAAAGTCTCAACGCATCGATGGTAAAGGCGCCGCGTCGCGCGAAAACCGCGCGCCGTTGTTCCATTCGACATTGATAGCTGGTAACGCGGAGCGATTCGCGTGATGCCGGCGTCACTCGCGACCGCGCGCACCGCTCTCGCCTCGTGCGTTACGCCGCATACCCCGCGTGGGTGAGCTTTTCGATGTGGTGCCCCAGGCAAAAGAGCAGCCACTGGCCGTGCACTTTCGTCCGGCCGCGCGGCGTGAAGCGATCGAGCCGCTTGTTGTACCGCACGGTCGCGAACACGGGCTCGACCGTGGCAAAGCGTTGCCCGTACTGCGCGCGCCCCTCCGGCGTATCGAGGCGCTGCTGCATCCGCATCGTATGTGTCTCGGGCGCCGCGTCCTCGCGCCCACGCAGGAACGCGCTGGGCGATGTCGTCGCGGAGCGTACTGGCAAAGTGCGCGATGGTCGTGAAGTGCGGCGCGGTCATGCCACACAGCGCCATAACGTGACGTGTTCCTGACACACGCGCGCGATCGGCCGACCGCGCATAATGCCCGGCGAGTAGGCAAACAGCACGACCTTGAGGAGCATGGCCGGCGAATACGCGGGCGCGCCCGTCGTGTCGATCTTGAAGCACGCGTCGAAGTGCGCCAGATCGAGGCGAAATGACACCACCTTCGATGCAGAACAAACCCATGGCACCGCATCAAGTTCCGTTTCCACATTGGCCCGCTTCGAGGCACCCGCGTGAACCCCAGACCGCAGAACCCGCGAGGACTCCGGGCGCGTCGCCCGCCGCTCGCGCGCCGTTGCTCGCGCGCCGGTGGACCGTGGCCTATTTTCTCTTTGCCCCGCTTGAATTTCCTGTCAGGAGCCATCCACCGGGAGTGACGTGTCAGACGCACCACACATCAAGTCGGCCTTTGAACGCGTTGCCGAGGCAATGGCGCGACGCCCTGCGCTCGGACGCGGAACGGGCATCTCGAAGATCCGCGTTGACCGCGGCTTGCGATGCGAGATTCGCGAAGGGCCGTGGACCCTTGCCGCCGACATGCCGGAGCAGGCTGGCGGTACGGGCTCCGCGCCGACCCCTGGTGTACTGGGGCGAGCCGCACTTGGGAGCTGCCTGGCCATGGGGTACATGATGTACGCGGCGAAGATGGACGTGCCGTTCAACGCACTCGAAGTCGAGATCCAGGCCGACTATGACGACGGCGCACTCTTCGGCGTGACGGACGGACCCGCCGGGTATTCCGCGGTCCGGTACGTGGTGTCCGTCGACAGCGATGCGCCGGAGGCCGACATCCTGCGCGTCCTCGATACCGCTGAGGCGCACAGCCCGTATCTCGACATCTTCAGTCGGGCGCAGCGTTGTCTCCGCGACGTGCGCATCAGGACGTCGGAGGCGTCGGGCCATGGATGAGCGACTGCAACGCCGAGTGCAGCGATATGGGTGGGACAAGTCCGCCGCACAATACGAAGGATATTGGCACCAGCAACTAGAGCCCGCGCTGGCGCGCTTGCGCTCACTCGCCGGCTGCCAACCCGGGGAGCGGGTGCTCGACGTTGCCTGCGGCACGGGGCTCGTCACGTTTCCGGTGGCGGATGACGTCGGTCCGAACGGCACCGTCTTCGGTGTCGACATCTCCGAGCGCATGATTGAGATCGCGAGGGACGCAGCAGCCACGCGCGGATACCGGCACGTGCGTTTCGAACGCATGGATGCGGAAGAACTGCGCGTCGACGATGCCTCGTTCGACGTGGCACTCTGCTCCCTCGGGCTGATGTACGTGCCGAATCCGCGACAGGCGCTGCAGGAGATGCATCGAGCGCTCGCGCCTGGCGCGCGAGCCGTGGTCTCGGTGTGGGGACAGCGCGACCGATGTGGCTGGGCCGAACTCTTTCCGATCGTCGATGCGCGCGTCGCGTCGGAGGTGTGCCCGATGTTCTACCGGCTGGGCGGTGGCGACGCCCTGCGCTGGGAGATGGAGGCGGCCGGGTTCACGCAGGTGACGACGGAACGCATCGAGACGCAGTTGCGGTACGCCTCACCCGACGACGCCTGTGGCGCGGCCTTCGAAGGTGGCCCGGTGTCCCTGGCCTATTCCCGTTTTGACGCGCAGGTCAGGGACGCTGTGCGCGCCGAATACCTGGCCTCGATCGACGCGTTTCGCCGCGAGGACGGGTATGCAGTACCGGGGGAATTCGTGATCGGGGTCGGGCGCAAGGATTGAGGGCAACGCCCGCCCCGACCACCGCCAGCGGTGGCACTCGGTGCGCGACGCATGCCCGGTGCCGGCGGCGCAGGCGGCGCAGGGATCACGCTGGCGGTGCCACGCGACGGGGCTGAGCAACCAACCTGACGCTGACGTGTGGTATGTGCTGACGCCACCGCGATGGTCTGCGCTTGCCGGTACCGACACGGGGTTCGCGCGCAGCAACGCCCGTCACATCGTGGTCGCAGCCGTGTGCGAGCAGCAAGGGGAGCCTGCCCCCTCGACGGTGGAGCGCTCGTGTTGGCGCAGCGTGCTGACCGAGATCGCTCGTCAGTAGAGTCAACGTCAGGGCGCATGCGGGGGACTCCGACGTTCAACGACGTCAAACACGACACCATGCGGGTCTCGCACGGAGAAGTCGTGCGGGGCAGGAAGTTGAATCGGGGTGGGCCGCGTATAGGCCTCGGTCCCCTGCCTCGCGAGGAGCCCCGGTGAGCGGGAGACGGCGTCGATGGGGGGCTCCGTGCGGCGGCGGACTCGGCTGTTGCGTCGACCGTGCGCGATCAAGCTCATTCGCCCCGAGCACGCCGGGAACGCCGACGTGTTGCGGCACTTCGGACGCGAGGTGCAAACCACCGCCACACTCACGCATCCCAACACCATTGCGATCTACGACTACGGTATCACCGACGACGGCACGTTCTACTACGCCATGAAGTAGCTACCGGGGGACACGCTCGAGCAGCTCGTGGTGCGCGATGGCCCCATGGATGTCCCCCGGGCCATCCACGTGCTTCGGCAGATCCCCGGCGCGCTGAACGAAGCGCACAGCGCCGGCTTTACGCATCGCGACATCAAGCCCGGCAACGTGATGCTCGGTGAGCGTGGCGGCGTGGCTGACGTGGCCAAACTGCTGGCCTTCGGTCTGGTCACCGCGCACCACGCCAGCGGTGACGCCGTTGGCGACGCTGCGGGTGGAATCACTTCCTCGCGACCGGACGTTCACCGTTCCAGGGTCGTGCGCCGTTGCAGTTGATGCTCGCCCACATGAGCGACGCACCACCGTCGGCGCGCGCGGTGCGACCGGAACTGCCGGCGGCCTTCGATGCGCTGTTGCAGCGGTGTCTCGCCAAGCGGCCCGAGGAGCGCTACGCGCATGCGAAAGCATTGGAGCAGGCACTCGCCGCCATCGCGGCGTAGCGGAACGGGAAGGCGCCTAATCCAACGTCTTGGAAAACCGCCGCACCGACACGACCAGCAGCACAAGTGCGGACCCCGACAGCACGCCGAGTTGGGTCCACAGGTCGCGCATGTCGACGCCTTTCAGCAGCACGCCACGCAGGATGTCAAGAAACCAGGTGAGCGGCAGGGCGGCGCCCACCCATTGCGCGGGCTCGGGCATTGCCGCGCGCGGGAAGATATAGCCCGAAAGCAGAATATTTGGCAGCATGAAAAAGAAGCTCAACTGCATGGCCTGCACCTGACTGCGCGCGACCGTGGAGATGAGCAACCCGACACCGAGACTGGCCACGATGAACACCAGGGCGAGCGAATAAAGCAGCACGAGACTGCCCATGATCGGAATGTCGAAGAAGAGCACGCCAAGCGCGAGAATCACCGACATCTGCACGTAGCCCACCAGCACGAACGGCACGAGCTTGCCGAGCATGAGACTCGTGCGACTGATCGGCGTGACGATGAGCTGCTCCAGCGTGCCGCGTTCGCGTTCCTTCACGATCGCCGTACTGGTGATCAGCGTCATCGTGATCGTGAGCAAAATGCCGACGATGCCCGGCACGATGAACGTCGCACTCTTCTGCGCCGGGTTGTACCACGGGCGCACGCGAATTTCGACGGGCGGACGGACCTTGTACTGCGTCGCCAGCAACTGCGCACCACGCGCCTGGGCGGCGAGCTGCGCACCGGCAATCGCCGCCCCTGAACTTTGCGGATCGGCGGCGTCAATCAGCATCTGCGCGACACCGGTATGACCACTGCGGATGTTGCGCTGGTATTCCGGCGGGATCACCAGCGCCACGCGCGCGGCACCGCGTTCGATCCATCGCTTGGCCGTGGCGCGGTCGGGCACTGAGGCGACCACCGTGAAGTTGTCGGTGTTCGCGAGCACCTGAATCAGTGCGCGACTCTCGCTGGTGCGGGATTGGTCCAGCACGACGGTGGGCAACCGACGGACATCCGTTTGAATGGCATAGCCGAACAGCAGGAGTTGAATGGCCGGCAGCCCCGTCATCATGGCGAAGGTGAGCCGGTCGCGCCGAAGCTGAAGAAATTCTTTCCAGAGCATCGGCCACACGGTCCACCGTCGCACCCGTTCGACCAGTGCGTTCATGACCGCCCCGCCGTCGCCGCGATAGCCGCATTCGCTTCATCGTGCTGCTGCAGCATCACGAACACATCCTCCACTTTCTCGGCGTTGAACTGCTTCACGATCTCCGCCGGTGTGCCCAGTCCGATCAGATGCCCGCGCGACAGGAACGCGAGACGATGACAGCGTTCGGCCTCGTCCATGTAGTGCGTGGTGACAAGAATCGTCGTCCCTTCGCGCGCCAACCGATAGATCGTCTCCCAGAACGTGCGACGGGCCGCCGGATCGACACCAGCCGTGGGCTCGTCGAGAAACACCAGGTCTGGGTGATGCGCCGTAGCGCACGCCAGCGCGAGCCGCTGCTTCCAGCCGCCGCTGAGCGTGCCAGCACGCTGTTTCAAGCGCGAGCCAAGCCCCAGCGATTCTACATGCTCCGCCAGGCGCCGTTCGCGATCGTGTCCCACAAGGCCGTATACCGACGAGTAAAAGCGGAGATTTTCCGCCACCGTAAGCTCGTCGTACAAGCCGTAGCGCTGCGACATGTATCCGATGCGCTGACGCACGCCTTCCGTGTTCGTCTCGACATCGAGTCCGGCCACTTCCGCCGTACCGCTGGTGGGAACGACCAGTCCGCAGAGCATACGAATCGTGGTCGTCTTTCCCGACCCGTTGGGGCCGAGCAGTCCGAACACTTCGCCGCGCGCGATATCCAGATCCAGTCCGGCAACCGCCACCAACTCGCCGTACGCTTTCCGCAACGCCCGCGTGCGGACGACGGGGTGGCCCGCGACGCGCACCGGATCGCTCACTTGGCGGTGCGCGGCAAGAGCACCGAAATCGGCATTCCCGCGCGGAGCCGCTGCGTGGTATCGGCAAACTCCACCTTCACACCGAACAACAGGTCGGCGCGCTCCTTGTCGGTGAGCGCCACGCGCGGCGTGAACTCGGCGCGCGTGGCGATCGCCGAAATTCGTCCGCGGAACAGCGTGGTGTCGCCATCGAGACGCGCCGATACCGAGTCGCCCGGATGCAACGTGGGCAACACGAATTGCGACACGTAGATGCGTGCCCACGGACGTGACGGCTGCGCCACCGTGATCGCGCTCTGGCCGGCCGCCAGCACTTCGCCCGGCTCCACGTTGCGGCTCGATACCACCCCGTTCACCGGCGCGATCAGCACCATGTCATTCGCGGTGGCCCGCCAGCCCTCAGCGGCGGCCTGCGCCCCGCGCGCCTCGGCGGCCGCGGCCTGACGCCGCTCCGTACGCGCACCTTCCTGCACGATGCGCAGCGCGTCGCGCGCAGCATCCCGGCGGCCGGCGGTCACCCGTGCCGCGGCCCGCGCCGCATCGCGTGAGGCGCGGCTCACGTCACCCGTCACGGCGAGCGGCTCGAGTCGCGCGAAATCGGCCGCGGCGCGCTCCGCATCGGCCTCGGCGGCTCGCAACTCCGCCTGCGCCCGGCTGATCTCGGCCGGACGGGCTCCGCGCGCAAGCTCGCGTGACGTTTCCTGCGCGGCAGCGGCGCGGGCCTCCGCCTGCGCCGTCGAACTGGCCAGCGTCGGTGTGGTGAACACCACCAGCGTGTCACCAGCCGCCACCACGTCGCCTTCCTGCACGAATACGCGGAGCGCGCGGGCCGGCTGCAACGGGCCGACATCCACTTCGACCATTTCGAGGGTGCCCACGGCCGTTTCGGGAGCCGACGACCGAGAGCAGCCGCCAATCACCAGAAGCGGCCCGAGCGCGACGAGCGGAAAAGCACGCACTAGCACGAGATCACTCACGAAGAGAGATACGCGTCGCCCCGGACACGCTTGACCGGCCGACCTCGGCAACATTGCATTCCAGCATGTCTCACGCCACCCCGCCAACCCTTACCGACACGTCTTCGCCCGAGAAAGCGCTGCCGGCGTCGCTGGCCCGCACCCTTCAGCAGTTCCGCCTGCTGGAGCGAGACGACAAGATGCAGGCGTTGTTGGGGTGGTCCAAAAAGCTCGAACCACTGCCGGAACGGTTGGCGAGTCTCGATCGAGCGGCGTTTACCGTGCCCGAATGCCAGACCCGGGTTGATATCTTTCCCGAACGGCTGGACGACGGCACGATTCATTTCTACGCCGACGTTAACGCCCGGCAGTCGCCGACCGTGGCCGCAGTACTCGCGATCACCTTCGCGGCCGTCAACGACCAGCCACCGACCGTAACACTGGCACTTCCGGCCGATTTCGTGCGCCTCCTGATGCAGGACATCGGGCTGGGCGCCCGCGAATCCGGTCTGTCCGCCATGATTGCCCGTCTCAAACGCTTCGCGACGCAGAGCGCCGCGACGATTGCGGAGTAGGAACGCGCTTTCTACCCCGTACCCCATCCCTTACTCCTGACTGTCTTATGCCCATTACCATCACCGTCCGCAAGAACGGTTCGCTTGGAATTTCCGCCGAAGACGCTGCACAGATCGTGCTCGTCGATTCAGCCGGTACGGTTATTCCGCCCCGCGCCGAAGGACGGCCGATGTCGCTGTGCCGCTGCGGCGCGTCGCACGTCAAGCCGTTCTGCGACGGCTCGCACAAGGCGTTGGGCTTCATCGACCCCGCGGATCCGATGGACGTGCCGGTCATCACTCCCGCCAGCTGAGCGCGGCCATGCGGTTGGTGCGAACGCTGCAAAACTGGTGGGCTTGGACGGAGACGGTGCTGGTCGTGATTCTCGGGACGCTGGTCGTCGCCCTGATTTTTGCGTTCACAGCCCCGTTCGATCCCGGTCGCTATGCCGCCGGTCGCGCCTTCCGCTTGGTTGCCGTTACCGCGCTGCGATTCAATAGCCTGTGGCGTTTCCATACTAGAGGTTCACTCGCCGATGCGCGTCGACCCTATGTGGTCGTGGCCAATCACGAGTCGTACGCCGATGTGTTTCTGATCAGCTGCTTCCCATGGGAAATGAAGTGGCTGAGCAAGGACACCATGTTCAAGATTCCCTTCATGGGCTGGATGATGCAGATGGCCGGCGACATCAAGCTCGTTCGCGGCAACCGTGACTCGGCGGCCGACGCGATTCTGCAGTGTCGTGATCGCCTGGCAAAGAAAGTCTCGGTCATGATCTTCCCTGAAGGCACGCGCTCGCGCTCGTGGGAGATGCTGCCGTTCAAGGACGGCGCCTTCCGCTTGGCGATCGAAGCGGGCGCTCCGATTCTTCCGATCGCGATGGCCGGGACACGCTACGCGATGGCAAAGGGCACGTTCCGTTTTCTTCCGGCTCGTGCGATTGCGCAGCTGCTCGAACCGATTTCCACCACGGGGATGACGCTCGCCGATATCGGCACGCTCAAGCAGCAGACGCGGGATCGCATTGAAGCGGGCCGCCGAGTACTCGCCGCCGAGTTGGGCGTGCGCGTACACGACGACGCGACTGCGGTGACCACGGCCTGATTTCGCGATGAGTGCTGGGGCGCCCGCCAATGAGCTCACGCTCGACGCCTTGCTGTCGGCGCCCGACGATGCAACGGTGCAGGCGCTGGCGTCGCTGGCGGGCGATGTCATCATCCTCGGCGCTGGCGGCAAGATGGGCCCTACCCTGGCCCGCATGGCACGCCGCGCCATCGCCGATTTGTCGCGCCGCGTGATCGCGGTATCGCGTTTCAGCGACGCCTCAACCGCCGCCGCGCTGAATGCGCATGGCGTGGAAACGATTCGCGCTGACCTTGCCGACCCGGCCGCGGTGGCCGCGCTTCCTGATGCGCCGAACGTGCTCTGGATGGCGGGACAGAAGTTCGGTTCCACCGGCGACCCGGTTGGCACGTGGACGCAGAATGTCGTGGCATCCGCGCTCGCCGCGCAGCGCTACGCCGGTTCGCGCATCGTCTGCTTCTCGACGGGCAACGTGTATGGACGCCAGGCCGTGTCGCGTGGCGGTGCACGCGAGCACGACGCGCTGGTGCCTGACGGCGAGTACGCCGCGTCGTGCATCGGCCGCGAGCGCGTGTTCGAATCGATCGCGCGTCGCACGCACACGCCGCTCCTGCTGTATCGCTTGTTCTACGCCTGCGACCTCCGCTACGGCGTCGTCACCGATATTGCACACAAGGTGCTGCACGGCGTGCCCATCGCGCTCGACACCGCCTTCGTGAACGTGATCTGGCAGGGCGATGCAAACCGGCTCGCGCTGCGCGCGCTCACGCAGGCCACGGTTCCGGCCGTGAGTGTGCCTGTCGCGCTGAACGTCACGGGGCCTGCCGTCGCGGTGCGTGACATCGCCGAGCGTGTCGGCGCGATCGCTGGGAGCACGCCCGTGTATACCGGAACGCCGAGCGATGAGGCGTTGATCGCCAACGCGGACCGGCTCACCGAGCGACTGCCGTACACGGCGCTGCCGCTCGACACACTGTGCGAGTGGGCGGTGTGCTGGATTCGTAGCGGTAAACGTTTGCTGAACAAGCCCACGAAATTCGAGGTGCGCGATGGCCGCTACTGAGCAGACGGTGCACGACGCCTTTGACATGCGTCGTCACCTGCACGTGGGCCAGGTCATTCCGGCGCACCCGTTAGCGCTGCTGCCCACGCGCGCGATGGACGAGCGGCACCAGCGCGCGCTGACGCGCTACTACGTGGCAGCGGGCGCCGGTGGCATGGCGGTCGGCGTGCACACGACGGGGTTTCCGATTCACGACGCCAAGATCGGTTTGTATCGACCGGTGTTGGAGCTTGCCGCCGACACGGCCGACCGCGCACTCGCGCGCGATCCGCGCGCGTTTGTGCGCGTGGCCGGCCTGATGGGCGACACGGCGCAAGCCGTTCGCGAAGCACAGATCGCCCAGTCGCTCGGGTATCACTGCGGACTGCTGTCGTTGGGCGCCTGGCGCGACGCCACCGAGGCGGCCATTCTCGCGCATTGCGCGCACGTGTCCGAGGTGTTGCCGCTGTTCGGTTTCTATCTGCAACCGGCGGTGGGTGGACGACGGTTGTCGTATGCGTTCTGGCGCGAGTTCGCGGAGATCCCGAACGTGGTGGCCATCAAGGTCGCGCCGTTTGATCGCTACGCCACGATGGACGTGGTGCGTGCACTCGCCGACGCGGGACGCGATGACATCGCACTGTACACGGGTAACGACGATGCCATCGTGCCCGATCTGGTGACCGATGTGCCGGTTACCAGCGGAGGCCGCGCCTACACGCGACACTTTGTGGGCGGACTGCTGGGGCAGTGGGCAGTGTGGACGTCGCGCGCGGTCGAGATGCTGCGCGAGATTCAGGCGTGGCGCGCGTCGGGAGTCGACACACTGCCGCGCGAATGGCTCACGCGCGGCGCCGCACTCACGATGGCCAACGCCGCGATCTTCGACGCCGCACACCGTTATCAGGGATGCCTGCCGGGCATTCTCGAAATCCTGCGCCGGCAGGGACTCGTGCGCGGCACGTGGACGTTCGACACGCACGAACAGCTCTCGACCGGTCAGAGCGACGCGTTAGCGCGACTGTCGGCGCAGTATCCTGGTCTCGCCGACGATGCTTTCGTGGCGGAGCGGCTGGACGAATTCCTGGCGTGAGACGCCGCTGTCACTTGTATCGTTGAACCGATCACGCAGAGAAAAAAGAGAGCGCAGAGGCCGCAGAGAACTTCATTGTTTCAGCTCTTCGTGCTTTTGTGTGGGTGATTTGAGTGGGTCGTATACGACGATCCGTCGCGCCGCGCCGGGCGATCGGCGCACATTCGTGTTGATCCGCGGTAAAGCAGTTTCGTTCAGGAGTCCGCCGAACAGCATAACCGCCGATTGGCACGAATGCCCGCGGATGACCAGCACATACTGTGGGCTCTTCGTTGAATCGGGTGGGTGATTTTCACGCGTTGTGATCGCGCGGAAGGGGTGGCAGGGTGCACGTGTTGTTGAGCCCTTCAACAAACCCGAGGGCCACTGTGTTCTCGGGCTGGCAGTAGGCGGCGATGCAGGGTGAGGACAACCGCTCGGGGATCCGCGTCTGCGTCCCGCACCGCGCGGCGCGGCGCGGCGTAAAGCCTGGAAACCGATACGCGTCCCGCCACTCCCTTGGGCGCCGCGGCTCGAAAGTCATCCACGCACTTTCCCGCGTGCCACCAGTACCGCAAGAGCGCTTTCCCCTCCGAAACGACGACGCGCACCCGCTCACAACCCACGCAAATCACCCACACAAAAGCACGAAGAGCCATTGTTTCTCTGCGGTCTCTGCGGTCTCAGGCGGTTCTCTGCGTGATCAGTTCAACGGATTTATGAATTAACGCGCCACCGGCAGCAGCTTGGCATGCCAGCTATCGGCAGCAGTTCGCGCGAAGCCGGCCCGATACGCGCCCACAGTCGTGACCGTCGTGTCGAACACGGGTGTATCGAAAACGATCGCGCCGCTCGCCGCGGCTTCGCGAAACCTCGGCCGCGCACCCGAGACCACTGTGCCCGCCGCGTCGCGCCAGTAGACGGTGCCGCCGCCCACCAGTGACGTGCCGATGAGCGATTCGATGTCGCGCAGCAGGTGAAAGAGCCCGTCGATCGAACATCCCGTCGCACCCGTTGCCGCTTCGTCCACCCCGATCACCAAGAAGCGATCGTCTCGCCATTCACGTGCACACACCAGCGGTGCGCCGTGCGCGCGCCAGTCGGCGAGATGCGTATCAACCGCCGACAGCAGCGACTGTGCAGCGGCGCCGACCACCGGCGCCGCTGCTCCAAACACCCATGCGCGTGCGCTTGCGGGGAGCGCCTCGAAATTCACGACCGGCATAGCGACTACTCCGGGCTCTTGCTGCCGGGGAGCTGCAACATCGGCATCGCCCCACCGGTTACCTGCGGCATCTGCCCGTTCCAGCGCTTCGCCATTTCGTACTGTACCAGTGTGCTGGTGATGCTCCTCGACAGCAGCTCGTTGGCACGCGCCTGCGCTTCGGCCTCAGCCATGATCGCCTTCGCGCGACCCACAGCCTTGATGCTGTCACCTTGTGCCTGAAACGTGTTCTTCTGCAGCTCGTTCTGCGCCGTGAGCGCCTGCTGCTGCATGACATTCTTGAGAGAGATCGCGTCCATGACCGCCTTCGGCGCGCGGAACTCGTTCAGGGTAAACTGCCGCACTTCGATGCCGTACGGGTCCAATCGCTTCTGCAGATTGGCTTGACTACGCGTTACCACTTCCGCCTTCTTCGGACCGAGAATCGCCGCGATCTCTTCGTTGCCGACGACCTCCTGCAGCGACTGTCGAATGGCCTGTCGGATATAGCCGTGCGCGATGGTTTGCACATCGGTGCGAAACGTCTGATACAGCTGTGGCACTTTGTCGGGGCGCAGTTCAAAGCTCATCGACACGTCGAGCGACAGCGGTTGTCCTTCCACCGAGTTCACGTTGATCTCGTCGTTCGCCTCTGAGCCTTCCGTTATTCCCTTGGTGAGCACCAACGTCTGCATGTACGTCGGATAGGCCTGGATCTGCGTCATGAGCGGATTCCGCAGGTGAAAGCCGGGGCCAAGCGGTATTGGATCGACGCCGCCACCGCCACGATGAATCACAATGCCGACGTGACCGGGCTCGATGTAGGCGACCGACGGGCGCACCAAAAAGAACAGCACGAGCAGCGCGACAAACGCGCCGGCGAGCTTTTTGAACATCACGCCATCATTCCCGCCACCACCCGGCATGCCGGTCAGCGGGTTGCGCAGGGAGCTGCGAAGTTCGTTGAGGGTGGAATCAATCGATGTGTCCATGGACGGCCTCCTTGTAGCAATGAGAACAGAGCGGGTCACCTGTTGGGAGTCGCACGAGATCCTCTTCGCGCTGCACCCCGTGAACCGGGCACGTGAGATCGGCTTGGCGATCGATGCGCTTGCGATTGGCCGACTGCCGAATCCGGCGGCCAAATGGGGTAAAGCCCAGCGCCGCAACAAAAAGAGCGCCGACCACCGCCAGCAGGGCGATGAACAGGGCGCTCTCGAGCATGATGGCGTTCATATGAGTAAAGATACTACGGCGCGCTCATCCAAAAGTGTCAGAAATCGGCGAGACTGCCCGTTCCAGATGCGGGACAGTGTACCTCAGGTGCCCTCCGGCCGTCCAAACATAAGCTGCACCAGCGCGCCATCTTGTGGTTCCACAAGTAGATACACGTGGTCGCCGGGCTCCAGACGCAGTTCCGGCGTGGGCGTCAAGAGCGCGCTCCCGCGGATGACCAGCATCGGTGACGCGGTCGCCGGCAGCGGCACGTCCACGATCAGCGACCCGCACACCGGCAGGAGTTCGTCGATCTGGTACGATTGAATCTCGGTGTCGAACGGGGTCGGCCCTTCGATCTCGAGCACCGCCGCCGGCGTGCTGGGATCGGCGCTCTCCACGCGCAACCTGTGCGCCAGCCACGACACGCTGGTGCCCTGCAATAACGCGTTCACCACCACGATCACGAACACCACGTCGAACACGCGCTCGGCGTTGGGCACCTGCATGATCACCGGCAACGTTGCCAGCACGATCGGCACCGCACCGCGAAGTCCGACCCAGCCGATAAAGGCGATCTCACGCCGGTTGTAGCCAAAGGGCACCAGACACAGCGCCACCGCCACTGGGCGGGCGACGAGGGCCAACACGAACGCCAATGCCACGCCAAGCGGCCACACCTCGAGAATGCGCGACGGGAACGCCAGCAGGCCGAGCACCAGGAACATCCCGATCTGGCTGAGCCAGCCGAGCGTATCGTGCACGCGCTGCACGCTGGTGTGATACGGCAGTCGTTCCGCGCCGATCACCATGCCGGCGAGGTACACGCTAAGGAAGCCGCTGCCGTGCAGCAGGGCGGGCACGCCGTACGCCAGACAGGCCACCGCGATGGTAAACGCGGGCACGAGTCCGCTAGGGCGGACCGAGTAGTGCCTGAGCACCCAGCGACCGGCGCGTCCAATAGCGATGCCAGACACGGCGCCGATGCCGAGTTCGAGCACGACGGCGAGCGCCGTGCGCGGCACGCTGATCGGCACGCTGTTGGCGACCACTTGCACGACGACGGTGGTGAGGATGAACGCGACGGGGTCGTTCACACCGGATTCGACTTCGAGGGTCATGCCGACGCGCCGCTTGAGATGCACGCCCGAGGCGCGCAGCACCGAAAACACGGCGCTGGCATCGGTGGACGAAACGATCGCGCCGATCATCCACGCGGCTTGCCAGTCAAGTCCCGCCAGATGACCGGCTCCCGCGACGAGTGCCGCCGTCCCCAGAACACCGAAGGTCGCCAGCACACCCGCGGGTCGGATCACACTGCGCATCGCCGCCGGCGGCGTGTTCAATCCGCCGTTGAACAGGATGAACGCCAGCGCCGCCGTTCCGAGCCAGAGTGCTATTTCGTAATCGCCAAACGCGATCCCACCGAGACCCTCGGTGCCGGCCAGCATGCCGACCCCGAGAAAGATCAACGTGAGCGGCACGCCGGTTCTCGCACTCGCCTTACTGACCAGCACGCTGGTCGCCAGCAACCCGCCGAACGCGAGCATGACGATGGCCGGCGTCGTGAGCGAGGGAATGGACATACTGCAAGCTACCTCACCGCACGGACCATTTTGCGTGTGGAGATCGTTGCCACTCGACCTGGCGATACTGACGGAAGCGGGCTTGACCGCAACAACGACAACGGCAACAGCCGGAACACGGAGATCACCGATCGGCACCGTAACAACACAGATCAGACGAAAAGCGCCGTTTATCTTATCCCGTGTTGTTTCGGTACAATCTGTGATCTCCGTGTTCCAGCTGTTGCTGTTGCTTTTGCCGTAGTAGTGCTGCGACCGGTTAAAGAGTAGGTAAGCAGACGGTCGGAGAATCCGGGCGGCTCCTATCCTTGGCCGGTATGCCCAGACCTCCCTTGTCGTTTCGGTGGTGGGTTTGATCGGCTGCAGAATCACCCAGAACCCAGAACCCCAAACCCACGGCCTCACGCGTCAAGCCCAGAGCCGCTCGCGGTGGGCGA
>JANLVC010000111.1:0-7343 GCA_031363815.1 Gemmatimonadota bacterium
CTGTCCGGCGAGGCCACGATTGATGTCTTCCGGTTTGCCTTTCGACGGGTGCGATTCCCGCACTCCGTGAACACGGAGTGGTTTGTGGTGGATCTCATCCAGAATCGCGCGATGGCGGGACTCGACGTCGAGACGCTCAGGCAGACGCTCCGCGCGGCGTTGATGGACGGGCGCTTCGATGTGGTGCAGCTCCAGCAGATGGCTGATGAGTATGGAACGCGCGAAACACAGGCCATCGTGACTGACGCGATCCGCGAGGTGACGCCGACCCCGCTTCGCGGCGCCGTATGACGCCGCGCCGCGCCGGGAAGACGACACCCTCCACGCCACTCGGCTTTCTCCACGAGGACGTCGAGTTCGCGCAGCTCCTCCAGGTGGCGGCCACTGCGGCCAGGCTCGACGTCGAATTCGTGGAAAAGGACTACTGGGTCACGCATTGACGTGCACCTTGTGCCGCCGCCGACGCTGCCCGCCCCCACCGTGCGTTTGTGGACGCCCTCGGACACGGAATGTGCCGAGGATCGCCTCGTGTATTTTGGCTGGCTCACGACTGAACTCGCGCGCATCCCTGGAGTCGTTGGCGTGCGCCACGATGTGTCGCGGCATGCACCGCGACACATAAACGCGGTGTACTATCTGGACTACGCGTCGAGGTTTGCAAACACGGCCGGCATGGTGGAGCGGTCCGTGCAACTGGAAATCGCGCCGGATGTCATCTACGCGGCTGTCCCGTGCCGCGTGACCTCGTTCAGCCATGACGTCCTCTCGCCAGTGCAGGCGGCAGGCTTCATCGACAACCGGCCGGCATCGCTATTCTGTGCACACCCCGTTGCGACGCTGCTCGGCAAGCTGGATGCGATCTGCAATCAGCACCGAAAGGCCATCGACCCATCACGCTATGTGCGCCATTTCGAGGACGCGCACCATATCATCACGAAGTTGCGCAACCTCCCGGACCTGCCCGCCGGCATGACGGTACAGGAGCTCGCGATGCTGATGCGTGCTGACAATCAGATCCGCCGCAGCTACAACGCACAGGACGACGCCTTCACGCTCCCCGACGCGGTTGACCGCGACGCCCTGGAGCGTGCGCACGCCGCGCTGGGGATATGGCACTGGGGTCCGCGCGTCCCGTTGCTCGACGCCTGTGCGACCATTCGGGACTGGCTCGCGCGCACGGACCTTTTCGCGCCGGAATCCGAGTAGCCGAAAATGCAGAGCTGTTGGTTGCCGATTCGATCCGGCCACCGAAACCGGGTGTCGGCATCGTGAAACCAACGCAACGGCGGAACAGAGCCGGGGAGTCCCCTTGTGCTTCACAGTGCTTATGCAATGTACTACATAAGTATCGTACTACCTAAGAAGTAGGCTCTGTTCCGTAACTGCGTGGGTTTGAGGGTGGTCCAATGCACGAAGGCCACTACCCTTGCCTCCATGCTGACTTCCCTGAAGGCCCGAGAACGACGGTTTCACCACGGCTATGTTTGTCCGCGGTGTCGTAGCGCGCAGGTCCAGCGCTGGGGCCGGGAACGCACCGGGACTCAGCGCTATCGCTGCTTCGGGTGCCGTCGGACGTTTAACGATCTGACGCGGACGGCGATGGCCGGCACACACCTGCCCGAGAAGTGGCGCGCGTACGCCGACACGATGCGCGACGGGCTCTCGACGCGGCGAGCGGCCGAGCGCATCGATGTGGACCACAAGACGGCGTGGCGCTGGCGGCACAAGGTGATGGCGTTCCTGACGCCGGCCGAGCAACCGGCCTTGAGCGGGATCGTCGAGGCGGACGAGACGTACTTTCGCCGCAACTTCAAGGGCTCCACGCCGGTGGGGCGGCGTGCCAGAAAGCACGGGACCCGCAACGGCAGCACCCGGGGGCTCGGCAAGGACAAGGTGCCCGTCGTGGTAGCCCGGGCGCGCGTCGGTGATACGCGGGCCGTGGTGTTGCCGGGCACCTCGACCTCTGTCGCCTTGCTGACGGCCCTGCGGCCGATCCTGGCGCCGGGCGTCACCCTCTGCACCGATGGGTCCCGAGCCATGCGTGGGGCCGCGCAGGCGCTGCCCGTCCGGCACATCGCGCTCGTCACGGCCCGGAATGAGCGGAAGCGTGGGATCTACCACGTGCAGACGGTGAACTGCTATCAGGGCCGTCTCAAGGGGTGGATCGCCCGCTTCCGGGGCGTCGCGACCAAGTACCTGCCACGCTACCTGACCTGGCACATCATGGACGAGCGAATCCAGCGCCTCACCACCGCCAAGGCCCGAGCCGTGCTGGTGGGCAACACGGCCGAGCTCAGCCCGGACCGGTGTTGCCACAACTGCGGGGCGATGCTCAACGCGGCGTAGCGCGGCCAAACTTGCCACGAAGTCCGGCAGGGTTTCCGTTGGCGTATCGGGACGAGGGCCGCTATACTCCCTTCCCAGCAGCGCCCGTATTTACGGGCCTGTGTCAGCCCGTCCCTTGCGTCTCCTATAGGCCCGTGAAGATGAAGACCCCTGCTCGGATTAACTCGATGATCGCTGTGAATCGCTTCGCAGGCGGCGGCGTGGCAGTCCTTGGCGAAGACTTCACGGATCGCGACCTCGAGCGCGAGGAGATCGCGCGCAGTCTGAATACGCCACGTGGGCACGTGGTCGTGACCGGGCTACGCCGCATGGGAAAAACATCGGTGCTTATCGCGGTGCGCGACGCACTCGTCGCGGCCGGGACCCCCGTTGTGTACGTCGACCTGTGGACCGCGTCCACCATTGAGGACATGGTCACGCGACTGGCGGCCGCCGCCGCCGCCGTGCTTGGACGAAAGTGGACCGATTTCCTCGTTGAGACAGGGAAGCGCCTTCAGCTGAGCTTTGAAGTATCGGAGGCGGCGGGCGGCACGCTCGTGCCGGTCCCCAAGGTGTCCTTTCGCGACGCCCCAATGGCCGCTCAGCGGCAACGGCTCGTCGACGCGCTCGATATGCTCGAGGAACTGGCGAAGCGCCACAAGACTCACCTAGGGGTGATTCTGGACGAATTTCAGGAGATCGAGCGGCTGGGGAGCGACCAGGCTCCACAGGCCGCGACTTCCGCGCAATCTCGCGCAAAGGGTCGGACGGGCCGCGCAGGCGCGAAGGTGAGCGCCATGCGTCAAGTCCGAGCGGCGATCCAGCTTCATCGCCACGTGACCTACGTCTTTGCAGGATCAGACCGGCGCTTGATCGACCGCCTGCATGCGGAGGACGGTGGAGCGCTGCACAATCTTGGTCGCCGGTACGATATCGGCCCGATCCCCACGCCGCACTTCGCCGAATGGATTATCGAGCAATTCGCCGCGATGGGAATAGCAGCTCCAGACGCCGGTACAGCGATCATCACCCTCGCAGGGCCACGCACTCGCGATGTACGGACGCTGGCAGAAACGGTCGCCGAACTCGCACGGCCTACCGGCGCCGTGAACGAGGTCCTTATCGCCAAGGCAATGCACGCGGTCGTCCGTCAACGAAAGACAACGTACGAGGCCGACTGGAAGCAACTCACTCCAGTGCAGCAGAACATTCTTCGTGCGGTCGCGGCCGAGGGCACCGGCTTGGCACGCAAGGAAATCCGACGGAAGTACGGATTGCCGGAGGCCAGCAGCATCACAAAGGCGCTCGACGCACTGACGGATCGTGCCATCGTTCTTCGCGACGACAGTGTGGTGGCGTTTGATGACCCCTTCTACCGCGCCTGGGTGCTGACCGCGCTTTTACCGGACGTCGGCCTGCACTTGCCGATCACACACGTTCCACAGCCGTGATCGTTGGCCAACGAGACGGCGCGGTTACCACCGAACAAGGGGCTGAGCCTCCCTGTCCACCCGGCGATACATGCCCCTGAATTCGCCCGATGACCCTGCGCCAGTTTAGCCCCGCTTTGCGTCCCGTTTGGTCATGCCGCTAAGCGCCCGATTGGCAATCGATCACAACATCGCCGAAGACCAACGCAATCACGGAACAGAGCCAAGAAGTAACTCCCCAACGAAGCCCAGTGAGCGATAGAACGACGTGCTCTATCGAACGATGGCAGGACGTGCGTCACGGCCTCCGGCGAACCCGCACCTCGTCGATCAGCGCCCGAAGCTCGGCCGGTGGCGTCGTATTCGCGGCATTCAGCGACACGACCTGGTCGAACGCCGCGCCGTCGAGATACACCACCCGATCGTCAAGTGCCGCGGCCTCGAGATACGGGGCTGACAGTTCACGAACCATCGCGTTCGTCGGCCCAAGACTCGCGATCTGGCGGCCCTCCTGTCGCTGGCGCACGCACCAGTCGAGCGCATCGAGTGCGTATCGATAGAGGTCGGCGTTCCCCACCTGAAGGCGCGCCATCAGCCGCTGTGCTTTCTGGATCGTGAGCGCATCCGTCACGCTGGTGTCCAGGCGATTCATCGGCGCTTTTGTGTTCGACATGGACGGTGCCCCCGACAAGAAACAAAGGATTCACGCGCAAGTCGCGGTGCTACGATGCGCGACTGAAGCGCGCCACGTGTTCGACCGTGATGCTCGCGTGTGACTTCCACGCCGGCCGCGGTCCGATCTGGATGACGACATCCATGTCGAGCGCGTTGAGAAACCGCTCGAGTCGCTCTTGACTGAAGCGCGCCAGTTTCCCGCGCAGCAAGTCTGAAACGTCCGATGCCGCGACGCCGAGCACCTCCGCTGTGCGCTTCTGGCTCCATTCCTTCGCCTTCACGACGTGGCCGATGGCCAACGCCATCTCCGCCTTGGCTTGGCGCTCTGCGGCGTCGGGGAGGCCCATGGCCTCGAAGAAATTGTCGTGCATCGGACTGAACGTGATTGCCTCGGGTTCACGGTCATGCGTTGTCGGCATCGCACGCTTCTTCACACCTGTCGCACCGCGCGTCGCCCCAGTTGTCGCCTTGCGCGTCGTCGGCATACTCATCACTCCGTGAGGGATAGTCATTCACTTCTTCTTTCCACGCTTCTGAACCGTCGTGCTCCGCACCGTGACGCCCGCCGCCTTCGCGACTGCTTCGGCCTTCGCCGCCGCTGTCGTACGGCCTCCTCACCCACCCACACCTCACAGTATAGCAGTTTTGCTACGTCGCTGCAACTCCCAGATGCCGGCGAGGCGTCTTGCAGGGCAATCCATTCACTGACATACGCGTACGCCGTCGCCAAGGCGGGCTGCTCTTCTTCTTGCTACCTTCGCACGAGACTAACCTCCGCCACCACCGGCTGGTGCTCTGACGGGTATCCCGACAGCACGCGTGCCCCTTTCACGCGGAACGCCTCCGACACCAGCACATGATCGATGCGCACCCGGTGCCGGCCGGCAAACATGGTGTGCCCGAAGCCCCAGCCGGCCTCGCTGAAGGCGTTGCGCAGCGTGCCCCAGTCTTCACGCAGGGCCCGCGCTTCGGCGGGGAGATTGAAGTCGCCGGCCACGATCACGGCCGCCGGAGTTTCGGGCCTAAGGATCCACTGCGTGGCGGCCCGCGACGCGCCGGATCGCACGCGCACGCTCTGCTCGAGCAACTCGGCACTCCCCTGCCGAGCGGCCCAGAGCGCATTGCGCGGACTCGGCAGATGCACCGTGGCGATCTCCACGGGCACACCCTGCCACGTGACCCCGAACTGCAGGGCGCGCCCCTCTTTTCGCGAGCCGTCCATCCGCACCGGTGAGCGCATGGGCAGCCGCGACGCCACGCAGAACTCAGCATCGAGGAACACCCGGTACGGAGCGCCGGCCAACAATGTGCCCGCGGCAGCCCGCATTGCCGCCCCGACCTCCGGTGCACAGTCCTGCATTACGATCACATCGGCGTCCCATGCCAACATATCGGTGTCGATGCGCTGTGCCAGCGCGATGGATCGATCGGTGTTGTAGGTCACGACCCGCAACGCGTTCCCCGCCCCTGCCCCACCTCTCAGCGCGCTCGGCACCGGGACTTCGAAGCCGTTTACGTAGAACAGCGTGATCACCGCGCCCACCAGGGCCGTGAGTGCCAGCCGCCGCGATTTCACCAAGGCCAGCGGCACCAGCAGGGCCCAAGGAAACACCAGCAGCCACCGTGGCCCGAACAGCAGCAGCATGCCCAACGCGTTACTATCGCCCGTGGTGAGCACGGCGGCGGCTACGAGCGCCATCGCGATCGCATAGCCGACCACAGCGACCGTGACCACGGTGCCCGTTGTACCGCTTCTCATTCGCTGTCGCGCTCCTTAAATCCCAAGGGTACAAATCCCCCTTTCCCGATGGCGATGACTGCATCTTCCTTTCCCGACCTCTCCCGCGCGCCCCTCACGATGTTCAGCGAGGAGGAAGAGCTGTTCCGCGCTGCCGTGGCCGATCTGGCCGAACGGGAAGTGCGGCCTCGCGTTCGCGCGATGGAAGATGCCGGAAAGATCGACCCCGCACTGACCGCGAAGTTCGTGGAACTTGGGCTGATGGGCATCGAACTGCCCGAAGAGTTTGGTGGTGCCGGGGGGTCGCTCATGATGGTCACCATTGCCGTGGAAGAACTCAGCAAGGTAGACGCGTCGGCGGCAATTCAGGTGGATGTGCAGAACACGCTCGTGAATTATCCGTTGTACCGCTACGGCAACGCCGAGCAGCGCGCACGGATTCTGCCGCGTCTCACGGCGGGCACGATCGGAGCGTATGCGCTGTCCGAGCCGGGTTCGGGTTCCGATGCCTTCGGCCTGGCCACGCGCGCCGAGCAAACGGAAGGCGGCTGGACGCTGACCGGTTCGAAGGCGTGGATCACGAACGGCAGCGAGGCCGATGTATTCGTGGTGTTCGCGAACACGCGTCCTGACATGGGCTACAAGGGCATCACGGCATTTATCGTGGAGCGCGGCGCGGCCGGCTTCTCGGTGGGCAAGAAGGAACACAAGCTGGGTATCTGCGCGTCGAGCACCACGTCACTGCACTTCGAGAACAGCTTCGTAAGCGATGCGAACGTGCTCGGTGAAGTTGGCATCGGCTACAAGATCGCGATCGAAACGCTGAACGAAGGACGCATCGGTATCGGTGCGCAAATGATCGGTGTGGCGCAGGGTGCCCTTACGGCGGCGGTGGCGCACTTGAAAGAGCGCAAGCAATTCGGCAAAGCGCTGGCCGAGTTTCAAGGCATCCAGTTTCAGGTGGCGCAGGCGGCTACGGAACTCGAGGCCGCGCGACTCATGGTGTACAACGCGGCGCGTTTAAAAGACGCGGGCCGGGACATCGCGCGCGAAGGGGCGATGGCGAAGTTGTACTCGTCGCAGATGGCCGAACGGGTGACGTCGTTGTGCGTGGAGCTGTTTGGCGGCTACGGATATACGCGCGAGTATCCGGTGGAGAAGTTTTATCGTGACGC
>JANLVC010000116.1:0-12382 GCA_031363815.1 Gemmatimonadota bacterium
CGCGGTTCAGACGCAACGCACGACCATCACCCATGCCTGTGCCACGTTTGCGATCAGCGAGACGTGCTACCGCTACCAGGGCAGACGCGTCGATGAGAATGCCGAGGTGGCCGACTGGTTGGTGCGGCTGACGACGACGCACCGCATGTGGGGCTTCGGCCTCTGCTTCCTGTACCTGCGGAACATCACGCACGTTCCGTGGAACCACAAACGCGTCTACGGCGTGTATCGTGCGCTTGAGCTCAATCTGCGCATCAAGCCGCGGAAGCGTCTCGTGCGGGCCACGCCACAGCCCTTGACGGTCCCCGCCGCGATCAACGAGGTGTGGTCGATGGATTTCATGCACGATCCACTGCGCGACGGCCGGAGCTTTCGCTTGTTCAACGTGCTCGATGATTTCAATCGCGAAGGCTTGACGATTGAGGTCGATCTCTCGCTTCCCGCGGCGCGGGTCGTGCGCGCCCTGGATCAACTCATCGAGTGGCGCGGCGTGCCGAAGGTGATTCGCTCGGACAACGGCCCCGAGTACATCAGTGAGACGGTGCGACAGTGGGCGATTCGCCGGGGTATTCAGCTCGAGTGCATTCAGCCGGGGAAACCGCAACAGAACGCGTACGTCGCACGCTACAACCGGACGGTCCGCTACGACTGGCTCGCCCAAACGCTGTTCGACAGCATTGAGGAAGTGCAGGCGTCAGCGACTCGCTGGCTCTGGACGTACAACAACGAACGACCCAACATGGCGTTGGGTGGCATCACGCCGGCACAGAAACTCGCACGCGCAGCATAGCTCCACTTGCGGCGCCCCTTAAAACGGGGGGGATTACCCGCGCGCCCGCCCCCGAGATGGCCGCGATGTATCACGAGCGTTGGGAAATCGAAACCGCGTTCGACGCATTCAAAACGCACCAGCGCGGCGCGCGGCGCGTCCTGCGCAGCAAGACGCCCGACCTCGTGCAACAGGAAGCGTGGGGCTTTTTGCTCGCGCACTTCGCCATTCGCGCGCTCATGCACGAGGCCGCGTTAGGGGCGCTGCCTCGGGCGCGCGATCCCGATTCCCTGTCATTCGTGCCTGCGGTACGCGTGATCCGCCGGACGCTCCCGCATCTGGCCGCCATTCCCCCCTCACGACCTGCCGCGCGCCCATCGCACGATCCTCCGTGCGTTGCGCGAGGAGGAGGTGCCCCCGCAGCGGGGCCGGGTCGTCCCACGTGGGGTCAAGCGCCGGATGAGCAACTCCCCGCTGCGCCCACGACGGCGGCAGCCCACCACGGTGCGCGCGCTCGCGGTCCGCATTACTTACGTGAAGAGTATTGTGGCGAGAACCAGGCGCCCCTGCTGTCGCGAGCACGTGGATCGTGCGGTGGATGGTTGGGGCGGCGCGGTGCTGAGTATCAACACGCGGGTGAAAAGAGCGCGACCTCGCACGAGAAAACGACAACAACCGGACACGGTGGGCAACAACCCGACACAGTGGGCAACGGATGTTCGGCAACCACGAATATGCTATTGCGTTCGCATGATTCCGCTCCAAGTATGAAGCCGCAAGCACAGTGTCATCTATTGAACACCTTGGCCTCGAACGGAGAAGCGAGTGGAGCGATTTGGAGTCGTCGGGGGAGTGTTTTTTGCTTGACGTGGGCGCGCACGGTTCCGACGCCGATAAGCATTGGATCGAGCTCCGGGTTCGAATGGGTCCACTCGTCGAACTGTTTGCCGAGCTCAGGTTAGCGGTCACCGTCGCTGACGCCTGTGTAGCGCTTGGCGTTACCGACCGTGGTGAGCTGTCGCGCGAACTCGCACGAAGGCGACTGCCGCCCTTTCGCTCGCTGAAGAACTGGTTCCAGGTCGTCGAAATGGCCGGACGCTCAGAAGGTGGCACCTCCTTATGCAACCTGGCATTCAGTCGCGGCGAGTATCCTGCCGCGTACTACCGGCTAGTGAGCTCGACGACTGGCCACTCGTGGACCGAGGTTGAATCGAGGGGACTCGCGTGGCTCAAGCGGCTAGCCCTTCAGACGTGGGAGCCGCACACTCGATTTCTTCCATTCGGGGGCGAGCGCGAAGATCCCGCCGCAATTCACACATTTCTGTCGTAGCAATCCGAACGGATCTGCACGAAAGTTTCTGATGTGCGATCAGTATGCCGAAACAGCCCGTCGTCTGGCTGTGGCCGAACTCTTACAAGGTGGAATAGGGGTCAGTCCTCCCCTTGCTCGGCGCGCGGTATCTCCCAGAGGATGATCACGGAGCCGCAGCGATGTGTCGTGCTCGGCAGGACCCGTGGCCCGCCAGACGACATGTGCTGTGGATCTGAAAATCTCAAAGCCCGCTCCCCTAGTCACTGCAAATGATTCAAAGCCTCCAGTCGCGTCGCGGTCGCTCAATTCTCGACACGATCGTCAACATAGCCCTCGTTGGTGCGATTCTGGTTGCTTGTGCTGCTATCGTGCGTCGCGAGCTTCGCCCTGCGCCCATAGCGAAGTCGAGTTCTTCGGCCAAATACGTCGCGGAATGGAAGTCGCATCGAGCGGGTGGTATCACCATTGGAAAGTTGGACGCGCCAATACAGATCGTTGAATTGGCAGACTTCGAGTGTCCCGCATGTCGCCTGTTCCATAATACCCTCGGCGAGCTAAGGCCAAGTCTGCGTGATTCGATTACGGTCACGTTCGTTCACTTCCCTTTGCCATATCATAGTCAAGCATTGCGCGCCGCAACGGCAGCAGAGTGCGCTGCGGAACAAGGACGATTCGCCGAGTATGCGGATTCGCTATTCGCGAACCAGAGTGCGCTTGGGAACACATTGTATACCAAGCTCTCACTTACAACTGGCCTGTCGGATCCTCCGGCGTTCAAGCGCTGTCTTGCTCGTCCGGATACGGCTGCACGCATCCGTGCCGGAATAGCTGTGGGTGCGGCCATCGGACTGGAGGCCACGCCGACAATCCTGATCAACGGCTGGAGACAACGGATGCCACCGAACGGTTCGGGCAATCTCGACAGCGCGATCCGCCTCGCGCTCTCCGCGACCCCACCATGAACGCGCATCGAGTTATTCCAAGGGTCGAACCCGTGGCCACTAGGGTATGGCTCGCGTGCACGCACCATGAAACGGTAGGCCAAGGCACACTTCGGGCAGGGCGACTTCAAACCATTCACTGAGTCAATTCATCCATGCGAAAGTTTCTACTGTTACTTGCGGCGGTCACTCTTACGCTCGCCGCCGAGCCATCAGCGCTCTCGACACTCGGGATCGCGACACTGTCAGCGCAGGTCGTTCCGTGCGACGGCCCCTGTGATGGAGAAGGCGGAGGCGAAGAGGGCGGTGGCGGTGGCTGCACGTCGACGTGTCCGACAAGCGCGCCAGCGGGCTGCGCATATTCCGGCACCCTTACATGTTCGGGTGGCGGATTCTGTGTCACCTGTCGATGCCTCGCACGCGATTCGCACAACGTATGCACGAACTACGGACCTGTAAATCAAACGATATATAGGCTTTAGAGATGGTCCCTGAGTAGGACAAGCTTTTCTCGGCAATGCTCTAGAGCTGCGCCGGCCAGCCGTGTTGCCCTGCCCAGCAGACACGGGCTTCCCTCTTCGCGGCACGCGCGGGGTATTGCCTCGTCGTCGTGCGTCCAGCGCGCATTCTTTCTACTCCAAGTCGCTTCCCCTAACTCTCCGAGCACGTGACTGCGTCCAGTGCTGTCTTCTCTCTCGTCAGAACTCGATCGTGGGGAGTCGTGGTCGGATTGCTCACCGCCGCTTGCTACGCGCCTGCTGACCGCGAGCTCATTCGCGAAATGCGTTACACAGCACGCATTCCCCTTTGGTCGACTTCAGCTGATAGTGCGTATTCTTCTGCCGACATTTCGAGTGCGCTGGTAATTGATTCGACAATCATCATTCTAGAGTCCTCTGCGGCGAGCATATCAGGCGTAGCCATGGGATCTTGGAAGCCACTGTGGCAGACCGGAAGGCGCGGCGCGGGACCCGGAGAGTTTCAGATGCCTCGCACGCTCATTGCCTTCGGAGACAGCACCTTTGGTGTGCTTGACAGTTTTGCCGCGCAAGTGCTGCTGTTTGGGGCCAACGGGAAATACGAGCGGTCGATTGGTGGTCAGCTATACGAACGTGAGGTCGATGATGTTTGTAACCTCGGCGCGGGCCGGTTGATTGCCTCGCGGTTTCCGCGTAGCGAGTTGGTGCGTGCGGAGAGCAGCGGATTTGTGTCGCGGCAGGTCGGTGTGCGCTGGCCGGAGCCGAAGCTCGACTCCGCGATTCAACTAAAGCAAGCACGATTCGCGCGCCAACGAACCACCGGGCACGTTTGTCTGTTGTACACGGTCCGAGGGAACTACTTCGCCGAGGTTGATGCGGAAACTCTTCGGCTGGGGGATGCCTTTACGTACGCAGAGCCGATACGCGTCCCAGAGCTAACGCGAGAAAAGGGAGTTGTGAGCATAAAGCACGACATGATCAGCGGAGCATACGCGGTCGTTACTGACACGCTGTTGTACGTCTTATACGGAGGTGCGTCGAGGGCAGCGCAGAAGCAGGTTGATGCGTACTCGCGCGCAAACTACCAGTATCAGTGGTCGATTCAATTGCCACGTACCGCATCGCAGTTTGATGTTGTCGGCGATCGAATTGTGGTGCTCGAAGTTGGTGAAAACGATGTCAGGCAAGTCGCGGTCTACTTGCTCGCGAGTCCACCGTCCGCTCGTCGCGAGTCGACAACGAACGGAGAAAGAAGGTGAGTGCTGATGCGCGCTCTGGCGCCTCGTCTAGCAAGCGATTGTGGAGGCGTCGGCGTGCGCCGATTCTCGTGACAGCTGCGGCCATTCTAGTCATCGTGATCTTGGGCCGAGCGCCGTCGGTGGCGGCCCCAAGCGATTCGAAACGCTCTGCGATTCCCGTCGATGCTGAGGTTCCCGCTGCATTCGACCGTAGCGCCATTGCCTCTGTCTCGCTCGTCTTGCGGATTCCGACAACTACTCCGAAGCGATTGCTCTTTGTCGATGGCTCCTGCATGTACTCGATGAATGAGCTGTTGAAGATTCTGTACGCTGACACACTTGTGAAGTCTGAGATTGGGATGGTCTATTTTTCACAGGTCAAGCGAGATCCCACGGCTGAGCTCGAGTCGGCGAGCCTTGAGTGTGCGCGTCGAGTCGGGCTGCTGCGTCCATATGTTCGACATCGCAACGTTGTGCTGAGCGAAGGTCGCCGGCCGATCCTTGAGTCCGCGATCGCAGCAGGAGTGACGGATACCCTGTCATTTCAACGTTGCGTGGTCTCCGACGACGTTCGGCACGTGCTTGACTCGCACCGGCGGAGTGTGTCAGGTATCCAAATCCCGGTGCTTCCGCTCTTGTCCACAGGCGACTCGTCCTGGGTGGGCGCTCACATTGGTCGATTCTTGCGCTTGTCTCAATAAGCGACAGAAGGCGCTCGCCCCGCCGCAATCGTGCGCGAATGCACGGCGTCGCATTTTCCGCGCTTTGCCCGACTCGGCACATGGGAGGCATGCAGCAACCAAACATGTTGACCAACGTCCGCCCTCAACGAGAGATGCGGTGACCCTTCGGCGATTCCGCTGGGTCTATTGAGAACATTGGGCCGCTCGCGGGGCCTAGGCCGTCTTTGCTCGCTCCGACGGCGACTGTGCTGATTCAGTGCGTTCAAATGACCCCCCGCGCGCACTTTCGCCATCGCGCGATCCCGTCTCGCGCTCCATACTTGTCCCAACTCTGCCTTGCCAACTTTTGCGCGCTAGGTCGAGACCAATTGCGTGCTATCGCCCGGCGCCGCGAACCCGCGCGCGTCGGCTTCGCTACTTATCGACACCAATGCCCACTCGTTCCCGTACTCGGCCGGTCGCTCGTCTCTCGTTCGGCCTGAACGCTGTCGCGCCACTCCTCATCGCGCTTGCGCTCGTCGCCTGCAACAAAGGCGATGCCGCCGCCACGACCGACTCCGCCATCGCCACCTCCACCACCGCGCAGGAAGCGGCCGAGGAAGCCGGTCGCCCAGCCCTCGCGCTGCCGGTGATGGCGGAAGAGGCGCGCGACGGCGACTTGGTGCTACGGGTGACCACAACGGGGCAGATCCGCTCCGATGCGGCGGTGAAGCTGCGCGCGGAGGTGGCGGGCACGGTGGCGCAGTTGGTGGTGAGGCCCGGGCAAGCGGTGGCCAAGGGACAGGTGCTGGCGCGTCTCGATGGCTATCCGTTTGATCTGTCGGTGCGTGATGCGCAGGCCAGCTCGGATGAAGCCGAACAACGCTTTCTGGAAAGCTTCGTGCCGGAGTCGGTGGTCACGGGCCGCGGCCCCACGCCCGAACAGCGCAAGGCACTCATGAACAAGGCGGGGCTCGTGGGCGCGCGCTTGCGCCTCGAGCGCGCCAAGTACGAGCAGGATCGCGCCACGATCCGGAGCCCAGTGAACGGCACCGTCGACGCCATCGAGATTTCGGCCGGTGAGAAAGTCGGCGCCGGGCAGGCGCTGCTCACCGTGGTGGATACCCGCAATCTGCGCATTGAGGCGCAGGTGCTCGAACACGATTTGCCGCTGGTGCGCGTGGGCGGCGAAGCGAGCATCAGCAGCGCCGGCGCACCGGGCAGATTGCTGCGCGGACGCGTGGATGCGCTGTTGCCGCTGGTGGACTCGATCACGCGCGCCGGCCGCGCCATCGTGCGCGTGCAGGGCGACGGCACGCTGCGGCCGGGTATGTATGCCGATGTGCAACTCGAGGCCACTCGATTGCCCGGGCGTCGTATGGTACCGTCGCGCGCCGTCATCGAGCGCGACGGACGTCCGCTGGTGTTCGTCGTGAAAGACGGTCGTGCGCAGTGGACGTACATCGTGCCCGGTCGCACCAACGGCATCGACACGGAAGTGCTGCCCGATTCCACGACCGGACAGATCCCGGTGAATCCCGGCGATCAGATCATCACGGAGGGACATCTCACGCTCACGCACGACGCACCGGTGCGCGTGACCGCACCGCGCGAGACGGCGGATACCGCTCGTCGCGGTAAAGCTCCGGGTGATCGGTCAGCGAGTGATCGCTCAGCGAGTGATCGTGCGCCCAAGCTCAATCGATAGGGAGGGCGGCGCGTGAGTCTCGCCGCCTATGCGGTGCGTCGCCCGGTGGCGACGCTCTCCGCTATCCTGGCTGTCGTGCTGCTGGGCTCCGTGTCGTTGAGCCGGTTGCCCGTGTCGTTGCTTCCCGATGTGTCGCTGCCGGTGCTCACCATTCGCACGGCATATACCGGCGCCGCGGCACCGGAAGTGTCGCGCTTCGTGGCCGAGCCAATTGAGGAAGCGATCGGCGCCACACCGGGGCTGACCGAGTTGCGCAGCGTGAGTCGCAACAACGAGGTGACCACCACCGCGCGTTTCGAGTGGGGCACCGACATGCGCGCCACCGTGCTGTCGGTACGCGAGCGGCTCGACGCGGCGCGCAGTCAGTTACCCGAGCGGGCCGATCGCCCCACGCTGCTTACCAGCGACCCGGGTGAACGGCCCATTGCGGTGCTGGCCATTCGGCAATCGCAGTCGCAGGTGGCGAGAGATTCACGGGCGCAAGGTGGTGGCGACCTGCGAAGCCTGGCGCGTACCGCCACCGAAGTGCACGCGCGACGGCTCGAGCAGATCGAAGGCGTGTCGAGTGTGGCGGTGGTCGGTGCCCCCGACGACGAGATCCGAGTGGAGCTCGACCCGGAGAGGCTGCGCGCGCTCGATCTCACGCCGGAAGACGTGGCCGCAGCCATCCGCGCTGAGAACGCCACGGGTGCCGGCGGCACGATTCGCAAAGGGCAGTTTCGCTTTTCGGTGCGGGCACTCACTGAGTTTCGTAATCCCGCTGAGATCCTCGACACGCCGGTGGGCCGCGTAGGCGCGGGCATCACGCTGCGAGATGTGGGCACGGTGTCGTTGGGGTTGGCCGATCCACAAACGCTCACCCGTCTTGATGGGACGTCGGCCATCGGCCTGGTGGTGTACAAAGATGCCGGCTCGAACACGGTGGCCGTCACGCGTCGCATGACCGACGCCATTGCGCAGCTGGAGAAAGAGTTTCCCGGCGTCTCCATGACCGTGGTGGCGGCGCAGGCCGACTTCGTGGTCGACGCCCTCTCGAATCTGGGTCAGGAAATCGTGGCCGGCGGCCTGCTGTCGCTGCTGGTGATCTTCGTATTCCTGCGCGACTGGCGCTTGTCGCTGGCCATCGGCGTCACGGTGCCGTTGTCGGTGTTGATGGCGCTAGTGGCGCTGCAGGCGCTCGATGTGTCCATCAACGTGTTGTCGCTTGGCGGACTGGCCCTGGGCACCGGCTTGCTGGTCGACACGGCCATCGTGGTGGCCGAGTCGGTGGGACGACGACGCGACGAAGGGATGTCGCTGTTGGAGGCCGCGGTTACCGGCACCGATGAAGTGGCGGCGCCGCTGTTCGCCGGCACGCTCACCACGGTGCTGGTGTTCGGTCCGATCATTTTTGTGCGCGGCCTCGCGGCGGCGTTGTTTCGCGACCTGAGTTTGAGTGTGGTCACCACGGTGGCGGCGTCGCTGGTGCTGGCGCTCACCCTCATGCCGGTGATGATCGTGGGACGACGCAAGCTGGCGAAGTCGGCACCCTCGCCCGTCGTGGTGGCCAGGGAACCGTCGGCAGCGGCACGCACACTCGATGCGTGGGGACGCGCACTCACCAATTGGTACGAGCACGGCATGCGCTGGTCGCTGGCGCACCCGCGATCGGTGTTCGGTATGGCCGGCGCGCTGTTGGCGATCACGGTAGTGCTCATCTACACGCTGCCCAAGGAAATTCTGCCGCGCGTTGACGAAGGCGTGCTGGTGGCGCAGGTGCAACTGCCCGAGGGCACGAGCATTCAGGCCACCGCGTTGCACGTCGCGCGCGTGGAGAATGCGGCGCGCGCGCTCGGTGCCAAGGGTATTTACGCGCGCGTGGGCAAGGCAACCGACGAAGAGATACTGGCCGGTGCAGATCCTGGATCGAGTGCCACGGCGCAGCTGATTGTGCCGGTGCCCGACAGCGCCGATGCGGCGGAGTTCGCACAGCAATTGCGCGCCCACTTGCCCGATCTGGCCAAGGGGGCGTTGGCGATCGACCTCGCGGGACAATCGGAGTTCGGCTCGCTGATCGGACGCGAAGGACGTTTGGTGCGCGTGGAGCTGTCGGCGCCGACGCTGGTGGAATCGCAGCGGTGGGCAGATACCGTGCGCCGGGCCCTGCAAACGGTGCCATCGCTCACCGATGTGCGCGACGCCTTCGCCGCCACGCAGCCCATTGTGGAGGTGTCGTTGGAGCGCGCGCGCATGGCCGAGCGAAGTATCGTGCCGCAACAAGTCGCGAGTGCACTGGCCGGGGCGTTGGGTGGTGTGAACGCCAGTGAATTGCGCGAGACCGACCGTCGCACGCCGATCATGGTGCGCTACGCAGGACTGCGCAACGAAGAACTTGAGACGGCGCTCAAAACCCCGCTGCGTGGTGTGCCGCTGGCGCAGCTGGTGCAGGTACGCGAAACGCGCGCCCCGGTGGAAGTGGTGCGCGTGGGGCAGCGCCCGGTCACGATCATCGAAGGGCTGGTGGAGAGTGGTGGGACGGCGAAGGCCACCACCGACGTGCAGTCGCGCATGGCATCGCTCACGCTGCCGGCTGGTGTGTCGTGGCAGGTGGGCGGTGCCGACGCCGAACGGCAGCGCACCAGCAACGAACTCACACTGGTGGCGGTGCTGGCGGCGCTGCTCATGTTCTTGGTGCTGGCCGGTGAATTTGCCAGCTTTACGATTCCGCTGGTGGTGATGCTTACCGTGCCTCTGGCGGGTGCCGGTGCCGTGATCTTTTTGTGGCTCACGGGCCAGTCGCTGAATGCGGTGTCGCTGATCGGCATCGTGGTCATGATCGGCATGGCCGACAACGAAGCGGTGGTCAAGCTTGATGCCATCCGCAAGTTCCGAGAGGCCGGGCACAGCATCGATGACGCCATCATTCGAGGCGGTGAGCAACGCTTGCGGGCCATCGCGATGACCTCAATTACCACGATCACCGGAGTGTTGCCGCTGGTGTTCGGATGGGGCAGTGGCGGCGCGCTGTATCAACCGCTGGCGGCCGGTATCATTGGTGGCAGCATCAGCGCGCTGCTGGTCACCTTCTTTCTGCTGCCCACGGCCTACGCGGTGCTCGAACGGCGCACGGAGCGGCGCACGGCGCGGCGCACGGCGCGTCGTGCCGTGCAGACGGCGGCATGATCCGCTTCGCGACGCACCGTCCGGCGGTGGTGTGGGCGATCTGCGTGGCCTTGCTAGTGGCCGGCGCAATCTCGTTCACCCGACTACCGCTGGCCACGCGCACCACCGTGGAGTTGCCTCGGCTTACCGTCTTTGCCAGCTGGCCGGGTGCTTCACCGGAAGTGATTGAGACGTATCTCACGAGTCCGGTGGAAGCGGCCATTCAGGGCGTGCGTGGTGTGCGCCGTGTGTCCAGCAACTCCAACGACGACTACGCCATGCTCACGGTGGAGCTGGAGGAGCGCGCCGATGTGCAGATGGCGCGACTGGCCATCCTCGAGCGGCTCGAGCTGTTGCGCGCCGATTTGCCGCCGGGCGCGAGTCCGCCCTCCGTGGCCAACTATGTCCCGGAGGGATTGGAAGAAGCGCCGCTCATGTCGCTGTCGGTGTTCGGGCCATACACCTCGGGCACGTTGCAAAAGCTGCTCGAGGAACGCGTGAGTCCTCGGCTTGGCAGCATTCCCGGCGTGGCCGGTGTGCAGGTGCGCGGCGGTACGGATCTGGGCGTGTCGGTATCGTACGATCCGGTGCAGCTGCGTCGCATCGGCATCTCGCCGCAGCGTTTGTCGGAAGCGATCGGCGGCGCGCGCATGGTGCAGGCGCTGGGGGTACTCGAACGTGGCAGCGACCCCGCGCACGCCAGCACGCAAAACGTGGTGCTGCGCGACCAACCGAAGGCGCTACAGGACTTGCAGGCGCTGCCGGTGCGTGGCCCCGGCACGCGCGTGTTCCGACTGGGCGAGCTGGCGACTGTTCGAGCGGAAGAAGACGCCCGCGGCCGCTTTTTTCGCATTGATGGGGCGCCCGCCGTGGCGGTGGAGATTTCGCGGCATCCCGGCGCCGATGCCATCAAAACGGCGGCGGCACTGCGGGCCGCGATCACGCAGTTGGAGCCGAGCATGCCGCCGGCGGTGCGGCTGCGCATCAATGCCGATGAGAGCGAAGATCTGAAAGTCGAGCTCGACGATCTTGCCCTGCGCAGTTCGATCGCGTTCGGGTGTGTGTTGCTGGTGCTCGCCTTCACGTTGCGTCGCTGGCGTGCGGTGGCGGTGGTGATGGGCACGACGGCCGTCGCCATCGCCGCCACCGCATTGTCGCTGTACCTGTTCAGCATTCCGGCCAACCTGCTCACGCTGGCCGGACTGGGAATGGGCGTCGGCATTCTCGTGCAGAATGGCTTGGTCGTGGTCGAGCGGCTCGGGACGGAGCCCGATACGCCCGACGGCCGGGCGCGCGCCACGCAGCGTATCATGCCCGCCATTGTCGGCAGCACGCTTACCACCGCCGTGGTGCTCTTTCCGTTTTTGTATCTGCAGGGCGACACGCGGGCCGCGTTCGTGCCGTTCGCGGCGGCGTTTGTGTTCGCCCTGGGGTGGAGTGTGTTTACGGCGCTGCTGGTGGTGCCGGCGCTGGGCACGGGCGTGGCGGCACAGAACGCGGCGTGGCCGCGACTGCGGCGACTCTACGCCCGCGTACTCATGCGCTTGCTGCGCTGGCGGGCCGCCACCATGGTTGCCGCCGTCGCGGTGTTGGCCGTGCTCACCTGGGGTTTTGTGCAGAAGGTGCCACGCTCGTCGTTCGGTCAATTCGGCGAGCGGCGCACGTCGCTCAGCGTGGGCTTGTCGTTCCCGCGCGGTTCCGATCCCGGCACGCTCGATCGCGGCATGGCGGAGTTCGAGCGGCTGGTGGTGGGGCGGCCAGAAGTGGAGCAGGTGCGCGCCGCGGCACGTTCGGGTACGTCGGCCCAGATGTCGGTGCTGTTCACGCGCGCTGGTGGTCTCACGGCGGTCCCACTGGAGCTGCAGGAGTTGCTCACGCAGCGCGCCGTATTGGTCGGCGGTGCAAGTGTGAGTGTGGTGGGTGACGGGCCGGGCTTCTCGAGCGGCGGCGGCGGGTCGAGTTTCGCCACCTTCCGCATTCAGGTGCGCGGCTACTCGTATGAGGGCGTAGGGCGCGTGGCGGACGATCTCAAGTCGCGCCTTGAACGCATCACGCGGGTGCGCGAAGTACGCATCAGCAGCGGCGGCTATTTCGGTGGTGAGCGCGGCTATCAGGTCACGCTCGAACCCGAT
>JANLVC010000131.1:0-5344 GCA_031363815.1 Gemmatimonadota bacterium
GACCGCGATGGTGGAGGAGGCGGAGCGCTGTCGCGCCGCCAGCGAGATCGGCGCGTTGCTGCGGCGTGAAGGCTTGTACTCGTCGCACCTCACGGCGTGGCGGAAGCAATACCACGCGGGCGCCCGCCGGGCGCTGTCGGCGCGCCGTGGGCCGACGCCCGCGGCGCCGGCGCATCCCTTACAGCGCGAGAACGCCCGCCTGCGGGAGGATCTTGCGCGCGCCACGCTGGTGATTGAGATCCAAAAAAACTTTCAGCGCTGCTGGAGACGGGGGCGTCGCACGACCTGAATGGCGCGCCCTCGTGACCGCCGCGCTGCGGGACCATGGTGACACCCTCGGCGTGCCGACCCTCAGCACGGCGCTCGGCGTCGGCCAGGCGACGGCGAATCGCTGGCGGCGGACCCCCGCGACGCGGACCGCTGCGACGCGGACCGCTGCGACGCGGACCGCTGCCGTGCGACGCCCATCGCCGCGCGCCCTCACCGCGGAGGAGCAGGCCCAGGTGCTGGCGCACTTGCACGCCGAGCGTTTTGTCGATCAGTCGCCCGCCCAGGTGTTCGCCACGCTGCTTGATGAAGACACGTACCTGTGCAGTCCACGCACGATGTCCCGCATTCTGGCCGCGCATCACGAGGTCCGTGAGCGCCGCGCGCAGTGCCGGCACGCGGTCCACGCGGTACCGCGCCTCACGGCCATGCAGCCGAATCAGGTCTGGACGTGGGACGTCACCGAGCTGTGCGGTCCAACGAAAGGGGAGCACTACAAACTGTATGTCGTGCTGGACCTGTACAGTCGCTACGTCGTCGCGTGGATGCTCGCGCGGCGCGAGTCGGCCACGCTGGCCAAGCGCTTGATCGCGACCGCCTGCACGCGCCACGGCATCGGCCCCGGGCAGCTCACGACGCAGCGTGATCGCGGCAGTATTCAAGTCGCGAAAGACCTGCATGCGCTCTACGAAGACCTCGGCGTCGTGCGCTCCCTCTCCCGGCCACGCGTCAGCAACGACCATTCGCATTCGGAGTCGCTCTTCAAGACGACCAAATACACCGCCGGCTATCCAGACCGCTTCACCGACTTCGCGCACGCGGAGCAGTGGTGCACAGACTGCTTTACCTACTACAACACGCAGCACCGCCATTCCGGGATTGCCTACTGCACCCCGGCCATGGTGCACGGCGGCAACGCGCCGGCGGTGTTGACGCAGCGCCATCGCACGATGGAACGCGCGTACGCGCAGTATCCCGAGCGCTTCGTTCATGGCGCACCCACTCCATCCACCTTGCCGGCGGCCGTCTCCATCAATCCAATGGCGGAGCAGCAAACCGCCGTCGTCCACACTCAGTAAACTCGCCGCTCTTTCGTCTCACTGCTGTTGACAGGTTCCGTAGTTACACGCCGAACTTAGCTCGTCCTGACGTCAACGCAGACCGGCTCTTTGGAGTGTATCACTCGCATCCCCATGCAAACGGCGACAAAGTCTATGGCTGCCCAAGTGCTTCGGCGGCGCCCGGAGACGGGAAGGCGCCAGCAACGGCTTTACCGGATTCGAGGCGAGGGGGAAGTGACGCGGATTGGGACTTTACAAACGTTCCCGGCGTAAACGTGCCGGTCTATGCGATCACCAAGACAGGTCGGGTATATCGCGTGGGTCCGGGAGTATTTGGCAATGCCCGAAACTATAGCGCAAAGGAATGGCGTCCGAATGGCCCCGGATGCTACAAAAAGCGGTGATTCTCCTCATGCGAACCCTACTGAACCATCGTCTTCTCGGAGCCCAAATGAAGATCGCTCGGCTCACCGCGCTCGGCATCGCGCTGTCGGTTTTCAGCTCACCGCTCGTCGCCCAGACCAGCGGCTGCGTACCCTCGGACTCCATGGCCGTCGCCCTCCGAGGCTTCGCCCGTGACATAGTAGGCACGACGGACGATCCGGAGTACGTCCCACTTCGCTCCAGCGTCGGACTCGTCGTCACGGACTCGAGCACCGTCGCGATCACGACCGACGCGACCATCTGCACCAAGGTGGTGAATGCCATCAACGCTGCGCGAGGCACGCCGAACCAGATACGTCACGTACATGTCGTAAAACTCGGCACGGGCAAGAACGTACCGTTCATGGCGATGGAGCCGGAAAGCACCGCTCGGCCGCGTGGCGTATGGGTGTTCGATAGGCGATTCGCTTTCCTTGGCGTGCTCGCAACATTCTAACACGCGCCTCCATAGAAGCTCGACGCCCCTTTCAAGGAGCGTCGAGCGTTCAAGTGTCAATTCCACACCGCCGCGAAGTATCAAGAGGGTTGTCGTATATGACGATACGCGGCGAGGCCCGCTCGAGGTTGAGTAGCACGGATTTTTCACATGGCTATTGCATAACGGCCGCTTCGCGTGGCATAAGGTGTTTGTCGAGAACCCCTTACACGCACTGCGGAGACGGCCGTTATGAACACAGAGTGTACGACGGAAGCGCTGGCTTTTCAAGCGGCGGCGGGACGCGACGTGGTGGCGCGGTTTGATGGTGGCACGCTGACCTCCGACGGCGGCGCGCTGCTGTTACGGGAGACCGACCGCGCGACCGGCCTGTTGGTGCGGTTTGCCGCCTGTTTTACGGATCATCGGGATCCGGCGCGCGTCACGCCTGCGGTCGAGGCGCTCGTGCGGCAGCGCGTGTACGGGCTCGCCCTCGGGTACGAGGACTTGAACGATCACGACGCGCTGCGCCATGATCCGTTGATCGCGATCCTCGCGGAGTCGGCCGATCTCGCCGCGCCCGGCGCCGGGAAAAGCACGCGCAATCGCCTCGAACTCACCGGCGCGACCGTCGCGGACCAGGCACGCTACAAGAAGATCACGGTCGATCACGACGCCGTAGATCGGCTGTTGGTCGATGTGTTCGTGCAGGCGCACCCGACGACGCCGCCGACCGAGATCATTCTGGATCTCGATGCCACGGATGATCCGGTGCACGGCGCTCAGGAAGGCCGCTTCTTTCACGGGTATTACGGCCACTACTGCTATCTGCCGCTCGACATCTTCGCCGACCCCGGCGGCCACCCAAAATCCCCCAGTCGTGGCCACCCCAAACTCCCCCAGCTGGCGTGAGGGTGTGAGCCGCTAATTCGAGCGGTCATCCGCGGGACGTTACGCTACCTCTCTCACCTTGGTGCGGGAGGAAAGGAGTGAACGTCTTGAAGGCGCATTTACGGATTACTATCACCACGCTGCTGGCGCGGGGCGCCTCGCAGCATGAGATCGCCCAGCGCACGGGTGTCGATCGCAAAACGATTCGCCGCTATGCCCGTGCGGCGATCGCCGGCGCGGCCAATCCCCCCGAGGTGGCCACCAGCGTGGAGCGGAGCGGCGGTGAAATGCCCCCACCCTGGCCACCGGGACCTGACGGCATCGCGGTGTCGGCGCTCGTGCCGCGCCGCGTGGTGAACGGGGCCACGACGTCGGCCTGCGAACCGCATCGGGCGTGGATCGAAACGCAGGTCGCGCTCGGCCGGAACGCCGTCAGTGTCTTTCAGGATCTGGTCGACCAGCAGGGCTTCACGCACCAGTACAACTCGGTTAAACGCTTTGTCGCGACGCTCAAGGCGCGCGCGCCGGAGCGCTTCGATGTGCTGGAGTTTCTGCCCGGCGAAGAGGCGCAAGTCGACTACGGCCAGGGCGCGCCGACGCGCACGGCGTCGGGCAAATACCAACGCCCGATCCTGTTTGTCATGACGCGCAAATATTCGGGCAAGAGTTTTCGGAAGGTGGTCTGGAAGACGTCGCAGGTCGTGTGGGCGCAGCTGCATGAAGAGGCGTTTCGCGCCAATGGCGGGTGCTGTCGCTACGCGGTGCTCGACAACCTGAAGGAGGGCGTGCTGCAGCCCGATCTCTACGAACCGGGTCTGAATCCGGTGTACGCGGCGGTGCTGACGCACTACGGCGTCGTCGCCGATCCGTGTCGCGTGCGGGATCCCAATCGCAAGGGCACCGTGGAGTCCGCGATTCAGCACACGCAGAGTACCGCGCTCAAGGGGCGCACCTTCGAATCGATCGACGACCAGAATGCGTGGCTCGCGCAGTGGGAAGAGCGCTGGGCGGCGCCGCGTATTCATGGGCGCAAGAAACGTCAGGTGCTGGAACTCTTTCGCGAGGAACAGCCGCACTTGCTGCCGCTCCCGCTCGAGGGCTTTCGGTATTTCACGCAAGGCGTCCGCACCGTCGATGATGCGGGGCTCGTGCAGATCGAGGGCGCGTACTACGCGGCGGGCGAAGCGGCGCTCGCGAGCGTGGTCACGGTCCGCGTGTACGCGCACGCGATCGAAATCTTGGATCGGACCGGCGCCGTCCTCCGACGCCATCAGAAGGCGCTCCGCAAAGGGGCCTTCGTGATGGCCGAGTCGGATCGCCTCTTCAATCCGTCGCGGCACACTGCGCGCATCTTGGCGCGCGCGGCGCAGATCGGCCCGCAGACCGCCGCGCTGGCGCAGGTGCTCTTCGCGCGCGTGGGGCGACCGGGGCAGCGGGCGCTCTACGGCCTGGCACGTCTCCCGCGGACGTATGCGTGCGCCGACATCGAAGCGGTGTGTGCGCGGCTGCTCGCCGCCGACGGCGTGTCGTACGCGGCCATCAAGACCGCGCTGGAGCGACGCGCCGAGGCGGCCTTGGCCGCGGCCGTCGACGCCCCGCTCACGCAAGACGGCCCGGGCATCCGCGCGCCCGCCGAATACCAAACGTTTTGGGATCAGCACGCCGCCGCCGACGACGTCGCGCGCACGCACGCCGGGGTGTCGGCATGACCATGTCGATCACCGAACTCGAACAGGCGCTCCGCGCGCTCCGGCTGTCGGGCATGAGTGCGACGATGCAGGCCCGCGCGCTCCAAGTCGCGACGCACGAGATGGACTTCCTCGAGGCGTTTTCGTGGCTCGTGCAAGACGAACTGGATCGGCGTCGCTCGCGCTTGCTCGAGCGACGCTTCACCCTGTCCGGGCTCCGCGAGCGCAAAGCCCTCAAGGACTTCGACTGGACGTACAACGCGCGGCTGCCGAAACGCGACGTGCTCGCGCTCGGCACGCTGCAATTTCTCGATGCGAAAGAGGATCTGCTCTTGATCGGTCCGCCTGGCACGGGGAAGAGTCACTGCGCCAAAGCGCTCGCGCTGCTCGCCGTACAACGCGGGTACAAAGTGCTGTACCGCGAAGCACATCAGTTAATTGAAGATCTCGCCGAGGCGCGCGAACTCGGTCAGCTTCGCGCGTATCGGCAGCAGCTCAAAACGGTCGATCTCTTGCTCATTGACGATCTGTTTCTGCGCAAACTCCCCGCGCAGGCCGGCGACGAGCTGGCCGACGTG
>JANLVC010000032.1:0-3187 GCA_031363815.1 Gemmatimonadota bacterium
GGACCCGGTCCCATGCGCTTGCGCGTCGACCATGATCTGATGTTTCGCATCGACGGCGGCGACTCCCGTATAGCCCTGGATGACGCCCTTGTCCGTGGCCATCTTCGCGCGCTCGTTGTCGGTGCGATGGCTCTTCCGCACCCCGCCCGTCGGCCCGTGGCGATCCGTCGGATGCGTCGGATGCGTCGGATGCGTCGCGAGCCACGCGCGTAATTGCTCGGCATCCTTCGTCAGCCGCGCCACACGCGCGGTGGTCTTCGCCGCGACGTCAGGCTCGATGTCTAAGGCATCGCTCTCTCGGTGCCGCTCCAGCATCGTCTTGGCGGCGGTCTCCAACTTTTCGGCGCGCTGCGTGAACTCGGCCCGCGTGCCGCTCCGATGCTTCGACGCGTTGCTCGGCAACTTCACGCCATCAATCGCAGACATCTCGCGCCCGATCAGACCCTGTCCATCGCACACCGCCAGCACCGCCGCAAACAGCTGCACGATGTCGTCGCGGAGCGAGCTCACGAAATGGGCGATGGTGGTGAAATGCGGCGCCGTCATCCCGCACAACGCCATGCACGTCACGTGCCCTTGGGCACACGCGTTCAATGGCCCGGCTGCGCACGATGCCTTGCGAGTAGGCGAACAGCACCACCTTGAGCAGCATGGCCGGCGGGTATGCCGGCGCGCCGGTCGTGTCGTTCTTGAAGCGCGCGTCGAAGTGGGCCAGATCGACTTCGTGGTCAAGCAGGTGGTTCAGCGCATGCTCCCACGTGCCGGGCAGCAACTGGCGTGCGAGGTCAACGCTCAGAAACTGCGGATTCGTATCGACCACGTTGTAGCGGGCCATGGCAGGATCTCGACAGCGAGGCGAAACGACACCACATGCGATGCAGGACCAACCCGCCGCGTGCTATCAAGTTCCGTTGCCACATTGGCCTGCTTCGGAACTTTTCCTACAGCCTCGTTAGGTCGCAGAACGTGAATATGAGCATCACCCGCCGCGCGTCATGAAGCCAATTGCGAACCCCGCTGTGGCACAAGCATTCGAGGCATACCCGGCCAACTTGCGCCGAAAGTTGTTGGCGCTGCGCGAACTCATTCTTCAAACGGCGGCCACGACGGAATGTGTGGGCGAACTCGAAGAAACACTCAAGTGGGGCGAGCCGGCGTACCTCACGTCGAAGACAGGAAGCGGTAGCACAGTTCGACTTGCTTGGAAGAAGTCGAAGCCAACCGAGTACGCCATGTACTTCAACTGCCAAACCACTCTGATCGAGACCTTCAAGTCAATCTTTCCCAGAGAGTTCAAGTACGAAGGCAATCGCGCAATAGTGTTCACGGAGTCCGAACCCGTTGCAACCGACGCGCTGGCTTCCTGTGTTGCGGCTGCGCTAACCTATCACCGGAGCAACAGAAGCAAGACCCGATCCCGCGCTTCGAAGCATGCGCCCTAGCCCTTTGCTCGAGCCGACCGACCCGAGGGGACCGGTGTCTGCGACTCACGTGGGCTTTTCCTACACCGTCGTTAGACACACGAACCGATATCGAGTAAGTTTCAAAAGCCCGCAGCCGGAGGTAGTCATGCCCGCCGTCACCACCGTCATACATTGCGACCCGGACATTCTGAGCGGCGAACCCGTGTTCGTCGGTACGCGCGTGCTCCTGCAGAACTTGATCGACTATCTCGCCGCCGGCGACAGCCTTGAGAAGTTCCTCGATGCTTTCCCGAGCGTGACGCGGCAGCAGGCGATCGCGGCATTGGAGCTGGCGGGCGAAGCGCTGGCGGAACGTGCGCATCCTCATTGACGAGTCGCTGCCGCGGCAACTGGTGCCGCTCCTCATCGGCCACGACGCGCGGATGGTGCAGGCGGAAGGTTGGTCGTACATCAAGAACGGCGAGTTGCTGCGGCGTGCCGCGGCGGCGGGGTTCGACGCGTTTGTGACGCCAGATCGCAAGCTGGAGTATCAGCAACACATGCCGCGGGTCGGCGTTGCAGTGATCGTGCTTCGCGCGCACACGAATCGTCTTGAGGATATCGCACCGCTCGTCCGGGCGCTCCTCGACGTGCTGCCTGAGGTGCGAGTTGGCACGGTCACGCATGTCGGTGTCTGACCCTGGGTTCAGTTGACAGCCGAGTCATTGTGTGGTCGCTGCGCTCGCATCATTTGATTCGGCTGCAACTGAACCCAAGCGTTATCCGGCCAACCCAGTCCTCGACCGGGTGGCTGGCGTCGACTACGCCAATGGCTTATAGTTCCCTATGCGCTTCATCGAGTCGCCGGTCTTCACCGCCAGTCTCCGTCGGCACCTTGATGACGAGCAGTATCGCGCGATGCAGTCTGCGCCCGGAGCAGGGGGCGCTCATTCCAGGCGGTGCCGGCTTGCGAAGGTTGCGTTAGGGCGCTGAAGGACGCGGGAAGCGCGGCGGCGTTCGCACGATCTACTACTGGGCCGTCGATGGCGACCTGTGCTACATGGTGTACATGTACGCGAAGAACGAGCAAGGCGATTTGTCGCCGACACAGATCCGGGCGTTGGCACGCGTGGTCCGCGAGGAGTTCAAGTGAAAGCAGAAGCCTTTGAAGAACTGTTGGCCAGCGTGCGCCAGCTTGGTGAGATCCGCCGTGGCGAGCGCAGGCCGTCCCGTTCACGAACCTTCAAGCCGACGGACGTGAAGGCCGTACGCGCTGATCTCGGCCAGTCGCAATCAGAATTCGCCCTCATGATCGGCGTTAGTGTCGCGACGCTCCGAAATTGGGAGCAGGGGCGCCGGACGCCCGACGGTCCGGCGCTCGCGCTGTTGCAGGTGGCCGCCCATAATCCGACAGCCGTCGTTGAAGCGCTGCATCGTCCTCGCCGTCGGGGCGCCGCATAACGATGCTTGCTGCAGACGGGTGCTTTGGTAGCTCGCTGCGCTCGCATCTTGTTTGATCGCCCGCTGCAGAAGCCAGCGTTGAGGCTGTAGGAAAAGCCTCAACGCACCGATGGTGGATGTCCCGCGTGGTGCGAAAACAGCGCGTGGTCATTCGATTCGACATTGATAGACGATAATGCCGCGCAATGCGCGCGATGAGTGCGCCTTCCACGACTACGCGCAGCGCTCTCGCCTCGTGATTTATGCCGCATACCCCGCGTGGCTGAGTTTTTCGATGTGGTGCACCAGGCAAAACAGCAGCCACTGGCCGTTCACTCTCGTCC
>JANLVC010000061.1:0-10289 GCA_031363815.1 Gemmatimonadota bacterium
CGTCCACTCTTCGTACCCGTGGATGCGCACTGCCTGGCCCGTTCCGCCAGGGCCGGTGTTGGTGCCGGTGAGTGTCCAGTGATACACGGGATGCGCACCGGTCGCGATCAGCGAGTCCATTGCCACGATCATGTCAGGGAACGCGGTCATGAACGCCTGCGCCGACGCCGTGATAGCCTCGCGCCCAACAGATGGCGCGCCTGCATTGATCGTGAGCGAGCCCCCCACGGCGAAGTGCGCCGCCACGCTCGCGGCCTGCTGGCTGCACCAGGCGGCGGTGTAGCGGACGGCGAACTCGTGCAGTGCGGAATCGTTCAACGCGGACTTCTCCTTTGGCGCACAGGCGCTGACGACGACCGCGAGTGCGCAGGCGAATGTGAATGCGAGGCTGGTGCGTCGTTCGATCACGGGCATCAGATTTTCCGAATCGGTCCGGGATACGTTGCCAGCAGTGAATCGCCGGTCACCAACGTAATGCCTTCGCTGCGCGCCTGCGCCAGCAGCAACCGGTCGAACGGGTCCCGGTGAATGTCCGGCAGTCCATCGACCCCCACCGCGTGCTGACTCGTGACGGGCAGTTCCGTGTACCCGTTGTCCAGCAGACCGCGGCGCAACACCCGCGGTTCCACGCCAAAGTCTTTGCGGCCAAGGGAGTTCTTGATCGTGATTTCCCACAGACTCACGGCGCTGAAGCACAATTCGTTGTGGGATCGTTCAGCAGCTTCACTCGCTCGCACCAAACAGCGCGGCGATCTCGGCGTCGCCCATACGATCGAAGTCCCTGGGCACCACGATCTCGCCAGCCAGAAAGCCCAGTCGCTTCGGCGCTTCCGGCGCATCCAGCCCGGCGACCTTGACCAAGGGTTTGCCGGCCTTGGCGATCACGAACGCTTCGCCTTTTACAGCCTGATCGACCAGCTTGGACAGCTGCGTTTTGGCTTCGTGGATATTGACCGTGATCATGGGATATGGACTAATGGTACAAGACTAAGTCTGGCGGTTCCTGGGGCTGGATCAAGAGGCCCTGAGGTTGCGTCGGCTCTCACTCACTTGATCCCCGCCGCCGCCATCAGCCGCTTCACCTCTTCGGCCCAGTTCAGCACGACCATCGGCTCGACCTTCTGCGCGCCCGCCAGCCGCTTGAGCATGATGAAGTGCCGGCCGTCGCGCGACACATCGAAGTTGCGAAACGACACGCCGCCTTTCACGTACGGCCTGGCATCGAACAACGCCGTGCGCGTGACCGTGGTGGTCGCGCCGAACGTGAGCCGCGCCAGCGTGAGACTGTCGGCGTCATTGTCCATGTACGCCAGCTCGTTGTTCGACACCCAGACCGCTTCCGAGGCACTTCCGGCCGAGATCAGGGTGCGTGCGCCCGGAGCCAGGAACGGCTGGATGTACACTTGGTACTTGCCGGTTTCGTTAGACGCGTACGCGATCCACGTGCCGTCGGGGGAGACTTCGCCGCTCTGCTCGCTGAACGCGCTGGCCACGGCGGGGCGCATCGTGCGTGGCGACCCCGAGGTCGGGATCGCGAACACGTCTTCCCCTCCTGCTCCCTTGCCGTCGTCCGGCGGGCCATCGACGACAATCCATTTGCCGTCGCGGGTCCACGAGACTGCGGCAGATCCCAGCACGTCCCGACCCTCCCCCTCCCGCGCACCGGGGCCCGAGCCGTCGGCCGGAGCAGACCAGATATGGAATGTGTTCCCGACACGCTGCGTCGAGAACGCCACGCGGAGGCCATCGGGCGACCACGCGGGGCGTTCGCTGGCGCCGTCGAACGTCAGCTGTTGTGTGGTGCCCGAGGCGCGGTCGTGGACCCACAGCTGAAAAACCCCCTTCGTGTCGCGATCATGGAACACGAAACGCCGGCCATCGGGCGCGAGCCGCAGCGACAGGTACGCGCCAGGCTTCGCGGCGATCATCTCTTCACGCCCGGTACGGTCCACCTGCACGATGACGTTGCTCGCCATGGTCGCCCTCCCGGAGAGATACGCGAGGGAGCCAGAGGCCGACAGGGTCACAGCGGGTTGCGAAAAGCGGCCGCGCATCTGGATTCCGTCAAGCACGGTAACGGGGGCGCTGGTGACCTTCAATGACGGTAGATCGAAGGTGACCGCGAACAACGCACCCTGTCTCGTGGCATACACGAGATGGCCACTCGGCAGATACCATCCGCGCGTGGCTCCGGGTACGAGCACCTGTGATTTTCCGGAGGTCATTTCCAGCACCACGAGATCGCCATCGCAGCTGCTGCTGTTGGTGCATCGCGCCCAGAGCATCGCGCGGCCACCCGGCAGCACGAACGGCGCGGCGCCTCGCGCATCGCGCTTGGTCGAGTCGGTCAGCGCCATCGGTGCGCCGCCGCCATCGGAGACACGTGTCGGAACCCCTCGCACCATGTAGACGATGGCGTGATCGTCTCCCCACGAGGGAGCGCTGCCATTCCTTTCAGCACCCGTGGCCAGCGGACTGACCGGGCCGCCACTCACCGAGACCTTCTTGACGTCGCCCGCGAGCGTCATGAAACCGATCCAGAGACCGTCGGGGGAGAAAAAGGGCGCGGTGGCGTCTTCGGTGCCCGGAATCGCGGCGGCGGCGGTGAACCGATCGAGCGCGCGCAGATACACCATGCGTCGCGCGGTATTCGAGTCCACCGCGACGTAGGCGAGGCGGTGGCCATCGGGCGACAGCGCGATCGGCATGTTGCCAACGTCTGTCGGCCGCTGGCCTACGGCCAGCGGTGCCGCGAAACGCACCACCTGGAGCGCGGGCGGTTGGCGCAGCGTCCAGCCGGTCACCGTCGCCGCGCCGATCGCGCACGCCATCAGCGCCCACGTCACCACCGTCGCGCGGCGGCTGCGAGGCGACGCAGGGCGGGCTCCCGCACTCACGGTAGCTCCCGCGCCATTGCCGTAGGCGGGATTTGCCAGTGCCTCGGCAAACGCCTTGGCGCTCTCGAATCGATCGGCCGGCAACTTCTCCAGCGCCTTCGCCACCGCCGCCGCCACGTTCGCCGGTACGCTCTTCCGATACATCGTCACCGGCTCGGCGGGCACGGTGATGATCTTCATGATGATCTGCTGCGCATTCGCGCCGGTGAACGGCGGATTGCCCGTGAGCATTTCGTACAGCACGCTACCAATCGAATACACATCGCTGCGGGCCGTGATCTCCTTTTCGGCCGTGGCCTGCTCGGGGCTCATGTAGTGCGGGGTGCCGAGGCTCAAGCCGGTCTCGGTCATGCGCCCACCGGCGGCCGCACTCACCGCGAGCGCGATGCCGAAGTCGGCCACCATCGGGCGCCCGTCGTGCAGCAGAATGTTTTCCGGCTTCACATCGCGGTGCACGATGCCGCGCGTGTGTGCATAGTGCAGCGCATCGGCTACGTCGCGCGCGATGCGCACCGATTCCTCGACACCGAGCTGCGTTTCGCGATCGAGCTTGGCCCGTAACGTTTCGCCGTCGATGAACGGCATCACGTAAAACAGAAATCCGTCGGCCGCACCGGAATCGAACAGCGGCAGAATATGCGGATGCTGCAACGCGGCGGTGGTCTTGATCTCCTGCACGAACCGCTCGGCGCCGAGCACGGCGGCCAACTCCGGCTTGAGCAGCTTGAGCGCGACCTGACGATCGTGCTTGAGATCCTCGCACAGATACACGGTGGCCATGCCGCCTTCGCCCAAGTGGCGGAGGATGCGGTAGCGGCCGGCGAGGGCCGTGTTGAGGCGGTCGGTTTGTGCGGTCATGGGATGGAAGGTGCGCTGTGACCGGCCGGTTTGCGAGCGCCCCTTGGGTTGCAAAGGGGTCAAGGGGTCGGAGTCGTTGAAGCTCTGGGACTTCAACGACTCTGACCCCTTGAAACCTCGCTGACCCCTTGAAACCTCGCACCTTACCGCCACCATTCGCCGATGACGATTATCGACTTCGGCAACGGCCAACCCTCGCTGTCGTTGCTGCCCACGGCCGCACTGCGCACCTCGGCCGAACACTGCCTCGCGCGCGGCGACGCGTCGTTGTTACAGTACGGCGAGAATCAGGGCGATGCCGCCTTTCGCGCTTCACGAAGCCGGGCGACACGATCTTCGTGGAAGAACCCACCTACTTCCTCGCGCTCGACGTGTTCCGCGATCACGGACTGCAGGTTCTCGGCATTCCCATCGATGGCGAGGGGCTTTGCCCCGATGCGCTCGAAGACGCCCTGAACCGGCACACGCCGGCGCTGCTCTACACCATTCCATCATTCCAGAATCCGACCGGCACCACGATGTCGGCAGCGCGGCGCGCGGCGCTCATCGCCATCGGTCGCGCGCACGATCTGCTGATTGTGGCCGACGAGGTGTACCACCTGCTCGACTTCGGCAACGCGCCGCCGCGCCCGCTGGCCTCGTACGCGCACGACGCGCGCGTGTTCTCATTCGGTTCCTTCTCGAAAATCTGCGCGCCGGGACTGCGGCTCGGCTGGATCGAAAGCTCGCCCGCACTGCTGAATACGCTCGTGCACTCGGGACTCGTGCAGAGTGGTGGCGGACTCAATCCGTTCACGTCGGGAGTGGTACGAAGCCTGCTCGAACTCGGACTCGCCGACACCACGCTCGATGCGTAGCGCGCGGTGTACGCGGAGCGATCCGCCGTGCTGTGCCGCGCCCTTCGCGAGCAGGTGCCGACCGCGACGTTCATCGAACCGCGCGGTGGTTACTTCGTGTGGGTGGAGCTGCCAGACGACATGCGGGCGGCGGCGATGCGGTTGAGTTTTGCGCACTACGACGCGCCCACGCTGGTCGAGGGCGTCGAGCGCCTGGCGCGTGCGATGGAGGGGTACGGGCGAGCGGTGTAGTGCGGCGCCGCTGCACTACTCTGATTCGAACGCGGTCACGCCAGCCACCCCTGTCGCGCCGCCCTGTTGGCCAGCAGCAGCAACAGCACCGCGATCGCCAGCACCATCCCCTGCAGGGCGTACACCGACGCCTCGATGGCCACCGGGCTCATACCGAACAACCCAATGTCCTGCGCGATGAGCCCCAGCAGCGACGCCAGCAGCGCGCCCGTGGCCCACCGCTTCTTCATGATCAGCCCCACGCAGCCAAGCGCACCGCCCCACACCGCGATGGCGTATGCGGCCACCGCCCACGCGGGGCGCGCGGCATACAGTGCTTGCTGATCGGGCGACATGGCCGCCACGGCCTCGAGGGTGAGCGTCACGTCCATCAGATAGGCGGCGCAGCCGATCAGATTCCACAGCAGCGCGATGATGGCCACCGGCATGAACCACTTGGGACGTGTCATGAACGCTCCGTGAGCAGGCGAAGAGGATGGTGGTGCACCGGTCACGGTTTCACCCGTGCCTTCAACTCCTCATGAAAGTTCTCCACGACGATCAACCGTTCGGAGGAGTTGACGTCGCGGGCGCGCACGAGCAGAAATCGCTGACTGTCGGGGCCCACATCCCACGAGGTCACGCCCCGCAGCGAAAAGAGCGCGCGCTCGGCGCCCATCGAAAACGTCGGGCCGGGGAGCACCGGGACGGCCACCAGGGAATCCCCGCGGCCGCGATAGAAAATCTCGCGACCATCGCGCGACCATCGGGGCGATGCGCCACCAGCGTTCGACACCTGGTACAACGCCCCCCGGGTGTTCGGGTACGCCCGCACCTGCACGTCGGTGCTTGCACCAGCCCTCGCCTGATAGGCCAGCCATCGGCCGTCTGGAGACACCGAAGGGTTTCGCTCACCGGCAGCGGTCGCCACCAGCGTGTCGGCGCGGGCGCCTGCCCCCGGCGTGATCGCCAGCAGGTCGATGTTCTGCCCGCCCTGACTGGCGTACAGGATGCGTGCGCCATCGGGAGCCCAGCGGGCGTCTTGCACGCTGGCCAGGAGGCCGGGGATCGGCACGGGGCCTGAGCGGGCGTCGGTGTCCAGCGTGTACAACTCGCCCGGCGGTCGACTCACGAGCAGGCTGGTGCCGTTCGGATGCCAGCTCAGCCCCTGATACGAGCGGTCGAACGTGAGGCGCGCCCGGTCGCGACTTCCCACGCGGGCCAGCCACACGTCCCGGCTATCATCTCCCGCGAGGATATACGCGAGCTGCGTCCCGTCGCGGGACAGCGACGCGTCCAGCACGTTGCCGACGATGGCCGGCTCGACTGGCGTGAAGCCACCGGTCCGGGTGCTCCATCCCACCTCGCGTCCGGCCCCGCCCGAGCCAAGGGTGTACCACAGCGTGCCGGTGTGCGACATGGAAAGGTTGACCAGACCAGTGCCGTTGGAGGCAACGAAGACACCCTCCGCCAACGTGACCGGCGCCCCGCGCATCTCGAGCTTGTCCTGATCGAACCTCACGCCGAGCAGGGTGCCCTCGCGCGTGACGACGAGCAGATGTCCGCTGGTCGCGTATCGCGCGAAGACGCCGCGCAGCAGTTCACGGTGCCTGCCCGTGTTCAGATCGAGCACCGCAATCGCATCGCCCTCCGCCGCACCCTGCCCCGGACCGCCACGATTGATCGTCATGATGACACCGCGTCCGTTGGGCAGCGCATCCGGCCACACGTGCTGCAACTCCTTGGTGCCGGCATCGAGCGTGGAGACCGCCTGCATGGCCCCGCCGCCCTCGGGAACTCTGACCAGAGGTCCAATGCTGCGCACGTCGAGATAGATGTAGCCGTCGTAGCCCCACGAGACTCCAGGCACGCCGACGCCGGTGTCGGCGACGGTGGTGACCGGACCACCAGACAGGTCGGCGACTTTCAGCAGCGTGCCGGACATGAACACGATCTTCCGGCCGTCGGGAGAAAACGACGGATTGTATCCGCCCTCCGTGCCCGGCAGCTCTCGCACCTCCAGTTGATCGCGCGCGCGAAGGAACAGGCGTTCGGCCGCATCTGCGCTGCCTCGCCCCGTGATGACAAGGCGAGCGCCATCGGGCGACACGGCCAGACTTCCGAACTCGCCCCCCTTCCCCCCAGGGCGGATCACCTCGTACCGCGCCACCGGGGCGACGACGGCGACCCGGGGCTTCCAGAGTACGACGGCCCCGGCCCATGTCAGCGCACTCACCACCACGGCGGTGAGCGCGAGCGCGACCAGCGAGCCCCTGGCGCGCCACGTGCCGGCCGCGAACACGCGTTCGATCGGCCGCGGCGCCGAGCCCGCGTACCCGGAGGTCGCGAGGGCCTCCGCAAAAGTGCGGGCACTCGCGAATCGATCGGCCGGCAGCTTTTCGAGTGCCGTCGCCAGTGCCGCGGCCACGTTCACCGGCACCGACTTGCGATACTTCGTGACCGGCTCGGCGGGCTCGGTGATGATCTTCATGATGATCTGCTGCGCGCTCGCGCCGGTGTACGGCGGGTTGCCCGTGAGCATTTCATACAGCACCGTCGCCAGCGAATACACATCGGACCGACCGCTGATCACCTTTTCCGCCGTCGCCTGCTCGGGGCTCATGTAGTGCGGCGTGCCGAGACTCAAGCCCGTCTCGGTCATGCGGCCACCGGCGGCGGCCGAGACGGCGAGCGCGATGCCGAAGTCGGCCACCATCGGGCGCCCGTCGTGCAGCAGGATGTTCTCCGGCTTGACATCGCGATGCACGATGCCGCGCGTGTGTGCGTAGTGCAGCGCGTCGGCCACGTCGCGGGCGATGCGCACGGCATCGTCCACACCCAGCTGCGTTTCGCGATCGAGCTTGGCGCGCAACGTTTCGCCGTCGATGAACGGCATCACGTAAAACAGGAAGCCGTCGGCCGCGCCGCTGTCGAACAGCGGCAAAATTTGCGGATGCTGCCACGCGGCGGTGGTCTTGGTCTACTGCACGAACCGCGCGGCGCCCAACACCGCCGCCAACTCCGGCTTGAGCAGCTTGAGCGCCACCTGCCGATCGTGCTTGATATCCTCACAGAGGTACACCGTGGCCATGCCGCCTTCGCCAAGGTGGCGGAGAATGCGGTAGCGGCCGGCGAGGGCCGTGTTGAGGCGGTCGGTTTGGGCGGTCATGGCGGGAAAGTGGCTGTCTCGCGTCGCGCGCGATACCCCGGGTTCACGTTGAACCGTCGCTGCTCCCGCGCACAACCTCCTCGTCGCGGCGTGGTTTCAAGGGGTCATGTTTCAAGGGGTCTGTTTCAGTTGAGGCTCTCGAAACCGACGACGCTGACCCCTTGAAACCCCTTTGAGCGCATTCACCCGAGAGGCGAGCCGTGCGCTCACTGACGCACAGTGTCCTGTGCCACGACCTTGGCGCGCACCTCCGAGGCCCAGTGCTGGATCACGTTGAGGTGCGTCGTGGGGCGCACCGGTGGGCCTAAGAGTACGAGGTGGCGCCGGCCATCCGGCGAGATGTCGTGCGAACGGTCGTCGACGTTTACGTAGGGCCCGCGGAACACCGGCACGGCACGACCGAACTCGGTACGCGCGCCGGTTGGAACGGCGACGCGGTACCACACCGTTCCCGCCCGATAGAGCAACTGGTCTCCACGCGGCGACCAGAGCGGCTCTTCGCCTATCCCCAGTGAGACCTTTCGGCGCTCTCCCCGCCGCGCCGCGGGAGCGACGTAGATCTCATACTGCCCCGCCTCGTTGGAGGTGTAGGCGATCCATTGGCCATCCGGTGAAAGCATCGGTCCCCACGCGGTTGGGAACGAGTCGAGTGAGATCGGCGGCTGGTTCTTGGCCAGCGGGAAGATCCACGCGCCACGCCCAAAGCCTTTGGTGCCGAACGCGGTCTGGGCGTCTGGTGCGATGCCCGTGAGTTCCCATCCGACGCCCAAGGTGTCGCGCTCACCGGAACTCTCCACCATCTGGCGGACCGCGATGCTGGGCGCTCCCGTGCGAAGGCTATATTCGGTGAACACGATGCGACGGGAGTCCGGCCACCACGTAGGCGACCCCACGTTGCCCTGCGTTCGCACCTTCACGCGGGCGCGGTGCTGGAGGTCGTATACCCAGAGCTCAGTGGTAAGGGTGGCCGATCCCACGAGCACGGCCAACCGACGACCATCCGGCGACAACGAAAACGTGCCGTAGCGCTGCGCGTCGAAGCCAAGGCTGTCGATGGCGCCGTCCGGAGTGACCCAGACGAGCGCACTCTTGGCGGCATCGGCCCCCGGCGCGTACACGAGCGTGCCGTTATTCGCGATCGCGTAGTGGGCCGCGCCGCTGAGCACCTCGACCGGGCGGCCGCGCACGCGGAGCGTCAATTGGTCGAAGGCAACCGCCATGAGCCCGCCTGATGTTGCGTACGTCAGATAGCCGGAGGACAACAGTCGCGGCTGCATGCCGGGTAGCGGCGCGGCCGAGCCTAATGAGTCGAGATCTTTCGGCCCGGCGAGCGTGATAGCCACCAGTCGTCCGGTCACGAGATCCATCACATAGACGCCGCGTGGAACATCGAGCCCTCGCGCCTCCACGAGTGCGTGCTGTCCATCGGCCAGCAGCTGCGGCCAAGAGGCGAACGCCCGACGGGGATTGGGAATTGGCGTGATCGTGCCGCCCGACTCCGGGATCCAGCCCAACATGTCTCCCTCACGTGCGGCCACCAGAATGCGCCCATCGCGGCTCCAACTCGTACCTGCCTGTTCGGGCACCATCGCCAGCAGCACCGCCGAGCCGCCGCTGATCGGCACCTTGCGCAACTCGTTGCCGACGAAGAACGCGACCCACCTGTTGTCCGGCGACAGCATCGGCGCGTAGGCGCTGTCCGTACCGGCAATTGGTGTGCTCTTGAAGTCGCCAAGGTCACGGCGGTAGAGCTGCGCGCCACTCGTCGTACTCGCGGCATACACCAGCAGCCGTCCGTTCGCTGACAGAGCAATCGCGCCGACCACATCGCCGAGGGGCCCGATGTTGGCGAGCGAGGTGGAGTCGGCGAGGGCGACGTTCAGATAGGTGGGGGTGGCCTGCTGGTCATCCGGCCCGCTAGTGACACGCCACGACCAGGCAGCGAGCGCCAGACCCGCAACGCCGACCGCCCACCCGAGCTGCCCCCAGCGAGCCGCCGCGGTACGCGCGCCCGGGCGCGCCGCTGTTCCCGACGCACTTTCCGCATTGGCACCGGCAAACGACGGATTTGCCAGTGCCTCGGCAAACGCCTTGGCGCTCTCGAATCGATCGGCCGGCAACTTCTCCAGCGACTTCGCCACTGCCGCCGCGACGTTTGCCGGCACCGACTTGCGGTACACCGTCACCGCCTCGGCCGGCGTGGTGATGATCTTCATGATGATCTGCTGCGCATTCGCGCCGGTGAACGGCGCATTGCCCGTGAGCATTTCGTACAGCACGCTACCAATCGAATACACA